>JAGWON010000009.1 GCA_028871055.1 Alphaproteobacteria bacterium
CCGACAAGGGCCGGTTGGGTCCGAAAACCGCGCCGGGCGCAGCCAGGGTCGCAATTTTGGCGCTGGACGCGCTATGGTGCAGAACGGTATGCCAGTGGGATTCTGCCCATTTTCCAGGGTATTTTGGAGCCATGACGACGAGTCGGGGACGGCAGAACAGGTCGGGAGGGGGAGTTGGCGCCTTGCTGGCGGCTGATCCGCTCGCTGGCGCCGGTCGGGCGCCGCCGCGCGTCTCTTTCGAGTTCTTTCCGCCCAAGACGGCGGAGATGGAAGAAAGGCTGTGGCAGACGGTGAAGCGCATCGAGTCGCTCGGCCCGCGTTTCGTCTCGGTGACCTATGGCGCCGGCGGCTCGACCCGGGCGCGCACCCACGCCACCGTGCTGCGCATCCGCACCGACACCGCGCTTGAGCCGGCCGCGCATCTCACCTGCATCGGCGCGCCGCGCGACGCCATCGACGCGGTGGCGCGGCTTTACTGGGACTCGGGCATCCGCCACGTCGTCGCGCTGCGCGGCGATCCGTTGGCGGGCGAAGGCTGTTACGCGCCCTATCCGGGCGGCTACGCCTATGCCGCCGACCTGGTGGCTGGGCTGAAGCGCATCGCCGCCTTCGAGATCAGCGTCGCCGCCTATCCCGAGACACATCCCGAGGCCAAGAGTCAGGAGGCCGATCTCGACAACCTCAAGCGCAAGATCGACGCCGGCGCCGACCGCGCCATCACGCAGTTCTTCTTCGACGTTGATTGCTATCTGCGCTTCGTCGACCGCGCGCACGCCAAGGGCATCGACGTGCCGATCGTGCCCGGCATCCTGCCGGTGACCAATTTCAGCCAGGTGAAGAAATTCGCCGGCCTGTGTGGCGCGGCCATTCCCGACTGGATGCCGCCGATGTTCGAAGGCCTCGACGCCGATCCGGATACCCGCCGCCTGGTGGCGGCGTCGATCGCCGCCGAGCAGTGCCGACGGCTGCAGGCCTACGGCGTCGAGGATTTCCACTTCTACACGCTCAACCGCGCCGACCTCATCGTCGCCATCTGCCACATGATCGGGGTGCGCGGACCGGCGCCGGCGGATGCGGCCAAGGTTTCGGCAGGCTGAGCCATGGCGCATATCCTCGATGTGATGCGCGAACGGGTCTTGCTGTGCGACGGCGCCATGGGCACCGCCGTGCACGGGCACGACCTTGACCTCGAGCGCGATTTCCACGGCAAGGAGAATTGCATCGAGGTGCTGAACGAAACGCGCGCCGACGTGATTCGCGCCATCCATCTCGGCCATTTCCGCGCGGGCGCCGACGTGGTGCAGACCAATTCTTTCGGGGGATCGCCGATCACGCTGGGCGAGTTCGGCCTTGCCGACCAGGCTTTCGCGATCAACCGCCGCGCCGCCGAAATCGCGCGCGAGGCGGTTGTCGAATGTGCCAGGGACGGCCGCGACCGCTTCGTCATCGGCTCGATCGGGCCGGGCACGCGGCTGCCGTCGCTCGGCCACGTCGATTACCAGACACTCGAGGATGCCCTGACGGTTCAGGCCGCCGGCCTCGTCGCCGGCGGCGTCGACGCCATCCTGGCCGAGACCTGCCAGGATACGCTGCAGATCAAGGCGGCGGTCAACGCCGCCAAGCGCGCCGGCGCCGAGGCCAATCGCAACGTGCCGATCTTTGTCCAGGTCACGGTCGAAACCACCGGCACGCTGCTGGTCGGCCCCGACATCGCGGCGGCGGCGACGATCGTCAAGGCGCTCGACGTGCCACTCATTGGCCTCAATTGCGGCACCGGCCCGCGCGAGATGTCGGAACATCTCAAGTGGCTGGCCGAGAACTGGCCGGGCCTGCTGTCGGTTCAGCCCAATGCCGGCTTGCCCGAGTTGCTCGACGGCAAGACGCACTATCCGCTGACGGCGACGGAATTCGCGCCCTGGATCGCGCGCTTCGTGCGCGAGGACGGCGCCAACTTGGTCGGCGGCTGCTGCGGCACCGAGACCGGGCACATCGCCGCGCTTGACGCCACGCTGCGCCAGCTGGCGGAGGGCGGTTTCCGGCCGCGGCCCAAGGCGCGCCAGGCAGACTGGACGCCATCGATTGCGTCGCTCTACAGCCAGGTGCCGCTGCGCCAGGAGAACGCCTATCTGTCGATCGGCGAGCGCTGCAACGCCAACGGCTCGAAGCGCTTCCGCGAATTTCAGGAGCGGGGCGACTGGGACGCGGCGGTCGAAATGGGGCGCGCCCAGGTCAAGGATGGCTCGCACGCGCTTGACCTGTGCACCGCGTTCGTCGGCCGCGACGAAGTCGCCGACATGAGCGCCGCCATCACCAAGCTCGCCAATGGCGTGAACGCGCCGCTGGCGATCGACACGACCGAGCTGCCGGTGCTCGAGGCGGCGCTCAAGCTCTATGGCGGCAAGCCGGTCGTCAACTCGATCAATCTCGAGGACGGCGAGGCGACGCTCGAAAAGAAGGTTCGCTTGGCCAAGCGCTTCGGCGCCGCCTGCATCGCCCTCACCATCGACGAAGAGGGCATGGCCAAGGATGCGGCGCGCAAGCTTGCCGTCGCGCGACGCATCCACGACCTCGCCTGCACCAAGCTCGGTCTTGTGCCGTCGGACCTGCTGTTCGATCCGCTGACCTTCACCATCTGCACCGGCAACGAGGACGACCGCCGTCTCGGCCTTGAGACGCTCGCTGCCATCGCGGCCATCGCGGAGGCGCTGCCCGAGTCGCAGATCATTCTTGGTCTGTCGAACATCTCGTTCGGACTCGGTCCCGCGGCGCGCAGCGTCCTCAACTCGGTCTTCCTCGAGGAAGCGCTGAAGCGCGGCATGACCGGCGCCATCCTGCACGTCTCCAAGATCGTGCCGTTCCATCGCATTCCCGAGAACGAGGCTAAAATCGCGCTCGATCTCATCTATGACCGGCGCAAGCCGGGCTACGATCCGCTTCACGCCTTCATCGCGCTTTACGAGAACCGCGTCGAGGCTAAGGCCGAGAAGAAGACGCGACCGGTCTCGCTCGAGGAGCGACTCAAGGCGCGTATCGTCGATGGCGACCGTTCTGGCCTCGAGGCCGACCTCGAAGCGGCGCTCGCGCGCATGGGGCCGCTCGACGTCATCAACAACATCCTGCTCGACGGCATGAAGACCGTCGGCGACCTGTTCGGCGCAGGCAAGATGCAGCTGCCGTTCGTGCTCCAGTCGGCGGAGACGATGAAGGCGGCGGTCGCCTATCTCGAGCCGCACATGGAGCGGGTCCAGGGATCCGAGAAGGGCACTATCGTGCTTGCCACGGTGAAGGGCGACGTCCACGACATCGGCAAGAACCTAGTCGACATCCTGCTGACCAACAACGGCTACAAGGTCGTCAATCTCGGCATCAAGCAGCCGCTGACCTCGATCCTCGACGCCGCCGAGAGCCACAGCGCCGACGCCGTCGGCATGTCGGGCCTGCTGGTCAAGTCGACCGTGGTCATGCGCGAGAACCTCGAAGAGATGAGCCGGCGCGGCCTGGGCCTGCCGGTGATTCTGGGCGGCGCGGCGCTCACCCGCCGCTACGTCGAGGAGGATTGTTCCAAGGCTTATGCCACCGGCGCCGTCGCCTATGCACGCGACGCCTTCGAGGGCCTGGCATTGATGAACAATGTCGTCAATGGCACCTTCGCGACTACGGTCGCCGCGCAGCGCGCGAAGACCAAGGACAAGCCGGTGAACCAGTCGCGTCGCCTCGGTCGCGCCGCCGAGCCGCGCGTGCTACGTCCGGTCGAGCTCGAGGAGATCCGCCTGCGCCGCGCCGAGCTGGCGCGCGGCGTGCCGGTGCCGCGGCCGCCGTTCTGGGGGCCGCGCACCATCGCGCGGGTGCCGCTCAAGACCGTGATGCCCTATCTCAATGAACGCGTGCTCTATCAATTCCATTGGGGCTTCCGAAAGCAGGGCCGCACCCTCGACGAGTTCAAGGCCTGGGCGAAGCAGGAACTGCGCCCGGTCCTCAACCAGCTGTTCGAACGCGTCGCCCGGGAGAACATCCTGGTGCCGCAGGCCGCCTATGGCTACTGGCCGTGCGCGACCGCGGGCGACGAGCTCGTGCTCTATGATCCCGAAAGCGCCAACGAGGTGGCACGCTTCTCCTTCCCGCGGCAGGCCAAGCCCGGCGGGCTGTGTATCGCCGATTTCTTCCGCGATATCACCGCGAACGAGCGCGACGTGGTCGCGCTCCAGGTCGTCACCATGGGAAGTGGCGCGTCGGCGGTCGCGCGCCAGTGGTTCGCCGACAACCGCTACAAGGATTACCTCTATCTGCACGGCCTGTCGGTCGAGATGGCCGAGGCGCTCGCTGAATACCTGCACCAGCGCATCCGCGCCGAGCTCGGCTTCGCCGGCGAGGAGCCGCGCGACATCGAGGGCCTACTGCGCCAGGAATATCGCGGCAGCCGCTATTCCTTCGGCTATCCCGCTTGCCCCGACCTGGCGCAGCAACGCCAGCTCCTCGCCCTGTTGCGCGCGCAGGAGGTTGGCGTCAGCCTCAGCGAGGAGGACCAGCTCGACCCCGAGCAGTCAACCTCGGCCATCGTCGTGCTCCACCCCCAGGCCAAGTACTTCTCGGTCTGAGACGCGGGCCCTAGTCGGCGACTGGAAGCCAAGTCATCGCGCCGGTCCATGCCAGCCACAGCACGGCGAAGGTCAGCGATAGCAGGGTGAACGGTACCGCGGCGCGAGCGTACTCGGCATTCGACAGGCGGATGCCCAAGGCCTTGGCGCGCTCGACGACGATGACGTTGGCGACCGAGCCCAGGAGCAGCAGGTTGCCCGCGAGCGACGTGATCAGCGCCAGGCCATAAAGCGCGCCGGCCGGCGGGCTCGGCCAGGTCTGCATCAGGAACATCACCCACGGCACCGTGCCGATGATGTTGCTCATCAACAGCGTCAACGGTGTCAACACGAGCAGGCTGTCCGGTCCGAGCCCGATCGACTGGACGCCGGACAGCGCCGAGAACGCAATGCCAGTATCGGCGAGCGTGCCGGTGATGGCGAACAGGCAGAGGAAGAGCAGCACCAGCGGCCAGTCAACCGCCGCGATCATCGTGCGGCTGGTGAACTTACGGTTCGACAACAGCACCGCCGCGATCAGCATGCCGCCGATTTCGCGCGGCAGCGGCGTCGCGAACAGGACGAGCATGGCGCCCAGTGCGATCAGACCCTTGATCGTCTGGTTGCGATCGTGCGGATGGCGCGACAGATCGGCCACAACCTGGCTCGCGGCCAACGCGGTGGCGCCGATGCGGTCGCGCCACATCAGCCATACGACGCTATAGACGCAGCCCAGCCCCACCAGCGCCGGCACCAGGCAGGCGACCAAGAAGCCGTGGAAGCTCAAGCCGCCCATCTGTCCGATCAGGATGTTCTGCGGATTGCCGATGAAGGTCGCGGCGGAGCCGGCGTTGCTCGCACCGATCAGCGCGATCAGGAACGGCCGCGGATCGAGGTTGCGCGCCTGGGCGCCCGCGATCAGTAGCGGCGCCATGGTGAAGGCGACCAGGTCGTTGACCAGTAGCGCCGACAGCGCGCCGCACACGGCGACGGTAAGGCCCAGCAGCACGGCCGGCTCGTCGCTCTGCGCCATCAGCCAGTCACAGCAGATCTCGAAGAACCCCGAGGCGACGAACTGAGCCGAGATGATCATCAGAGCGAACAGCAGCACCAGCGTCGGCGCGTCGATGCTGGAGCCGAGCTCGTCGAGCGTCACCTGCTGACTCGCCAGCAGCGCGACCACGCCCAGGAGCGCGATACCGGTGCGGTCCACCGACAACCATGGCAGGCGACCAGCCGCCATGCCGACATACGTCAGCAGAAAAACGACGATGATGACCGCGTTATGCATGGACCAGGGGACATGAGGCGCGTCGCGGTAGCGGGCGCCGGCAGGTTATTCTATAGGGCAAACCGAGCGTCGCGCGGAAGGGCAGGCCCCGTCGCGGCGCGACATTGCCGAAAAGTGTGTTCCCGCCACCACGGTCCAGGGCCCGCGCGCCCCGGAAATCCGTCTGGGCCGCCCGTCAGGGCAGCGCCTTGAGCTTCCAGAAGGCGAAGCCGACCATGCGCACCAGCAGCCAGCCGTGACGGAAACGCGAGATATTGGTCGCGCCGTAGGTGCGGGCGGCATAGCGAATCGGCACCTCGACCACCTTGAGTGACAGTTTCGCGGCACCGAAGATCAGGTCGAAATCGCCGAACGGGTCGAAATCACCGAAATAGGCGCGACCCGCGGCGATGCGCTCGTAATGCCGCCGCCGGAGCGCCTTGGTGCCGCATAGCGTGTCGGTGAAGCGCTGGTTCAATAGCCAGGTGAACAGCGCCGAAAAGGTGTGGTTGGCGACCCGGTTCAAAAGCCGCATCGAGTCGCGCTCCAGCGGATAGACCAGCCGCGTGCCGTTGACGAACTCGCCGCGACCGGTGGCGAGCGGCGCGTAGAACTTGGGCAGCTCTTCGGGCGCCACCGTCATGTCGGCATCGAGGATCATCAACACATCGCCGCGAGCGTTGGCGAAACCGTTGCGCACGGCGTCGCCCTTGCCCTTGCCGCCCTGCTTGAAGAGCTTGATGTCGCGGCCCGGATTGTCCGCCTTGACTCGGACGATCTCGTCCCAGGTGCCGTCGCTACTGCCGCCTTCGACGAAGACGATCTCGAGATCGTCGCAGAAGCGCGGAATGCGCGCGACGATCGATGCGATATTGCCGCGTTCGTTGCGGCAAGGCACGACCACGCTGGCCGAAAGATTTTCGCGCTCGCCCATTGGTCGCGGCCGCGCCACCAGATAGTGTCGCAGGCACAGCTTGCGGATAAGCGGCAGCGTCGCGATGAAGCGGTTGATCAGGGTGCCGATGCCCAACAACCGCTTGGGGATAAGCTGCCGCCATTCGGTGCGCACCGCCTCGAAATCGGCGAGCTCAAGCAAGTTGGCGATGTCGGCCGGCCGCAGCCAGTTGGTCAGCGGCTCGGGCATGCGCAGCTTGAGCGCCTCGGCAAGGCGCAGCACAGGCTCCCACAGATAGTTGTGATAGGCGACGACGAGCCGCGTATCGGCGTGACAGAGTGGTCGGAGGCTCGCGAAAGTCGCCTGACAATCATCGAGCATCCCGATGGCGTCGGCGATGACGATAGCGTCGAACGGGCCGGCGAGAGCCTCAATCGTCGCCGAGTCCTCGATGTCGCCGACGACGAAGTCGAGCCCGGGATGCGCTGCGCGGGCGCGCGCGACCATCGGCTCGGAGATGTCGATGCCGAAGCCCTTCGCCGGCTTCAGCGCCGCCAGCAGCCCGCCGGTGCCGCAGCCGATCTCGAGCACCCGGAGCCCCTCGGGAATGAGGAAACGGAGGAAGCGGCGGTCGTCGTCATGGAACGCCTGGTTCTTGGCAACGAAGGCGTCGCGCTCGGGCGCCCAGCGGTCAGAGATCTCGCACAGGCGCGCCTTGCGCGCCGATAGCGGCCGCGATGTGGCGGCGGGGGCGGCGTCCTCGGGCATCGCCCGAGATATACGCGACCCGCAAGAACCTTGCCACAGACCTATATCCGCAAGGGATTTCCCGCCGTCCGCCGTGCTATGACTTTGCCATGTCCGAAGCCGACTCGAAGCCCGCGCCTGCCGTCGACGCGCCGCTGCCGCCTTATCTCGCCGAGCTCAATGAGGCCCAGCGGCACGCCGTCGAGGCGGTGGACGGGCCGGTGCTGGTGCTGGCCGGCGCCGGCACCGGCAAGACCCGGGTGCTGACGGCGCGGCTCGCCCATATTCTCGCCACCCGCCGCGCCTGGCCGTCGCAGATCGTCGCCGTCACCTTCACCAACAAGGCGGCGCTCGAGATGCGCGAGCGGCTGGAGCGGCTGATCGGCCAGGCCGCCGAGGGGCTGTGGCTCGGCACCTTCCATGCGATCGCCGCGCGCATCCTGCGCCGCCACGCCGAGGTTGTCGGCCTCAAGCCCAACTTCACCATCCTCGATACCGACGATCAGCTCCGCCTGGTGAAGCAGGTCTCGGCCGCCGAGGGCGTCGACGAGAAGCGCTGGCCGGCGCGCACCATTCTGGCGGGCATCGAGCGCTGGAAGGACCGCGGCCTCACGCCCGACAAGGTCGGCGACGCCGGCGACCTCGCCGACGGCCGCGCGCTCACGATCTACCGCCGGTACCAGGAGCGACTGCAGACGGTGAATGCCGCCGATTTCGGCGACCTCCTGCTGCACAACCTGACCATCTTCCAGACCCGGCCCGAAATCGCCGCCGAATACCAGGAGCGCTTCCGCTACATCCTGGTCGACGAGTACCAGGACACCAACGTCGCGCAGTATTTATGGCTCAGGCTGCTGGCGCAGAAATACAAGAACCTGTGCTGCGTCGGCGACGACGACCAGTCGATCTATTCCTGGCGCGGCGCGGAAATCGGCAACATCCTGCGCTTCGAGAAAGATTTCCCCGGCGCGCAGATCGTCCGCCTCGAACAGAACTACCGCTCGACGCCGCATATCCTGGCCGCGGCATCGGCGCTGATCGCCAAGAACGAGGGCCGCCTCGGCAAGACGCTGTGGACCACCGCCAACGAGGGCGAGCGGGTGCTGTTGCGTGGCCTGTGGGACGGCGAAGAGGAGGCGCGCTGGATCGGCGACGAAATCGAGGCGTTGCAGCGCAAGGGCGAGCGGCTGTCGCAGATCGCCATCCTGGTTCGCGCCGGGTTCCAGACCCGCGAGTTCGAGGAGCGCTTCATCCAGATGGGCCTCGCCTATCGCGTCGTCGGCGGTCCGCGCTTCTACGAGCGGCAGGAGATCCGCGACGCGCTCGCCTATCTGCGGCTGGTGAACCAGCCGGCCGACGACTTCGCGTTCGAGCGAATCGTCAACACGCCGCGCCGCGGCATCGGCACCCAGACGCTCCAGGCGCTGCATCACCTGGCACGCGGCGAGCGGATCGCGCTCGGCGAGGCGGCGGCCAAGCTCATCGCCACCGACGAGCTCAAGCCGGCGGCGCGCAAGGCGCTCGGCGGGTTCCTGACCGATCTGGCGCGCTGGCGCAGCCTGGGTCCGGCCGTGCCGCATACCGAACTCGCCCAGATCGTGCTCGACGAATCGGGCTACACCGCGATGTGGCAGGCGGACAAATCGCCCGACGCTCCGGGCCGGCTCGAGAACCTCAAGGAGCTGGTCGCGGCGATGGATGAGTTCGAGAACCTTGCCGGCTTCCTCGATCACGTCAGTCTGGTGATGGAGAACGCCGGGCAGAGCGGCGGCGACATGGTCAGCCTGATGACGCTGCACAGCGCCAAAGGCCTCGAGTTCGACATCGTCTTCCTACCTGGCTGGGAGGAGGGCCTGTTCCCGAACCAGCGTTCGCTCGACGAGCGCGGCATGAAGGGCCTGGAGGAGGAGCGCCGGCTCGCTTATGTCGGGCTCACCCGCGCCAAGCGCTGCGCCTACGTCTCCTATGCCGCCAATCGGCGCATCCACGGCCAGTGGCAGACGACGCTGCCGTCGCGCTTCATCGCAGACTTGCCGCAGGACCACACCGAGATGAACGCCGAGCCCGGCCTGCATCCGCGCGCTGCCGGCCTTGCACCGGCCGGGCTCGAGGAGGACTGGCAGCCGACGCCGCTGCTGCGTCGCCGGCCGGAGCTGGCGCGACTGCTGATGCAGGCGCACCGCGAGGTGATGCCGCCGCCGCCCAATACCGGCGTCAAGTTCGCCGCCGGCGACCGCGTCGTCCACCGCAAGTTCGGCCTCGGCACGGTGCGCGCATCCGAGGGGGGAAAGCTGTCGATCGCCTTCGATCAGGCGGGCGACAAGATGGTGATGGACAGCTTCGTGGAGAAGGCGTGAGCGCAGGCGCGATTTGGCGCGTCAGCGTCGAGGCGCCGGATGCCGACGGCGCTGCCGCCGCGGCTTCGGCGCTCGACGACGCCTGCGGCGCGGTCAGCGCCTTCGAGCAGCCGGACGGCGCGTGGCGCATCGACGGCCTCGCGCTCGAGCCGCCGGTGCGTGGCGCCATCGAGGCACGGTTGGCGCTGGCGTGGAGCGGCCGCGGCGAGCCGCCGATGCTCACGCTCGAACGGTTGCCGCCGCGCGACTGGCTCAGCGAGAACCAGGCGAGCTTCGCGCCCTTTCGCGTCGGTCGTTTCCTCGTCCACGGGACGAATTTCGCCGGCCGCGCTCCCGCCGGTGCCGTTCCGCTGCTGATCGACGCAGCAACGGCCTTCGGCACTGGAGAGCACGGCTCGACCCAGGGCTGTCTGCTGGCGCTGTCACGCCTCGCACGGCCGCGCCGGATTCTCGACATGGGTACCGGCACCGGCATCCTGGCGTTCGCCGCGGCGAAGCGCTTCCGCCGCCGTGTGCTCGCCGCCGATATCGAGGCCGAGGCGGCGCGCGTCGCCGGCATTAATGCGGCACGCAATGGCGTCGTACGCTGGGTCACTGCGATCCGCGCCGACCGCTATCGCCGGCGCGAAATTTCGCGACATGCGCCCTTTGATCTCGTGCTGGCCAACATTCTGGCGCGGCCGCTGGCACTGCTTGCCCGCGATCTTGGCCGCATACTCGCGGCCCGCGGAGTCACCGTGCTCGCCGGACTGCTGCCGCGCCAAGAGGCGCTGGTGCTCGCCGCGCACCGCGCCGTCGGCCTGCACCTCGCGGCGCGGATCGACGTCGGCGGCTGGCGAACGTTGATCCTGGCGCGCGACCGCCGCGTACCGACGAATTTCCCGATCCTGCAAAATCCATGAGCGAGTCCCGATGACCCTGTTGCAAGCGCTCGTCACCGCGTTCCTTCAGGGCGTGACCGAGCTGTTCCCGGTGTCGAGCCTGGGTCATGCGGTCGTGCTGCCGCACCTCTTCGGCTGGAACATCGACCAGCACGCGCCGCAATTCCTACCTTTCCTGGTGGTGCTGCACCTCGGCACCGCCACCGCGCTGCTGGCCTATTTCTGGCGCGACTGGATCGGTTTGGCGCTCGCCGTATTCGGCATCGCGCCGCGGAACGAGCGCGCAGGTCGGCTACGCCTCCTTGGCCTCATCGTGGTGGCGACGATCCCGGCGGTAATCCTCGGCTTCACGCTGGAAAAAGTCTTTCGCAACCTGTTCGGCACGCCAGTCGTGGCTTCGGCCTTCCTGATCGTGAACGGCGGCTTGCTGTTCTTCGGCGAGCGGCTCCGGCGCGCCGGCAAGGGCGTGCGCAAGCTCGAATCGATGCGCTGGCGCGATGCCATCTATATCGGGCTGTGGCAGTCGACCGCGCTCATCCCCGGCATCTCGCGCTCGGGCGCGACCATGGTGGGCGGCCTGCTGGCGGGCCTGCACCACGAGGAAGCGGCACGGTTCTCGTTCCTGATTGCGACGCCGATCATTCTCGGCGCCGGCGTCCTCGAAGTGCCGCATCTGCTCCACGGCGGCGGCAGCTTCGGTCCGGTGGCGTGGACCGCGGGCGTGGTCGCGGGCGTCACCGCCTTTCTGAGCGTCGCCTTCCTGATGCGCTACTTCAAGCGGCACGATTTCGAGGCGCTCGATCCCTTCGCCTGGTACTGCTGGACCTTCGGCGCCGTGTCGCTCGTGCTGCTGCTGTTCGTGGTTTAAACCACCCGCTCCGAGACCAGCGGACAGACGAGTTCGCCGTCGCCGGTCTCGATCTGCACGGTGGCGTGGCCGATCGCGAAGTCGCGGTCGAGCGCGGCGATCAGGCGCGACAGCTCGGCGTCGCCGGGATGCCCGCCGGGCATCACCAGGTGCACGGTCAGCGCGGTCTCGGTGGTGCTCATCGGCCAGATGTGAAGGTCGTGCACCGCCTCGACGCCAGGCATCGCCTCGAGCAGCGAGCGCACCGCCGCCGGATCGATTTCGTGCGGCACGGCATGGAGCGCCATGGCGAGGCTGCGCTGCAGCAGGCGCCAGGTGCCGGCAACGATGATGGCGGTGATAACGAGGCTGACCGCAGGATCGAGCCGCAGCCAGCCGGTCGCCTGCACCAGCGCGCCCGAAGCCGCGACGCCGAGGCTTACCCCGGCATCGCTCAGCGCATGGACGAGTGCATTCTTGACATTGAGATCGTGCTGATGGCCGGCACGCGACAGCAGCAGAGCGACGGCGCCGTTGACGATGACGCCGGCCAGCGCCACGGCGATAACCGTGTCGCCGGCGACCGGCGCGGGCGCAATCAAGCGCCGGATTGCCTCGGCGGCGATCGCGCCGACCGCGATCAGCAGGATGATCGCGTTGAGCAGAGTGGCGAGGATCGACGAGCTGCCGAGGCCATAGGTGAAGCGGTGACTGGGCTCGCGCTGCGCCAGTTGCGTGGCGACAAAGGCCGCGCCGAGACCCATGGCGTCGCCGAAATTGTGGCCGGCGTCGGCGAGCAGCGCCATCGAGCCGCCGATCAGGCCGAAGACGGTCTCGGCGGCGACGAAAGCGAGGTTGAGGGCAAGCGCGAGCGCAAACGGCGCCGCGTTGCCGACGGCGCCGTGATGCGCATGACGATGGGGGGCATGTGCGTCGCCCATCGCCCTACTCTGCCTCCGATCCGGAGGCAAGGCGAGGGGCCGCTGCGGTGCTCAATACCGGCTGTGCGGCGGTCCCTTGCGGTTCTCCTCAGAGGCACCCGCAACGCTGTCGAATGCCAGGCCGGCGACGCCGACGACAATCGCAAGGAAAAGCACTCCGGTCAGCAGCATGACTGAATCCCCTTCTAACGATCTTCAAGCCCCGATCGTCGGGGCACCAACCGCCCGCCCTACCTGAGTCGCGGCGGCTCGGCCGCGTTCAGTGGGCGTGCGAAGTCCGACTCGGCTTCGCCCAGCTCGGCGCGCGCGACGGACGCGGATGGCTCAGCACGTAGGGGATCTCAGCCCGGCTGATGCCGATATCGGCCAGCGACCGGTCGTCGAGCTGCGCAAGCTCGGCATAGGCTTGCTCGCGCTGGCGCCAGTCGGCATAACGCTCGGCGAGGCTGTGAATGGCTTGGCGGATGAGACTCGACATGGCTTATGTCCTTCACATGACAGGCTTATTGCACTGCACAAAAGATAGTATTATTTGACTTATTGTGCAGCGCAATATTGGCATACCAGGACCACGGCCAGCGCATCGCGGCGTGGTGAGAAAGGTTAACAACCAAGCGCGCAGATCGCGGCCCTCTAAATCGACTATCCCGCTGCTAGGACGTGATGCATTTCACGATCTGGTCGGGATGGGTGACCACGATAGGCGCGCCGAATGTCTCGGCGATGTCTGCCGGCAAGTGCTGCAATGTTGCTGGGCTGCCCACAACTGGGCCGCGTCCCGGCCAAAAGAGCATGGTCGGCGTCCGACGGAGAATCTCAGAAATAGCTCGCCAGAACTCGGGACTCGCCGCCGGTTGGTTCACGCTGAAGAACGAGACGCGCTCTTCGTCTTCGTCAACGTAAAGGTCCAAGTGACCGCCATCGGCGAACTGCAGAGTGACAGACGTCGGCGCGCGAGAGCCGATGTGCGTCCGAAAACCTCCTCAATCACGGCGCGCGGGAACTCGCCTGTATCACCATTCCTGAAGCAGGCGATGAAGATGTCGAAGCTCATCGCAGCGCTTTCTTCATCGTGACCTCGCGCTCACGCCCGCTCTGGTGTCATCAGCTGTTTCGGATGAGTTCGAGTATCTTATCGCGGTCTGTCGTAACGACGGGTTCGCCGAGCGCTTCGATCATCCCCTTAGGGATATGCGGGATTACGGAAGCGTCAGCAACTACTGGCGGGCCGCCGGGCCAGTAAAGAACGCTCGTTGTCCGCTTCAGGATTTCGATCAAGCCGCTCCAGAATTCAGGGCTATCAGGAGACCGAGTCACCATAAAGCCGCCGATCCGGGGTCCTGCCGTCACGTAAATCTCGGACCAGCCACCATCTGGAAATTTAAGTACCCAGTGCGACTCGTCTTTGCCGCCTGGGTCAAATCGCCCAAGCAGCTCTATAGCCAATTTTCGAGGGAAAGTTGATGCTTCGCCGTCTCGGTAGCAGCTGACGAATATGTCGAAACTCATCGCGCGTCTGCCTGCATCTACATCGAAACCCGCGCCTTCGCCGCTGGCGGAGGATCGTAAATAACGACGATGTTGCTGATCCCAAGAATGCGAATCGTATTCGCAAATGTCTTCGCAGCTTCGGGCTCGGCGACATGCCACTCAACTTTTCGCCCAGTCGCCATAGCTGCGCGAGACTGTTTCAAAGCTTGATCGATAATGCCCGGCAATCCTTCGAACCACGGCTCCCAGTTCCCATTCTTGTCGACAAAGCTCTCTCATACTTGAATCCTTTGGCTTCGAGCATTGTCCCATCACGATCTCGGCATCCATCAAACGAGACCGGATCGCCGGTCGCGGGATCGGTCAGGTTGACAGCCAGTCCGGGTGGTAGGCCAGTCACGTAAGCCTGGTGGGCGACGGCATCGACCGAGCGATCCGACCCCGGCCGATCCTTACTCGGATCTGGACACAGCTTCGGCTCGTTGCGGTTCGCGTCCGTTTGCGACTGCGCCTGCGTGCTTGTGCGGCTTTGCGCCGCCGGCTTGCTGCTCGAGGCATAACCGGGGAGGGCATCGGGATCGAGAACGACGGCGCCATCGACGACGCGGCCGAAGGCGTTGCCATTGGCATCACGAAAAATGCCATCGCCGTCATAGCGGCCGGAGAACAACACGGTGCCGTCGTCGCTGCGCGACAGCGTCAGCACACCGGTGCCGCGGTCGAACTGGAACGAGACGTCGGCATTGCCCGGAACGGCGCCGCTCGAGATCAGGCTGCGGTTGGTCGGAATGAACAGCGTGCCGAGGAATGCCGTTGGCGCCGAGAGCCGCGAGGCGATGGTCGCCAAGCCGGCCACCACGGATGCGCTGTCGGTCTCGAATAAGCTGGCCGCGGCGGAAGCCGCGCTCGCGACTATGCCGCCGATCGTCCACTCGCCGCCGCCCGGGTTGCCAGCCGGCACGCGCGCCTCGTCCGGGTTGTAGCCCTTGGCGAGAAGCGCAAGCCGCTTGAGGTACGGATCGCCGAAGCCATCCAGTCCCCGGCCGGATCGCTTCATTGCCGGCAGATCGCGCATCCGCGTGGCGCGCTCCAGCAATTCACCACCCACGCCGAGGCCGACGCAGACAAAGCCCTTCTCCGAGCGGTGGACGAAAATGCGATCTAGCGTGACGACATTGCCGTCGGTGTCGACCGTGATCCGGCGCGGTCGCCGGACCGCCGAGAATGCAAGCTCAGCCACGAAGCCCCGCGTTTTGGTAAAGGCGTTCCATATAGAACAAAACAAGAACATTGTCAAGAGGAAACTGCGGTAGCCCTAGGCATCAGGGCAGTTTGCTATTCTCGGGCGCATGGATGCGCGCCATATCAGTCGCAAGAGGTCGGCTAAAGCGAGCAGTGCCGAAAAGCTGGCACAGTTGCGCGCCGAGCTCATCCGCCAGGGCGTCGCGGGCTTCATCGTGCCGCGCGCCGACGAGCACCAGGGCGAATACGTGCCGCCGTCAGCCGAGCGGCTGGCGTGGCTCACCGGCTTCACCGGGTCGGCCGGACTTGCCGTCGTGCTGCGCGACAAGGCGGCGGTGTTCGTCGATGGCCGCTACACGCTCCAGGCCGAGGCGCAGGTCGATGGCGCGCTCTACCAGCGCCGCCATCTGGTCGAGCAGCCGGCGGCCGACTGGATCGCGGCCAATCTCAGGAGCGGCGAGACGCTCGGTTACGATCCCTGGTTGCTGACGCCGGGTGACGTCGAGCGCTACCGCGCCGCGTGTACGCGCGCCGGCGGCAAGCTCGCGCCGCTCGCCGCCAATCCGGTCGACGCGGTGTGGCGCGACCGGCCGGCGCCGCCGCTGGCGCCCATGGTGCCCCATCCGCTCGAATTCGCCGGCAAGAGCAGCGCCGACAAGCGCCGCGAGCTGGCGCAAAAGCTGGCTGCCGACAAGCTCGACGCGGCCGTGCTGACCGCGCCCGATTCGATCGCCTGGCTACTCAATATCCGCGGCGGCGACGTCGCGTATTCGCCGCTGTCGTTGTCGTTCGCGATCCTGCACGCCGACGCATCGGTCGATCTATTCATCGATCGGCGCAAGCGGTCGTCGGAGCTGGCGCGCCACCTCGGCAACGCCGTGCGCTGCGTCGAGCCAGCCGAGCTCGGTCCGGCGCTCGATGCGCTCGGCCGCGATAAGCGGCGCGTCCTCGCCGATCCCGCCACTTGCGCCTCGTGGATCGTCAACCGCTTGGCCCAGGCGGGCGCCGCCATCCAACGCGGTGCCGATCCCTGTCAGCTTCCCAAGGCGTGCAAGAACAAGGTCGAACTCGAAGGTGCCCGACGCGCGCACCGGCGCGACGGCGCCGCGATGACGCGATTCCTTGCCTGGCTCGCGCGCGAGGCGCCATCCGGGAACCTTGCCGAAATTGCCGTCTCCGACCGGTTGGAGCAATTCCGTGCCCGTGGCGAGCATTTCAGGGGCTTGAGCTTTCCGACGATCTCGGGCGCCGGCGCCAACGGCGCGGTCGTCCACTATCACGCCTCGCCTGCGAGCGAGCGTCGACTCGAGCCGGGAAGCCTCTATCTCGTGGATTCCGGCGCGCAGTATCTCGATGGCACCACCGACATCACCCGCACCGTCGCCATCGGTCAGCCTTCCGCTGAGATGCGCGATCGATTTACCCGCGTGCTCAAGGGCCACATCGCGCTCGCCTCGTGCCGCTTTCCGCAGGGCACCACCGGCCCGCAGCTTGATGCGCTTGCACGCAAGCCGCTGTGGGATGCCGGGCTCGATTACGACCACGGCACCGGCCACGGCGTCGGCTCTTATCTCGGCGTGCATGAGGGGCCGCAGCGCATCTCCAAGCTGCCGAACCTGCAGCCGTTGCTGCCCGGCATGATCGTCTCGGACGAGCCGGGCTACTACAAGACCGGCGCCTACGGCATCCGGATCGAGAACCTGGTCGTCGTGACGCCGGTCGACGGCGCCCCTGGCAACGGCAAGGCGATGCTCGGATTCGAGACACTCACTTTGGCGCCGCTGGATCGCGCGCTGATCGAACCCAAGCTGCTCGATGCTGCCGAAAGCGCCTGGATCGACGCCTACCACGCTCGGGTTCGGACCGAATTGACGCCTCTGCTCGACAAGGAAACCGCCGCTTGGTTGGTGGCCGCGACGCGGCCGCTGTCCAGTGCCTGACGGCTATGGCACAATGATCGAAAGCCTTCGAGGAACGCCATGATCCACCTGCACGATATCCGCTACGTCCGCATGGGCACGCGCGATCTCGACTCGGCGATCGAGTTCGCCACCAAGATCGTCGGCCTCGAGCTCGCTGCCAAGGAAGGCAAGTGGGCCTACTTCAAGAGCGACAAGGTTGCGGCGCGCGGCGACACCCGCGACCACACGCTCGCTTATTTCGAAGGCGATCCGACCGATCACACCATCGGCCTCGAGCTCAAACATCCGGACGATCTCGACAAGGTCGGCGCCGAGCTCGACAACGCCAAATATCCGGCGCGGATGGGCGGCAAGGACGAATGCGACCAGCGCCGCGTCAAAGCGTTCATCGCGACACAAGACCCGACCGGAAACAAGATCGAGATTCTGGCGCGTCCTTACAACACCGGCGTGCGCTTCTTCCCCGGCCGCGACGCCGGCATCACCCATTTCAGCCATATCGGCCTCAACACCACCGACCCGAAGCGCGACGAGAAATTCTGGACGACGGTGTTCAACGCGCGCGTCTCGGATTGGCTCGGCGATACGCCGCTGTTCCGCATCCACACTGCGCATCACTCGGTGGTGCTGTTCCCGACGACGCGGCCGGGCATCCAGCACATCAATCATCAGGTCGAGGACATCGACGATGTGATGCGCTCCTGGTATTTCCTCAAGGAGCGCGGCATCAATATCGTCTTCGGTCCGGGGCGTCATCCGCTGTCGGGCGCGATGATGGTCTATTTCGAGGGACCGGATGGCATGGTGTTCGAGTACTCGGTCGGCGTGAAGCACATCATGCCCGAGCAGGAGGCGACCTATCGTCCGCGCCAGTTTCCGTTCGAGCGCTATGCCCTCGACATGTGGGGCTCGCTGCCGACCGTTTCGGGCTTCGCCGAGAAAAAGCCCGAGCGCGAGAAGATGCGCGTCGTGGTGTGAGGCGGCTCAGCCGCGCGCCAGCTTCAGCCAATCGTCTTCGCTGAGGATTTTCACGCCGAGTTCGCGCGCCTTGGCCTCGTTGCTGCCTCACCCGCCCGGTGGCGACGGCTGCATCGGGACGTTAGGAACGGTCGGCGGTGGGGGCGTTGCCGGCGGAGGACAGGGGACGCGCACTGATTCCTGCCCGGTCCTCGGATTCGAGTAGTGGTCCGAGTTCAGTAACGGATCTGCGCCATAGGGGTACGTTGGCACTTGCTTTCCAGTCTTCACGTCGATCCAGCTCCCATCGGGAAGTTTCACGGACTCCTGCCCGGTCCTCGGATTCGAGTAGTGGTCCGAGTTCAGTAACGGATCTGCGCCATAGGGGTACGCTGGCACTTGCTTTCCAGTCTTCACGTCGATCCAGCAATTACCGCTTGAAGTGGCCGTCGTTTGGGCTTGGATGTTTGACGATTGAACGAGACAGCCCGCGATGAAGAACGCGCAAGCCGCAAGGCCCGCGACAATGGCATGGTGCATGATGATCGCCCCCAACGACGACGGTTTCTACCGCGCGATAAACGCTACTACCGCGGGGGGGGGGGGCGGCAATGATGGCGAGTCGTGTACCGGAGCCAGCCAATCAGCGCGCCAGCTTCAGCCAGTCGTCTTCGCTGAGAATTTTCACGCCGAGCTCGCGCGCCTTGGTCGCTTTCGAGCCCGGATCGGCGCCCATCACGACGTAGTCGGTCTTGGCTGAGACGCTCGACGTCACGGTGGCACCCAGCGCTTCGGCACGCGCCTTGGCTTCGTTGCGCGACATCGCCTCGAGCGTGCCGGTGAAGACGATGGTCTTGCCTGCGAGCGGCGACGCGCCGGCGGAAGG
Organism: Alphaproteobacteria bacterium; assembly: GCA_028871055.1. Lineage (GTDB taxonomy): Bacteria > Pseudomonadota > Alphaproteobacteria > ATCC43930 > CGMCC-115725 > REEB95. Next base: position 19,011 of record JAGWON010000009.1, read on the forward strand.
TGCCGCGTAGTCCGCGACGCGCAGTTCCTTTTCCAGCTCGTCGAGCACGCGCCGGTTATGCTTTTCGCCAAAGAAGCTGACGATATCGGCGGCGGTGGTTTCGCCGATATTGTGCAGGTCATTGAGCTCCTGCCAGGCAGCGCCGCTCTCGTCCCCGGCGGCCTCCATGGCGTCGCGGAAGCGGCGCCAGGACCGATAATGCCGTGCCAGGAGCTTGGCAGTCGCCGGACCGGTCTGGGGAATGCCGAGAGCGTTGATGAAGCGGTCGAGCGGCACGTCGCGCCGCGCGTCGATGGCGGCGATGAGCTTGCGCGCGCTGGTTTCGCCCCAGCCTTCGCGCGCGGCGATCTTCGCCGGGTCGAGGCGGAAGATGTCGGCCGGCGTCTTGATCAGCTTGTCCTGCCAGAACTCGGCGATGTGCTTCTCGCCGAGGCCTTCGATGTCGAAGGCCTCGCGCGACACGAAGTGCCGCAGGCGCTCCACCGCCTGCGCCGGGCAGGCGATGTTGGTGCAGTACCACGCAGCTTCGCCTTCCTCGCGCACCGCCTTGCTGCCGCAGACCGGGCAGGTGTGCGGGAATTCGAACGGCTTGGTGCCACGCGGCCGGCGCTCGCGCACTACGCCGACGACCTGTGGAATGACGTCTCCCGCGCGCTGCACGATGATGGTGTCACCGATGCGCACGTCCTTGTCCTTGATCTCGTCCTCGTTGTGCAGCGAAGCGTTGCTTACCACCACGCCGCCCACCGTCACGGGTTCGAGCTTGGCCACCGGCGTCAATGTGCCGCGCCGTCCGACATAGACTTCGATCGCGCGCACGATGGTCTGCGCCTGCTGGGCCGGGAATTTGTGTGCGATCGCCCAGCGCGGCGCGCGGCTGACGAACCCCAGTCGGTCTTCGAGGTCGAGGTCGTTCACCTTGTAGACGACGCCGTCGATGTCATAGGGCAGGGCGGCGCGCTTTGCTGCCATGTCGCGATGGAAGGCAAGAACCTGCTCGACGCCGTGGCACAGCTTCGAATGTGGATCGGTGGCGAAGCCCCAGGACTTGAGATGCTTGAGCGCGTCGAAATGCGACTTGGCAAAGCGCTCGCTCGCTTCGCCCCAGGCATAGGCGAAGAACTTGAGCGGCCGCTTGGCCGTGATCGCGGGATCGAGCTGGCGCAACGAGCCGGCGGCGGCGTTGCGCGGATTGGCAAAGACCGGCTCGCCTGCCTTCTCGCGCTCCCGGTTCAGCGCGGCAAAGCCGGGATGCTCCATATAAACCTCGCCCCGTACCTCGATCACGTGCGGCCAGCCGCGGCCTTCGAGCCGCTTGGGCACCGTCGCCATGGTCTCGACGTTGCGTGTCACGTCCTCGCCGGTGATACCGTCGCCGCGCGTCGCGCCTAGCGTCAGCTTGCCGTGCTCGTAGCGGAGGGAGCATGACAGGCCGTCGATCTTGGGCTCGGCCATCACCGCGATGCTGTCGGGCTCGACCCGTTTCACGTCTTCGGGCGCCCGGAAGAAGTTGCGCACGCCCTTGAAGAACTCGCGCACGTCGTTTTCGTCCATGGCGTTGTCGAGCGACAGCATCGGATGCGGATGCCGCACCTTGGCGAAGCCGGTCGCCGGCGGCGCGCCGATACGCCGCGAAGGGCTGTCTTCGCGGACGAGGTCGGGAAAGCGCGCCTCGATCGTCGCGTTCCGGCGCCGTAGCGCATCGTACTCGGCATCGGAAATCTCGGGCGCGGCCTTCTGGTAATAGAGCCGGTCGTGATGAGCGATGGCGTCGGCGAGATGCTTCAGCTCTGCCTTGGCTTCGGCTTTGCTGAGCTGGTCGGTCGGTGTTTCACCCTGGTGCGCGCGGCTCACGCCCGCGCTCCGGCCATCAGCGAGGCCGCCGCCGCCCGGGCCTCGGCAGTGATCGATGCGCCCGACAGCATGCGCGCGATCTCCTCGCGCCGCGCGTCGGCGGACAGCTCCTCGACGCGCGTCGACGTTTTCTGCGCCGCTTGACTCTTCTCGACCCGCCAGTGGTGCGCCCCGCGCGCCGCCACCTGGGGCGAGTGAGTAACGACCAAAACCTGGAGCTCCTGCCCCAGGCGGTGCAGGCGGTCGCCGACCGCCGCCGCAACCGCGCCGCCGATGCCGCTGTCCACTTCGTCGAAGACCAGGGTCGGCACCGGCGAGGTCCGTGCGAGAACGACCTTGAGCGCGAGCATGAAGCGCGACAGCTCGCCGCCCGAGGCAACTTTGGCCAACGGGCCAGCCGGCACGCCGGGATTGGTCGCGACCTCGAAATGCACGCGTTCGCGGCCGTGCGGTCCCCATTCGTCCTCGCCGAGCGCCGTCAGCACCGTGGCGAAGCGCGCTTTTTCGAGCTTCAGCGGCTTCAGTTCCTTCATCACCGCCTGGTCGAGGCCGGCCGCCGCGCGCCGCCGCGCCGCCGAGATCATGTCGGCTACCCCGAGGTAGGCGTCACGGGCTGCGGCGGCGGCCCGCCTCAGGGTTTCGACCGCGTCGCCGCCATCCTCGAGCGCGCCGAGCTTGGCGGCGATCTCGGCGCGGAGCCCGGCCAGTCCGTCGACGGTGACGTTGTGCTTGCGCGCCAGCGCCCGCAGCGCGAAGAGCCGCTCCTCGATCTGCTCCAACCCGGCTGCGTCGCCGCCGAGCGCGCGCGCCTGGGCCTCGAGCCCGGCGATCGCGTCGTGGGTCTCGACGCTCGCCCGCTCGAGCGCGGCGGCGGCGGCCTCCAGCCGCCCGCCGGCCTTGTCCTTGACGCGCTCGACTTGGCGCAGCGCCGCCTGCAGCGCCCGCTCGCCGCCGCGTTCGCCCGCGAGCTCGGCCAGCGCGGATTCCAGCGCCTCGGTCAGCCGCTCACGGTTCTGCATCAGGGCGCGCTCCTCGGCCAGACTGGTTTCCTCGCCCGCTTTCGGATCGAGAGCCTCCAGCTCTTTCATCGCATGGCGTAGGAATTCCTCCTCGGCTTGCGCCGACTTGAGCCGCTGGGCCACCGCCTCGTGCGCGGCAACGGCGGAGCGCCAGGCCTGCCACGCTTCGGCGAGTTTCCGCGTATCCGCCTCGGGCACGCCATAGGCGTCGAGCGCCTCGCGATGCGTTGCGGCGTCGAGCAGTCCGCGCTGGGCGAATTGCCCCTCGATCTCGACCAGCGCCTCGCCGACTTGGCGCAGCAAGGTGACGCTTGCCGGCTGGTCGGCGACGAACGCGCGGCTGCGGCCGTCGGTGCCGACGATCCGCCGCAGCACCAGGGTGTCGTCCTCGACCGTCAGGCCCGCCTCCTTCAACAGGGCGCGCACCGGATGCTTGGCGGGTAGGGCGAATTCGGCGCTCACCGTCGCCTGCTCGGCGCCGCGGCGGACGAGTCCGCTCTCGGCGCGTACGCCCAGCGCCAGTCCGAGTGCGTCCAGCAATATGGATTTTCCCGCGCCGGTTTCGCCGGTGAGCACGCACAGCCCTGGCCGGAACGAAAGATCGAGCCGGTCGATCAGCACGACGTCGCGGATGGCAAGACCGAGCAGCATGGCCGCGAAATGATATCGCCGCCATCCGGCCGAGGCCAGCGGGCCGGACGCGACGCGACTCGTCTAGAAGGCGAAGCCGAGCATCCTTCCGAACCAGCCTTCTTGTTCTTTGCTGGCGGGCGGCGTCTCGTTGTTGTTGGCGACGACTTCCTTGCCGGTCATCAGCGTGTAGGTCGCGGCGTACCACGCGCTGCCCGGATAGTTATAGCCGAGCACGGCGGCGGTGCGCCGGGCCTCGTCCTTGAGGCCGAGCGCGAGATAGCACTCGGTCAGGCGTTCGAGCGCCTCGGGCGCGTGGGTCGTCGTCTGGTATTTGTCGACCACCGTTTTGAAGCGGTTGAGCGCCGCCAGGTAATAGCCTTGCTTTTCGTACCAACGGCCGATTGCCATCTCCTTGCCGGCGAGATGGTCGCGCGCCAAGTCGATCTTGAGGCGCGCGTCGCGGGCGTAAGCGGTATCGGGAAACCGGCGCACGACTTCTTCCAGCGCCTGCATCGCCTGTTCGGTGGTCTTCTGGTCGCGGCCGACGTCCTCGATCTGGATGTAGTAATCGAGGGCCTTCAGGTAATATGCGTAGGCCACGTCGCGATTGCCGGGATGGAGCTGGATGTAACGATCCGCGGCAATGATCGATTCGTCATACTTGTTGGCTTGGTACAATGCATAGGCCGACATGAGCTGGGCCCGGGTTGCCCAGACCGAGTATGGATGCTGTTGCTCGACCTCGTCGAAGGCATCGGCGGCCTTCGCGTAGTCCTCCTGGGCCAGCATGTCCATGGCCGAGTTGTAGAGTTCGTCGACCGGCTTTTCGACGTAAGTGTCCTTCTTGTCGCTGGAGCAGCCGGACACAGCGATGGCGAGCACCAGCCCGCCGATCACGGCTGCGACACGGCCGGCCGTCGGTATCCGCATGAATTGAGTGAAAAGCCCCACGAGTGGCCTTATACCACGAACCGGCCGACGCACGAAACCGTCACGTGTCGGGAATCGCCAGGGTTTAGGCCGAGTTGGCTCAGGCGACGGCGGCGGCCGGCAGTTCCGCGCTGCCAAAGCGCCATGCCGACCGGTCGGCGAACAGCGCTGCCAGGAGCTGCCGGTTGAGCGCATGACCCGAACGCGTACCGTGGAAATGGCCGAGCAGCGGCGCGCCCGCCAGATAGAGATCGCCGAGCGCGTCGAGCATCTTGTGGCGTACGAACTCGTCGTCGTAGCGCAACCCTTCTTCGTTGAGCACGCGGTCGCCTGCAATCACCACGGCGTTGTCGAGCGAGCCGCCGCGCGCCAAGCCGGCCTCGCGCATGCGCTCGACCTCGTCAAGGAAGCCGAAGGTCCGCGCGGCGCAAAGCTCGTGTTTGAAAGTGGCGGGGCAGGGCGAAAGCGTCAGCTCTTGACGGCGGATGGCGCTCGACGTGAAGTCGATGGCGAAGCTCACCGAAAACCGGTCGTTCGGCACCAGCGCGGCCGACTGGCCGGGCGTGCCGACGGTGATCGGCTTGAGCACGCGGATGACGCGTCGCGGCGCATCCTGTCCGACCAGACCGGCGCATTCGATGAGAAAGACGAAGGGCGAGGCGCTGCCGTCCATTGCCGGGATTTCCGGCCCGTCGAGCTCGACAACGGCGTTGTCGACCTCGAGGCCCGCGAACGCCGCCATCAGATGCTCGACCGTGCCGACCGATACGCCTTTGGCATTGGCCAAGGTCGTGCAGAGTGGCGAGTCGACGGCGTTGCGCCAGTCGGCGGCGATCTCGGTGTTCAGATCGCTGCGATAGAAGCGGATGCCGGTGTCCGGTGCGGCCGGGCGCAGCACCATCTCAATATGGGCTCCCGAATGAAGACCGATGCCGCGACAGTGAATCGGCGCCTTGAGCGTCTTCTGCATGCCCGAACTTTGGATCATTCCCCCACAACTCCTTGAACACGCAAAGGGTTACTGATCGCGCTGCAGCGCCGCAAATCACTCTTTATTTCAGATTGTGACGAATATCTTCTCTGGAAATCAAAGGCTTAGGTCGCAAGTTTGGCTCGCGCCGGCGCGCGGACGCCGATCATGGCGCCCGCGAACCGCGCGAATCCCACCTAGTTCGCCTGGCGGCGGAGGAAAGCGGGAATCTCGAGCAGATCCTCATCCTTCGCGCGCGGGCGCTCCGCTGTCGGCTCGGGCCGCGCTGCCACCAGCGTGGGCTGGGCCGGTGTCGGCTGAGGCACGGCTTGCGGCCGCGCGACCGGCGCCGGTTCGGCCATCGCCTTCGGCGTCGCCGGCTCGTCCTGCGGATGCAGCAACCGGCCGGCATTGGTGACCCGCTCGAACAGGCTCTGCGTCCGCTTGGGCTGCGGCACCGGTTGTTGCGGCTGGCGTGCGCCGTTGGTCATCGCCGCCTCGGCGAAGGCACTGGGCGCCGCCGCCGGCCGCACCGCCACCGGACGGACGATTACCGGCTCGACCGCCTGCCGCGGCGGCATGAAGCTGCCCCGGCTGAGCGCCTGCGCTTCGATCGCGTCGATGCGCGGTATAGGCGCTTGCGCCGATGCCGCGGCGGGTTCGGCATAGGCCGGCTCGGGCTCGGGTGCCGCCGGCTGCACCACATAAGGCGCCGCGGGCGTTGCGGCAGGTGCGGCCGCTGGATACGCGGCTTGGCTTGCGGCGTTGCGTGCCGCGCGCTCTCTCTGCACCAACTCGAGCGGCTTCGGATGCTCCATCTGGTCGGCGTCGATGCCGGTCGCCACCACCGAGATCCGCATGCGGCCAGCGAGCTTTTCATCGAACGTCGAGCCGAAGATGATGTTGGCGTCGGGATCGACTTCCTCGCGGATGCGGTTTGCGGCTTCGTCGACCTCGTAGAGCGTCATGTCGGGGCCGCCAGTGATGTTGATGAGGACACCGCGCGCGCCCTTCATCGACACGTCCTCGAGCAGCGGGTTGGAGATAGCGGCCTCCGCGGCGTCGATCGCGCGGCGGTCGCCCTCGGCCTCGCCCGTGCCCATCATCGCCTTGCCCATCTCGCTCATCACCGCACGGATATCGGCGAAATCGAGATTGATCAGGCCCGGCATCACCATCAGGTCGGTCACGCCGCGAACACCTGCGTGTAGCACATCGTCCGCCATCTTGAAGGCGTCGGCGAAGGTGGTACGCTCGTTCGCCACCCGGAACAGGTTCTGGTTCGGGATGATGAGCAGGGTATCGACATACTTAGTCATCTCTTCGATGCCCTTTTCCGCCGTCTTCATCCGGTGGGTGCCCTCGAAGTGGAAGGGCTTGGTGACGACGCCCACGGTGAGGATGCCGGCCTCGCGCGCGGCGCGGGCGATGACCGGCCCCGCGCCGGTGCCGGTGCCGCCGCCCATGCCGGCGGTGATGAACACCATGTTGGAACCCTCGAGCGCCATCATGATCTCGTCGAGCGCCTCTTCGGCGGCGATCTGGCCAACGTCGGGCCGCGATCCGGCACCGAGGCCGCGGGTCACGGTAATGCCGAGTTGGATGCGGCGTTCGGCCAGCGACTGCTTCATCGCCTGGGCGTCTGTGTTGCACACGATGAACTCGCAACCGACGAGGTTGGAGCGGATCATGTTGTTGACAGCGTTGCCGCCGGCACCGCCGACGCCAATCACGGTAAGCCGGGGCCTGAGCTCCAGCTCCTCATTCGGTACCTTCAGGTTCAACGTCATACTTCCCTCCAAAGCGTCGCCAGAGTTGAGGTCCGGCCTACCCGCCGGGCGAACGGCGGGTTGCCGGTAGTCGGTTCAAAGGTTTTCACGTAGCCAGCCCCCGATTCGGCCGAAGAGGCCGCTTGGCTCCGCCGCGCCTGCCCGGCCGCGTCGCTGCGGCTCGGCGTGCTCGGCGAGAGCGAAATGGATAAGACCGACCGCGCCCGCGAATGCGGGGCCAACGGTCGATTCGGCCAGCCCTTCGACGCGCAAAGGGCGGCCGACGCGGATCTGCTTGTCGAGGATCAGGCCGGCGAGCTCGCGCGTACCCGGCAGCTGACAGGCGCCGCCGGTCAGCACGATGCGGCGGCCCGCGATCTTGTCGAAGCCCGAGGCCTCGAGCCGGTTGCGCACGAGTTCGAACGTCTCTTCGAGCCGGGGCGAGATGATTCCGACCAGAAGCGACTTCGGCACGTGGTTGGCGTGGTTATCCTCCTCGCCGACCAGCGGGACAGTGATCGTCTCGCGCTCATCGGCGGCCGAGGGGATGGCGCTGCCGTAGAGCGCCTTCATCCGCTCGGCGTGAATGATCGGTGTGGTCAAGCCGCGCGCGACGTCGTTGGTGACGTGGCTGCCGCCGACCGGAACGCTGTCCGCGAAGACGAGATTGCCGTCGAAGAACACGCCGATGGTGGTGGTGCCGCCGCCCATGTCGATGACCGTGACGCCGAGTTCGCTTTCGTCCTCGACCAGGGTCGCGAGGCCTGAGGCATAAGGGCTCGCCACCACCGCCGCGATCTCGAGCCTGCAGCGGCCGAGGCAATTGGCGATGTTGCGTACGGCCGCCGATTCCGCGGTCAGGATGTGCATGTTGACCGCGAGTTTGTGGCCGTACATGCCGCGCGGATCGCGCACCGGGCGACCGCCGTCGATGGCGAAGCCGACCGGGACCGAATGGATCACCGCGCGCTCGACGGGTTCCTTGATGCGAAAGCCCTGCTCGAGGACGCGGCGCATGTTGGCATCCGACACTTCGTGGCCGTTGAGGTTGATCTCGGTCTTGATCATTCGCGACGCCGAGAAGCCGCCGGAGAGGTTCACCACCACCTCGGTCAAATGCTCACCGGCCATCTGTTCGGCGGCATGAACGGTGGTCAGGATCGCCTGGCTCGCCGCCTCGATGTCGGTGATGATGCCATTCTTGATGCCGCGCGAGATCTGGTGGCCAATGCCGATGATGCGCGGCATCGGTTCTTCGCGGCGCGCGATGAAGCAACACATCTTGGTAGTGCCGATATCGAGCACCCCGATCACTCCGCCGCGCGCGCGGCCATTGAGCTTTTTGTTGGTCATGAGCTCTTGGCCTTGTCGCTGCCTCTGGCGCCGGGGCGTCTGGTCGCGTCGGCGGGTGCGAGGCGCACTACCAGGCGATCCGGCAGGCGCAGATCGATCGCTGCGATGTTGCGTTCGAGGATGCGGTCCTGGGCCTCGAGCCCGGCGAGGCGCTGCCACGCGGCGAGAGCGTCCGTCTCGGGCAGCGCTGCGTCGACGCCGGTATCGAAGCGCAGCGTCCAGCGCCGGGCGCCATAGCGCACCGCGGCGTTGACGCGGCGCGCGAGCGCGGGCTCGGTCGCAAGCATGTCGATCAGGCTTGCCGCTTGAACCGCCGCGTCGTCGCCCACGAGCACGATCAGCGGCCCGTATTGGGCAAGGTCATCGGTCGGAATCACCGTGCCGTCGCGATCGATCAGCGACAGCCCGCCGTTGCGCTGCCAGAATGCGAACGGTACGCGCTCGGTCAGGCGAATGAACAGCGTATCGGGCAGTTGGCGCCCGACATCGGCCGTGCGGATCCAAGGCAGCGCCTCGAGCCGAGCCTTGGCCGCGTCGAGATCGATGTCGAACATCGGCATGCCGCGCCGGACATGCAGGGCGGCGAGGATCGAGGCGACGCTCTGACGCCGGCGGCCGACGACGTCGACGTTTTCCAGCGCCACGCCGTGGCGCGCGCCGATGGCGAGAAGGCGCGCCTCGATCGCGCCGCCGGTGCGGATGATGGCGCCGTCGCGCCACAGCCAGTAGCCGGCCGCACCCGCCGCGATCAGGCTCGTCGCGCCGAGGCCAAGCACCACTGCGGCAGTCGGGAAGGGCCGGCGGCGCTGTGCCGCGGCCGGCTGTTTCTCGGAAGCGCGGCGCTTCAGAAATCGCATGCCGCGTTCTCCACCATCCAGCGCACCAGCGCGGGAAAATCGATGCCGGCGTGGCGCGCGATGTCGGGCACTAACGAGGTCGGCGTCATCCCGGGCTGAGTGTTCACCTCGAGCAGCACCAGCTTGCCGGGCTCGCTTTTGGTGTCGTCGTAGCGCAGGTCGGCGCGGCTCACGCCGCGGCAGCCGAGCGCCTGGTGCGCCGCCAGGCCAATCGTCAGCGCCTCCTCATAGGCGCGCGGATGGATCGGCGCCGGCATCAGGTGTTTGGAGCCGCCCGGCGCGTATTTCGCGTCGTAGTCGTAGAAACCTTTGGCCGGACGAATCTCGAGCGCGCCGAGTGCCCGGTTGCCCATCACCGCGACGGTGATCTCGCGGCCGGGCACATAGCGCTCGACCAGCGCACGCTCGTAGCGCCACGCCTTGGCTTCCGCGGCCCATGCGTTGTCGCCACCCCGGACGATGCGGACACCGACGCTCGAGCCCTCGTTAACCGGTTTCACCACGAAGGGCCGCGGCAGCAGGTCGCCGGCGGCGATTTCCGCGCGCGTCGCCACCCGGCCTTCGGCCAGCGGCAGGCCAGCGGCCGCGAACACGCAGCGTGCGGTCGGCTTGTCCATGGCGGTCGCCGAGGCGAGGACGCCCGAATGGGTATAGGGTACCCGCAGGAATTCGAGCACACCCTGGACCGTGCCGTCCTCGCCGCCGCGGCCGTGCAGCGCGTTGAACACAACGTTGGGCGCCGGCGTGAGCGCGCGTACCAGCGCGCCCAAATCGCGCGTCACGTCGATGCTGCGCACGTCGTAACCGAGCGAGACGAGCGCGCCCGCGCATTCGCGGCCGCTGACCAGCGACACTTCGCGCTCGGCGGTCCAGCCGCCCATCAAGACGGCGACGGAGCGGATCGTCTGGCTCATGCAGGGCCCCCGCTCTGCGCCGGCATGCCGATGCGCTTGATTTCCCATCCGAGGACGACGCCGGTTTTTTCCTTGACGCGGCGGCGCACCTCCTCGCCCAGCGCTTCGATTTCGGCGGCCGTCGCTGCGCCGGTATTGATCAGAAAATTGGCGTGCTTCTCCGAGACCATCGCGCCGCCCCGCGTCAAGCCACGGCAGCCGGCCCGGTCGATCAGCTCCCACGCTTTGTGGCCCGGCGGATTGGCGAAAGTCGAGCCGCCGGTACGCGTACGGATCGGCTGGGTCGCCTCGCGCTGCGCCTGGATCTCGGCCATGCGCGCGCCGATCGCCGCGGGTTTGTCACGCCGGCCCTTGAAGCGCGCGGCGACGAAGATCCAGTCGGCGGGCACGCCGCAATGGCGATAAGACATGTCCATCTCGCCGGGCTCGAGGTCATGGCGGTGGCCGTCGCCGTCGATCGCCGTCGCCTCGCGCAGCACGTCTTTGAACTCACTGCCATAAGCACCGGCGTTCATCCGCAGCCCGCCGCCAACGGTCCCCGGAATGCCGGACAGGAACTCGAGACCGGCAATGCCCGCCTCGCAGGCGGCGAGCGCGACGTTGAGGTCGAGCGCGCCGGCGCCGGCGACGATCTCCTCACCGGCGGCCTTGATTTCGACAAAGCTGCGGCCCAGACGCACGACCACGCCGGGCACACCGCCATCGCGGATTAGCAGGTTCGAGGCAACGCCGATTACCGTCACCGGCGCATCCTTCGGCTTGGCGGCGAGGAAATCGGCCAGATCGTCGAGATCGGCCGGGCGGAACATGACCTCGGCCGGGCCGCCAACACGGAACCAGGTCAGCTGCGCAAGCGGCGCGTTCTCGGTCAGCCGGCCACGCGCGCGCGGCAGGCGCTCGATCAGACGGGATTGCCGGTCGCGCCGCATTGCCATCATTGGCGCTTCCTCAGTCGCGTCCGCGCCGCCAGCTCGTTCGGCAGCGCATTCGCCCATGCGGTGATCGACCCGGCGCCGAGACACACCACCATGTCACCGGGCTTCGCCAGGTCGCAGATGACGGCGGGCAGCGCCTCGGGCGATTCGAGGGGCAGGGCGTTGCGGTGCCCATGGGTCTTGAGCCCGACGACTAGGGCGTCGCGATCGACGCCGGGAATCGGCGTCTCGCCCGCGGGGTAGATATCGGCGACCAACACCGTGTCAGCGTCGTTGAAGCAAGTGCAGAATTCCTCGAACAGGTTTTTGACGCGGGTGTAGCGGTGCGGCTGCACCACAGCGATGACGCTGCTCTGGGCGGCCCCGCGCGCCGCCCGCAGCACCGCGGCGATCTCGACCGGGTGATGGGCATAATCGTCGATAACGGTCACGCCGTTCCATTCGCCGGTCTTGGTGAAGCGGCGCTTCACGCCCTTGAAGCCGCCGAAGGCGCTGCGGATCACGTCGTCGGCCAGCTTCAGCTCGCGCGCCACGGCGACGGCGGCAAGCGCGTTCTGCACATTGTGCCGGCCGAACATCGGCAGGTGCAGACGCTGGATCGTCCGGCTGGTTCCGTCGCGGCGATCGGTCACGATGGCCTCGAAATGCGCGCCGTCGGCACCGAGTTCGACAGCGTCGGCGCGCACGTCGGCCTGCAGGCTGAACCCGTAAGTGACGACACGGCGCTCGCTGAGCTTCGGGATCAGCCCCTGGACCACCGGATGGTCAATGCACAGCACGGCGACGCCGTAGAACGGGATGGCCGAGACGAAGCTCTCGAAGCCCTGATGCAGCGCCTCGATGGAGCCGTAATGATCGAGGTGCTCGGGATCGATGTTGGTGACGACGGCAATGGTCGACGGCAGCTTGACGAAGGTGCCATCGCTTTCGTCGGCTTCGACCACCATCCAGGCGCCGGTGCCGAGCCGGGCGTTGGTGCCATAGGCGTTGATGATGCCGCCGTTGATGACGGTCGGATCGAGGCTCGCGGCTTCGAGCAACGCGCCGATCAGCGAGGTGGTCGTCGTCTTGCCGTGCGTTCCGGCGACCGCGATCGCCCATTTGAGCCGCATCAGTTCGCCCAGCATCTCGGCGCGGCGCACGACCGGAATGAGGCGTGAACGCGCCACGATCACCTCTGGATTGTCCGGCTTCACCGCCGAGGAAACGACCACGACCTTGGCGTCGCCGATGTTCTCGGCGCGATGGCCGATCGCGACCCGGATGCCGAGCCCGCGGAGCCGCTTGATGTTGGCGTTGTCGGCGAGATCGCTGCCCTGCACCTCGTAGCCGAGATTCTTCAGGATCTCGGCAATGCCGCTCATGCCGATGCCGCCGATGCCAGTGAAATGGATGGTGCCGATGTCGAGCGGTAGCGCTCTCATGGCGCGTCTCCGGCGATCTCGAGCACCAGATCAGCAAGGCGCTGCGCCGCGTCCGGACGTCCCTGACGCTGCGCCGAGGCGGCCGCCGCGGCCAAGAGTTCGGGTCGCGCGAACAGGTTGGCGAGCCGCTGCGCCAGCGCCGACGCCGTGAAGGTCTGCTCGCTCATCACCCAGGCAGCGCCGACAGCGCCAAGTGCTTCGGCGTTGGTGGTCTGGTGGTCGTCGGCGGCGTGGCGATAGGGCACTAGGATCACCGGCCGGCCGATGACGCAGAGCTCGGCCACGCTTGAGGCACCTGCCCGCGCGATCACCAGATGCGCGCGCGCCATCCGCGCCGGCGCGTCGGCAAAGAAGGTCGCGACCTCGGCATGGATATGGTTCGCGCCATAGGCACCGCGCACCGCATCGATGTCTTCCGGCCGCGCTTGCTGGGCGACGGACAGGCGATCCTTGAATTCGGCCGGCAGCAGCGCCAGGGCGCTCGGCACGACCGCACTCAAGATGTGTGCGCCCTGGCTGCCGCCGATGATGAACAGATTGATCGGCCCGGCAACCGGCGGGACGTAGGGCATCGCGCGCTCGGCGGCGACCGCCGGCCGCACCGGATTGCCGGTCTCGACGATGCGCGTGCGGTCGATGCGGCCGAGGCCGTCGACCTGTGCGAACGACGTGGCGATGCGCTTCATCCGCGGCGCGAGCCAGCGATTGGCGCGGCCGAGGCGGGCGTTCTGCTCGTGGATCACCGTGGGCACGCCCAGACGCGTCGCCGCCATCATGGTCGGGATCGAGGGATAACCGCCGAAGCCAACCGCCGCTGTCGGCGCCAGCGCGCGCAAGATACGACGCGCCGCGAACAGGCCGAGCGCGATCTCGCAGACGGCGACGAGCTTGCTGGCGATGCCGGTGCCCGGCCGTCCGGCGCGGATGCGATGCAGCGCCACGCTCGGCAGCCGGTTGCCGAAAGCCTGGCCGCGCTTGTCGGTGACCAGCGCCACCTTGACGCCGCGTCCAACCAATTCACCGGCGAGCGCTTCGGCCGGGAACATATGACCGCCGGTGCCGCCGGCGGCGAGCACGATAAGCGCGCTCATGTCGGCTCTCCGCCGAAACGGCGCCGCGTCAACGCCAGCGCCATGCCCATGCCCAGGCCGAGCGCCAGGAACGACGAGCCGCCATAGGACAGGAAGGGCAGCGTCATGCCCTTGGTCGGCATCAGGTGGAGCGTCGACGCCATGTTGATCACCGCCTGGAGTCCGAACTGGACGAACAAGCCGCTCGCGCCGAGCACCACCGCGAGGTTGTTCTCCTGCAGCAGCCGCGTGAAGCCGCGCAGCACGATGAAGGCGAAGAGCGCGACGATCACCAGGCAGACGAACAGACCCAGCTCCTCCCCGGCGACGGCGAAGACGAAATCGGCATGCGCGTCGGGCAGCGACTGCTTGATCGTTCCCTCGCCCGGACCGACGCCCCACAAGCCGCCGTGCAGGAAGGCGTCCGTCGCGCGGTCGACCTGGTAGGAGTCGCCGCTCGCCGGATCGAAGAAGCGGTCGACGCGGCTGGTGACATGCGGCAGCGTGAAATAGGCCGCGGCCAGGCCGCCGGCGCCAAGGCCGAGCACCATAGCTGCCTGGGCGATGCGCAGTCCGGCAAGGAAGAGCTGGGTGAACCAGACGGCGGAGACCACCACTGACATCCCGAGGTCGGGCTGGCGGATCAGCAGCATTAGGATGACCGCAAACAGCCCGACCGCGATCCATTGGCCGGGGAAGTCGGGCTGCTCGCGTGATTTGGCGAACAGCCATGCGCAGACCACCGCGAAGCAAGGCTTGATGAATTCTGACGGCTGTAGCGAGAAGCCGCCGACCTCGATCCAGCGGCGTGCGCCCAGAATTTCGACGCCGACAAACGGCGTAGCGATGAGCAACGTCAGAGAAATCACGAACCCGACCACGGCGATGCGACGCACCGTGCGCGGGTTCTGCAGCGATATCGCGAACATCACCGCCATCGCCACGGGCAGGACGGCGAAATAGCGGACGATGAAATGCAGCCGGTCGGCGTGCATGTGGATGGCGACAGACGGGCTCGCCGTCATCACCAGCAGCGAGCCGAAGGCGGCTAGGCCGCCGACCGCGGCCAGCGTCCAGCGGTCGACCGTCCACCACCATTGCGCCACGGCGCTGCGGTCGGTGCGGGCGAAGTTCACGCGCGCCTCCCGGGAAGCTGCTCGACTAGACGGCGGAAGCGGTCGCCGCGATCCTCGAAATCGCGGAACTGATCGAACGACGCGCAGGCCGGCGAAAGCAGCACCACCGCGCCTCGGCGCCGATCGTTGAGAGCGGCATGGCGTGCGGCGGCAACGGCTGCGTCGAGCGTGACCGAAATCTCGTATGCGACGCGGCCGTCGAGGCTGCGCGCGAAACGGTCTGCAGCCTCGCCGATCAGGAACGCGCGGCGGATGCGCGGAAAGAGCGGCGCCAGGGCGTCGATGCCGTCTTCCTTGGGCCGGCCCCCGACAATCCAATAGATGTCGTCATAGCAGACGAGGGCCTTCTCGGCGGCATCGGCATTGGTCGCCTTCGAATCGTTGACATAGCGGATACCGTCGATGGTGGCGATCCACTCCTGGCGATGCGCCAGGCCGGGGAAGCTCTTGATCGCCCGCGCCGCCGCCTCGGGCTCGCAGCCGAGCGCGCGCGCCGCGGCATAGGCCGCTGCGGCATTCTGGCCATTATGCGCGCCGGGCAGGCGCGGCGCCTCGACCATGGCCAGCACCGGCCGCGCGGCGCCGTCGAGATCGTCGATCAGATCGCCATTCGTCACGTAGACGCCGCCTTTGGCGGGGCGATGCGCCGAAATCGGAATCGTGCGCTGCCGGTCGGCGCCCTTGAGTGCCATGAAGATACCGCGGCAGATATCGTCGTCGATGCCGACGACCGCGGTGTGCCGCGCGCTCTGGCCACGGAAGAGGCGCTGCTTCGCCGCAACGTAGCCGTTCATGCCGCCGTGGCGGTCGAGGTGGTCGGCCGTGATGTTGAGCAGCACGGCGACGTCGAGCACGAGGCTATGGGTCAGCTCGAGTTGGTAAGAGCTGAGCTCCAGGACATAGATGCCGTCGGCGCCGAGGGCTTCGAGCAGCAAGGCCGGCACGCCGAGGTTGCCGCCGACCGCAACCTTGCGCCTCGATTCGGCCAGGATGTGGCTGGTCAATGCCGTGGTAGTCGACTTGCCGTTGGTGCCGGTGATGCCGGCGAAGCGTGCCGCCTTCTGCGCCAGGGCGAGCAGCTCAATATCGCCGATGATCGGCACGCCGGCGGCCTTGGCGCGCGCCGCCGCGGGATGCGGCTTCGGGAAGGTGTGCGGAATGCCGGGCGACAGCACCAGTGCCGTCGCTCCGCCGAGATCGGCCGCGAGATCGGCGAGATCGAATCCCGCGTGGGCCGCTTCGTTGCGCTGGCTGAGCGAGTCGTCCCAGGCGACGACCTTGGCGCCGCCGCGCTTCAGCGCCGTCGCCGCGGCGAGGCCCGAGCGCGCCAAGCCGAGCACGGCGACGGTCTGATTGCGGAATTGGGTGACCTCGATCATCGCCTTACCGGAGCTTGAGCGTCGAAAGGCCCGCAATCGCGAGGATCGAGGCGATGATCCAGAAACGGATAACGATGGTCGGCTCCTGCCAGCCTTTCTTCTCGAAATGGTGGTGGAGCGGCGCCATGCGGAAGACGCGCCGGCCGGTGAGCTTGAAGCTGGCGACTTGGACAATCACCGAAACCGTCTCGAGCACGAACAGGCCGCCGATGATCACCAGAACGAGCTCGTGCTTGGTGATCACGGCGACGATGCCGAGCGCGGCGCCGATCGCGAGCGAGCCGGTGTCGCCCATGAAGACCATGGCGGGCGGCGCGTTGAACCAGAGGAAGCCAAGCGCGGCGCCGACCAGGCTGGCGCAGAACACCGCGAGTTCGCCCGCCCCGGCGACGTGCCAGAGCTGCAGGTAGTTGGCGAAGACGAGGTTGCCGACGAGATAGGCGATCAGCGCGAAACAGCCGGCGGCGATCATCGCCGGCACGATGGCGAGCCCATCGAGCCCGTCGGTCAGATTGACGGCGTTGGACGCGCCGGTGATGACGAACGCGGCAAAAACCAGGAAGAACCAGCCGAGATCGGGCAGCGCGCTCTTGAAGAACGGAACCGCCAGCGAGGTGGCGAGCGGCGGATGCGTGATCAGCATGGCGGCGTAGGCGCCGACCACGCCGATCGCCAGCTCGATCAGGAATTTCGCTCGGCTCGGCAGCCCCTTATGCGAACGGCGGGTGAGCTTGCGGTAGTCGTCGAAGAAGCCGACGGCGCCAAAGCCGACGGTGACGAACAGCGTCACCCAGATATAGGGATTGGCGAGATCGGCCCATAGCAGCGTCGAGCCCGCGATCGCCAGCAGGATGAGGAAACCGCCCATGGTGGGCGTGCCCTTCTTGGTGAGAAGGTGGCTTTCCGGCCCGTCGGTGCGGATCGGCTGACCCTCGGCCTGCTTGGAGCGGAGCCATGCAATGATCGACGGCCCGCAGATGAAGCTGATGATCAGCGCCGTCACGACCGCGCCGCCCGAGCGGAATGTGATGTAGCGGAACAGGTTGAATGCCACGAAGCGGTCGGCGAGCGGCGCGAACAGCAGATACAACATGGTCAGCGCCTCGCCGTCTCGGCGGCAGCCGACAGGCGTGCAACGACTTCTCGCATGCGGCTGCCGTAGGATCCCTTGACCATGACCACATCGCCGCGCTTGAGCCGGCGCGCCACGGTCTCGCCCATCTCCGCCGCGGCTGCGGCATGTTCTCCGCGCCGCCGGGCCGGCAGCGTGTCGTGAAGCGTGCGCATGGCGTCGCCGACGGTGAACACGAGGTCGACGTCGGCGTCCTGCAGCGGCCCGGCGAGCTCGGCATGGAGCCGGGCCGCTTCGGTGCCGAGTTCGAGCATGTCACCGAGCACCGCGATGCGGCGGCCACCATTCTGCGGCTGCGCCGCGCCGAGCACGGCGATCGCCGCGCGCATCGATGCCGGGCTGGCGTTGTAGCTTTCGTCGATCAGCAGGGCGTCGCCGCCTGCCACCGCGATGTTGCGCCGGAGGCCGCGTCCGGCCATTGGCTCGAGCGTCGCCATCGCGGCCGCGGCGGTGCCGATATCGGCGCCTGCGGCCCGCACCGCCGCCAGCACGGCAAGGCTGTTCATCACCCAGTGGCGGCCCGGCAGCGACAGGCAGTAATCGACGATCTCGCCCTGCACCGACGCGGTGACGGCGCTGGCGCTGGCGTGGAGATGGCAATCGATGAGATGCACCGCCGCGTCGGCGTGGGCGCCGAAATCGATGATGCGGCTGATGCCGGCGGCCTTCGCCCGCTCGGCAAGCCGCCCGAAATACGGGTTGTCGCGGTTGAGCACGGTGCGGCTGCGCGGGTCCATGCCGTTGAAGATCTCGGCCTTGGCGTCGGCGATGGCCTCGACCGAAGGAAAGAATCCGAGATGCACCGGCTCGACCGTGGTGATGACGGCGACATTGGGCTGGACCAAGCGCGTCAGCGCATCGATCTCGCCGGGATGGTTCATCCCCATCTCGAACACGCCAAACGCGGTATCGCGCGGCATGCGGGCGAGCGACAGCGGCACGCCCCACTGGTTGTTGAGGCTGCCGGTCGATGCGTGCGTCGCGCCCTGGGGCTCGAACGCGTGGCGCAGCGCCTCCTTGGTTCCGGTCTTGCCGACGCTGCCGGTGACGCCGATGACCCTGGCGTCGGTGCGGACGCGGGCGGCGCGGCCGAGCTCTTCGAGCCCCGTCTGGGTATCGGCGACAACGAGCAGCGGCTTGGCGACGTCGGTCACGGCCTTGGCGACCATCGCCGCCGCCGCGCCCTTATCGAAAGCGGCGGCGACGAATTGATGGGCGTCGAATTTCGGTCCCTTGAGCGCGACGAACAGGTCGCCCGGCAGCAGCGAGCGGCTGTCGATCGAGACGCCCTGCGCGATCCAGGCGCCGGTATTCGTGCCGCCGGTGGCGGCGGCGGCCTCGGTCGCGGTCCAGAGCGGACTCATGCGGCGCCTCCGAGTGCGCGGATCGCGGCGCGAGCTTCGATGCGGTCGTCGAACGGCATGGTCCGCGCACCGACGATCTGGCCGCTTTCGTGCCCCTTGCCGGCGATCAGGAGGACGTCACCCGGCGCGAGCAGCTTCGCCGCGGCGCGGATGGCGGCGCGGCGGTCGCCGATCTCGCGTCCGCCCGGGCAGGCGGCGAGGATTGCGCGGCGGATCGTCGTCGGGTCCTCGGAACGGGGATTGTCGTCGGTGACGATCGCGACATCGGCGAGCCGCGCCGCGATCGCGCCCATCTGGGGCCGCTTTCCGGCATCGCGGTCGCCGCCGCAGCCGAAGACGACGACAAGTCGCTTCTCGGCATGCGGTCGGAGCGCGTTGAGCGCGGCCTCGAGCGCATCCGGCGTGTGCGCGTAATCGACGATCAGCGGCGCGCCGACGGGATGGGTCGCCGCGAGTTCCATCCGGCCGGGCACCCCTTCGAGGATGGGCAGAACGTCGAGCGCCACCTCCGGCTTGGTTCCAGTCGCAACGGCCAAGCCGACCGCCGCGAGGGCGTTCATCGCCTGGAACGCGCCGAGCAGCGGCAGATCGAGCTTGCGCCGCGCGCTCGGTACGGCGATCTCGACTGCGAGCCCGCGCGCGGTCGGCGTGGCGGAGACCAGCCGCAACTCGGCATTGGCCGTCGCCCCGTAGGCAATGACGCGCTGGCCGCGCTCTGTGGCGACGGCGGCCAGCGCGCGGCCGGACTCGTCGTCGATGTTGATGACGGCGATGCCCGAGGGTGGCAGCAATTCGGCGAACAAGCGCCGCTTGGCGGCGAAGTAGTGCGCCATGTCGCCGTGGTAATCGAGGTGGTCGCGCGTCAGGTTGGTGAAGGCTGCGGCGGTGAGCGTCAGCCCGTCGAGCCGGAACTGGTCCAGGCCGTGCGACGACGCCTCGAGCGCAACGTGCTCGACTCCGGCACGCATCAAATTGTGGAGGATCTCGTGCAGCTTGACGGGGTCGGGAGTGGTCAGGGCGCCCGGCTGCACGACGCCCGGCGCGACGAGACCGATGGTGCCCACGCTCGCCGCCTTGAGCCCCTGCGCCGCCCAGATCTGGCGCGTGAAGACCGTAACCGAGGTCTTGCCGTTGGTGCCGGTAACGGCCGCGATCGTCGAGGGCTGCGGCGCATAGAAGCGGGCCGCCATCCGCGCCAGGCGGCGGCGCGGATTCGGATCGGCGATCACCGGTACGCTCAGCGCGCGATCGAGCGGCGCCACGTCGGTGAGGACGGCAACGGCGCCGCGAGCGACTGCGTCATCGAGATAGCGGCGGCCGTTCTCGCGCGCACCGGCCAGGGCGGCGAACAAATAACCGGGTTTCACGTCGCGGGAGTCAGAGGCCAGGCCAAGAATTTCGGGATCGCCCATGGACGGCGCACTACGGCGCGAGCGGAATCCGCCGTCCATGAACTCAGTTAGCCGCAAGTTTCCGTCCCTGCGGGTTGGGCAAGCCGACCATCAGAGAACGGCGAATTTCGGGCGAATTTTGGTCTATGGGTGGGATTCCCACGATCGGCGCCATGCGCATGACGATGCGCTTGACCGCCGGCGCGGCGACCATGCCGCCGGTGGCAAAGCCGCTGGTGCGGACGTCGCCGTGCGGCTCGTCCAACATGACCAAGACGAGGAACCGCGGATCGTTGATCGGAAAGACCCCGAGGAACGAGGACAGCAGCTTATGGGTCTCGTAATGGCCGTCGGCATCCTTTTCGGCGGTACCAGTCTTGCCGCCGATGAGATAGCCGGAGCCGCCGGCGAGCCTGCCGGTGCCGCCCTCGACAACCAGCCGCATCAGCCGGCGCATGTCGGTCGAGGTCGTCGCCGAGATCACGCGATGGCCGTTCGGCGGCGTGCCGTCGGTGCGCTTGATGACGGTCGGCGGGTAATAGACGCCGCCATTGACCACCGCGCTCGCGCCGGCGGCAAGCTGCAACGGGCTGATCGAGACGCCGTGGCCGAACGCGATCGTCATGACGTTGATCGGCCGCCATGGGTTTGGATAGAGCGGCGTGCCCTCGGGCAGCTCGAACGCCGGCGCGTGCAGCAGATCGAGACGCGTAAAGAAAGCGCGCTGACGATCGGCGCCGGCTTCGGCGGCCATGCGCGCCGAGCCGATATTGGATGAATATTCGAAGATCTCCGGAACGGTCAGCCATCGCTTCTTCGGCTCGTAGTCGTGGATGACGAATCGGCCGACTTGCAGCGGCTTGGTCGCATCGAAGCTCGAGCCGAGCGTCGCGACGCGGTCGTCGAGTACCATTGCCGTGTTAAAGATCTTGAGCACCGAGCCCATCTCGTAGGTGCCGAGCGCCGCGCGGTTGAAGAGCTCGGCCGGGCTGGCGGCGCCGGGATCGGCCGGATCGAAATCCGGCAGCGAGACCAGCGCCAGTACTTCGCCGTCGCGGACGTCCATGATCACGCCGGCGGCGCCGATCGCCTTGAACTCGGTCATCTGGCGCGCGATCTCGCTGCGCAGGATGTATTGCAGCCGCACGTCGAGCGACAGCGGCACTGGCTGGTCGCCGCGCATCAATGTCTGGTCGAAGCTGCGCTCGATACCGGCGAGCCCGTTATCGTCGACGCCGACGTAGCCGACGACGTGCGCCGTCAGGTGGCCCTCGGGGTAGACGCGCTTACCTTCGCCCTGGAACTGCAGGCCGGCGATGCCGAGCCGGTTGACAGCGTTCTCCTGGCGCGGCGTGAGGCGGCGATCGAGCCAGACGAAGCTCTTGTCCGAGTTGAGCCGCTCATAGATTTCGCTCTCGGTCAGCTTGGGCAGAATCGCCGCCAGCTTGCGCGCCGCGCCGCGCTTGTCGTCGATCAGCTTGGGATTCGCGAAAAGCGACGGCGCGTCGAGTGTCGTGGCGAGCAGCACGCCGTTGCGGTCGACGATGTCGGCGCGCGTCGCCAGCGGCTTCGCCGCGGCGCGGCTGCTGGCGAAGTGGACGTCGCCTGCCTTGAAGCCCGCCACCTCGACCAGGCGTGCGCCAATCACGATGAAGGCGAGAAGGAACAGCGCGCCGGTGATCAAAAGGCGGGTGTGGCTCAGTTCGATGGCATCCTGGGCCGGCCCTTCGGGCGGCACCGGTGCGCTCGCCGGTGGCCGGTAATGGCGCGGCCGGCAGGGATCATCGCGTAGGTCGTCGGTCGGGCGCGTCATCGCGGCGTCCTCGCGCTCGCCACCTGCGGCGGTATCGCCGACGGCGCCGTTGCCGGAGCCTTGCGCAACGGGATCTGGTTGAGCTGGGCCGGCTGCACGATCTGCGCCGGCGCGATCGGCTGCAGCTTGAGAAAGGCGTTGTTAAGCCGGTCGAGCCGCTGCGGGTCGTCGAGCAGCGTCCATTCGGCATCGAGGACGCGGGCCTCCTCGCGGGTCGCGGCGATCTGCCGGTTGAGGTGCACCAGTTCGTCGTCGAGCTTCGCGACATGGTATTTCACCTGGAACATCGCATAGCCGGCGATCACCACCGCCAGCGTCCAGAGGATCGTGCTCAGCCGGATCATGCGGCTTCTCCCCAGACCGGCGCGGCGGTGCGCTCGGCCGCGCGCAGCCGGGCCGAACGCGCGCGCGGGTTGAGCGCAATCTCGGCGGCGGACGGCGTCAGCGGCTTGGGTGTCAGCAATCGAAAGCTTGGTTCGCGGTCGCGCGCCGCCGGCAGGTGCCGGGTGACGCGCGGCGCATGCCCCGAGCGCACGCGCAGGAAGGATTTGACCCGGCGGTCTTCGAGCGAATGGAACGAGATCACCGCCAGGCGGCCGCCCGGCGCGAGCAGCCGTTCGGCGGCGATCAGGCCGCGGTCGAGTTCGCCGAGCTCGTCGTTGACGGCGATGCGCAGTGCCTGGAAAGTGCGCGTCGCCGGATCGATCGTGCCGGACGCTGGCACCGAGCGGCGCACCAGTGCGGCGAGCTCGCCGGTGCGGGTGATCGGCGCCGACCGGCGTGCGGCGAGAATGGCGCGCGCGACTCGGCGGGCAAAACGCTCCTCGCCATGATCGCGGATGATCTGCGTAAGCTCGGCCTCCGACAGGCGGTTGACGAGATCGGCGGCGCTCTCGCCGTGCTGCGACATTCGCATGTCGAGCGGCCCATCGGCGCGGAACGAGAATCCACGCGCGGCGTCGTCCAGCTGCGTCGAGGACACGCCGAGGTCGAGCGCCACCCCGGAAACCGCATCGATGCCGAGCGGCTTCAACAGCGATTCCATTTCCGAGAAACGGCCCTCGATCAGGATCAGCCGGTCGCGATAGCACGCCGCGAGATTGGCTCCGGCCTTCACAGCCGCCGGATCGCGATCGAACGCGACGACCTGGCACGGCGCCGCATCGAGCAGGGCGCGGCTGTAGCCGCCGGCGCCGAACGTGCCGTCGAGGTAGAGCGCGCCGTCGCGCGGCGCCAGCGCGGCGATCACCTCGGCGAGCAGGACGGGAACATGCGCCGCCGTCATTGGGATTCACCCGGCGGCAGTGTCAATCCGCGTTCGCGGATGCGCGCGCGCATTTCTTCCTGGTGCTGGCGAAAGCGTTCGGGCTCCCAAATCTGGAAGGTCGAGCCGCGGCCGACGAACACCGCCGTATCCGAGAGCGTGGCATGGCGTGCGAGTTCGGCGGGAAGCACGATGCGGCCTTCGCCGTCGAAGTCGAGCGGCCGCAGATCGCCGAGGATGGCGGACAGCGCGTCGCGCTCGTCCGACAGTTCCGGCAGGCGGTCGATGCGGCGCGAAAGGTCGTCCGCACGATCGATACCGCTGGCCTCGATCGCAGCGAGCTTCACGGCGCGATAGGCGACGATTCCCTTGGTGCTTGCCGGCGCCAGCGCGGCGCGGAACGCCGCGGGCACCGAGACACGTCCCTTGCGGTCGATCTTGTTGACATAGGTCGAAAGAAAAACCGCCAACGCTTCGCTCCCGAAACGGCGCCCCCGCGCCACTTGGCGCCGACGTCCCGGAACCCTGCAAAGCGGCGGCGCAGGGTTGTTTATGGGACTGTATGGGATAACATGGGATTAAATGGGCGGTCAAATGATTTTCCCGTATAAATCCGTAAGTTAGCTACTGTTTCGAGGTCAATTTAGACGAACGCCGGTAATCGATTCGATTTCGCTCGAATCGGTCATAGACATTACTTGAGAAATAGGGAACATACGCAGAACTAGGGAGGAAAATACCAGACGGCCTGTAAGCCGGGTTCTGTCCCCGCTTGCGCAGGGGATGGCCATTCATCTGGGACGCCCGTCGCCGGACGCCTCGCGCGACCGACCCGGACGGCGGCCTCGGAAACCCGCCTAGCCCCATAAATCCAAAGACTTACGGGGCGTGCCGTCCCTACTTGGTCTTGCTCCCGGTGTGGTTTGCCCTGCCGCCGCCGTTACCGGCGGCGCGGTGCGCTCTTACCGCACCATTTCACCCTTGCCGCCTCTAGGCGTGAACCCGGAGGGTTGGCGGTGTGTTTCTGTGGCACTGTCCCTGGGGTTGCCCCCGCCGGGCGTTACCCGGCACCGTGTTTCCGTGGAGCCCGGACTTTCCTCCCCCCGTCTCGCGACGGGGAGCGGCCATCCGGCCGTCTGGCATGACCATAAGAAGGGGTGGCGCGGCGGAAGTCAAACCGCTGCGGCGCGCGCGACGACCGCTGCGCGAACTCGGGTCTCGTCATCGGAGCCGCCGTCGACCCGTGCCGGGCGGAAATGGAGCTGGAAGGCGCGCACTGCCGCGCGGGTCTCCTCGTCGAGCATGCCCGTCGTCGGGCAGCGATAGCCGAACGAGGCCAAATCGCGCTGCAACGCGGCAATGTCGCCGGAGGTTGCCGCCGCGCTGGCGAAATCCGGCCACAGGCCGACGCCCCGTCGTGCCAATCCTTGCCAATCGAAGCGCTCGCCAGGATCCTGCTTGCGGCCGATCGCAACGTCGGAATGGCCGAGCACGTGGCGCGGCGGGATCGGATGTCGCCGGACGATCCCGGCAGCGAGCTCGGCCAGCGCCTCCATCTGCGCTGCCGGAAAATCGCGATAGCCGAACTCGTGGCCAGGATTGACCAATTCGATGCCAATCGAGGCGCCGTTGATGTCGGTACGGCCACGCCAATACGACGCCCCGGCGTGCCAGGCGCGACGTTTTTCCGGCACCAACCGGATTACCGCGCCGTCCTCGTCGATCAGATAATGCGCGCTCACTTTGGCCGCCGGATCGCTCAGCCGTGCCAGCGCCGCCGCCTCGTCGCGCATGCCGGTGTAATGGAGGATCAGCATGTCAACGACGCCCGGTCTGGCATCGTGGTTGGGCGAGGGGTGGTCGACGATGCGCATGGGTGAGGCGCGAAAGCCTAGCGGAAACCATTCGCAGCGGCCATGATCTCCGCGACAAGGGAGACGGTCATGTCCTTCGCGATCGGTGTATTGTTCTACGCTCTCGGCACGGCGCTGATCGCGCTGTGCCTGGTCGCGATCCCCGGTCGCGGCGACCATGGCCAGGCCGGCGGGCCTGTGCCGCACGGTCACGGCTCGAGCCACTAGCGGCCGCCCCATCCCGATGGCGGGCTGGCAGTTCTGGATCGATCGCGGCGGCACCTTCACCGATATCGTCGCGCGCCGGCCCGACGGTACGCTCGTCACCCGAAAGCTGCTGTCGGAAAATCCCGATCGCTATCGCGATGCCGCCGTCGCCGGCATCCACGAGATCCTCGGCATTGCGCCCGGTGCGAAGCTGCCGGGCGAGGCGATCGACGCGGTCAAGATGGGCACCACGGTCGCGACCAACGCGCTCCTCGAGCGCAAGGGCGAGCATACCGTCCTGGTGATCACCAAGGGTTTCGGCGACGCGTTGCGCATCGGCTATCAGAACCGGCCCAAGCTGTTCGAGCGCCACATCGTCCTGCCCGATCTCGTCTACGAGCGGGTCGTCGAGGTCGACGAGCGCATTACCGCGGAGGGTGAGGTGCTGCAGGCGCCCGATCTCGCCCGCGCCGAGGCCGAGATCAAGGCCGCCTACTATGCCGGCTGCCGCAGTGCCGCCGTCGTCTTCATGCATGGCTATCGCTATCCGGCGCACGAGCGGATGGTCGCGGAGCTCGCACGCCGCGTCGGCTTCGCTCAGGTTTCGGCGAGCCACGCGGTAAGCCCGCTGATGAAGCTGGTGAGCCGCGGCGACACCACGGTGGTCGACGCTTATTTGTCGCCAATCCTGCGCCGCTACGTCGATCAGGTGGCCGCCGAGCTCGACGGCGTGCGGCTGTTCTTCATGCAGTCGAACGGTGGCTTGGTCGATGCCTATCGCTTCCAGGGCAAGGATGCGATCCTGTCCGGCCCGGCAGGGGGCATCGTCGGTGCGGCGCGTACCGCCGAACTCGGCGGCTTCGGCAAGATCATCGCCTTCGACATGGGCGGCACCTCGACCGATGTGTCGCATTACGCCGGCGAGTACGAGCGCAGCTTCGAGACTCAGGTCGCCGGCGTGCGGCTGCGTGCGCCGATGATGCAGATCAACACGGTGGCCGCGGGCGGTGGCTCGATCTGCTCGTTCGACGGCGCGCGCTACCGCGTCGGTCCCGGTTCGGCCGGCGCGATCCCGGGTCCAGCCTGCTATCGTCGCGGCGGCCCGCTTACCGTGACCGACTGCAACGTCATGCTCGGCAAGATCCAGCCGCGCTTCTTCCCGCGCGTCTTTGGGCGGAACGGCGACCAGCCGCTCGATCGCGATGTGGTCGAGCGCGAATTCGCCACGCTCGCACAGGCCATCGAGCGGGCGACCGGCAATCGCCGTTCGCCGGCAGAGGTGGCGGACGGCTTCGTCAAGATCGCAGTCGACAACATGGCCAATGCCATCAAGCAGATCTCGATCGGACGCGGCTACGACGTCACCGAATACACGCTGTGCTGCTTCGGCGGCGCCGGCGGCCAGCACGCCTGCCAGGTCGCCGACGCCCTCGGCATGACGCGCATCTACGTCCATCCCTTCGCCGGCGTGCTCTCGGCCTACGGTATGGGTTTGGCCGATTTGCGCAGCCTCAAGGAGCAGGCGATCGAAATGCGGCTCGCGCCGGCGGCGATGCCGGGCTTCGAGACGATTCTCCGCGCGCTCGGCGAGACCGCCAAGGCCGAGCTCGCGGCGCAGGGTATTCCCGAAGCCGACGTCGCCGTGCTGCGCAAGGCGCACGTCAAATACGAGGGCACCGACGTGCCGCTGATCGTCGAGTTTGGCGACGCGGAGCGGCTACGTGAGAATTTTGCCGCCGCGCACAAACAGCGCTACGGCTTCGTCGTCGAGGACCAACCGCTGGTCGTCGAATCGCTCGGCGTCGAGGCCGTCGGCGCCGTCGGCCGGGCCGACGATCGGGTCCATGCCGAAAGCTCGGGCACGGCGCTGCAGCCGGTCGATCACGTCGGCGTCTTCACCGCCGGCAAGACCTGGGCGGCACCGGTCTATGCGCGCGCCGCGTTGGCGCCCGGCCAGGCCATCGACGGCCCGGCCGTCGTCATCGAGGACACCGCGACCACGGTGGTCGAGCCGGGCTGGCGCGCGCGCATGGATACGCGTCGTAACCTGGTTCTCGAGCGCGCGGTGCCCCGGCCGCGCACGGTCGCGATCGGCACCAATGTCGATCCGGTGATGCTCGAAGTGTTCAACAACCTCTTCATGGCGATAGCCGAACAGATGGGCGTTGCGCTGCAGAACACCGCCTATTCGGTCAACATCAAGGAGCGGCTCGATTTCTCCTGCGCGATCTTCGATGCGACGGGCTCGCTCATCGCCAATGCGCCGCACCTGCCTGTGCATCTCGGCTCGATGGGAGAGAGTGTCGTCACGATCATCGGAGCGCGCGGCGATCGGCGCGACGGCCGCGGCATGAAGCCCGGCGACGTCTACGTCCTGAATGCGCCTTATAACGGCGGCACGCATCTGCCCGACGTGACGGTGATCACGCCGGTCTTCGCCGAGGACGACAAGCGGGGTGAAGGACCGGTGCGGTTCTACGTCGCCTCGCGCGGCCACCACGCGGATATCGGCGGCATCACGCCGGGATCGATGCCGCCGATGAGCCGCACTATCGAGGAAGAGGGCGTGCTGATCGACAATTTCCTGCTCGTCGACGCCGGCCGCTTCCGCGAGGCGGAGACGCGCGCGCTGCTCGCGAGCGGCAAATACCCCGCGCGCAATCCCGAGCAGAATATCGGCGACCTCAAGGCGCAGATTGCGGCTTGCGAGAAAGGCGTGCAGGAGCTGCACCGCACGGTGCGGCATTTTAGCTACGATGTCGTCGCGGCTTACATGCGCCACGTTCAGAACAACGCCGAGGAATCGGTGCGCCGCGTCATCGACCGGCTGGCCGACGGCGAATTCAGCTACGAAATGGACTCGGGCGCGGTCGTGCGGGTCAAGGTTACGGTCGACCGGGCCGGTCGGAGCGCCGTGGTCGATTTTACCGGCACCAGCCTGCAAACCGGCAACAACTTCAATGCGCCCGCCGCGGTCTGCAAGGCCGCGGTGCTCTATGTCTTCCGCACCCTGGTCGACGCCGATATTCCGATGAATGGCGGCTGCCTCAAGCCGCTCGACATCCGCATCCCGACGGGCTCGATGCTGAGCCCGCGCTATCCCGCCGCCGTGGTGGCCGGCAACGTCGAGACCTCGCAGTGCATCACGGACGCGCTCTACGGGGCGCTCCGGGCAATGGCGGCGTCGCAGGGCACGATGAACAACTTCACCTTCGGCAACGCGCGGTACCAATATTACGAGACGGTTTGCGGCGGCTCCGGCGCCGGACCGGGATTCGACGGCACGGCCGCGGTTCACACGCACATGACCAACACCCGCCTGACCGATCCTGAAGTTCTGGAGTGGCGCTTTCCCGTGCTGCTCGAAAGCTTCGCCATCCGCAAATGCTCCGGCGGTGCGGGAAAATGGCAAGGTGGCGACGGCGCCGTCCGTCGCGTCCGCTTCCGCGAAGCGATGACAGCGGCGATCCTCGGTGATCGCCGGCGCGTCGCTCCGTTCGGATTGGCCGGCGGCGCGTCTGGTGCGGTGGCGCGCAACTGGGTCGAGCGTACCGACGGCACGCGCGAGAATTTCGGCGGTACGCACGTAATCGAGGTCGCGAGCGGCGACGTCTTCGTGCTCGAGACGCCGGGCGGCGGCGGCTACGGCAAAGCTTGAACAACCGCGGGGAGTGCCTCAGTTTGAATTTAATGGGCTGTACACGGAAAGGTCTCCATCAATCCGGCCATTAACGCCATCGAGACAGGCCAATTTGTCTTGCTCGGGTACTTTTTCGCCCAGCGAAGCATAATGGTTTCAGCTTGTTCCCCAGTAAGTGCAAATGTAGCTGGCACGCAAAATGCGGGAGACTTACCTTGGGACATAAGGTAAGCGCTGTATGAGGTAAGACCTGCGCTAACGCCGGTTAGAAATAACTTATTGACGGCTTTAGCGTCTTCTCCGTTCGCCTTCTTATAGAGTTCAACTGTCACACCCTGAGCGTGCGCCTGAACCGATAACGACAAGAACGCGGTAGTCATCACCAATAAAATTATCTTCTTCATCGTATCTCCGTCTAAATAAGCCGCCTTCTGGGTAAGACTGCGTTACTTATCGTGGAAGCTTGTAGCGGACTGTGAATGCCATATGGTCGTTCGCCTTGGCGGATATAACGGTATCGCCGGGCCGCTGTTCTTGTCGCATTACGCTACAACAGTTGGGTAGGCGCGATGTAGAAGTTGGGTTGAGCCGTTGCGCCCTTTCGTGCAATTCGGCCGCCTTTATGTCGATGTAATCCTTGCTGGCGGACTCGGCTTCCCGAAACAGGTTATGCAGTTCTGCTCGAAATTCCGGCGCAGTAGCCATGGTCGCTCCCGCTGATGCTTTCAGCTAAGCATGGGGGACGGTAGCGCGGCGTCAAGAGGTATCGGATTTCAAACTGAGATAATACCATGCTGCGATCCCGCTCTAGTCGAGCGGCGCGACGATCGGCTTGTGCCGCGCGCTGGTGGCGAGCCAGACGCCGCACAGCACGACGGCAATGCCGATGACATGGTACACGTGCAGCGTTTCGCCGAGCCCGAAGACCGCCAGCACCGTCGCGAAGGCCGGCAGCAGATGCGAGGTGAATCCGGCGCGGTTGGCGCCAACCATCTCGACCCCCTTGTTCCAGCAAATATACGCCAGGAACGAGGCGAAGACGCCGATATAAAGCACCGCGATGCCCGCCAGCGGCGTTGCTTGCGGCATGCGGATGAACGCAGCTTCGACCGCCAGGGCCGGCACGATCATCGCTAGTCCCGCGATGTTGACCGCGAAGAGCAGGCCGAGCGTGTCGAGGGATTTGGGCGCGCGGCGCAACAGCACGCAATAAAAGCCCCACGTCGGCATGGTGAGGAGGATGATCAGGTCGCCGATGTTGAATTGTAAGTGAAGGAGTTGTGCGAACCTGCCGCGCGTGATGATGACGACGATGCCGCAGAACGAGATCATCATGCCAAGCAATTGGCGCGGCGTCACGGTCTCGCCGTCGAGCAACCACGAGATCGCGATGATGTAGAGCGGCGAGGCCGAGTTCATCAGCACGGCGTTGATCGCGCTGGTATAGCGCAGACCGGTATAAACCGCGATCTGGAAGAAGCCGACGCCGAGGAATCCGAGCGCTGCGATCAGCAGCCAATGGCGCCGAAGCACTGCGCCCTTTCCCTTGAGCCGTGGAATTGCCAAGGGCGCAAGGCACATCGCCGATACCGCCCAGCGCCCGAAAGTCATGGCGACCGGCGGCATGACGTCGTGCGCGGCGCGACCGAGCACCCAGTTCCCCGCCCAGAACAGGTTGCACAGCGCCAACAGCAGGTAAGGATAAAGCGCCTCTGAACGGCTGACCGGACGGCTGTGCGCGGGTGCAGCGGGCATGGACGCTCTCGGCAAATGTCGGCGGAGATTGTCGGTCTCGCGCGGCTCCGTCAATCGCGGCATGATAGGATTGCAAGGAAGGCAGATGAGCGAATCGGTGGAATGCGTGGTGATCGGTGCCGGCGTCGTCGGGCTGGCAGTGGCGCGCGCCCTGACGCTCGGCGGCCGCACCGTGCTGGTCGTCGAGAAGGAGCGCTACATCGGCGCGCATACCTCCTCGCGCAACAGCGAGATCATCCACGCCGGACTCTATTACCCGGCAAACAGCCTGAAGGCGCGGTTCTGCGTCGCCGGCCGCAAGCGCCTCTATGAATATTGCGCGGCGCATGGCGTCGCGACCAAGCGTATCGGCAAGCTGGTGGTTGCGACCGATGATGACGAGGTGCCGCAGCTGGCGAAGGTCATGGCGCGCGCTGCAGCGAACGGCGTCGACGATCTCGAGCTGCTCGACGCCAAGACGGCTCGCGCGATGGAGCCGGAACTTTCTTGCGTCGGCGCGTTCCACTCGCCGTCTACCGGCTTGATCGACAGTCATGCGCTGATGCTGAGCCTGCAGGGCGAAGCCGAGGCGCACGGCGCGACCGTCGCGCTACGCGCCGAAGTCGGCGCCGGCCACGTGCTCGACGGCGGCGGCTTCACGCTCGAGATCATCGGCGACGGCGCGATGACGCTCGATTGCGAGATCCTGGTCAATGCCGCCGGTCTCTATGCACCGGGCGTGGCGCGTCGCGTCGCCGGCGTGCCGCCGGAAAGTATTCCGCGCGATTATTATTGCCGCGGCGTTTATTTCACCCTGCCGGGCAAGGCGCCGTTCCGCCGTCCGGTCTATCCGGTGCCGGAGCATGCCGGACTCGGCGTCCATTACACGCCGGACCTTGCCGGGCAGGGCCGCTTCGGTCCCGACACCGAATGGATCGACGGCATCGACTACACGGTCGATCCGCAGCGCGGCGCGCGCTTTTATGCGGCGATCCGCAAATACTGGCCGGCCCTGCCGGATGATGCGCTGCAACCGGGCTATGCCGGCATCCGGCCCAAGATCAGCGCGCCGGATGAGCCTGCCGCCGATTTCCGCATCGACGGCGCCGAACGCCACGGCGTTCCGGGCCTGATCAATCTCTTCGGCATCGAATCGCCAGGCTTGACCAGTTCGCTGGCGATTGCCGACCTTGTGGCTGCGCTGGTCAACGAGACGGAGACTGTACCGGCGCCTCTGGCCCGCGTTCGACCAGCACGGTGACCGTGGTGCTGCCGGCGGCGGCGAAGCGCAGCGTCAAGGGAAAGCTGTCGCCGACCGCGAGCCGCCGCTTCAGGCCGCGCAGCGCGATGTGGCGTCCGCCGGGCCGCAACGCCACCGGCCGCTTCGGCTGCAGCTCGAAATGATCGACCGGATGGTCGCCGTAATTCTCGAACACCGCCGCATCGGCGATCGGCGTCGACGCGCCCACCAGACGGTCGGACTTGTCGCCCATATTGGCGAGCGCCATAAAGAGGACAGCGACGTCGCCGACGGCGGGCTCGGCCCAGGGATGGCCGATCTCGATCGTGCCGAGAGCGAAGGAATGGGCCCAAGTGCGTTGCGCGGCGAGCAGCGTCAGGAACAGCGCCAACGGGGCGAGGATCAGGCGGCGGCGGTTCATCAAATCCGGGCGGGGACAGGGTGATGCTGGTCGGCGTACCACGAGAGATCAAGACTCATGAATACCGCGTCGGCTTGGTGCCGGGTAGCGTACGCGAGCTCGTTCACCACGGCCAGGCGGTTCTGGTCGAAAACGGCGCGGGCGCCGGCATCGGCTTCGACGACGAGGCCTATCGCAGTGCCGGTGCGACGATCGCTGCGAATGCCGCCGAGGTCTTCGCCAAGGCGGAGTTGATCGTGAAGGTCAAGGACCCACAGCCGACGGAGA
Source organism: Alphaproteobacteria bacterium (assembly GCA_028871055.1). Taxonomy (GTDB): domain Bacteria; phylum Pseudomonadota; class Alphaproteobacteria; order ATCC43930; family CGMCC-115725; genus REEB95. The sequence goes on from JAGWON010000009.1 coordinate 51,580, forward strand.
TCGCGCTGCTGCGCCGCGGCCAGGTGCTGTTCACCTATCTCCATCTCGCCGCCAATCCCAAGCTGGCCGAGGGCCTATTGCGTTCCGGCGCGACTTGCATCGCCTATGAGACGGTGACCGACGACCGCGGCGGATTGCCGCTCTTGGCGCCGATGAGCGAGGTCGCCGGCCGCATGGCGGTGCAGGTCGGCGCACATTATCTCGAAAAGGAGCAGGGCGGCGCCGGCATCCTCCTGGGCGGCGTGCCCGGTGTGCCGGCGGCGCGCGTCGCGGTGCTCGGCGGCGGCATTGCGGGCACCAATGCCGCGCGCGTCGCCATGGGCATGGAGGCGCATGTCACCGTGATCGACAAGCAGCTCGCGCAGCTCTATGCGCTCGACCTGCAATTCGGTTCGCAGCTTCACACGCTGTTCTCGACGGTCGAGAACATCGAGCGCGAAGTGCTCGCCGCCGACCTGGTGATCGGCGCGGCGCTGGTGCCGGGCGCCGCGACGCCCAAGCTGGTGACGCGCGAGATGGTAAGGCGGATGCGTCCCCGCTCGGTGATCGTCGACATCTCGATCGACCAGGGCGGCTGCTGCGAGACCAGCCGGCCGACGACGCACGCCGATCCGACTTACCTCGAAGAGGGCATCATTCATTATTGCGTCACCAACATGCCGGGCGCGGTGGCCCGCACCTCGACTTTCGCGCTCAACAACGCGACGCTGCCGTTCGTGCTGGCGCTGGCCGGCAAGGGCTGGAAGCGCGCACTGGCCGACGATCGCAACCTGATGGCCGGGCTCAACATCGAGGCCGGCCGCATCACCCATCCGGCGGTGGCGCAATCGCTCAACGTGACCTATCTCGCGCCCGAGCAGTCGGCGGCGCCGAGCGGGGGATAAGACGGCTCGAAAATTTAGTGCAGTGTCTCGGGCAGCGCGGCGATCGCCTGATCGACCAGCGCGGCGCGGTGCTTGGCGTCGAGGTCCTCGGCCAGCACCCGGCGCACGGCGGCGATCGCGACATCGACCGCGGTCGCGCGCACCTCATTGAGCGCCTTCTGCTCCTCGAGCGTGAGTCTCTCGGCGGCAAGCCGCTTGCGGCGTTCGAGCGCGGCAGCAAGATCCTTATGGCCCTCTTGCGCCGCGCGCTCGGCCTCGTCGCGCGCCTGGGCCATGATTGTTTCGGCTTCCTTGAGGGCGTCGCGCTGGCGGAGCTGGTGCTGGGCCAGAGTCTTCTGCGCCTCATCGGCGAGGCGCCACGCCTCGTCGATCTCGGCTTTGATCTTCTCCGCGCGCCGGTCGAGCATGCCGAGCAGCGCGCTGCGCGCCTTCCAGACCACCACCGCCATGGCGATCACGAAGGCGATCAGCACCCAGAATTCGGCTTCGCCGAACAGTTTGCGCACGGCTTCCATCATACGCGCTCCCGCAGCACCGCCTCGACCGCTGCCTTGACCCGCGCGGCCTCGACCGCGCCGCCGGCAAGCTTGGCTGCCGCCACCTGGGCGACTTCGGTTGCCAAGTCGTGCATGCCCTTGAGTGCGCTCGCCTTTGCCTCGGCGATCCGGCGCTCGGCTTTGGCGATCTCCGCGTTGAGGCTCTCGGCCAGCTTCCGCTGCTGCTCCGTCGCCTCGGCGGCGAGCCGCTCCGCCGTCTCGCGCAGCGCCTGTTGCGCCTTGGTCCGGGCCTCGGCCAGCGCGCGCTCATAGGCGGCGATCACCGCCTCGGCCTCGGCCTTCATGCGTTGCGCCTTGTCGAGGTCGCCAGTGATCCGGTCGCGGCGCTTGGCGATGATCCCGCCGACGCGCGGCAGCCCGACCAGCGCCATCACCAGGTAGAGCGCGATGAAGGTGACGGCGAGCCAGACGAGCTGCGTCGGAAAAGTGGCGAGGTCGAGTTGCGGCATTGATCGATCGGGTTGCCTAGAACACGAACAGGATCAGGAACGCGATCGCCAGGCCGAACAGGCCGGTCGCCTCGGCGAGCGCGAAGCCGAGGAACGCGAACGGCGTGACCTGCGCCGCTGGATTGCGCGCCAGCGCGTTGATCAGCGCCGAGAAGACGTTGCCGATGCCGATACCGGCGCCGACGAGCGCGATGCAGGCGAGGCCTGCGCCGATCATTTTTGCCGAAGCGAGATCCATTGCGATATCCCCTGAAAGTTCAGTGAAGGTTGATGGCGTCGTTGAGGTAGAGACAGGTCAGGATGGTGAAGACGTAGGCCTGCAGCACCGCGACCAGAAGCTCGAGGAAGAAGATCAGCACGTCGAGACCGAGCGGCAGCAGGCCCAGGATGCCGATGCTGGCGGCGAAGCCGCCGAAGATCGCGAGCATGGTGTGGCCCGCCAGCATGTTGGCGAAGAGCCGGATCGACAGCGTGAACGGCCGGATGAAATAGGACAGCAGCTCGATCGGCACCAGCAGCACAAGCAGGACGACCGGCACGCCATGCGGCACGAAGAAGGTCAGGAACTTCCAGCCGTTCCGCCAGATGCCGATGAGGGTCACGCCGGTGAACACCACTGCCGCCAACGCGAAGGTGACGATGATCTGGCCGGTGAAGGTGTAGCCGTATGGGATCAGGCCGAGCAGATTGCCGAACAGGATGAACATGAACAGCGAGAAGACGAATGGAAAATACTGCCGGCCTTCTTCGCCGACCGTCTCGTCGATCATGTTGCCGATGAACTCGTAGGCGATCTCGCTCAGCGACTGTACTCGCCCGGGCACGAGCTCCTCGCGGCGCGTGCCGACGATCACCAACGCCGAGATCAGCAGGACCGCGATCGTCATCAGCAGCGCGGAATTGGTGAACGAGACGTCGAGATTGCCGATATGCATCGGCACGATCGGCTTGATCACGAATTGCTCGAGCGGGTGCAGTTCCAGCGCCACGTTCAATCCTCGTCCTCGTCATCCCCTCGTACGCCGGCCTTGCCGCCGCGCGCGCCGACCCTCATCCCCATTCCGGCGACTGCGCGGTAGACGTTCCACATGCCCGCGGCCACGCCGAGAAAGAACATCACCACCATCGCTGCCGGCTTGGTGCCGAGCCACGCGTCAATGGCCCAGCCGATACCGACAGACACCACCACCGCGACCACCAGTTCGACCCCGATGCGGAGCCCGAACGCCAACGCGTTCTGCGCCGACGCGCCGCCGCCCGGCGGGGGCCTTCGCGGCAACGTGCCGCGCGCCTTGGCCAGGCGTTCGCCCAAATCCTTGAGGCTCGCCCGCGCCTCGCGTTCGTCCATCCCAACCACCGGGAATGCTTGAAGAATTCCCCCGCGGCGCGGGTGCGCGCGGCGGCCGACCCCGCGCCGGAAAGGCGCGCAACTTCTAGAAGGCGTTATCCGGGGAGTCAAGCGCGGGAAGGCGCCGAATCAAGCGGTGCGACGAAGCTGCTCGACGCCCTGGAGATCGACCGAAACGAGCTGCGATACGCCCTTTTCGGTCATGGTCACGCCGTAAAGCCGGTCGACCCGCGCCATAGTCAGACGGTGGTGGGTGATGATGAGGAACCGGGTCTCCGCGCTTTCCACAATCTCGGCCACGAGCCGGCAGAAACGGTCGACGTTGGCGTCGTCAAGCGGCGCATCGACCTCGTCCAGGACGCAGATCGGCGCCGGGTTGGTGAGGAAGACGGCGAAGAGCAGCGCCAGCGCGGTGAGCGCTTGCTCGCCGCCCGACAGCAGCGTCAGGTTCTGCAGTTTTTTGCCGGGCGGGCTCGCCATGATCTCGAGCCCGGCTTGGAGCGGGTCCTCGTCCTCGCCCGGATCGAGCCGCAGATGCGCGCTACCACCGCCAAACAGCCGCGCGAACAGCTTGCCGAAATGATTGTTGACCTGGGTGAAGGCGGCAAGCAGGCGCTCCCGGCCTTCGCGGTTGAGCGCGGCGATGCCCTGACGCAGCTTGGCGATGGCGCCGACCAGATCCTCGCGCTCACGATTGAGGCCGGCGAGCCGCTCCTCGATCTCGCGCGATTCCGCTTCGGCCACGAGGTTCACCGGGCCCATGTTCTCGCGCTCGCGCAGCAGCCGTTCGAGCCGCGTGGTGGCCGCGCCGATGTCGGGCAGATCCTCGTCGGGGCCGATGCCGACCGCCGCCAGCACCTCGTCCGGCTTGGCCTGGATCTTCTCGGCAATGGCCTCAGCGACCGTGGAGCGCGCGAGCGCCGCCTGATCGCGGCCGCCTTCGGCGCGCACGCGCTCCTCGCGCGCTTCGCCGGCTGCGGCTTCCGCCGCGCGCGCGGCCTTGTCGGCTTCGGCAAGTTTGGTCTCGCCGGCCGCGAGCGCGTCCGCCGCCTGATTGCGCCGCGCGGTCGAACCGGCAATGGTTTCGGCGAGCTTGTCGCGCTCAGCGGCGATTTCCTGCGGCCGCTTGGCCAGCGATTCGATCTCGGCGCGGAGCTCGCCGCGCCGCGCTTCGAGCGTCTGGCGCTGGCGCGCGGCGGCCTCGGCGCGCTGCTGCCACGACATCAGCTCGACGCCGATCGCGGCCAATCGCTCTCCGCGAGAAGCCGCCTCGCGCACCAGCCGGTCGTGCTCACCCTGATGCGCCTGTTGCAACGCCCGGCGCTCGGCCAGCGCGCCGCGCGCGGTCTGCACCTCGTCGCGTCCCTTGGCGGGATCGGGCAGCGCGGCAAGCGCAGTCCGCGCCGCATCGGCATCGGCTTCGGCCTCGGCCCGGTCGAGCTGCAGCCGTTGTGCCGCCTCTTCGAGCGCGGCGCGGCGCGAGACAATCGCGGCAGCCGCGCGAGCGAGCTCCGCTTCGTGATTGCGGATGTCGGCGAGGGCGTCGAGCGCCTCGCGCGCGCGCTGCCGGGCATGGCGATCGCCCGCGGCCCGCTCGCGGTTATGATGCTGCGCCGCGTCGAGCGCAACGCGCAGCTGTGCAGCCTGCGCCTCGGCGCCTTGAAGCTCGCGCGAGAGCGCATTCAGGCGATGTCGTTGCTCGAGCCTCTGGGTCGCGGCGGTCGGCGCGCCGGGCAGGCGACGGAAGCCATCCCAGCGCCACAAGCCGCCGTCGCGGCTGACCAGCCGCTGGCCGGGGCGCAATTCGGGCTGGAACCGCTCGCCCTCAGCTATGGTCTCGACGATGCCGATCTGGTTAAGGCGGCGCGCCAGCGCCGGCGGCGCGGTGACATGCTGCGATAGCCGCGCCAGTCCGGCCGGCAGCGGCGGCGCGTCGGCGTAATCGGGAAGCCCGAACCAGTGCGTGGGCGCGGCGGGGTCGGTCGGCGCGGCGAGATCGTCACCGAGCGCGGCGCCGAGCGCCGCCTCGAAACCGTGCGCCACCTGGATCGCGTCGACCACCGGCGGCCACTGGCCCTGGTCGGGCTTGGCGAGCAGCCGTTCGAGCGCCTCGCTCTCGGCCTTGAGCTTGGCGCGGTTCATTTCTGCCGCTTCGAGCGGTGCGCGTGCCTCGGCCTCGGCCGCCTGCGCCTCGGCCAGGGCCTGCTCGGCGGCGGCGAGCGCGGTGCGACTTTCCACCGCGGCGCTCTCGGCTGCTTTGAGCGCTGCCTGGGCCTCGGGCCCGACACCGCTGGCGCCAGCCTCGGCTTCGAGCATCGCGCGTTGGCGGACAATCTCATTCTCGCGTTCGGTGAGCCGGGCTTGGCGCTCGCCGGCTTCGGCAATCCGCGTCGCGAGCGCGGCGCGGCGTGCCTCCTCGGCGGCAACGCGCTCGGTCAGCGCGGTCAGTTGGGCGTCGAGCGCGGCCACCGCCTCGACGGCGTGCGCCAGATCATCGGCCGCCTTTGCCTGCGCGGTTTGTTCGTCGTGTTGAGCGACAGCGAGCGACTGGCGCTCCTCGCCGAGCCGTGCCAGCGCGGTGCGTGCGTCGGCGGCAAGCTCATCCTCCCGCTTGAGGTCGGCGGCAAGCTGTTTGAGTCGGGCCTCAGCCGATTGGCGCGCGGCCATGATGCGGCGCTCCTCGTCGTCGAGCGCCTGGCGCGCCAGGGTCAGGCGCTGCAATTCGGCCGAGGCCACCGCTTCCACATGGCGCAGCGGCGGCAGCTCAGCCGCCGCGGCTTCGCGTAGGCGATCGGCCGCCGCCGCCGCGGTCATGCGCTCGGCGACGACGCGCTCGGCAGCGCGCAACCGTTCTTCCGCGGCCGTCAGTTCACCGGTGACGGCGGCATAGCGCAAATGCAGCACCGTCGCCTCGGCGCGGCGGATCCAGTCCGACAGCCGGCGATAGCGCTGCGCCTGGCGCGCTTGCTTCTTCAGGCTTTCGAGTTGCGTCTCGAGCGTGCGTAGCACGTCGTCGAGCCGCGTGAGATTGGTCTCGGCGGCCTTGAGGCGGAGCTCGGCCTCATGCCGGCGCGAGTGGAGGCCGGCGATGCCGGCCGCTTCCTCGAGCAGCATCCGGCGGTCGGCCGGTTTGGCGCTGATGATCGCTCCGATCCGGCCCTGGCTCAAGATGGCGCTTGAATTGGCGCCGGTCGCCACGTCGGCGAACAGCAGCTGCACGTCGCGGGCGCGGACATCCCGGCTGTTGATGCGGTAGTCGGAGCCGACGCCACGCTCGATGCGGCGCAGGATCTGGATCTCGTTATGCACCTCGTAGGGCTGCGGCGCGTCATGCGCGCTGTTATCAAGATGGAGCATTACCTCGGCGACGTTGCGCGCCGGCCGCGCGCTCGTGCCCGAAAAAATCACGTCGTCCATTTCGCCGCCGCGCAGCCGCTTGGCCGACGTCTCGCCCATCACCCAGCGCATCGCGTCGAGAATGTTCGACTTGCCGCAGCCATTAGGCCCGACGATGCCGGTCATGCCGGGCTCGATCACAAGTTCCGTCGGGTCGACGAAGGATTTGAAGCCGGAGAGCCGGAGTTTGGCGAAATGCACGATCGGGCTGCGGGCTAGGTACGGGACACGAGGGTGCCGAACCAGGCCCGGATCGTCTCGATCACGCCGCGACGGGCCTCGTTCGCGGCGGTGGCCAGACCGGCAATATTCGGCGCCGCCTCGCCAGTCTTGGCGTTCAGGTATTTGACGAATTCGTCATAGGGCAGGTCGCCGTCGACCTTGGTGCCATTGATGAAGAACGTCGGCGTGGAATCGACGCCGTACCGATTCTGCGCGACGAGCCGCGAGTTGAGGACGGCGTCGGAGATTTTCTGGTTGCTGGCGCAGGCGTCGAATTGCTCCTGGCTCATGCCGCCGAGCCTGGCGATGCGCGACAGCGCCGCCTTGGTCGACGCCGCGTCGCTATGCGCCCATTCCCGCTGATTGTCGAACAACGTCTCGATGAATGGAAAGTAGCGATCCGGCGGAAAGCACCGCGCGATCGTCGCCGCCACCACCGCCGACTGATCGAGCGGGAAGTCACGGTACACGAGTTTGGCTTTGCCGGTATCGATCCAGTTCGCCTTGACCTTCGGCAGCGTGTCGTGCGTGAACGCAGCGCAATGCGGGCAGGTGAGCGACGCGTACTCGAAGATGGTGATCGGCGCATCCTTCTTGCCGAGAATGTGATCGTCGGCTTGCAGCGTCGGCGCGTCAGCGGCGCGTGCAGAAACCACCACGGCGTAAGCGGCGGCCATCGCGATCACGATGGCGAAGATCACCCGATACAGACGCATGAACGGCTCCAAATTACGGTGCGCCGATGCTAGGGCCTGCGCGGCGCGAGTTCAAGCAAAGCGCCGCCGTCGAGTCGCGAAAAATGCGATCAGTGCGCCTTGTCGGCAGCGGTGCCGATCACGGCTTCGCCGAGCCGCGTCAGCGCCGCGCGCAGTTCGGCATCGGCGATCCCCGCGACTCGTTGCGCCAATGCGGCGCGCTCGCCGACGGCGAGGTCGCGCTGCGGCCGCGACGTCGCCGGGCGATCGGCGGGCAGCGAGCCCTGCACCAGCACGAGCCGCGTCAGCGCGCGATAGCCGAAGAAAGCGTTGAGCCGCTCGAGAATCTGCGGCTCGCGATGCTGCGCTTCGAGCGCGAACCCGGGCGCCACCCGGAGCCGCAGGGTGCCGTCGCGGCGTTGGCCGGGCGGAAACGTCAGCTTCTCGGGCAGCATGCGCCGGGCGAGGTCGGATCCCACGACCGCGGCCCATTGCGCGACGAGCTGGCCTTCGACAAAGCCGCGCTTGCCCAGCACCGGCTTGACGATGTGCGACACGTCGGCCGCCAGCGCGCGCATTGCGCCGCGTCGGGGATTGACTTCGTTCGGTTTGCCGACCACCTCGCAACCTCCTCGCGCACGTGGCAGGATAAAGCGTGCCGCGCGCGCCGTCGATGCTTCGTCCTGCCGTCGACCTTTCGGCGTCGTTGCTCGCCTGGTACGACCGGCATCGCCGCGACTTGCCGTGGCGCGCGCGGCCCGGCGAGACGCCCGATCCTTATCGCGTCTGGATCAGCGAGATCATGCTGCAGCAGACGACCGTCGCGGCGGTCGGTCCCTACTACCGGCGCTTCCTCGCGCGCTGGCCCGATGCCGCCGCGCTTGCGCGGGCCGAGCTCGATGACGTGCTGCACGCCTGGCAAGGCCTGGGCTATTACGCGCGGGCGCGGAATCTCCACGCCTGCGCACGAGCGGTCGCGCAGCGCGGCGGATTTCCCGATAGCGAAGCGGGCCTGCGCGAACTGCCGGGAATCGGCGCCTACACCGCGGCGGCGATCGCCGCCATCGCCTTCGGCCGGTACGCGGCGGCGGTCGACGGCAACGCCGAGCGTGTGCTGGCACGCCTTTACGGCCTGCGGACGCCGCTGCCGGCGGCGAAGCCGCGTTTGCGCGCGTGTGCTGCTGCATTGGTACCGGCGGCCCGGCCCGGCGACTTCGCACAGGCTTTGATGGACCTGGGCGCCACGGTCTGCACGCCGAAGAAGCCGCGCTGCGTCCTCTGTCCCTGGCGAGCCGCCTGCCGGGCGCGGAAGCTGGGAATCGCCGAAAGCCTGCCGCGCCGCGCCGCCAAGCCGCCCAAGCCCAAGCGGCACGGCGTGGCGTTCTGGGCGGTAAACGAGGCGGGCGCCGTGCTGCTGCGCCGCCGGCCGGCCGACGGCCTGCTCGGCGGAATGATGGAGGTGCCGTCGACCGAATGGCGGACCAAGCCCTGGCGCGACCGCGAGGCGCAGCGTGCGGCGCCGTTCAAAGCGCACTGGCGCCGCCTGCCCGGCGCCGTGGCGCACGGCTTCACCCATTTCGACCTCGAACTCGTGGTCCTCGCGGGCGCGGTGACAGGCGCCGCGGCACGCGACGGGCTGTGGGTGTCACCCGAGCGGATCAAGGATCAGGCGCTGCCCAGCGTGATGAAGAAGGTAATCGCCTGGGCGCAAAGCGCGGGGCCGGCGGCCTAACCGGCCGACCCCATCTCGGCGCGGAATTTCTGGCGCAGCACGTCGATCGACACGGCGCGGCCCTTGACGTCGACGTGCCAGAATGCCCAGCCGTTGCACGCCGTCGCGCCTTGGACCTCGGCAGCGACCTTGTGGATCGAGCCCCTGGTGTCGGCCGAGATGACCGTGCCGTCGGCGCGCACCTTGGCGGTCCAGCGGCGGGACGCGTCGAACAGGACGTCGCCGGGCCTCAAGAGGCCGCTTTCGACGAGCGCACCGAACGGCACGCGCGGCTCGCTGCGCTTCTCGGCCGTGACAATATCCTCGGGCGCGGCCGGCGCAATCATCGCGACGCGCTCGCGCGCGAGACGCACGTAATCCTTCTCGCGCTCGATGCCGATGAAGCGGCGGTTGAGGCGTTTTGCGACCGCCCCGGTCGTGCCGGTGCCGAAGAACGGGTCGAGCACGAGGTCCCCGGGCCTGGTCGCGGCCAGCAGCACGCGATGGAGCAGTGCCTCGGGCTTCTGGGTCGGATGCGCTTTCTTGCCATCGCGCTTGAGGCGCTCGCTTCCGCCACAGATCGGCAGCAGCCAGTCGCTGCGCATCTGCACGTCGTCGTTGAGCGCCTTCATCGCGTGATAGTTGAACGTGTATTTGCTGTCGCGCGACCTGGCGCACCACAGCAGCGTCTCATGCGCATTGGTGAACCGCCGGCCGTGGAAATTGGGCATCGGGTTGGTCTTGCGCCAGACGATGTCGTTGAGGATCCAGAAACCGAGATTCTGCAGCAGCGATCCGACGCGGTAGATGTTGTGATAGGAGCCGATCACCCACAATGTCCCGTCGGGCTTGAGCAGGCGGCGCGCCGCTTCGAGCCAGGCGCGGCTGAAGCGGTCATAGGTGGCGAAATCGGCAAACTTGTCCCAGGATTCGGTGACCGCGTCGACATGGCTGTTGTCGGGCCGGTGCAGCGCGCCGCCGAGCTGGAGGTTGTACGGCGGATCGGCGAAGACGAGGTCGACCGAACCTGCTGGCAGCCGCGTCATCACCTCGACGCAGTCGCCGACCAGCACTTCGCCCAGATAATCGCCCGGTTCCCCCGAATCGCGCATCCGGCTCCCCGTCCGGATATCGGCCGCCAGCGCGAGTCGCGCCGCGGAGCCGAATCGGCGCATCCTGCGCCGTCCCGAGTCGGGGTGTCAATATGTTCGGCGAGTCAATGGCTTAGTCGAATTCATTCGGATTTGAGTCGAATTCGATGCTGAGCTGTAGGGGCGCGAACGACATCCGGTGATGGCGGGTTGGGCCGAGCGCGAGCAAGCCGGCGCGGTGCTCTTCGGTGGCATAGCCGACATTGGTCTCCCAACCGTAGCCGGGATAACGCCGCGCCAGCGCCCGCATCAGCCGGTCGCGGGTGACCTTGGCAATGATCGAGGCAGCGGCGATCGACAGTGACAGCCCGTCGCCGCCGATCACCGTACGAGTGCGGCACGGCAGCGGCGGCGTCATGTTGCCGTCGACAAGCGCCCAATGCGGCACCGCGGGGAGGGCGTCGAGCGCGCGCCGCATGGCGAGAAGCGAGGCTTGCAGGATATTGATGCGGTCGATCTCGCCGACCGAGGCGGCGCCGATGCCAATCCGCGCACACGACCACAGCCGCGCGGCGTATTCCTCTCGCTGTTCGCGCAGCAGCTTCTTCGAATCGTCGATTTGCTTGCGCAAGCCGCGCGGCAGCCGCGCCACATCGATGATCACTGCGGCCGCGACAACCGGGCCAGCCAGAGGCCCGCGGCCTGCCTCATCGATGCCGCAGACGACGCCGTCGCATTTCCGCTCGAGCACAAGATTCGGCATCCCGTTAGGAGACACGGCGTACGCACGCGACGCAAGCGCGCCGCCGGATGCAAACACATGAATCCCGAGGATGAAATCACAGCCGCGCGCTGCTGCGGCAGCGTCAGAACAGGTTGAGCTGTGCGTTCGGCGCGGGCGGTGCCGCGAATTTGCCGGTATCGAGCCGCCACAACCGCCCGCGATTAAGATTGAGCCTCAGCCGCCGGCAAGCGGTCTCGAAGCGAATGCGCAGCAGTTCGGCATAAGGACCGCTGCCGGTCATGCGCTTTCCCCAATGCGGGTCGTAGTCCTTGCCGCCATGACCTTCGCGCACCAACGACATGACGTGCTTGGCCTTGGCGGGAAAATGGTCATTGAGCCATTCGATGAACAGCGGTGCCACCTCCAAGGGCAGGCGCAGCATGGTGTAGCCGGCGCCGCGCGCGCCCGCGTCGACGCTGCGCTCGAGAATGACCTCCAGCTCGACGTCGTTGAGGGCCGGAATCATCGGCGCCGCCATGACACTGGTCGGAATGCCGGCGCGCGTCAGCGCCGCGATCGCCTCCAGGCGGCGCTCGGGCGTTGCCGCGCGCGGCTCCATCACCCGCGCCAGCTTGCGGTCGAGGGTCGTCACCGAAACCGCGCACGCGGCAAGGTTGTCCTTCGCCATGTCGGCGAGGATATCGATGTCGCGCTGGATCAGCGCCGATTTGGTGACGACGGTGACGGGATGCCGGAAGTCGCGCAGCACCTCGAGGATGCCGCGCATGATCCGGTAATGCCGCTCCGCCGGCTGGTAGGGATCGGTGTTGGTGCCGAGCGCGATCGGCCGGCAGCGGTACGACGGCTTGCGCAACTCGGCGGCCAGTAGGGCCGGCGCCTGCTCCTTGACCAGGATCTTGCTCTCGAAGTCGAGGCCCGGCGACAGGCCGAGATAGGCGTGGGTCGGTCGCGCGAAGCAGTAGATGCAGCCGTGTTCGCAGCCGCGATACGGATTGATCGAGTGATCGAAGGGAATATCGGGCGAATCGTTGCGCGCGATGATGCTGCGCGTGCTGTCACGCGTGAATCTCGTCGGAAGTCGCGGTGGCGCCTCGTCCGACGCACCCCAGCCGTCGTCGAAAGCCTCACGCTTCTCGTGTTCGTAGCGCCCTGTCGCGTTGGTGCCGGCGCCGCGGCCCTTCTGCAGCCGCACCCTGGCGATATCGTCCATCGCAGAATGATGCGCCGGCCTATTGAACAAATCAAGAACATGGCTCAATGCGTCGGGATCGTTCGGATCTTCGGGCGCGGCGGCTACCGCACCGGCGCCATGTGCTCCTTGAGGCGCGGCATCAACTCGACGAGGTTGCACGGCCGGTGACGGTTGTCGAGCTGCGGCCCGATCACCTCCCAGCCGTCACGGCAGGCGCCCGGCGAGCCAGGCAGAGCGAAAAGATAAGTGCCGCCGGCGACGCCGGCGGTGGCGCGGCTCTGGATCGTCGACGTGCCGATCTTCTGATAGCTGAGCCAGCGGAACAGCTCGCCGAAGCCGGTGATTTCCTTTTCGTAGACCGCCTGGAACGCCTCAGTCGTGACGTCGCGACCGGTGACGCCGGTACCGCCAGTCGAGATCACGACGTCGATGCTCGGATCGGCGATCCATGCATTGAGCATCGCTACGATCTCGCTCGTCTCGTCCTTGACGATACGCTTGGCGGCAACGCGGTGACCGGCCTTGGTCGCGAGCTCGACGAGGGTGCGGCCCGACGTGTCCGAGGCTTCGTCGCGCGTGTCGGAGACCGTCAGGATCGCGATATTGACGGGAAGGAAGGGGCGCTTCTCATCGATTGTCGGCGACACGGCGATCATTGCTCTCGTGCATGTCGAAAGCGGTATAGATCGGCCACTCGCCCTCGGCAAGCGCGTCGAGATCCGGCGTCGGCTGATCGAAACGCATGCGGTAAATCCAATAATTGGTCATTACACGCTCGGTGAAGGCCCGCGACTGGGCAACCGGAAAGGTCTCGAGGAAAAGCAGCGGATCGCTGCGAGTGTCGGCCATCGCTGCCTTCGAGCGCTCGACCGCGCCGGGGCCGCCGTTGTAGGCGAGCGCGAAGAAAAACAGATTGCCGCGGATGTGGTCGTCCTTGAGCAGTGTGTGGATGTATTCCTGGGCCAGCATCAGGTTGGTCTCGGGATCGGATAGCTGCTCGTGCTGGGTGCGGCGATCGGTAACGTCTTTGCCCAGTTGCGCCGCCATCGAGCGCGCCGTAGCGGGCATGAGCTGCATCAGCCCGCGCGCGCCGGCGTTGCTTACGACTTGGGGCGCGAACTTCGACTCCTGCCGCATCACGCCGAACAGCAGGGCTCGGTCGACTGTGAAGCCGCCGCGCGGCAGCCAGCGCGGGGTCGGGTAGAGCGCTTGGTCGTGGTGCTGGCCGTCGCGCCGCGCCAGGATCGCCGCAAGCTGGAGGCTCAACGCCGGCATGTTGGCGCGATCGGCGAGAGCGACAACCGCCTGCAACACGTTGGTCGAGCCACGCGCCGCCATCAGGCGAAGCTCGGCCTCGGCTGCGGCATTGTCGCCGACTTCGAGGTCGGCCAGAACGCGACGACCGGCTGACGTGCCGGTCATCAGCCGGGCGTCGAGATCGGTAAACGGTTCGCGGTTGAAATTGAGGTAGGTGTCGACGCCGAGCAGGCGACGCGCGAGCAAGCCGTAGAAGGTTTGCGGATGCTTCGCGGCGATGCCAAGCCAATAGGCGACCTCCTGGGGTCGCCGGGTCCTGAGCGCGACGCGCGCGGTCCAAAACGCCGCCGCCGAAGTCGTCCAACGCGACTGGCCTGGCGCCTTGGCGAGGGTGGAGAACTCCTTGTGCGCCTCGTCGAGATGCCCGCTGCGCCAAGCCGCGAGCCCTGCCTGCCACAGGCCATGCGGCGAGGCGCTTGCCTCGCCGCTGCCGTGCGTCAGATGTGCCTCTGCAGCGCTCTCGCCGACGGCCGGCACCACCACCACGCCGCCGACCGGCCTGCGCGGCTGAGCGTTGGCCGGGGCACGCTTGACCGCCAAGGCATAGATCGCCTTTGCATCGGGCTCGTCGGCATGGGCGTCGAGCCAAGCCGCCAGCTCGTCATAGGTCGTGCGATAACGCGGATGGAGATAGCGCTGGGCGAGGATATGGCCGAGCAGCAGCCGATCTTTGAGCAAGCCGATCTCGCGGTCGGCAGCCCGCCATTGCCCCGTCCGTTGCAGCAACTCGATCAACCTATAGCGTTCGGCATCCGCCCCGCTCAATACGTAGGGCAGGTTGGTGCCGCGCCGGAGTTCGGTCGGCGGTGTCAGGGCAGCGGATTGGAATCCAGCGTTGAATTCACCCGCAGCCGCATCTTGGAAGGCGAACAATGCTGCTGACAATATCGCAATAACAAACAGTGCAGCGAAAGTCTTGTCCCACCGTCCCCCACGTTTCGAGCCATTCATGCGGCAGGCCTTAAACTATCTTGCCCGCCAAAGGCAAGTAAAAATTTTATAAAGTTGGCGTGGACCGGGAATGGATTTATTCTACGGTTAATACTTCTGTGGAATAGCGCAGTATTACTTCAACGATATAAGTTTCGACTGTATCGACAAGAGATCACGCCACGCTTCACTTTTGTGTGCAGGTGCACGCAAAAGAAAAGACGGGTGATAGGTCGCCATCGTCGGCACCGGCCGGTCAAGACCGGGGACAGGTAGCTCGAACCAGCGGCCCCGTAGCCGAGTGATGCCGTCAGTCCGGTTGAGGAGCGCGGCAGTGGCCGTTCCGCCGCACAAAACCACGACTTTTGGTCTCATCAGAGCGATGTGTCGCCACACGAACGGCAGGCAGATCGCCGTCTCGTCTGGCGTCGGCTTGCGGTTGCCGGGCGGCCGCCAGAACAGGACGTTGGTGATGTAAGCATTTTCGGCCCGCCGGATCCCGATCCCGGCCAGCATCCGGTCGAGCAACTGGCCACTTCGGCCGACAAAGGGCAGGCCGATACGGTCTTCGTCGGCCCCGGGCGCCTCGCCGATCAGCATCAGAGGAGCACCGGCATTGCCGTCGGCGAAGACGGTGTGGGTCGCCGTTCGCCTGAGAGAACACCCATCGAACGCTTCGACGGTCGCGCGCAATTCGACGAGATCTCTGGCCGCGTCCGCCCGCACCCGCGCGCTCGCCAGAACGGCGCTCTGCGGTGCCGTGACGGGCGGTGCGGTCGGCGTGACGATCGGCGACGCAACCGGCCGCGGCATCGGCGCCGCACGCGGCTTCGGCTGCAGCCGGTCGCGCGGAGTGTCGAGAATCGCCTCGTCCGCGCCCATCGTCATCTGCCACTCGAGAAGCCGCGAAAGCGCCGCGCGATCCTGCATGCGGGCGAGCCTAGCATCGCTGGCTCTTTGAACACCACCGGCTATAGTCGCGCGATGCAGCGTGAGCGCATGGATTACGACGTGCTGATCGTCGGCGCCGGTCCCGCCGGCCTTGCCGCCGCGATCCGGTTGAAGCAGCTTGCGCCGGCGATGCCGGTCTGCGTCATCGAAAAGGGATCCGAGGTCGGCGCGCACATCCTTTCCGGTGCGGTGTTCGAGCCGCGGGCGCTGAACGAGCTCATTCCCGATTGGCGCGAGCGCGGGGCGCCGTTGCTCACGCCGGCGGTGGACGATCAGTTCATCCTGCTCACGCCGCGCCGCGGCTGGCGGCTGCCGCCGCCGCCGCCCATGCGCAATCACGGCAACTACATCATCAGCCTCGGCAATCTTTGCCGGTGGTTGGCCAAGGAAGCCGAGGCGCTCGGCGTTGAGATTTATCCCGGCTTTGCCGGCGCCGAGGTGCTCTACGGCTCCGACAGTCGCGTCATCGGCGTCGCCACCGGCACGATGGGCGTCGGCAAGGATGGAAAGCCGACGGCGAATTTCCAATCAGGCGTCGAACTCCACGCCAAAATGACGCTGTTTGCCGAGGGTTGCCGCGGTTCGCTCGCCAAGTCGCTCGAGGCCCGGTTCGGCCTGCGCGCGCATTGCGATCCGCAAAGCTATGGCATTGGGATCAAGGAGCTGTGGGAGGTTGCGTCCGAACGCCACCGCCCCGGCCGCGTCGTCCATACTATCGGTTGGCCGCTCGACTCGTGCACCTATGGCGGCTCGTTCCTTTATCACCTCGAGAACAACCAGGTTGCGGTTGGTTTCGTCGTCGGGCTCGACTATGACAATCCGTTCCTCAGCCCTTTCGAAGAATTTCAGCGCTTCAAGACCCATCCGGCGATCCGCCCTACTTTTGTCGGCGGTCGCCGCGTCTCCTATGGGGCGCGGGCACTCAACGAAGGTGGATTCCAGTCGATCCCGGCGCTGAGCTTCCCCGGCGGGCATCTGATTGGCTGTGCCGCGGGTTTCCTCAATGTGCCGAAGATCAAGGGCAGCCACACGGCGATGAAATCGGGCATGGTCGCGGCGGAGGTCGTGGCCCGGCAGCTTGCCGGCGAGAACGCCGATTTCCGCCACGCGCTCGCGGCGTCGTGGGTGTGGCCGGAGCTGCGCGGGGTGCGCAACCTGCGTCCGGCCTTCCGCTGGGGCTTGTGGGCGGGCCTTGCTCATGCCGCGCTCGATACGTATATCCTGCGCGGCAAGGCACCTTGGACCCTGCGGCAGACTGCCGACCATCTCCATCTGAAGCGGGCGCGTGCGGCGCAGCCGATCACCTATCCCAAGCCGGATGGCGCGGTGAGCTTCGACCGCCTGTCCTCGGTCTATCTGTCGAATGTCAATCACGAGGAGAATCAGCCGCCGCATCTCCGCTTGCGCCGGCCCGACGACGCGATCGCGGTCAATTATGCGCTCTATGATTCGCCGGAGACGCGCTATTGCCCGGCCGGCGTCTACGAGATCGTGAAGGACGAAGTCGGCGCTCCGCGCCTCCAGATCAACGCGCCCAACTGCGTCCATTGCAAGACTTGTGACATCAAAGATCCGACGCAGAACATCGACTGGGTGGTGCCGGAGGGCGGCGGCGGCCCGAATTACCCGAATATGTGATGAATAGGCTGACCCAAGAACGGCCCGGCGGTGTAATCTCTGCCGATCACGTGACATGGCGGACGGCGGTGCGATGAAAGTGCGATTCTGTCTCGCGGGTGCGCTGGCGACGGGCATCGTCCTTGGATTGACCGCATGCCAAGGCAACTCGGCGGATCGCCCTTTGACGGCGCCGATGCGTCCCGAAAGTTCGTTCGGCGGTTATCTTGCGGCACTCCACGCCCAGCAGGCACACGATTACCGCGATGCCTCGGCCTTCATCGACGCTGCGCTCGCTGCCGATCCCGCCAACTACAACCTGATGCGCCGCGCCTTTGCGCTGCGCGTGTCGGAGGGGCGCATTGGCGAGGCTGCGCCGCTGGCGCGCCGGATCGCGGCGCACGACGGCGCCGGCGGCCTCGCCGGATTGGTGCTGGTCGAGCAGGCGTTCAAAGCGGGCGACGATGGTCGGGCTGCCGCCGAAGCAGCCGTGGTGCCGCACGAGGGCGCGCAACGCTATGCCGTGCCGCTGCTTCTCGCTTGGGCTGATGCCGGCCGTGGCCAGGATAAGAAGGCGACGCACGATCTCGACATGATGGGCGACACGCGCGGTCTTGGGCCGCTCAAAGATCTGCACGCGACGCTCATCGCCGACTTCGCCGGCCAGACTGCGTCGGCCGCCGCTGCCTACAAGAGACTGCTCGCGGCCGAGACGCCGCCGACCACGCGGATCGCCCAGCTCGCAGGCAACTTCTACGAGCGTCAGCATGACGCGGCGGCGGCGCGTACGGTCTACCTGAGCATCGTGCCGGTCGATGATTCCGATGTCGGCTCGGCCGGTCTCGATCGTCTGGCGCGTAACGTTGTCCCGCCCAAGCTCATCGCGACCCCGGCCGATGGCGCGGCCGAGGCGCTGTTCGATCTTGCCAGCCTGCTCGACCAGGCCGAGACACTCGACGCCGCGCTGATCTACGTCCGGCTCGCCCTCGATCTGAAGCCGGATTTCCCGTTGGCCGAGCTTCTCGCCGGCGAAATTCGCGCCCAGCAGGATCAGCCCAGCGATGCGCTCGCGCTCTATCGGCGCGTTGACCCGGCCTCGCCCTATGCCTGGACGGCGCGGATGCGCGTCGCGCTCACGCTCGATTCGCTGTCGCGGACCGACGAGGCGATCAAGCAGATCGAGGCGCTGGCGGCGGAGCAGCCGAAGCGCGCCGAGCCGCTGGTCGAGCTGGGCGACATCCTGCGCTCGCACAGCCGCTTCGACGATGCCGTCGGAGCGTACGATCGGGCGCTGGCGCGTGTCCCGAAGCCGACGTCCGGCGATTGGCGCATATTCTATAGCCGCGGCGTATCCTTCGAACGCACCGGACAATGGCCGCGCGCCGAGGCGGATCTCAAGCGCGCGCTGGAATTGCGGCCGGATCAGCCGCTGGTGCTCAATTATCTCGGCTACACCTGGATCGACAAAGGCGAGAACCTGCCCGAGGCGATCCGGATGATCGAGCAGGCGGTCAAGCTGCGGCCGGACGACGGCTATATCGTTGACAGCCTCGGCTGGGCCTATTTCCGGCTTGGTCAGTATACGCGCGCGACCGAGACGCTCGAGCGTGCGATCGAGCTGGTGCCAGAGGATCCGACGATCAACGATCATCTGGGCGACGCTTATTGGCGCGCCGGCCGCCAAGCGGAGGCGCGCTACCAATGGCGGCGCGCCCTCCAGTTCAAGCCGGAGGCGGACGAAGTGAAGACCATTCAGGCCAAGCTTGAACACGGCCTCGGCGCCGCGCCGGCAAAGGTGAGCGGCGGCTGAGCTTGCTCGCTCCGGCCAAGCTCAATCTCTATCTCCATGTCGTCGGCCGCCGCGCCGACGGCTATCACCTCATCGACAGCCTCGTCGCGTTTGCCGATATCGGCGACCAGCTGACCGCGTCGCCGGCGGACCGGCTCAGCGTCGCGGTCAGCGGCCCGTTCGCCAAGGATCTGGCTGCGATCGATCCAGCGCAGAATCTAGTCTGGCGCGCGGCGGAGCGCTTGGCGCGGGAACTGGGTCGGGCGCCGGCGGCGGCGATCATGCTGGAGAAGAATCTGCCGGTTGCCTCCGGCATCGGCGGCGGCTCGAGCGACGCGGCGGCGGCCCTCCGGTCACTCATCGCGTTGTGGCACGCGACCATCGGCGACCGGGCGCTGGCGGTGCTCGCTGCGGAGCTCGGTGCCGACGTGCCGGTCTGTCTCGCCGGCCATGGTGCGTTCGTCGGCGGCATCGGCGAAGCGATCGAGCAGGCGCCCGCGCTGCCGCGCGCGCCGCTGGTGCTGGCCAATCCGGGCAAGGCTCTCGCCACCGCCGACGTGTTCCGGGCGCGTCGGGGTCCTTATGGCAAGGCGGCGCGCTTCGACCGCGCGCCGAAGGATCCCGTGGAGCTTGCGCGCCTTCTCGCCGCGCGCGGCAACGATCTCGATGGCGCGGCGCAGACGATCGTTCCCGAGATCGGCGAAGTGCTGGCGCAGCTCGCAGCGTGCGACGGCGCGCTCCTTGCACGCATGAGCGGCAGCGGCGCGACTTGTTTCGCGCTGTTCGCCGACGAGGGCGCGGCGCATGCCGCTGCGGCGCGGATGCGCGCCGTCAATTCCACTTGGTGGGTGGCGAACGCCCGGTTGCTGTCGTGATGGCTAAAGCGGGCGCGTCGACGGTCGCGCCCGACGCCGATCAATGCGCTGCGTTGGCCTTCTGCGACACGGTCGGCGCGGCGCTGGTCTGAATCGTCTGCTGAAGCTGCGTCGCGCGCGCTTGGGCCTTCTTGAGCTCGTCCGGTGGCAACGCGCTCGCGATATGGTCGCGCCGTTGCGCGGCACCCTGGTCGCCGCGCGAGGCGGCAGCGGCGTACCACGCATAGGCCTCGACCAACGACTGCGGCACGCCTTCGCCGCGCTCATAGAGCAGGCCAAGATTGAATTGCGCATTGATCACGCCCGCCGCGGCGGCGCGACGGAACCAGCGCGCCGCTTCCGGCATGTCCTGCCGCACGCCGCTGCCGTTCGAATAGGCGACACCGAGATTGAACGCGGCGTTGGCGTTACCCTGCTCGGCGGCCTTCGTGTACCACGTGACCGCCTGCACCGGATCGCGCTGGACGCCCATGCCTTCGCTGTACATGACCGCGACGTTGTATTGCGCTTCGGCGACGCCGCCATTGGCGGCAGACTTGAAGAGCTGCGCGGCGTGGCCGTAATCCTGCTTCACGCCTTGGCCGAGCGCGTAGAGCACGCCGAGCCGGTATTCGGCGACGGGATCGCCCGACTTGACCCGCTGCTCGAGCCAGGCGGCGAGCTTCGCCGGGTCCTTGGGAATCTCGGCTTCGGCGCCTTGGCGCGCAGCTGCAGTTGCGGCCGCTTGTGCCTGTTGAGCGACGGGCGCGGCTTGTACCGCTTTTTCGGGCGTCGGATTGGCGGCGGCGATCTTGCGCGGCGGCAGTGGCGGTGGCGTGTCGGGCTGCGACGATGTGGTCACCGCCGGTTGCTTGGGTTGCGGTGATGCGGTTACAGCTGGCGGCGCGCTCGCGGCGGACGATGGGTTTGCGGACGACGCGGCCGGTTGCGGCGCGATGCTCTGCGGCGCGGCCGGCATCGACGTGGTCACGGGCGGCGGCGGCGTTGGCACGGTCGTTGGCGTAACCAGCGACGGCGGCAGCAGCGCACCCGGATTGCTCATGGCGGCCTGCGGCGCGGCTGCTGGCGGGTTCGACATTGCGATCGACGCCGGCGTGGTCGGCTCGGGCGGCGGCAACGGCGTCGACGGCGACAACGCCGCATGTTGTGGCAAGTTGCTGGTCGGAATGGCCGGCGGCCCCGAAATCGCGGCGCTCTCGGTTGACGTCAGGTGGCTGCGCGGCCCCGCGATGAAGCGCTGTGCGCCCAGTGCGCCAAGCGCCACGGCAAGGGCGATGGCGACGGCAATCAGGAGCGGACGCTTGGAGCGACGCGGGCGGATCGGACTGCGGAGCTCGAGCGGCTCGCGCGGGTCGAAGCCGACGCCCGATTCGACCTGCACGTAAGGCTCCGCCGCCGTGTTCTCCTCGAAAGCCGGCCACGGTGCGCCGAAGCGCGGGGCTTGTTCCTCGCGGTCGCGCCAATCGGCGACTTCGGTGGCAAAGGCGACGGCGCGGCGCTTTGACTCGCGGACCCGCTCGAGGGCCGAAGGCTGGCGCGCAACAAATGCCTCGTGCTGGTGCGGCGACGGTTGTGTCCGATCAAACGCCGGCGTCGGAGCTTCGCCGGCTTGAAACTCGATGTTGCCGGTAGGCGGCGGCGCCATCGTCGGCCGCGGCATCGGCGGCGGCTCAGGCGGCGGTGGCACGAACGATTGCTGAGGTGGCGCTGCGGGGTGCGGTTCGGGATAGGCCTGCCGCGCGCGGGCTATGAGCTCAGCCAGCGCGGCTCCGGCATTCTGCGCCGGCATCGGTGCGGGCTGAGGCGATGGCGCCATCGGCCGCGGCGGCTCGGCGTAGGCGGCGGGCGCCGGTGGCGCGACCGGCGCCGGCGGCATGAAATATTCCGCGCAGGCGCGGCGGATGGCACGCTCGAGCCAGGCGTCGACGGGGATGCCGGCAATGCGCGCCGCGCGTTCGGCGAGGAGCCGAAGCGTCGGATCGACGTCCATGTCGGACCAGCTTTGGGGCAGTTCGCGCATCATCGGCGTTGTCCTTCTGGCACGGCGGCGATGCGTCGCAATGCCTCGTCGACGCCGGCTTGGTCGGAAAGCATCTGCTCCGCCGCGCGCTCGGGATCGGAGATGTCGAGCAGCGCATAGGCTTGAGCGCGCGTCAGCCGGCCGTCGACGATCAGGCCGCGCAAACGCGGCGACAATCCGAGCAGCCGCAACGTCCGCACGACATGTGCCATGTCGCGGCCGATCGCGCTGCAGACGTCGCGCGGATCGAGCGAGAATTCGGTCAGCAGGCGGAGATAGGCGCGTGCCTCGTCGACCGGCGACAACGTACCTTCGCCGAGATTTTCGGTGAGCGAGGCGAGCACGGCTTCGGGATCGGCGAGGTTCGTCACCACGGTCGGAATCTGCTGGAGGCCGAGGCGCTTGACGGCGTGCCAACGGCGCCGGCCGGCGATGATCTCATAGCGGCCGTCGGCGCCGGGCTTGCGGCGGGCGAGGATCGGTTGACGCAACCCGTCACGGGCGATCGCCGCGACCAGCGCTTCCGGCGCATCGGCTTCGTCGCGGCGCGTTCCGACCGAACCGGACTCGAGCAGCGACGGCGACAGCATGATTGTGGTGGCATCCACCGACTGCGTCGGCGATCCGGATTCGGGCGCACGCGACATCTGCGGCGCCGCATGCATCGTCGGCGGCTGCGGCGCAATCGGCTGCGCCGCTGGTGGGGCGACGCGCGGCGGCGCGACCGGACGAAATGGCAGCGGCTGCACCACGGCGCGCGGTTGGGCTGGCGGTGGCTGGACGATGCGCGGCGCAGCGCCAAGCACGACGCCTTCGCTGGCGGCAGTTTCGGCGATCAGCCGACCGAGCCATTGGTTGAGCGGCACGCCGGCATTTCGTGCCGCGCTCGCGGCGGCATCGCGCGCCTCCGGGGTAAGCCGATCGAATTGCCAGAGAGCGGTCGCCGTCATCGGACCTGGCTCCTTAAATTCTCGCCATTAGTTGCGAGTATAAGACAATTTAAAGGTTAATGCTCCGTTACTGGAACAACACATAAGTACCGGCGCGCGTTGACCATTCGTTTACAAAGCGCCTAGAATCGCACCTTCCGGACCGAGGGGCTTGCAGTTGGGACGACTCGAACAGGCGGCCAAGCGGCTCGAACAGGCGGTCGTCCGGCTCGAATCGGCGGCCGAAGCCGTTTCGGACAAAGCCGCACCACCGCGCGAATCGGCCGCTGGCAGGCCTCCCGCCGATGTCGCCGCGCGCATTGATGCGGTGATCAACCGGCTTGACCGCGTGCTGGAGGGCTGATGCCGCAGGTCACCGTCGTCATCAATGGCCGCTCCTATACGATCGCCTGCGAACCAGGCGAGGAGGATCGAGTGCGCCAACTCGGCCGCAGCATCGACGCCAAGGTTGTGGGCTTCGCCAAGGACGCGCCGCAGGCGGGCGAGGCCCGGCTGCTGGTGATGGCGGCGCTGATGCTGGCCGACGAACTCAGCGAGGCGAGGGAAACCCTGCGCCGCGCGCGCGAACGCGGGCCGGAAAGTGGGGTCGGCGCGGCGATGCCCGACGAAGACGCGCTAGCTAATGGCATTGAACGCTTGGCGTTGCGCATCGAAACGGTTGCAGCGCGCCTCGAGGCGGCCCAAGTATAGTGGACGAGGATGGGGCTGCGCGGTGCGTTAGGCGCATGCAACCCCGGGGCCGATATCGACACCTCGGGGACTGTCTCTACCGGAGCCGTGGCTTCGGCATATGGTTCCCACCTGCGTTAGCGGGCCACGAGGGTTCGTCAAGGCCGACGGCCGAGGCGGCTCCATCCTCAACACATTCCGTTGATGAACCGAGTCGCATGCACGCCGATATCGCCGCGCTGAAGGCGACCCTCCGCGCCCAAGCGCGCGAACGCCGGGCCGTGGCCTATCGTGCGACCGGCGCGTCGATCGCGGCGAAACTCCGCGACTACCTGCCCGAGCTTTATCTGCCGTCGCGCTGCATCGTCGCCGGCTACGTTCAGCGCGGCTCGGAGCTCGATCCGCTGCCGGCGCTCAAGTTGTTGCACGATCGCGGCTATCGCCTGGCCTTGCCCGCAGTCGTGGCGAAGGACGCGCCGCTGATCTTTCGCACCTGGGCGCCGGGCGATGCGCTGGCGCCCGATGCCGCCGGTCTGCCAGCACCGTTGCCGGCGGCGGCCGAGACGGTGCCCGAGGCGCTGTTCGTGCCGCTGGTGGCGTTCGACGGCAAGGGCCACCGCATCGGAACCGGTGCCGGCTACTATGATCGCACGCTGCCTGGGCTCCGCGCGCAGAACCCGAAGCTTATCGCGATCGGTCTCGCGTTTGCCGTGCAGCAGGAGCGCGAGCTGCCGCACGAGCCGACGGATGCGCCACTCGACGCCGTGATCACCGAGCGCGGCGTGCTATGGTTTCGCGAACGCGCAGGTTGAGGGTTTCACGATGAGGCTGCTGCTCTGCGGCGACGTCGTCGGACGGGCGGGACGCGAGGCGATCGTCGCCGAGCTGCCGCGCCTGCGCCGTGCATTCGCGCTCGATCTCGTTGTGGTCAACGGCGAGAACGCGGCGCACGGCTTCGGTATCACCGACAAGATCTGCGAGCAGCTCTACGCCGTTGGTTGCGACGTCATCACCACGGGAAACCATGTTTGGGATCGGCGCGAGATCATTCCCTATATCGACGGCGATCCGCGCCTTCTGCGGCCGATCAATTTTCCACCTGGTACGCCAGGCCGTGGCTACGGCGTGTTCCGGACGCGTGATGGCCGCAAGGTGCTGGTTGCGAACGCGATGGCCCGGCTGTTCATGGACGCGATCGATGATCCGTTCGCCGCGATCGGCAAGCTGCTCGACGAACACCCGCTCGGTTCGATCGACGCGGCGCTGATCGACTTCCACGGCGAGGCGACGTCGGAAAAGACTTCGATGGGCTATTTCTGCGACGGGCGCGCTTCCGCGGTGATCGGTACCCACAGCCATGTGCCGGCGGCCGATTACCGCATCCTGCCCAGGGGCACCGCGTATATGAGCGACGTCGGGATGTGCGGCGACTACGATTCGGTGATCGGCATGCAGAGCGGATCAGCGGTAGCGCGCTTCGTCAAGAAGATGCCGGTCGAGCGACTCCAGGTCGCCGACGGCCCGGCAACGCTGTGCGCGGTCGTGGTCGAGACCGACGATGCAAGCGGCCTCGCCGGGCGAATCGCGCCAGTGCGAATCGGCGGCAGCCTTACGCCGACGTGGCCACGCGAGATGGAAGAAACCGCGCGCGCATTGTCGCCGTCCTAAGGCAACCGCCGCAATCCTGCCATATTGCCTCGGCTCAATAGCCGTGGGGAGAAACGCGTCGGATGGCTGAGGAATCACCCGATATGGTATGGTCGGGCGAATTCACTTGACGCCGGAATGGCAAATGGCCGGGCATTCCCAATTCAAAAACATCATGCATCGCAAGGGCGCGCAGGATAAAAAGCGCGCCAAGGTCTTCACCAAGGTCATCCGCGAGTTGACCATCGCCGCGAAGAGCGGCTCTCCCGATCCGGGTACCAATCCGCGCCTGCGCGCCGCGGTCACCGCCGCCAAGGAGGCGAACATGCCGCGCGACACGATCGAGCGCGCGGTTAAGCGCGGCAGCGGCGGCACCGAAACCGACAATTACGAGGAAGTCCGCTATGAGGGCTACGGTCCGGGCGGCGTCGCGGTCATCGTCGAGGCACTGACCGACAATCGCAACCGCACCGCCAGCGAAATTCGCGCCGCCTTCACCAAGGTCGGCGGCAATCTCAGCGAGAGCAACAGCGTCAGCTTTCTGTTCGACCGCGTCGGCCAGGTGGTCTTTCCGGCCACGGTTGATTTCGAAGCGCTGTTCGAGGCCGCGGTCGAGGCCGGCGCCGACGATGTCGAGACCGTGGGCGAGGATCATCTGGTGACCTGCGCGCCGGAGAATCTCAATGCGGTGCGCGATCGTCTCGAAGCCAGATTCGGCGCGCCCCGCTCGGCGCGGCTGGTGTGGCGCCCGAAAACCAGCGCGCCGATCGGCCGCGACGACGCCGAGGCGTTGTTCAAGCTGCTCGAAACTTTGGAGGATAGCGACGACGTGCAGAACGTATTCGCCAATTTCGAGGTTTCCGACGACATCATGGCGCGGTTGAGCGCGTGAGTCCGCCGGAACGCGGTTGCTAGCGTCGGCCATGCGCCTCATCGGGCTCGATCCCGGCCTGCGCCGCACCGGTTGGGGCGTCGTCGACGCCGAGGGTAACCGGCTGCGTCACGTCGCGTGTGGCACTATCGTCGTGGCCGAGACCGGCGCGCTGGCGGGGAGGCTTGCCGAACTCTTTCGCGGCCTCGCCGCCGTGCTCGACCGCTATGCGCCGGACGCGGCGGCGGTGGAGGAGACCTTCGTCAACCGCAACGCGGCGTCGACGCTCAAGCTCGGTCTCGCACGCGGGGTCGTGCTGCTCGCGCCAGCGGAGCGCGGCTTGCCGGTCTACGAATACTCCGCCAACCTGATCAAGAAATCGGTGGTCGGCTTCGGGCATGCCGAAAAGCGCCAGATTGCATTGATGGTGCACAAGCTGCTGCCCGGAGCCGATGCGGCAGCGGATGCCGCCGACGCGCTCGCCGTCGCCATCTGCCACGCGCATCACGCCGGCAGCGCACGCGTCTGGGCCGATCGCGAGCTCGTGCGCGAGACCCGGCGATGATCGCGATGCTAGCGGGCAGGGTCGACCAGGTCGGCCCCGACAGCGTGGTGCTCGACGTCAACGGCGTCGGCTATCTCGTCTTCTGCTCGGCGCGCAGCCTTGCCGAGGTCCCGGCGCGCGGCGAGCCGCTGCGGCTCTACATCGAGACTCATGTGCGCGAGGATCACATCCATCTCTACGGCTTCCTCGACGAGATCGAGCGCGCCTGGTTTCGCTTGCTGCTCGGCGTGCAGGGCGTCGGCGCGCGCATCGCCATGGCGATCCTCGGCGCGCTCGCGCCGGCCGAGCTCGCGACCGCGATCGTGGCGCAGGACAAGGCGTCGATCACTCGCGCCGACGGCGTCGGACCGAAGCTCGCAAGCCGCATTTTGATCGAGCTCAAGGACAAGGCGGCGGTGCTCGCGCCGGCGGCGGCCATCGCCAGCGTCACCGAAGGCGCGACTGCCGATGCGGTTTCGGCCCTGGTCAATCTGGGCTATCCGCGCGGCGATGCTTATGGCGCGGTCGCCGAAGCGGCGCGCCGGCTTGGTCCGTCGGCGCGGCTCGACACGCTGATCAAAGTGGGATTGCGAGAGCTCGGCCGATGACGGCGCCGCGCATCCTGTCGGCTGATCGCCGTCCCGAGGACGCCGAGGTCTCGCTACGTCCGGCGACGCTGTTGGAATTCGTCGGCCAAAAGGCCGTGCGCGATAATCTCGCGGTGTTCATCAAGGCGGCGCGCGCGCGCGGCGAAGCGCTCGACCATGTCCTGCTGTCGGGACCGCCCGGGCTCGGTAAGACCACGCTGGCGCAGATCATCGCGCGCGAGATGGGCGCAGGGTTCCGCGCGACCTCCGGCCCAGTGATCCAGCGTGCCGGCGACCTCGCCGCGATCCTCACCAATCTCGAACCGCGCGACGTGCTGTTCGTCGACGAGATCCATCGCCTTGCGCCGGCCGTCGAGGAAGTGCTCTACCCGGCGATGGAGGATTTCGAGCTCGACCTCATCATCGGCGAGGGGCCAGCGGCGCGCTCGGTCCGTATCGACCTGCCGGCCTTCACGCTCATCGGTGCGACGACGCGCGCCGGCCTCATCACGCGTCCGCTGCGCGAGCGCTTCGGCATCCCGCTGCGGCTCCAGTTCTACGACACCGCCGATCTGCGCGAGATCGTCGCGCGCGGGGCACGTGTGCTCGGCATGACACTCGACGCCGAAGGCGCCAGCGAGATCGCGCGACGGTCGCGCGGCACGCCGCGCGTCGCCTCGCGGCTGCTGCGTCGGGTGCGCGATTTCGCGGCGGTGGGCGGCGCGGCGCGGATCGACGCCAAGACCGCCGATGCAGCGCTGCAGCGCCTTGAGGTCGACGGTCACGGGCTCGACGCGATGGACCGTCGCTATCTCCTGTGCATCGCCACGAATTACGGCGGCGGGCCGGTCGGCGCCGAAACCGTCGCGGCCGCACTCGGCGAAGAACGCGACGTGATCGAGGACGTGATCGAGCCCTATCTCGTCCAGCAAGGACTCGTCCACCGCACCCCGCGCGGCCGTATGCTGACCGATGCCGGTTTCGCCTATCTCGATCTCAAGCCGGCGCGGCCCAAGGGCGCGCAGCTCGACCTGCTGGTGGCCAAGGACGCCGAGGAGGAACCGGCATGAGCCTGCCGCGCGAGGGCCGTCTCGCCGACGGCGTCTACCAGTTCCCGGTTCACGTCTATTACGAGGACACCGACGCCGGCGGCGTGGTCTATTACGCCAACTATCTCAGATTCACCGAGCGCGCGCGCAGCGAGGCGATCCGCACGCTCGGCGCGTCGCACGGGCGGCTCCGCGACGAAGCGGGCGTCATTCTCGCAGTGCACAAGCTCGCGGCCGAATATCTCGCGCCAGCGCGGCTCGACGACGATCTCGTCGTCCATACTCGCGTGCTCGACGCCACCGGCGCGACGATCGAGCTCAAGCAGGAGATCACACGCGACGGAACGCGGCTTTTTGCCATGACCTGCACCGTCGTCTGCGTCGCCAAGAATGGCCGGCCGACGCGCCTGCCGCCCGCGCTCGCCGCAGCGGTCGCGCATTTCAATCCCCCAATACCCCCAACACCCAAGGTGATCAAAGCCAATGCCCGGTAACGTCATCGACAATGCCGTGAACACTCTCGCCAGCCCGTCGACTCCCGTCGACCAGCTGGCGCTCGCGGGCTCCGCGGCACCGCACGATCTTTCGATCTTCACGCTGTTCATGCAGGCCGACACGATCGTCAAGCTCGTGCTCTTCCTGCTGCTCGCGGCCTCGTTCTGGTCGTGGGCCGTGATCTTCGACAAGGTCAGCAAGCTCCGCCGTCTCCATCGCGACGCCGAGCATTTCGAGGAAAGCTTCTGGTCAGGCGGTTCGCTCGACGACCTCTACGATCACGTCGGCGAGCGGCCGGAAGACCCGATGTCCGCGGTCTTCGCCGCGGCGATGCGCGAGTGGCGGCGCAGCGTCGCCAAGGGCCTCATCGACAGCACCAGCATGCGCGCCAACCTTAAGGAGCGGGTCGAGCGCGTCATGCAGATCACCCTCGGCCGCGAGATGGATCGGCTCGAGCGCTACATGCCGTTCCTCGCCACCGTGGGCTCGACGGCGCCTTTCGTCGGCCTATTCGGCACGGTGTGGGGCATCATGAACAGCTTCCAGGCGATCGCCGCCGTCAAGAATACCAGCCTAGCGGTGGTCGCGCCCGGTATCGCCGAATCGTTGTTCGCGACCGCGCTCGGACTGGTTGCCGCGATCCCGGCGGTTGTCGCCTACAACAAGTTCTCGACCGATTTCAGTCGCTATGTCGGCCGATTGCAGGCCTTCGCGACCGAATTCAGCGCGATCCTGTCGCGGCAGCTCGACGAAAAGGCGCACTGACATGGCCGTTACGCTTCCGAGTTCTCGCGATCACGGCGTGCGATCGGCCAGATACCGGCCGATGTCGGAAATCAACGTGACGCCGATGGTCGACGTCATGCTCGTGCTGCTGGTCATCTTCATGGTGACGGCGCCGCTGCTGACAGTCGGTGTGCCGGTCGATTTGCCGCAAACCCAGGCGCCGGCCATCAACGAGCCGAAGGAGCCGCTGGTCATCACCATCGACGCCAAGGGCGGCATTTATCTGCAGAATAACCCGATCGATCCGAAGGATCTCGGCCCCCGACTGATCGCGATTACCAACAACAACCCCAACGCCACGATCTACGTCCGCGGTGACCGCGCGATCGACTATGGCCGGGTGCTTGAGGTCATGGGCATCGTGAGTTCCGCCGGTTTTACCAAGGTCTCGCTGATCGCTGAGCTGCCCGGCACCAACGACAAGGCCTTGCGGCGCTGACGTGACGGTTGCGCAGGTCGACAGCATGCCAGAGCGGCGCGGTGTCATCTATTCGGCCATCATGCACCTGCTCATCGTGCTGGCGGTGGTGCTGGGGCTGCCTTCGGTGTTTCAGACGCGTATCGACGAAGAACAGCCGATTGTCGTCCAGCTGGTGAATATCGGGCCGAAGACGTTGGCGACCATTAAGACGCTGACGCCGCCAAAGGAAAAAGCGCCGCCCAAGGTCGCCGAGATCGAGCCGAAGAAACCGACGCCGCCGCAACCGCAGCAGTCGAAGCCATCGCCGCCGCAACCGCCGCCCGAGCCCAAGCCGGCCGAGGTCAAGGTTCCCGAAAAGCCCACGCCGCCCAAGCCGGAGGCCAAGTCGCAACCGCCGCAACCGCCACAACCGCTGCCGAAGCAGAAGAGGCAGGATCTGGCATTTGACGCCCTGTTGAAGAATCTGGCGGCGAAGCCGCTGCCGCAGGAGCAGTCGACGCAACCGGCAACGAAGCCGCAACCGTCGTCGCAACCGGTCGCGCCGCTGGGTTCGCAGCTTTCGGTGAGCGAGCTCGACCTCGTCAAGCAGCAGATCGAACAATGCTGGAACGTGCCGGCCGGAGCGCGCGACGCCCAGAACCTGACGCCGGAGTTCCACGTTTATATGAATCCGGACGGCACCGTACGATCCGCGACGCTGATGAATCCCGAGCGCCTGACCGACCCCTTCTTTCAGGCCGCTGCTGACAGCGCGCGCCGCGCGTTGTTCAACCCGAGCTGTCAGCCGCTCAAACTTCCGCCACAAAAATATGACCAATGGCAGACTTTCACGATAACCTTTGACCCCAAGGACCTTTCATGAACCGCCTGCTCCGTCCGTTCGCTCTGCTAACGCTCGCCGCGCTCTGCATCCTGCCGCTCTCCGCGCGCGCGGAGCTCCACCTCGACATCACGCGCGGCAAGATCGAGCCGTTGCCGATCGCGATCCCAATCTTCGCGGGCAACGCCCAAGCCGCGGCCGGCATCACCCAAGTGCTGTCGGCGGATCTCGAACGCTCCGGTCTGTTCAAGCCGATCGACCCGCAGGCTTTCGTCGACAAGGATCCCAACTCGCACACCCCGCCCAACTATGGCGATTGGCGGGTGATCAACGCGCAGGCGCTGATTACCGGTGATGCGACGCAGATGCCGGACGGCAGGCTCCAGGTCGAGTTCCGGCTGTGGGACGTCTTCGCCGAGCAGCAACTTACTGGCTTGCGTTACACCACGACGGCGTCCAACTGGCGTCGCATCGCCCATATCATTGCCGACGCGGTCTATAAGCGCATCACTGGCGAGGAAGGTTATTTCGACACGCGCATCGTCTACATCGCCGAGAGTGGCCCCCTCGACCGACGCGTCAAGCGCCTCGCCATCATGGACCAGGACGGCGCCGACAACCGCTATCTCACCGACGGCCGCGCCCTCGTGCTGACGCCGCGCTTCTCGCCGTCGACGCAGGAGATCACCTATCTTTCGTACGCGCGCGGCACGCCGCGGGTCTATCTCTTCAACATAGATACCGGCCAGCAGGAGGTACTGGGCGATTTCCCGGGCATGACCTTCGCCCCGCGCTTTTCGCCCGACGGCAACCGCGTGATCATGAGTCTGTCGGTCAACGGCGCGAGCGAGATCTATACGCTCGATCTCCGCACCCGTCGCGCCGTCCAGATCACCAACACGCAGGCGATCGACACGTCGCCGTGCTATTCGCCCGATGGTCAGCATATCGTGTTCAATTCCGATCGCGGTGGATCGCAACAGCTCTACGTGATGAACGCCGATGGCAGCAACATCCACCGTATCAGCTTCGGCTCGGGCCGCTACGGCACGCCGGTATGGTCGCCGCGCGGCGACCTGATCGCCTTCACCAAGATCGACAACGGCCAGTTCTATATCGGCGTCATGCATCCGGACGGGTCGGGCGAACGCCTGCTTACCAGCGGCTTCCTCGTTGAGGGTCCGAGTTGGGCGTCGAACGGTCGCGTGCTGGTCTATTTCCGCCAGACGCCAGCCGACTCGCGCGGTCGGGGTGCGTCCAGCCGCCTCTATACCATCGACCTAACGGGTTACAACGAACGCGAGGTCGTTACGCCGACCGATGCTTCCGATCCGGCTTGGTCCCCCTTGCTTCCCTAACAATCTCAGGGCTATAGTCGCCAAAGTTTGTCTATGCCACAGGTCGAATCGCATGTGATTTCATGTGATTGGGGTGTGGTAGGGGGGCCCCTTGGGCACTGCCGTCACGATCAAGAATCCAAACAAGGAGTGCAAAATGAATTTCAGGTCACTTAGTGTGATCGCG
Source organism: Alphaproteobacteria bacterium (assembly GCA_028871055.1). Taxonomy (GTDB): domain Bacteria; phylum Pseudomonadota; class Alphaproteobacteria; order ATCC43930; family CGMCC-115725; genus REEB95. The sequence continues at coordinate 83,732 of JAGWON010000009.1, forward strand.
GCGATGTTGCTGCTGGCAGCCTGCCAGAGTGCTCCGCAGTCCGGCGCCGGTGCCGGCGGGACCACGGCAGGCGCGGTGCCCGGCTCGCGCGAAGACTTCGTTCAGAACGTTGGCGACCGGGTCTTCTTCGACTTCGATAAGTCGGACATCAAGCCGGAAGGCGAAAAAACTCTTGAGCGCCAGGCGGCGTGGCTGAAGAAATATCCGAACGCCAAGGTCACCGTCGAAGGCCATTGCGACGATCGCGGCACGCGCGAATATAACCTGGCGCTCGGCGCGCGTCGCGCCAACGCTGTGAAGCGCGCGCTGGTCGCTCTCGGCATCGATCCCAATCGCATCACGACGATCAGCTACGGCAAGGAACGTCCGGCCGTGATCGGTGACAACGAAGCGGCTTGGGCGCAGAACCGCCGCGGCGTGACCGTCGTCCAGTAACGGACCGAGACGTCCGATCGGATCACGAGGCGCCTGCTCCTTTCCGGCGACGGACGAGTCGCGGAGGGGCAGGCGCCCTTTTTTTGCCCTAATGCTCGATCATCTCTTGGGGCGCCAAGGACTGCGGCCGCCATGCGCTTCCTGATCATTTTGTTTTCGTTCGCCGTGCTGCTGGGCTCGGCTCATGCCGCGCGGGCGCAGGATTCGAGCGACGCGGCCGCGCTTAACAATCGCCTCGATCGCATGGAGCGCGATCTCAATGCGCTGGAGCGGCAGGTTTATCGCGGCGGCGGGTCGCCGCCGGCGGCGACCACGAACGGCGGTGCGCCGGAAGGTTCCGGACCGGCGGTGCTGCAAACCGAAGATCGCCTGGCCCGGCTCGATGACCAGATGCGCGATCTCAACGGCAAGGTCGAGGTCATCAACAACGCCATCAGCCAGATGAACGAGCGGCTCGACAAGCTTTCGAATGACGTCGATATGCGGCTGAGCGCCCTCGAGCGCGGCGGCGCGGCGCCGGTTGCGAACGGCGCATCGGGTTCGCCGGCGCCTGGGGCCGTGCCATCCCGGGCCGCCGCGGGCACACTCGGCACATTGCCGGCGGCGCCCTCGGGCGCTGCCCCGGCCGCGACGGCGGCGTCGCCGCGCGAGCAGTATCAAGACGCCTTCGCTCTGCTGCGTCGCGCCGATTATCCGGGCGCCGAGCAGGCGCTCCGCACCTTCATCGCACAGCACCCCAACGATCCGCTTGCGGGCAACGCGCAATATTGGCTTGGCGAGACCTATTACGTTCGCCGCAACTGGAAGGACGCGGCGATCGCATTCGCCGAGGGCTACCAGAAGTATCCGAAGAGCAGCAAGGCCCCGGACGAGCTGCTCAAGCTGGCCATGTCGCTCGGCAACATGGGCCAGAAGGCCAATGCCTGCACCGCCCTGGGCCGGCTGCGACGCGACTTCCCGCAGATGCCCGCGAACGTCCGGGGTCCGGCCACCGCCGAGAAGCAGCGCCTGGGCTGCTGACGGCATGGAAGGCGCCGTCGCCGGCTCGATGACGCCGCTCGCCGCGGCCGAGTTCGAGCCGCTGATGGCGCGGTTCGCGCCGTTCGAGCCCCAACCGCATCTTGCGGTCGCCTGTTCAGGCGGCGGCGACAGCATGGCGCTCGCCGTTCTCGCCGATCGCTGGGTGCGGTCACGCGGCGGTAGCGTGACCGCGCTGATCGTCGATCATAGCCTGCGGCCGGAATCGGCACGCGAAGCGGAGAGTGTCGGCCGCGCGCTTGCCGCGCGCGGCATCACCTATTGCGTACTCGTCCGCTCCGAAGCATTGCCCGCGACCAATCTCGAGGATGCGGCGCGTCGTGCACGCTATCGGCTGCTCGAATCCTGGTGCGAGGAGCATGGCGTTCTCCATCTGCTGACCGCGCATCATCGCGACGACCAGGCCGAGACGCTCCTCATGAGGCTGGCGCGTGGCAGCGGGCTCGACGGCCTGACCGGTATTGCGCCGGAAAGTGCGCGCCGCGCCTGCCGTGTGTTGCGGCCGCTGCTCGGCGTTGCGCCCGAACGGTTGCGCGCGACGCTGCACGGCCTCGGCATCGGCTACGTCGAGGATCCGATGAATCACGATCCGGCGTTTCAGCGCGTGCGTCTCCGCGCAGCGCGCGCGTTCCTTGCCGAGGAGGGATTATCGGCCGATCGACTGGCCGCGACGGCGTCGCGGCTGGCGCGTGCCCGGATGGCGATCGAGGCCATGGTCGACAGCGCGCTGGCGCGCGCCGTGGTGCTTGATCCCTGCGGCTTCGTGCGGGTCGACATCGCGATCCTCAAGGCGGCGCCGGAAGAAGCCGGCCTGCGCGCGTTGTCCGCCGTGCTGGCGACGGTGGGCGGGGCGGATTATCCGGTCAGGCTCGAGCGCCTCGAGCGCCTCTACCGCGCGTTGCCCGATGGCATCGCTGGCGGGCGAACGCTCGGCGGTTGCTGGTTGCTGCCCAAGGTTGGCCGGGTCGTGGTTTGTCGGGAGCCGGCGGCCGTTGCTGGCCCGCTTGCGTTACCGCCCGGCGGGCGGTTGCATTGGGACGGGCGCTTTGCGATCACGGCGCCGGAAGGCGCGCCGGCCGGCCTGACCGTGGCGGCCATCGGCACCGATGCCGCGGCGCGGCTGGCAGCCGAGAGTCGCGGCGGCGGCCTGCCGGCAGTGATCCGGACGACGTTGCCGGGCCTGTTCGACGCCGACGGGCTGGCGGCGGTGCCGGCTTTGGCTTGGCACCGGAGCGATGTCGGTGCGACCCTCGCCCGCCCCGAAATTGCCGTTTTCACGCCGTTGCGGCCGCTCTCGGGCTCGGGGTTTACAGTTGTTTAAGTGCAAAGTCTTCTTATGTAGTAACATGGCGCGGCGATGGGGCGGAGTGTCCGGCCCTGCAGCCTTCAGAACGACAGGCGGCCGGCTCAGCATGGAAGGGCCATTGGACTCGTGAACAATTTCGGCAAAAACCTCGCCCTTTGGATCATCATCGGCCTGCTCCTGGTCGCTCTGTTCAATCTCTTTCAGAGTTCGACCACCCACGCGCCGCAGAACAGCCTAGCGTATTCCGAATTTATCAATGACGTGAACCGCGGCGAGGTCCGCCAAGTCACCATCCAGACCGGCGCCCAGGGTAGCACAGTCGCCGGCAAGTTCAGCGACGGCCGCGACTTCTCGACCTATGTGCCGAACGATCCCAATCTCGTCAGCCGCCTGCTCGAAAAGGGCGTGGTCATCCGCGCCACACCGACCGAAGAGAACATGCCGTCGCTGTTCGGCATCCTGATCTCGTGGTTCCCGATGCTGTTGCTGATCGGCGTGTGGATCTTTTTCATGCGTCAGATGCAGGGCGGCGGCGGCAGGGCGATGGGCTTCGGCAAAAGCCGCGCCAGATTGCTGACGGAAAAGGTCGGCCGCATCACCTTCGATGACGTCGCCGGCATCGACGAGGCCAAGAACGAGCTCGAGGAAATCGTCGAATACCTCAAGGATCCGCAGAAGTTCCAGCGCCTCGGCGGCAAGATTCCGAAGGGCGTGCTGCTGGTCGGCCCGCCCGGCACCGGCAAGACGCTGCTGGCGCGCGCCATCGCCGGCGAGGCGAACGTGCCGTTCTTCACCATCTCGGGCTCCGATTTCGTCGAGATGTTCGTCGGCGTCGGTGCGTCGCGCGTGCGCGACATGTTCGAGCAAGGCAAGAAGAACGCGCCGTGCATCATCTTCATCGACGAGATCGATGCGGTGGGCCGCCATCGCGGCGCCGGCCTCGGCGGCGGCAACGACGAGCGCGAGCAGACCCTCAATCAGCTGCTGGTCGAGATGGACGGGTTCGAGGCGAACGAAGGCGTGATCCTGATCGCCGCGACCAACCGGCCCGACGTGCTCGATCCCGCGCTGCTGCGCCCGGGCCGCTTCGACCGCCAAGTCGTCGTGCCGAATCCTGACGTGGTCGGCCGCGAGAAGATCCTGAAAGTGCATATGCGCAAGGTGCCGCTGGCGTCGGATGTCGACCCGCGCATCATCGCTCGCGGTACGCCTGGCTTCTCTGGCGCCGATCTTGCCAACCTCGTCAACGAGGCGGCGCTGATGGCGGCGCGCAAGGGCAAGCGCTCGGTCACCATGGCCGAATTCGAGCAGTCCAAGGACAAGGTGATGATGGGCGCCGAGCGGCGTTCCATGGTCATGACCGAGGACGAGAAGAAGCTCACGGCCTATCATGAAGGCGGTCATGCGCTGTGCATGCTTTACGCCGAAGGCCACGAGCCGCTGCACAAGGTGACGATTATCCCGCGCGGCCGCGCACTCGGTATCACCATGTTCTTGCCCGAGCGCGACAAGTACAGCCAGTCGCGCAAGGAGCTCGAGGCGATGGTCACCAGCTTGTTCGGCGGCCGTGTCGCCGAGGAGCTGATCTTCGGTTCCGAGAAGGTCACCACCGGCGCCGCCGACGACATCAAGCGCGCAACCAATCTGGCGCGCCGCATGGTCACGGAGTTCGGCTTCAGCGACAAGCTGGGTCCGCTGCGCTACAGCGACAACGAAGAAGAGGTCTTCCTCGGCCATTCGGTGACGCAGCGCAAGAACGTCTCCGACGCCACCGCCAAGGTCATCGACGAGGAAATTCGCCGCATCGTCGAAGAAGGCGAGAAGCGCGCGCGCGATATCCTGACCGGCCATGTCGACGAACTGCACGCTCTTGCCAAGGGCTTGCTCGAATTCGAGACGCTCTCGGCCGACGAGATCCGTCGTATCATCCGCGGCGAAAAGATCGTGCGCGACACCGGCCCTGCTCTCGAGGAGCCCGCCAAGCCGGCGCCCGGGCGACGCCCCTCGGTACCGTCCGCGGGTCGCGACAAGCCGGCCAGCGGCGTCGAACCCGAACCGCAGCCGGGCGGCTGAGCCGTCTCGCGCTCCAGGGGGCATGGTGAAGTCGACGACGCGCAAGCTGTTCGGCACCGACGGCATCCGCGGCACCGCGAATCGCGAGCCGATGACCGCCGATACCGCGCTCAAGGTGGCGATGGCGGCGGCCTTCGTGTTGCGCCGCGGCGATCACCGCCATCTCGTCGTCATCGGCAAGGACACGCGGCTTTCGGGCTACCTGATCGAGCCCGCGCTGACCTCGGGCTTCATTGCCATGGGTATGGACGTCGTGCTGGTCGGCCCGCTGCCGACGCCGGCGATCGCCATGCTGACCCGCAGTCTGCGCGCCGATCTCGGCGTCATGATCTCGGCTTCGCACAATCCCTACGAGGACAACGGCGTCAAGCTGTTCGGCCCCGACGGTTTCAAGCTGTCCGACGAGATCGAGGCGCAGATCGAAGTGGCGTTCGACCGCGCCGCCGATCAACGCGCCACGTCCAAGGGGCTGGGCCGCGCCAAGCGCCTCGACGACGCCGGCGGCCGCTACATCGAATTCGTCAAGAACACCTTCCCCAAGGGTCTGCGGCTCGACGGCCTGAAAGTGGTGGTCGATTGCGCCAACGGCGCCGCCTATAAGGTCGCGCCCACCGTGCTGTGGGAACTGGGTGCAGAGGTCGTGCCGGTGGCTGTCACGCCCGACGGCATCAACATCAACCGTGATTGCGGCGCCACAGCGCCCGAGACGATGCAGGAGGCGGTGGTGACGCACGGCGCCGATCTCGGTATCGCGCTCGACGGCGACGCCGACCGCCTGATCATGGCCGACGAGCATGGCCGTATGCTCGACGGCGACCAACTGATGGCGCTGATCGCAGTCAATTGGCACCGCAACCGCCGGCTCGCGCCGTCGGGCATCGTCGCCACGGTCATGTCGAATCTGGGGTTCGAGCGACACTTGGCGGGCAGCGGCGTCGCCGTGACGCGCACGCAGGTGGGCGACCGCTATGTCGTCGAGACGATGCGCCGCATCGGCAGCAACCTCGGCGGCGAGCAGTCGGGCCATATCATCCTCGGCGACTATTCGACCACCGGCGACGGCCTGATCGCCGCGCTTCAGGTCCTCGCCGCGATCGTCGAAACCGGCGCGCCGGCCAGCCGGGTCTGCAAGGTTTTCGAGCCGGTGCCGCAATTGCTGCGCAACGTCCGGGTGAACGGCGTCGGCTTGCTCGACGACGGGGCGATCAAGGCCGCCATTGGCGCCGCCGAACGCCGTCTCGGCGCGCAAGGCCGCCTGCTGGTCCGCAAATCCGGCACCGAGCCGCTGATCCGCATCATGGCCGAGGGCGAGGACCAGACGCTAGTGGCCGAGATCGTCGAGAGCGTCGCCGCTGCGGTGGCCGCGGCGGGACACGCGGAGGAAAGCGCGGCCGAATGACCGGCCGCGTGCTCATCGTCGCCGGCTCGGATTCCTCGGCCGGTGCGGGCATCCAAGCCGATATCAAGACCGTGATGGCGCTGGGCGGCTATGCCGCCACGGCGATCACGGCGCTGACCGCGCAGAGCACGTTCGGCGTCGCCGCCGTGCTGCCGGTCGGGCCCGATTTCGTTCGCCGCCAGATCGAGGCCGTGCTGGCCGATATCGGCGCCGATGCGGTCAAGACCGGTATGCTGGTCGATGCGGCGGTGGTCGAGACGGTGGCCGACGCGCTCGCGGCGCTCGCGCCGACCGTGCCGCTGGTCATCGATCCGGTGATCGCTGCCACCAGCGGCACGGCGCTCCTCGATGAACCCGGCGTCGAGCGCCTGAAGCGTCGCTTGATCGCACGGGCCGCCGTGGTCACACCCAACGTCCCCGAGGCCGCGATGCTGACCGGCCTCACCGTCGCCGATCTGGACGGCATGCGGCGCGCCGCCGATGCGCTGCTGCGCCTGGGCGCCGGCGCGGTGGTGGTGAAGGGCGGCCATCTTCAGGGCGAGACGCTCGCCGACCTCGTCGTCACGCCGCGCGACAGTTTCGTGCTCGAAGCACGGCGACAGAAGACCCGCGCAACCCACGGCACCGGCTGCACCTACGCCTCGGCTATCGCCGCCGGCCTGGCGCAGGGCTTGGCGCTCCGGCGGGCGATCGAGCGCGCGCACGATTTTGTGCAGCAGGCGATCCGCCACGCGCCCGGTCTAGGCAAAGGCCGCGGCCCGCTGGGATACGCACCGCTGCCGGCCGGGCGCAAGACGAGGGGGAAGCATGTCCGACGCCATTCGCTACGCCGACGAGCCAAGTCTCGGCGTCGATGAATTCGTCGACGTGCTGCGGCGCTCGACCTTGGCCGAGCGCCGGCCGATCGACGATCGCGGCCGCATCGCCCGCATGCTCGATCGCGCCGATATCAGACTTTGCGCCCGCGATGCTGCCGGGTTGCTCGTCGGCGTGTCGCGTGCGCTGACCGATTTCGCCTACTGCCGCTATCTCACGGACTTGGCGGTTGACGCCGTCTGGCAGCGACGCGGCATCGGCAGAGAGCTGATTCGCCGCACCCACGCTCTTGCCGGGCCGGGTACGCAGCTTATCCTGCTCGCAGCGCCCAAGGCCATGAGCTATTACCCGCATGTCGGTCTGACGCGCTCGGAACGCGCTTTCACCATCGAGCGGCGCTGAGCTAGATTGCCGCGCCGCGGAGTGGAGTGCAGGTGATGGCCGAGCGCTATTTCGACGATTTCAAGGTGGGCGAAAGGTTCAGCACCGCGACCAAGACCGTCACCCAGGACATGATCGTCGAATTCGCCAAGGTCTACGACCCGCAGCCGTTCCACATCGATCCCGCAGCGGCGAAGCACAGCATCTTCGGCGGGCTGATCGCGAGCGGCTTCCAGACCCTCGCGCTGGGCTTCCGGCTGTTTTGGGATACCGGGCTGTTCAAGGCCGCCAGCATGGGCTCGCCCGGCTTCGACGAACTCCGCTGGCTCAAGCCGGTGCGGCCGGGCGACACGTTGCGCGTCGAGATGGAGGTGACGGAGAGCCGCCCGTCGCAATCGAAGCCCGACCGCGGCATCATACGCGCCGGCTTCCGAATCCTAAACCAGAACAGCGAGGCGGTGCTGACCTTCAACTCGATGCACCTGCTCAAGCGCAAACTGGACTGACGCGGCGATTCGGCTGCGGCAGGACGACGCGCCGCGGCTCCTTTTACCATGTGCGATTGACGCGGCCGGCGAACGCCCGTAGTTTCTTCGGCGGGACACGCCCCCCCAACGGGGCGCGGCTATTCTGGAAGGAATAGATTCATGAAGCCGAATTCTCGGCCCGCCAATCCGTCATTTTCGTCTGGTCCTTGCGCCAAGCGTCCCGGGTGGAGCTTGCAGGCGCTCGATGCCGCGCTGCTGGGCCGCTCGCATCGCTCCAAGCCGGGCAAGGCCAAGCTGAAAGAGGTAGTCGACCGTTCGCGGCACCTCCTCGGCATGCCGAAGGACTACCGCCTCGGCATCGTGCCCGCTTCCGATACTGGCGCGGTCGAGATGGTGATGTGGTCGCTCTTGGGCGCGCTCGGCGTCGACCTGCTGGCCTGGGAGGTCTTTGGCGAGGGCTGGGCAACCGACGTCGAGAAGCAGCTCAAACTCGCGGATCTGCGCGTCATGCGCGCGCCCTACGGCGCGATTCCCGATCTCGCCAAGGTCGATACCGACCGCGATGTGGTCTTTCCCTGGAACGGCACGACGTCGGGCGCGCGCATCCACGGCGGCGACTGGATCAAGTCCGACCGCAAGGGCCTGACCATCTGCGACGCGACATCCGCGGTTTTCGCGATGGACCTGCCGTGGCCCAAGCTCGACGTTGTCACCTGGTCCTGGCAGAAGGTGCTCGGCGGCGAGGCGGCGCACGGCATGCTCGCGCTGTCGCCCCGCGCCGTGGAGCGGCTTGAGACCTACAAGCCCGCCTGGCCGCTGCCCAAGATCTTCCGCCTCACCTCGAAGGGCAAGTTTGCCGAGAACATTTTCCAGGAAGAGACCATCAACACGCCATCCCTGCTCGTGGTTGAGGACGCGATCGACGGGCTCAAATGGGCCGAATCGATTGGCGGGCTCGCCGCGCTCAAGACACGCTGCGAGGCCAACTTGGCTGCAATCGCCCGTTGGGTGGCGAAGTCGGCGTGGATCGAGTTCCTGGTCGCTGATCCGAAGATCCGCTCCTGCACCTCGGTCTGCCTCAGGATCGTCGATGACTGGTTCCTGCGCCTGACGCCGGACGCACAGCGCGCCCAGGTGAAGCGCATCGAGGCGCTGCTCGACGCCGAAGGTGTTGCCCACGACATCGCCGGCCATCGCGACGCGCCGCCGGGCCTGCGGATCTGGTGCGGCGCCACCGTCGAGACCCGCGACGTCGAAGCGCTGCTGCCGTGGCTCGACTGGGCGTTCGGCGACGTGCGCCGCGCCGCCGCCGCCTGAACCTGGTCGCCATCATGCCCAAGGTGCTGATTTCAGACGAGCTGAGCCCGCGCGCCGTCGCCGTTTTCAAGGAACGCGGCGTCGAAACGGTGGTCAACACCAAGCTGACGCCCGACGAGCTCAAGAAAGTCATCATCGACTTCGACGGCCTTGCCGTGCGCTCGGCGACGAAGGTCACCAGGCCGGTGATCGAGGCCGCCACGAAGCTCAAGGTGATCGGCCGCGCCGGCATCGGCGTCGACAACATCGACGTCGCGGCCGCGACCCAGCGCGGTATCGTGGTGATGAATACGCCCTTCGGCAATTCGATCACCACCGCCGAGCACGCCATCGCCCTGATGATGGCGCTGGCGCGGCAGCTCCCTGCGGCCGATCGCTCGACCCAGGCGGGAAAGTGGGAGAAGTCCAAATTCATGGGCGTCGAGGTCACCGGCAAGACGCTCGGCGTCATCGGCTGCGGCAACGTCGGCTCGGTCGTCACTGACCGCGCCATCGGGCTCAAGATGAAGGTCGTCGCCTACGACCCGTTTCTGTCGCCCGAGCGTGCGGTGGCGCTCGGCGTGGAAAAGGTCGCGCTCGACGAGCTGTTGGCGCGGGCCGATTTCATCACTCTGCATACGCCGCTGACCGAGGCGACCCGCAACATCATTGATGCCAAGGCGCTGGCCAAGACTACGAAAGGCGTGCGCATCGTCAATTGCGCGCGTGGCGGCCTTGTCGTCGAGGCGGATCTGAAGGCGGCGCTCGATTCGGGCCAAGTGGCCGGCGCAGCGGTCGACGTCTTCCCGGTCGAGCCGGCCAAGGAGAACGTCCTTTTCGGCCATCCGAACGTCATCGCCACGCCGCATCTCGGCGCCTCGACGACCGAGGCGCAGGAGAACGTCGCGCTCCAGATCGCCGAGCAGATGGCGGATTACCTGGTCTCGGGCGCCGTGACCAATGCGCTCAACATGCCGTCGCTTTCGGCTGAGGAGGCGGTGCGGCTCAAACCCTACATCACGCTGGCCGAGCAGCTCGGCTCCTTCGCCGGCCAGCTAACCGATGCCGGACTCAAGAGCATCGCGATCGAATACGAGGGCCATGCCGCCGAGCTCAACATCAAGCCGCTGACCGCGATCACGCTCGCCGCGCTGCTCGGACCGCAGCTCGATTCGGTCAACATGGTCAACGTGCCGGTGGTGTGCAAGGAACGCGGCATCGCGGTCTCCGAGACGCGCAGCACCGAGCCGAGCGACTTCCAGACTCTGATCCGCGTCACCGTGCAGGGGACGAACGGCGCGCGCAGCGTCGCCGGCACGCTGTTCGGCGGCGACCGGCCGCGCATAGTCGATATCGAGGGAATCGCGCTCGAGGCCGAACTCGGCGCGCACATGCTCTTCGTCCGCAACCACGACAAGCCCGGTTTCATCGGCAATCTCGGTCAGACCTTGGGCGAGGCAGCGATCAACATCGCGACCTTCCATCTCGGCCGCTCGGCACCGGGCCGGGATGCGATCTGCCTGGTGCAGGTGGATCAGCCGCTGGGCGAACCGTTGCTCGACAAGGTGCGCCACATCGCCAACGTGGTGCAGGCGAAACAGCTGCACTTTTAGGCGGCCGCGAACCGGGTCGCGGCCGGAATCGTCGGCAAAAAAGTTCCGCTACGCGGGAACGGGCGACGATGCGCATCCCTATAGTGTTCCGGAAGCTCGCGGGAATCCGATGGAGGGATTCATGGCCGGCCTTCGTCGCTATGTCGGGGTTGCGGCGGCACTCGCGCTGCTCGCGGCGCTCAGCGGTTGTGTGATCATCGCGCCGCTGCCGCACCGTTACTATCGCGGCTACTATTAAGCCGATCCGCTCGCGCGGAGTCGCGCCGCTCGCGTGGTCGGTCGTGATCGCGGCGCAGGATTGTTGCCGCGGCGCGTCAAACCGGCTATTCCGGCTCCGTGAACGAGACGCTGCACAAGGCGCTGTTGCCCGAAGGCCTGCGCGATCTGCTCCCGCCCGATGCCGGCATCGAGGCCGACGTAGTGTCGCGGCTGATGGCGGTGCTGGCGAGCCACGGCTACGAACGAGTCAAGCCGCCGCTTGCCGAGTTCGAGAACAATCTGCTGTCGGGCGCCGGTGCCGCGATGGCGAAGGACACCTTTCGGGTGATGGATCCGGTGTCGCAGCGCATGATCGGCCTGCGAGCCGATATGACACCGCAGGTCGCGCGTATCGCGGCGACGCGGCTCAAGAAAGCGCCACGGCCCCTGCGCCTGTGCTATGCCGGCCAGGTGCTGCGCGTCAAAGGCAGCCAGCTTCGGCCCAGCCGCCAGGTCGGCCAAGTTGGCGCCGAACTCATCGGTCCGGCCGATGTCGCCGCCGATGCCGAGGCGATCTCGCTCGCCGCTGAGGCGCTTGCCGGTCTCGACCTTCAAGGAATTTCGGTCGATCTGACGCTGCCGACGCTGGTGCCGGCGATCTGCCGCGCCGCCAAGCTCGATCCGGCGCAAGGCGACGCGGTGCGCCGCGCGCTCGACCACAAGGATGCGGCCGCCCTCCGGAAGGCTGCCGGACCGGTGGCGACGGTGCTCGGCGAACTCCTCAAGGCGGCGGGGACCGCCGAGAAATCGCTTGCCAAGCTTGCGGCGCTCGACTTGCCGAAATCGGCGGCGGACGAGCGCGCGCGGCTCGGCGACGTCATTGGTCGGGTGAAGCAGGCGGCGCCTGCGCTCGTCATCACCGTCGATCCGGTTGAGAATCGCGGCTTCGAGTATCACACGGGCGTTAGCTTCACGTTCTTCGCCAAGGCGGTCCGCGGCGAGTTGGGCCGCGGCGGACGCTATCGCACCGATAACGGCGGCGGCGAGGACGCCACGGGCTTCACGCTCTACGCCGACACCATCCTCCAGGCGCTGCCGGAGCCGCCGGCGCCGCGCCGGATTTACGTGCCGTTCGACGGCGATCTCGGTTCGGCAAGACGGTTGCGCACCGAAGGCTGGATCACGGTTGCCGGCCTCGCGCCGGTCCGAAATGCGCGCGACGAGGCGAAACGATTGAATTGCGGCCATCTGCTCGATGGCGGCAAGATCATCGTGCTGACCTAGGCGCGCCGGGAGCCAATCGATGGCGAATGTTGCGGTAATCGGCGCTCAATGGGGCGACGAGGGAAAGGGAAAGATCGTCGACTGGCTGAGCGAGCGCGCCGACGTGGTGGTGCGCTTCCAGGGCGGACACAACGCCGGCCACACGCTCGTCGTCGGCAACGTCGAGTACCGGCTCAGCCTGTTGCCCTCGGGCGTGGTGCGCAAGGGCAAGCTGTCGATCATCGGCAATGGGGTGGTCGTCGATCCCTGGGCCCTGATCAAGGAAATCGACAACATCGCGGACAAGGGCGTGACGGTCACGCCGGCGAGCCTGCGCGTCGCCGAGAACGCGGCACTGATCCTACCGTCGCACGGGCAGATCGACCGTGCGCGCGAGGAAGCGCGCGGCGCCCACAAGATCGGTACCACCGGCCGCGGCATCGGCCCGGCCTACGAGGACAAGGTCGGCCGCCGCGCGCTACGGTTGTGCGATCTCGCTGATCCCGCGAGCCTGCCGGACAAGCTCGACGAGCTGCTGCTCCATCACAATGCGTTGCTGCGCGGGCTGGGCGCCGCCGAGGTGAAGCGCGAGCCGCTGCTCAAGGCGCTGCTCGAAATTGCTCCCAAGGTGCTGCCCTATGCCGATCGCGTATGGGAACGGCTCGACCAGGCGCGTCGCGCCAACAAGCGAATCCTATTCGAAGGCGCGCAGGGCGTGATGCTCGACGTCGATCACGGTACCTATCCCTTCGTGACGTCGTCGCATACTCATCCGGGCGAAGCGGCGTCGGGTGCCGGAATCGGCCATTCCGCGGTCGGCTATGTCCTCGGCATCACCAAGGCCTATACGACGCGTGTCGGCAGCGGTCCGTTCCCGACCGAGCTCACCGACAAGGTCGGCCAGACCCTGGGCGAACGCGGGCGCGAGTTCGGCGTGGTCACCGGGCGCAAGCGCCGCTGCGGTTGGTTCGACGCGATCATGGTGCGCCAGGCGGTCAAGGTCGCCGGCATCGATGGCATCGCGCTGACCAAGCTCGACGTGCTCGACGGGTTCAAGGAGATCAAGGTGTGCACCGGTTACCGCCTGCGCGGCGAGACGCTCGACCATCTGCCGGCTGGGGCAAACCTGCAGGCGGCGGTCGAGCCGGTCTACGAGACGGTCGAGGGCTGGAGCGAAAGTACGCGCGGCGCACGGCGCTGGGCGGATCTGCCGGCGCTCGCGATCAAATACATCCGTCGCATCGAGGAGCTGATCGGCGCGCCGGTGGCGCTGCTCTCGACCAGCCCCGAGCGCGAGGACACCATCCTCGTGCACGATCCTTTCGCGGGGTGAGCGGGGCGGCTCAAACCTTGGCGGTCGCCCGCGCCGTCCGGAGCCGCGCGACGATATAGCCCTCGATCGTTTCCGACAGCGTGTCGAGGCGGTCGGCGAAGAAATGGTCGGCGCCAGCGATGACCCGATAATCGACCTTGAGCGAGCGCTGCTTTTGCAGCCGTTGGGCCAGCTCCTTCACGCCATCGGGCGCGACGATCTGGTCGCTGTCGCCCTGGACGATGAGGCCGGCCGCAGGCGGCCGGGTCAGAAAGTTGAAGTCGACCAGGTTGACAGGCGGCGCGACCGCGACGAAGGCGTCCGATTCCGGGCGCCGCGCCAGTAGTTGCAAAGCGATCCACGCGCCAAACGAGAAACCGGCGATCCAGCACTGCTCCGCGTCGGGATTGCTGTTCTGGAGCCAGTCGAGCGCCGCTGCCGCGTCGGCGAGCTCGCCCTCGCCATTGCCATAGCTGCCCTGGCTCTTGCCGACACCGCGAAAGTTGAACCGCAGCGCGGCGAAGCCCCGGCGCGCGAAGGTGTGGAACAGGGTATAGACCACCTTGTTGTGCATGGTCCCGCCATGCTGCGGGTGCGGATGAAGGATCAGCGCGATCGGTGCGTTTTCGACCCGGGACGGATGATAGCGCGCCTCAAGCCGGCCGGCCGGGCCAGTCAGAACCAATTCAGGCATCGTGAAGCTTTAACCCAGTGGGAAAGTCGGGATTGATACCACATGTCCAGCGGGACTCAACGATCTAACCGGTCACAAACTTGACCGGTTTACTAGGAATAGATATAGTCTCGACCTCCCGCCCAAACAATGCGCGGAGGCAGATTTCCCACGCTAGGCAATCGCGGGTGATGGGATCATATAACAAACAGGATCCGAAATGTTGAAGGCTTTGCGCGAACAAATCGACACCATCCTCCGGCTCGATCCGGCGGCCCGTTCGCGCGTGGAAATCGTGCTCGCCTATCCGGGGTTCCATGCCGTGGTATTCCACCGCCTGGCGAACTGGATGTGGCGGCACAGATTCGAGGTGCTGGCGCGCTTCACCTCGAACGTCGCCCGGCTGTTGACCGGGATCGAGATCCATCCAGCCGCCAAGATTGGTCGCCGGCTGTTCATCGACCACGGCACGGGCGTGGTGATCGGCGAGACCACCGAGATCGGCGACGACGTGACGCTTTACCAGGGCGTCACCCTCGGCGGAACGTCACTCAGTCGCGGCAAGCGCCATCCGACACTCGAGGACGGCGTCATCGTCGGCGCTGGCGCCAAGGTCTTGGGCGGCTTCACCGTCGGTGCGGGCGCCCGAGTCGGCGCCAATGCTGTCGTGTTGCACGCGGTGGCGCCGGGCGAGTCGGTCGCTGGCATCCCGGCCAAACCGACCGGGGTCAAGCGCGAGGCACCCAAGGATTTCCTGCCATACGGCACGCCGTGCGAGGACCTGCCCGATCCGATCGCGCGCTGTGTCGCCAGCCTGATGGACGAGGTCGCGAATCTCAAGCAGCGCATCGCCGAACTCGAGAACAAGACCGAGCTTCCCGCCCGGGAGATTCCCGCCGAGGCGCAGCCGGCGCGGGCGCGTCGAATCCTGCGGGGTGTGGAGGACTGATATGAGGCTTAGCACGAAGGGACGCTATGCCGTGATGGCGATGGTGGACATCGCCAAGCACGCCGAGGGTACGCCAATCACGCTGGCTGAGATCGCCGAGCGGCAATTGATCTCGCTCTCCTACCTGGAGCAGCTCTTCGCCAAACTGCGCAGCGCCGGTCTGGTCAAGAGCGTGCGCGGACCCGGTGGCGGCTATCTGCTCGCCCGCGGCGCCGAGGGTACGCGTATCTCCGACATCATCATCGCAGTCGACGAGCCGATCCGCACCACGCGCTGCACACCCGGTGCGCCGATGGGCTGCAGCGGCAACAAGAGCCGCTGTCTCACCCACGATCTGTGGGAGGAACTCGGCAACCAGATCCGGCTCTATCTGAGCTCGGTGACGCTGGCCGATGTGGTCGCCAACCGGCTGCTCGGCCACAGTGGCGTGCTCCACCGCGAGCGCGCCGATGAGGAACAGCCCGTGTCGGCGCCATCGCTCGCCGCGCAGTGACGTCGAAAGTTGTTTCCGTGCCCGCCCGTTTGTCCTATCTCGACTGGAACGCGACGGCGCCGGTGCGGCCGGAGGCCGCGGCGGCGGTGGCGCGTGCGCTGACGCTGGGCGGCAATCCATCTTCGGTCCATCGCGCCGGGCGCGCGGCACGCCGTCTGGTGGAGGCCGCGCGTGCCGAGGTGGCGGCGCTGGTCGGCGCCCAGGCCGAAGACGTTGTGTTCACCTCGGGCGGTACGGAAGCCAATACGCTGGCGCTGCAGGCGTTTCCTGACCGACGCCTCCTGATTTCGGCGATCGAGCATGACTCGGTGATGGCCAACGCACCCCAGGCAGTGCGCATCCCCGCGACGCGCGACGGGCGCGCCGACTTGGCGGCGCTGGAGCGGCTGCTTGTAGCCGACCGCCGCCCAGCGCTGGTTTCGCTCATGTTCGCCAATAACGAGACCGGCGCGGTCCAGCCAGTCGCGGATGGGGCGCGCCTGGCACACGCGCACGGCGCGCTATTTCATTGCGATGCTATCCAGGGTGCAGGCCGCCAGCCGATCGACATCCGGCGTCTCGGCTGCGACCTGTTGACGCTTTCGGCGCATAAGCTCGGTGGGCCGATGGGCGTCGGCGCGCTGATTGTCGCATCCGGCCTCGATATCGTGCCGTTGATCCACGGCGGCGGTCAGGAGCGCGGCCGCCGCGCCGGTACCGAGAACTTGCCGGGTATTGCCGGCTTCGGCGCCGCGGCACTGGCCGCTGTGGCCGGCCTGGCGGCGTGGCCCAACGTCGCGGCATTGCGTGAGCAGGCCGAATCCCGGCTTCTGGCGATTACACCCGATGCGGTGATCCACGCCGCGGCGGCGACGCGTTTGCCCAACACGATCTGCATCTCGATGCCGGGGGTTCCGGCCGCGACCCAGGTCATGGCGCTCGACCTCGCCGGCGTGATGGTCAGCGCCGGCGCCGCGTGCTCCTCGGGCAAAGTGCGGCGCAGCCACGTGCTCGACGCTATGGGCGTTCGGGAGCGCGAGGCCGAATGCGCCATCCGCGTCAGTCTGGGTTGGAATACCACGGCAACCGAAATCGACCATCTGGTCGAGGCCTGGGGTGCGCTCTACGCGAGGACGAGGGCGTCCGCCGCATGACTGCCGCCATCGTCCGCCGACCCAACGCGGCGCCAGTCTATCTCGACAATCAGGCGACCACGCCGTGCGATCCGCGCGTGGTCGAGGCGATGCTGCCGTGGTTCACCGAAAAGTTCGGCAATCCCAATTCGCTGACCCACGCCTATGGCCGCGAGGCCGAGCAGGCGGTGGAGCAGGCGCGCGCCGAGCTCGCCGATCTGATCGGCGCCGATCCGCGTGAGATCGTGTTCACCTCGGGCGCGACCGAAGCCAACAACATGGCGGTCAAAGGCGCGGCGCGCTTCCACCGCCAGTTCGGCAAGGATGGCGTGGTCACGCTGGCGACCGAGCATAAGTGCGTGCTCGAAAGCACCATGGCGCTGGCGCGCGACGCGTTCCGCGTTTCCATCCTCTCCGTCGGGCACGACGGGCTCGCCGATCTCGACGCGCTGGCGCGCGCCATCGACGACCGAACCGCGATTGTCTCGGTGATGATCGCGCACAACGAGATCGGCGTGCTGCAGCCGATCAAGGAGATCGCCGCGCTCGCGCATGCGAAGGGCGCGCTGTTCCACACCGACGCCGCCCAGGCCGTCGGCAAGATCGCGTTCGACGTCGCCGAGCTCGGCGTCGATCTGATGTCAATCTCCGGCCACAAGGTCTATGGACCCAAGGGCATCGGCGCGCTTTATCTGCGCCGCCGGCCGCGGGCGCGGATCGAGCCGCTGTTCGACGGCGGCGCGCAAGAGCGCGGCATGCGTTCGGGCACGCTGCCGGTGCCGCTGATCGTCGGATTGGGCCGAGCCGCCGTCCTGGCCAAGGCCGAAATGGCGGGCGAGGCGCAACGGCTGCTGGCGCTCCGAGCGCGTTTCCTGTCTGGTCTGCGCGCGAAGCTTCCGGACGCGATCCTGAACGGCCATGCCGAGCAACGGCTGCCGGGCAATCTCAACCTGAGCTTCCCCGGCCTCAAGGCCATCGACTTGATCGGCGCCTGCCCGGGCCTGGCACTATCGACCGGCTCGGCCTGCACCGCCGCCGAGGTCGAGCCGTCCTATGTGCTGCGCGCGCTCGGGCTGGGCGATGATCTTGCCGGCGCCTCTCTGCGCATCGGCCTCGGCCGCTTCACCACCGCGACCGAGGTCGATTTCGCCGTCGACGCGCTGGTCGTCGCGGTCCGGCGGTTGCGTGCAGGCGAGCGGATGACAAGCGAAGCCTCCGGCATTACATAAGGGTTGGAGATTCCCATGGCCCTGAAACAGGCGATGACGGTGACCGACGCGGCGGCCAAGCGCATCCAGGCGCTCCTGGCCCAGCGCGGCAAGCCGTCGGCCGGCGTCCGCGTCGGCGTGCGCGCCCGCGGCTGCTCGGGCCTGACCTATACGCTCGAATATGCCGATGAGAAGGGCAAGCTCGACGAGGTCGTCCAGGAAAAGGGCGTCACCATTTTGATCGATCCCAAGGCGACGATGTTCATCATCGGTACCGAGATGGATTACGTCGAGGACAAGCTGCAATCGGGCTTCACCTTCCGCAATCCGAACGAAAAAGGCCGGTGCGGCTGCGGCGAATCGTTCCACGTCTGAGGTCCGCGCAGTCCCGATGAAGCTGTTCCAGATCGAGGAGCCCGAAGGCGCGCCGCTTTCGGCCGAGGGGTCAGGCGCCGCGGTGGGCATCGATTTGGCGGCGGACTCGGCGGCCGTCGCCATCGCGCTCGGCGGCAATGCCGAGATCCTGACCGGCGCCAATGGCGAGCAGCGGCTGGACGTCACGGGGCAGGCACCCGCCGAGGTCCTGCTGGCGCTCCGCGCACGTGCCGAGAAGCAGCTCGCTCGGCCGGTGACCCATGCGGTGATCGCGATTGAGGATACAGTCGGCGCCGCCGCGCTCGCAGCGGCCGCCCAATCGGCCGGTTTTTCCATACTGCGCGTGGTGACGCGGCGTGAAGCTGCGGCGAAGGATGCCGGCAAGGACGCGGTCGCGCTGGGAGCGGCACGGCTGGCCGAGGATTTGGCGCCGCGAGCTGATATAACGTCGCCCCAAGTTTGATTGCGGATCGGATCGCATGCCCAAGATGACTTTCATCGAACGCGACGGCACCCGGAAGACCGTGGACGCGCCGGTCGGCCTGTCCGTGCTCGAGATCGCGCACCAGAACGACGTCGACATCGAGGGCGCGTGCGAAGGCTCGCTGGCCTGCTCCACGTGTCACATCGTCATCGAGCCGGAATGGTACGAGCTGCTGAAGGATGCGACCGAGGACGAAGAGGACATGCTCGACCTTGCCTTTGGCCTGACCAAGACGTCGCGGCTGGGCTGCCAGATCGTAATGACCGAAGAGCTCGACGGCCTCACCGTTCGCTTGCCGCAGACGACGCGCAACATGATGAACACCTGATGGACCCGGCGCTGACTCCTGGCGCGCGCGTCGTCGTCGCCATGTCGGGCGGCGTCGACAGCTCGACCGTGGCGGCGCTCCTGGCCGAGCGCGGCTGCGATGTCGTCGGCGTTACGCTGCAGCTCTACGATCACGGCGGTGCGACCGGGCGCAAGGGCGCATGCTGTGCCGGCCAGGACATCCGCGACGCCGCGCGCGTCGCCGAGACGCTCGACATTCCCCATTACGTGCTCGACTACGAGAAGCGATTCCGTACCGAGGTGATCGACGATTTCGCCGATTCCTACCTCGCCGGCGAGACGCCGGTGCCATGTGTCCGCTGCAATGAGATCGTGAAGTTCCGCGATCTGCTCGCCGTGGCACGCGATCTCGGCGCTCAGGCGCTTGCCACCGGCCACTATGCGCGGCGCGCCGACGGCGTCGACGGGCCGGAGCTGCATCGCGCCGCGGATGCCGGCCGCGACCAAAGCTATTTCCTCTACCGCACGACGCGCGCGCAGCTCGCGTTCCTGCGCTTTCCCTTGGGCGACTTCACCAAGGACGAAACCCGTGCGCTGGCATCGCGTTTTGCGCTGCCCGTGGCGCAGAAGCCGGACAGCCAGGACATCTGCTTCGTCCCAGCAGGCCGCTATGACGACATGATCGAAAAACTGCGCCCCGGTGCCACCGAGCCGGGCGAGATCGTCGACGAGGTGGGCCGCGTGCTCGGCCATCACGACGGCGTCATCCATTTCACCGTCGGCCAGCGCAAGGGCCTCGGCGTGGCCGGCGGCCAGCCGCTCTACGTGCTACGGCTCGAGCCGGCAAGCCGGCGCGTCGTCGTCGGGCCGCGCGCCAGTCTCGGCGCCAGGCACGTGCCCTTCGATCACATCAACTGGCTTGGCCCGCGTCCGGGCAAGTCGGGAATTCGCGTTGCGGTCAAGCTGCGCTCAGCGCAGCCGCCGTTGCCCGCGACCCTTCTCCTCGAGACCGAGCGCGGCATGGCGGTGCTCGACGAGCCCGCTTTCGGCGTGGCACCGGGCCAGGCTTGCGTCGCCTATGACGGCGACCGCCTGCTGGGCGGCGGCTGGATCGCGCGCGCCTGATCGCCGCTAGGCTTGCCGCGCGTGCGGCGCTCCCCGATACTGCGCCGCCATGACCGCTGCCAAGAAAACCCGCGAAACTGTCAAGAAGGTCGTGCTCGCCTATTCGGGCGGGCTCGACACCTCCGTCATCCTGCGCTGGCTGCAGGAGACCTATGGCTGCGAGGTGGTGACCTTCACCGCCGATATCGGCCAGGGCGAGGAGCTCGCACCCGCGCGCAAGAAGGCCGAGCTCATGGGCGTGAAGCAGATCTTCGTCGAGGATCTGCGCGAGGAATTCGTGCACGACTTCGTCTTCCCGATGTTCCGGGCGAACGCGCTCTACGAGGGACAATACCTGCTCGGCACCTCGATCGCGCGGCCGCTGATCGCCAAGCGTCAGATCGAGATCGCCGAGGCGACCGGCGCCGACACCGTCGCCCACGGTGCCACCGGCAAGGGCAACGACCAGGTGCGTTTCGAGTTGGCGTATTACGCGCTCAAGCCGGACATCAAGGTGATCGCGCCGTGGCGCGAATGGGATCTCAACTCGCGCACCAAGTTGATCGAGTACGCCGAGCAGCATCAGATCGAGATCGCCAAGGACCAGCGCGGCGAGGCGCCGTTCTCGACCGACGCCAACCTTTTGCACATCTCGGCCGAGGGCAAGGCGCTCGAGGACCCGTGGCACGAGCCCGAGGAGTTCGTCTATAGCCGGACGGTGGCGCCCGAGCAGGCGCCAAATCAGCCGGAATACGTCGAGGTCGAATTCGTCAAGGGCGATCCGGTCGCGGTCGACGGCAAGAAACTGTCGCCGGCGGCGCTGCTCGCGCGGCTCAACAAGCTCGGCGGCAGGCACGGCATCGGCCGGCTCGACCTGGTCGAGAATCGCTTCGTCGGCATGAAATCACGGGGCATTTACGAGACTCCCGGCGGCACCATCCTGCACGCGGCGCATCGCGGCATCGAGAGCATCACGCTCGACCGCGGCGCGGCGCACCTCAAGGACGAGTTCATGCCGCGCTATGCCGAGCTGATCTACAACGGCTTCTGGTTCTCGCCCGAGCGCGCCATGCTCCAGGCGCTCATCGACAAGAGCCAGGAGAACGTCGCCGGTACGGTGCGCCTCAAGCTCTACAAGGGCTCGGTGCGGGTGGTCGGGCGCAAATCGCCCAACAGCCTCTATAGCCTCGCGCACGCGACGTTCGAGGCCGATCAGGTCTACGACCAGCGCGATGCCGAAGGGTTCATCAAGCTCAACGCGCTGCGGCTGCGACTCGCCGCGCGCCTGCGCCGAAAATAATCACAACGGACTGGGCTGAAATTGGCCCCAGGCTTGGTTTGCCGAATTTCAACCAAGTCATTGAAATAAAATGGTAATAGCTCAAGATTGAGCCGCGAATTGACCGCGGAAACTCCTTGTTTTTGCCATGATCAGCGACCATGTTCGTTGAGTCGCCCATAGCAAAAGGGGATTGAACCATGGGTTCGCGCATTGCCATTCTGACGTTGGTAGCCGGTCTGGTGCTTTCAGGCTGCGGCACATCGCCAGGTGACCGTGGCCTGTCGGGCGCCGGTATCGGTGCGGCGGGTGGCGCCGTGGTTGGAGCGCTGGTTGGCGCGCCTCTGGCAGGTGCGGCAATCGGTGCTGGTGCCGGTGCTCTGACCGGCATGGCCACCAGCCCGTCGAGTGTCTATCTCGGCAAGCCGGCCTGGGAACAGTAACCGGCTCGACGATCGTCAGTCGCTGACGGCATCGCCCCCTCGGGGTCGTCCCGAGGGGGCTTTGCTTTGCACACTTCGCTAAAGCGTCGGTTCGGGCAGTCCGCGCCGGCGACACGCCGCGACCACCGTGTTGCGCAGCAGACAGGCGATGGTCATCGGACCGACGCCACCGGGCACCGGCGTGATCGCACCGGCGACGCGCTGGGCTTCGGCGAAGGCAACGTCGCCGACCAGGCGGCTTTTGCCGTCGCCGTCGGCGATACGATTGATGCCGACGTCGATCACCGTCGCGCCCGGCTTGATCCAGTCGCCGCGCACGAACTCAGGGCGGCCGATCGCGGCCACCAGCAGATCGGCGCGGCGCGCCACCGCCGGCAGCTCCCGCGTCCGCGAATGCGTGACCGTCACCGTGCAATGCTCGCCCAGCAGCAGCGCCGCCATCGGCTTGCCGACGATGTTGGAGCGCCCGACCACCACGGCTTCGGCGCCCGCGAGGTTATTGCCCAGGCTCTCGCGCGCCAGTAGCAGGCAGCCATAGGGCGTGCATGGCACGAGCGCCCGGCCGCCGCTCCACAGCCGCCCCACATTCTCGGGATGGAATCCGTCGACGTCCTTGGCGGGGTTGATCGCCTCGATGACGCGTTGCGCATCGATCTGCCGCGGCAAGGGAAGCTGGACGAGAATGCCGTCGACCGCGTTATCGGCGTTGAGCTGCGCCACCAACCGCAGCAACTCGGGCTCGCTGGTCGCTGCCGGCAGGCGATGGGTGAAGCCTTTGAGGCCGGCGTCGTCGGTCGCCTTGGTCTTGCTCTTGACGTAGACCTGGCTTGCCGGATCGTCGCCGACCAAGACCGCCGCCAGGCCTGGCACGACGCCGTGCGCAGCCTTGAGCGCGGTGGCCGCGGCGGCGACGTCGGCGCGGAGCCGCGCGGCGACCGCCTTGCCGTCGATCAGTCGGGCAGCAGCCATGGCTTCAAGCCTTGTTCGAGCTGCGCGCCGAGAGCGGCAGGATCGCCGGCAATATGGACCAGCTTGCGGCGTCCGCCGCCGCCCGCGGCGATGCTAAGATCGCTCTTGCGCAGGCCGAAATGGCTTGCCAACAGACGGAGCAGCGCGGCGTTCGCCTCGCCGTCCTGCGGCGGCGCATGGACGGCAAGCTTCAACACGACGCCGTCCGGCTCGTCACTCAGGCCGAGCACGCGGTCCTGCGCGGCCCGGGGTGCGACGCGCACGGCCAGCGTCGCGCCGCTTCGTCCGAGGCGGAAAGGAAGCGCCATCGCCGCGTTAGCCGCCGCTCAGATAATAGATGAGTTTTCCGAGCTCCATTTCGATGAGCCACAGGATTAGCAGCAGGATCACCGGCGAAATATCGATGCCGCCGAAATTGGGCAGGACGCGCTGGATCGGGCGCAGCGCGGGTTCGGTCGCGCGGTAAAGGAAGTTCGCCACCATGCGCACGGCGTGGTTGCGCGTATCGATGACGCCGAACGCCATGAGCCATGAGAACACCGCGGCGATGATGACGATCCACCAATAGAGGTCGATCACGTAGATGACGATGACGACGACCGGCACCAGGAAATCACCCATGGACCGATTCTCCCCTCCATGCTGCGGCGTGCGAACCCTAAGCGATAGGCCTTGAGCCGCGCAAGGACGAGCGATGTCGCGAGCGCGCCTTGACAGTCCGCGCGACCACGACCCATATTCCGCGCGACGTGGGCGGGGCAGTAGCTCAGTTGGGAGAGCGCGACGTTCGCAATGTCGAGGTCAGGGGTTCGATCCCCCTCTGCTCCACCATCGCTCGCACGACGCCAAGTTCCGCAAATTCCAGGCGTTTTTCCTCCCTCCCGGGGAACTACGGAGGGAACTACGAGCCGTCGTCTGATGCCGCATGCGCGACTTTGGAAAGGACGTTACCGGATCCGCGCACCGATCCGTGAAGATCGGCGGCGGCACTTCGGCGGCCGAAAATACTACCTCAAAGCGCTCGGCACTTCGGATAAGCGCGAAGCCGAGCAACGGACAATCCCGGCTCTCGCCGAGTTTCAACGCCAATGCCGCGTGCGGCTCATCGACGAGCCGCGTTCAGCCCTCCATAGCGCCGGGCGCTAAAATGAGACGTTAGGGTAAGGCGGCCGCGTTGGATTAGCATATCCTGTGAAAACGCGGCCTTGCGCCCTCGCCTTGACCAAGAAGGGCGGTATGCCGGTTCAGGAAGGCGTCGGGATCATGCTCTGTCGGCCATACGCTGCCCCGGCGCGAGGGCTAATGCGATGTCCAATGCGCTGAGGATCGCACACGGCAGGTTCGGGCGCGTCGCGCTCCTTGACATGGACGCGTCGCTGGTTCGTCACGCCCATCCCCATTGCCACGTCCTCATCAAGGCCGAGGGCGCCGATACGCACTTCATGGTCCGCGATCAGCTAGTGCCGCTCACCGCGAACAACGCGGTCCTGATCAACGCCTGGGAGCCGCACGCTTACGTGCATGATCCCAGCCATCCGCGTACCGTCATCCTTGCCTTCTATATTGAGCCCGGCTGGCTGTCGGGCTTTCGTCGCAACTGGGGCGCCAGTGCCGCGCCCGGCTTCTTCGAGCGTCACTCGGATTGGCTCACCGCCGCCATTCGCCGCCGGGCGAACGAACTCGCCGCCGTGCTGATGGCGGCGCCCGACGCCGGTGAGGCGCAGGAAGCGCTGATCTCCGAATTGATGATCGCGGTAATCGAGCGCTACGCGCCGTGGCGTAGCACCATGCTACGCGATTTCGAGCCGGATGGCCGGGTCGATTATCGCATCCGCCGAGCTCTGATATCGATCCGGGGCAACAGTGCCGGCGTTACCGACATGACCTGCCTGGCGCGCGAGGTCGGCCTGTCGCGCACCCATTTCTTCCGCCTGTTCGGCCGAACGATGGACATCAGTCCGCGCGTCTTCCTTAATACGGTGCGCATGGAGACTGCGGTCGCCGAGGTCATGGACGGCGATACCGGCATGGCCGAGGTCAGCGACCGTCTCGGCTTCAGCGCCCCGGCGCATTTCACGCGCTTCTTCCGCGACCATGCCGGCGCACCGCCGCGCGAATTCCGCGCCATCGCGCGTCTCAACGCGCCGCACAAGATCGCGAGCTAGCCGTATGGCGGTGGGCAGTGTTCCGCCGTTGATGCGGCGACAGGCGGGGTGTCGCCCATGGACGTGACCGCCGACGAGCCCCGGCCGTGGCTCGGCCGCTCGCTGCCGCGCGTCGAGGACGCCGCGCTGCTCATCGGACGCGGCCGCTATATCGACGATCTCGGCGTGCCACCCGGCACGCTGCATGCGGCGATCCTGCGTTCGCCACACGGCCATGCAGAAATTGTATCGATCGACCCGACGCGCGCTCGCGCCTTGCCGGGGGTCACTGCCGTGCTTGTCGGCAGCGATGTCCAGGCCCATTCGGCCAGCCTCTTGGTTGGCGTCAAGGCGCCGATCGAATGCTGGCCGATCGCGACCGATCGCGTTCGATATGTCGGCGAGCCGGTGGCCGTGGTAGCGGCACGCGACCGCTATGTTGCCGAGGATGCGCTCGACCTGATCGAGGTCGCTTACCGGCCTCTACCGGCGGTGATCGATCCACGCGCGGCGTTGGCGCCCGATGCGCCGGTCCTGCATCCGGGCCTCGAGGGCAATCTGGCGAGCGACCGCGTCTTCCGCTACGGCGATCCCGAGCGCGCCTTCGCCGATGCGGCGCATCGCGTCGCCATCGAGGTCGATTATCCGCGCAGCGCCTGTACCCCGATCGAGACCTATGGCGTCGTCGCCGAATACGATCCCGGCCTCGATGCCTACGACGTGCTGGCGAATTTCCAGGGCCCGTTCAGCATCCACGCGGTCATCGCGCGCGCTCTCAAGGTGCCGGGCAACCGGTTGCGGCTGCGCACGCCGCCGGATTCGGGCGGCAGCTTCGGCGTCAAGCAAGGGGTCTTTCCCTACATTGTGCTGATCGCGCTCGCCGCCCGCGCCACCGGCCGGCCGGTCAAATGGATCGAAGACCGGCTCGAGCACCTGGCGGCGTCCACCTGCGCCACCAACCGCTTTACGCGGCTCGAGGCGGCGGTGGCGGCGGACGGCCGTATCACCGCGCTCACCTGGGATCAGATCGAGGATTGCGGCGCCCACTTGCGCGCGCCCGAGCCGGCAACGCTCTATCGCATGCACGGCAACATGACCGGCGCCTACGACATCCGGAACGTATCGATCCGCAACCGCGTCGTGCTGACCAACAAGATGCCGACCGGCCTCAACCGCGGCTTCGGCGGCCCACAGGTCTATTTCCCGCTCGAACGGCTGATGCAGCGCATTGCGCACGAGCTCGGCCTCGACCCGCTCGACGTGATCCGCCGCAACCTGGTGCCGCGGGGCGCCTTTCCCTACCGCACCGCCAGCGGCGCGCTGCTCGATTCCGGAGATTACGCTGCGGCGATGGAATCGGCGCTGCTGCAAGGCGGCGTCGCGGAGCTAATCGCGCGGCGCGATGCAGCGCGCCGGGACGGCCGGCTTTATGGCATCGGTTATGCCGCTGTGGTCGAGCCGAGCGTCTCCAACATGGGGTACATCACCACGGTGCTGACCGCCGCCGAACGCCGCAAGGCCGGTCCCAAGAACGGCGCGCAGTCGACCGCCACCATTGCACTCGATCCGGTCGGTTCGGTCACGGTTCACGTTGCGTCGGTGCCGCAGGGGCAGGGGCACCGCACCGTGCTGGCCCAGGTCGTGGCCGACGTGCTCGGTCTCAAGCCCGCGGAAGTGCGCGTTGTCACCGATGTTGACACGGCCAAGGACGGCTGGTCGATCGCCTCGGGCAATTATTCGAGCCGCTTTGCGCCGGCGGTGACCGGCGCCGCGCATTTAGCCGCGATGCGGCTGCGCGAGCGCCTGGCGCACATCGCCGCAGCGCAACTCAACGTGCCAGCGGTGGACGTCGTCTTCGATGGAGGTCGGGTACAGGCGCGGCGCAATCGCGACAACGCGCTCTCCTTCGCGCGCGTTGCCGCGGCCAGCCACTGGGCACCGGGGACGCTGCCGAGCGAGGCCGATACTGCGATCCGCGAGACCGTGTTCTGGACGCCGCCAGAGTTGACGGCCCCGAACGACGCCGACGAGATCAACAGTTCGCTCTGCCACGGCTTTATCTTCGATATCTGCGCGGTCGAGATTGATCGCGTCACCGCCGAGGTCAGGATCGATCGCTATGTCAGCATGCATGATTGCGGCCGCATGCTGCATCCCGGCATGGTCGCGGGCCAAGTCAACGGCGGCTTTGCCCACGCGCTCGGCGCGGCGCTTCTCGAGGAGCATGCCTACGGACCCGACGGCAGCCTGCTCACCGGCACGCTCGCCGACTACTTGATCCCGACCGCCATGGAGGTGCCGGAACCCCTGATCCTTCATCACGAGACGCCATCGCCGTTGACGCCGCTCGGCGCCAAAGGCGTGGGCGAGGGGAATTGTATGTCGACGCCGGTCTGCATCGCCAATGCGGTCGCCGACGCGCTCGGCGTCGCGGACGTGTCGCTGCCGCTGCTGCCGGCACGGTTGGCCCAGCAAGTTCATGGGCCCGAGAAAGCGCCGAGGGGTAAGACGCCCGTGCGGCCGGCGGCGAAGGAGGCGGCCAGCGAGCGTCAGCTCTTCGGCGAGGGCGAGGCGTCGGTCGACGCGCCGGCGACGACGATCTGGGCGATGCTGCTCGATCCCAACGCGCTGATGGCGGTGGTGCCGGGTGCGCATGCGATCGAGAAAGTCTCGGACACATGCTTCACCGCCGAGATTACGCTGGGTATCGGCCCGGTGAAGGGCCGCTACCGCGCGACAATGGAACTTTCGGACCTCGATCCGCCGCGCGCGCTGACCCTCACCGGCTCGGCCGATGGAGCGCTCGGCTTCGGACGCGGCACCGGCCAGGTCACGCTCCGCGAGGAAGCGCCCGGGCGCACGGTGATCGGCTATCGCTACCAAGCCGCGATTGGCGGCAAGGTCGCGTCGATCGGCGGAAGGCTGCTCGATGGCGCTGCGCGCGTCATCATCGGCCAGTTTTTCGCCAGCCTGGCCCGTCAGGCCGGCGGTGGCGGCCGGCCGGCCGGACTTTGGGCGTGGCTGCGCCGCTTGCTGGGGTTCGCATGAAGCCGGCGCGCTTCGATTACGTCGCCGCCGCCAGTGCCGAGGAGGCACTCGAGGCGCTGGCGCAAGAAGGCGGCAATGCGCGCATCCTCGCAGGTGGCCAGTCGCTCCTGCCGATGCTCAACATGCGGCTGGCACGTCCCACCGTGCTGATCGACATCATGGGCGTCGACGAATGGCGAGCGGTGGACCGCGACGGCGACGTGCTGCGCATCGGCGCAGCGGTACGCCAAGTCGCGCTCGAGCAGGACCCCGACCTGGCACGGTTCCAGCCGTTGCTGGCGGCGGCGCTGCCCTGGGTCGGCCATCCACAGACCCGCAGCCGGGGCACCGTGTGCGGCTCGATCGCCCATGCCGATCCTAGCGCAGAGCTGCCGTTGGTGCTGGTCGCGCTCGGCGGCACGGTGCATCTGCGTTCGCGGCGGCGCAAGCGCGTGCTGTCGGCGCAGAATTTCTTCACCGGCATGATGTCGACGGCGCGCGAAGACGACGAATTGATCGAGGCGATTGCGCTGCCGAAAGCCCGCACCCGAACGGGTTACGCTTTCCGCGAGGTGGCTCGGCGCCACGGCGATTTCGCCATCGTCGCCTGCGCGGCGGTCGTCAACGGCGTGCGGGCACAACTGGCGGTCGGCGGCGTCGCCGACCGGCCCGCGCTATGCGAATTGCCCGCGCCGGGCGCGGCCGGACTCGATGAGGCGCTCGACGACTTCGCCTGGAGCCTCGAGGCGCGCGATGACCTCCACGCCACGGCGCGCTATCGCCGCGAACTGGTCCGCCGCCTGGGTCGCACCACGCTCGAGGAGGCCGTGCGATGCCGCGCCTGAGCGCTGATTGCCGCCATATGGTGAGCTTCACGCTCAACGGCGCCCCGGTCTCGGGCGAGGCCGAGCCGCGCATGCTGTTGAGTGATTTCTTGCGCTACGTCGTCGGTGCCACCGGCACACATGTCGGTTGTGAACACGGACTGTGCGGCGCGTGCACGGTCGAGATCGACGGACAGCCAGGTCGTGCCTGCCTGACGCTCGCGGTGCAGGTGCGCGGCGCGCAAATCCGTACCGTTGAGGGGTTGGCGCCCGCGCCCGACCGGCTCTCGGTGCTGCAGGAATGCTTCCGCGAGCATCACGGGTTGCAATGCGGTTTCTGTACCCCGGGAATCCTGGTCACGCTCGACGCCCTGCTGCGCGACAACCCAGCCGCGTCCGAGCCCGAAATTCGCGAAGCGCTCGCGGGTCATCTCTGCCGGTGTACCGGCTATGTTTCGATCATGCGGGCGGCGCTCGCCGCCCAGCAGCGCCTTGGGAAGAAGACAGATGCTTGATCTCGGAACCAGCTTTCTCGCCAGCGTGGCGCGCGATCCCGACGCGCTCGCGATCGTCGACGGCGACCTGCGACTCGGCTACGCGGCGTGGCTCGACAAGATCTCTTGCATCGTCGCGGGGCTCGACGCGCTCGGCCTGAAGAAAGGCGACCACCTCCTGACCGTGCTGCAGAACCGCTGGGAGGCGGCGACGCTACATTGGGCGTGCCAATTCGCCGGCATCATCCTGACGCCGCTCAATTGGCGGGTGAAGGCCGACGAGATCGATTACTGCATCGAGGACGCTGGGGCTGCCGCGTTGGTTTACGAGGACGTATCGGCCAAAGCCGTGGCCCTGTCGCACCGCGCCGCTGCGCTGCCGCGCATCCGTGTCGGCGCCGCTGCGCCGGGCGAGACCGCGTTCGCCGCCATGCTGGCGCAAAGCGCACCCAGGGTGACGCCGCGCGTCGATGCCGACGCCTGGTCGCTGATGCTCTATACCTCGGGCACCACATCGCGCCCCAAGGGCGTGCCGCGCCGCCACTGCGCCGAGCGCGCGGCGGCGCTGGCCCATGTCGCGCAAAATCTCTACGCGCATGGCGAGCGTACCCTCGGCGTGATGCCGCTCTATCACACCATGGGCGTGCGGTCGCTGCTCGCCATGTCGCTGATCGGCGGTGTCTTCGTCTGCCTGCCACGCTTTGACGTGCGGGCGGCGCTCGGCCTGATCGCGCGCGAGCGCGTGACAAACCTTTATCTCGTTCCGACGCTCTATCACGATCTCGTCCACCATCCGGATTTTGCCAGGTCCGACATGCGCTCGGTGCGCAAGCTCGGCTTCGCTGGCGCGCCGATGACCGATGCCCTCTTGAAGAAGCTCGACGCGGTGTTCAAGCCCGAGGTGTTCGTGAATCACTACGGCAGTTCTGAGGTCTATACTTTCACCATCGACCAGAAGGCGGCGGCGAAACCGGGATCGGCCGGCCGCGCCGGGCTCAATCAGATGATCCGGGTGGCCAAGCTCGGCGCCAACACGCCGGCGGAGCTGGCCGGGGTCGGCAAGGAAGGCGAGATCATCGCGCTCATGGCCGGCGACGAATCCTTCGAAGGTTATTGGCGCCGGCCCGACGCCGACGCCAAGGCGCTGCGCGACGGTTGGTATTTCACCGGCGACACCGGCTATTTCGACGCCGCCGGCGACCTGTTCGTTACCGGCCGGGTCGACGACATGATCATCACCGGCGGCGAGAACGTCTCGCCGGTCGAGATCGAAAGCTGTCTCTCGCTGCATCCGGCGGTGTCCGAGGTCGCAGTGGTGGGATTGGCCGACGAGCGTCTGGGCAAGGCGGTCACTGCCTTCATTAAGCGTGCCGCGCCGGTGACCCCGGCGGAGATCGACGAGTTCTGCCGAAAATCCGGCCTCGCCAACTTCAAACGCCCGCGCCGCGTGATCTTCGTCAGGGATATCCCAAAATCGCCGGTCGGCAAGCTGTTGCGCCGTAAGTTGGTGGCGGGCGAATACCAGCTTGCCGACGCAGTGTCGCGTGCAGAAGAGGAAGCAAAGACATGAGCGACCATAATTCCCGTCTCCAGAGCCTGGACGGCTTCCGCGTCACGGTCGACGCGGCCCGCGCGCGCGCCGACGTCGTGCTCGACCGGCCGCCCTTCAACGTCATCACCATGCCGCAGCGCGACCAGATCCGCCGCGTCTTCGAGGCGCTCGATGAGGACGAACGGGTGCGCGTCATCGTGCTCGGCGCCGCCGGCGAGCATTTCTCCTCGGGTGGTTACATCAAAGGCTTCATGGAGGCTTCGCCCGAGCACGTCTCGAAACTCGCCTGGAACATCGCCGCGCCGGCGCGGTGCAGCAAGCCGGTGATCGCGGCCAATCGCGGCTTTTGCTTCGGCGTCGGCTTCGAGATTTCGCTCGCCTGCGATTTCCGCTTGACTTCGGAAACCTGCTTTTACGCGCTTCCGGAACAGAAGCTGGGGCAAATCCCGGGCTCCGGCGGCTCGGCGCGGCTCCAGAAGATTGTCGGCATCACCCGCACCAAGGACATCGTCATGCGCTCAAAGCGCATACCGGCGAAGCAGGCCTATGAATGGGGTCTTGCCACCGAGCTGGTGCCGGATGCCAAGCTCGAAGCGGCGACTGATGCGCTGGCGCAGGAGCTGGTCGGCTTTTCGCCGCTGGCGCAACGCACAGCAAAGAAGTTGCTCAACGACACTGAGGACGCGTCGCTCTCGGTCGCGATCGAGCTCGAGGGCCATTGCTACAGCCGGCTGCGCACATCGGAGGACTTCAAGGAAGGCGTCGCGGCATTTCACGAAAAACGCACGCCCAAGTTCCGCGGCGTTTGACCGAACGGAGGATCCAATGCCGGACCAGTCCCGCCTCAACGCGCCGGTGGCTGCGCCAGTGACCACTTTGCGCGGCTGGCTTGACAATCTGGCCGAGCATGGTCGCTTGGCGGTGATCCGGCCGGATGTCGGCTTGCGCTTCGAGCTCGCCGCGATCTCGAAGCGGCTCGACGGCAGCAAGGCGACGTTCTTCCCACACCCAGGTGGCCATGCGATTCCTGTCGTCTCGGGGCTGTTCGGCGATCGGGCCTGGGTGGCGGATGCGATGGGCGTGACGGCCGATGCCGTCCTGGCGCGCTTCAGCGCCGCGGTGGCGAATCCACTGCCCTGGCGAGAGGTGAAATCGGCACCGGTCCAGGAAATCGTCCACGACCAGGTTGACCTGCTGCGCCTGCTGCCGATTCCGACGCATAACGAACTCGACAGCGGGCCCTATATCAGCGCCGGGCTGCTGATCTCGCGCAACCCGCGCACTGGCGTGCAGAACGTCGCCATCCACCGCTGCCAGGTGAACGCGCCGGACGAGCTCGGCATTCTCTTGTTGCCGCGCCATACCCTTGCCTTCTACGAGGCGGCGGAGCGGGATGCCGAGGCGCTCGAGATCGCCATTGTCATCGGCGTCGATCCGCTGACCTCGCTCGCCTCGCAGTCGATCGCGCCGCTCGATTTCGACGAACTCACCATCGCCGGCGCGCTGCACGGTGAGCCGATCGAGGTGGTGAAATGCCAGACCAACGCGGTGCGCGTGCCGGCTAGCGCCGAGATCGTGCTCGAAGGCCGCATTCTGCCGCACCGGCGCGAACCCGAAGGCCCATTCGGCGAGTTCCCGCAATACTACGGCGAACGTGCGAAACGCCACGTCGCCAAGATCGACCGCATCACCCATCGCCGCGACGCGATCTTCCATACCATCGTCGGCGGAGCGAACGAGCATCTTCTTCTGGGCGCGATCCCGCGCGAGGCGACGCTGCTCGGCCACCTGCGCCGCAACTTCCCGAACGTGCTTGACGTGCATCTTTCAATGGGCGGCGTTGGGCGCTACGTGCTCTATGTCAAGCTGCACAAGCGTCAGGAGGGCGAGGCGAAGAACGTGATCATGGGCGCCTTCGCCGGACATTACGACATAAAGCACGTCATCGTGGTCGACCAGGACGTCGACATCCACAATTGGCGCGAGGTCGAATGGGCGGTCGCGACGCGCGCCCAGGCGGACCAGGATCTGGTCATAGTCGCCAACGCTCAGGGCTCGAAGCTCGATCCCTCGTCGCACGATGGCGTCAGCGCCAAGATGGGTATCGACGCGACCGTGTCGCTCTCGGCACCCGCCGGGAAATTCAAGCGTATTTATGTGCCGGGCGAGGAAAGCGTCGATCTGGCAGCGGTCGTGGATACCAAGATGGGCGGCGACTGGCGCCACGCGAGGGATGGGCAGGGCCAACGAACGAAATGAGACTTCTAGGTAAGTACGATGACCGCTCCATGATCTACTCTATGGGCATGGCGCCGCCTGTTGGAACCTGACAGGCACAAAGAACGCCGCACAATAAACCACGAATGATAGGGGGAAAAACGGGCATGTCGAGCACCGCTGGAACCACGAGCGTAGCCTGGCCGGTCGGCAAGAAACAGATGGTGACGGCGATCATCGCCTCGTCGCTGGGCTGGGCTCTCGATCTTTTCGACCTCTTCATCCTGCTCTACGTCGCGCCGATCGTCGGCAAGCTGTTTTTCCCGTCGGCCTTTCCGACACTCTCGCTGGCGGCAGTCTATGCCTCCTTCGCCGTCACGCTGCTGATGCGGCCTTTCGGCTCGGCGCTGTTTGGGTCCTACGCCGACCGCTTCGGCCGTCGCGGCACGATGATCGTCGCAGTCGTCGGCGTCGGCATCTCCACGGCGCTGTTCGGCGCGCTGCCGACCATCGATCAGATCGGCGCCGCGGCCCCGATGATCTTCCTCGTCCTGCGGCTGGTCCAAGGCCTGTTCGTCGGCGGCGTGGTCGCCTCGACCCATACCATCGGCACCGAATCTGTCCCACCCTACTGGCGCGGCGCGATGTCGGGCCTGATCGGCGGCGGCGGCGCCGGCATCGGCGCGTTGTTGGCCTCGATCGTCTATTTCATCACCACCGAGGCATTCCCTGGCGACCTTTACGCCGTGTGGGGTTGGCGCTGCATGTTCTTCTCCGGGATTCTCAGCTCGATCCTGGGATTCTTCATCTTCAGCAGCCTCGAGGAATCGCCCATTTGGGCGGAGCTTGCGGCCAAGCGTAGTCAGGTGATGAAGGCACCGGTGCGCGCGCTGTTCTCGCGCGAATATCTTCCGGTGCTTCTTGTCAACCTGATGATGACCGTCGGCGGCGGCGCAGGCTATTACCTGACCTCGGGCTATCTGCCGGCCTTCCTCAAGGTCGTGAGCAAGATTCCGAGCAGTTCGGCGTCGCTGATCTTGATCGCTGGAAGCTTCATTGCGATCATCGCGTCGATCACGGCCGGCCACCTGAGCACGTTGTGGGGACGCAAGCGCACGCTGCTGATCCTGGCGCTGATTCGGATCGTGCTGCTGCCGCTGTGCTACCTCGAGATGGCGAATACCAGTGACATCGCGACGCTTGCATTCTGGGGGCTGCTGCTGACCTTCTTCGGCAACGCGGGCTACGCACCGCTGTTGATCTTCCTCAACGAGCGCTTCCCGACCGCGATGCGTTCGACCGGCACCGGCCTGTCGTGGAATATCGGCTTCGCGATCGGCGGCATGATGCCGATCTTCGTCTCGTTGTCCTCGGCGACGCCGGCCGATCTGCCGAAGATGCTGACGATCTTCGTCTTCGGGATTTCGGTGCTGTTCCTGCTCGGGGCGCTGGTCATCCCGGAGACCAGGGGCAACTTCAAGTAACCGGCGGGCAGGCGGCATGGGACGGCTGAACGGGCGGGCTATCATCGTCACCGGTGCGGCGCAGGGCATCGGCGCCGCCTATGCCAAGGCGCTTGCAGCCGAGGGCGCGCGCCTTGGCCTCTGCGACCTGCAAGTGCCCGATTCCACCGTCGCGGTGATCAAGCAGGCCGGCGGCGACGCCTTTGGCATGGCCTGCGACATCACCGACGGCAAGGCGGTGGGCCGGCTCGTCCAGGCCACCGAAAAGGCCTTCGGCGGGGTGCAGGGCCTAGTCAACAACGCGGCGCTGTTCGGCAACCTGCCGCTGAAACGCATCGAGGAAATCGAGTCCGCGGAATTCGACCGCGTCATGTCGGTTAATGTCCGCGGCTCGTTCGAATGCGTGAAGGCGGTGCTGCCGGTGATGCGGCGCCAGCGCTACGGCAAGATCATCAATGTTGCCTCGGGCACCGTGTTCAAGGGCACGCCGATGATGCTCCACTACGTCGCGTCGAAAGGGGCAATCGTCGCCCTGACGCGCAGCGTCGCGCGCGAATGCGGCGACGACGGCATCCGCTGCAACTGCCTCGCGCCCGGCCTGACCATGTCCGAGAACGTGCGCAGCAACCCGGCTTGGGCCGACGCAATCGTCAAGGCCAACATCGCCAGCCGTTGCATCAAGCGCGAAGCGACGCCCGACGATCTGTTGGGCACGCTGGTGTTCCTGGCGTCCGCCGATAGCGATTTCATGACCGGTCAGACTGTCGTGGTGGACGGCGGCTCGGTCACCCATTAAGGCCGACTGCCAACCCACCCGTCAACCCGACCGATAAAGCGGTAGCTTGGTGCCGGCGGCGGTGCGCTCGACCACGACGTCGCGCCGAAACCGGAAGAGCTTCGCCGGCCGTCCGCCGGTCGCGGTCGAAACCTTGCCGGTTTCCTCGACCAACCCCTGTTGTTCGATGAGGCGGCGGAAGTTCTGCTTGTGGAGACGCTGCCCGGCCAGCGCCTCGACCGCGCACTGCAATTGAAAGAGCGTGAAGCTTGCCGGCATCAGCTCGAACACCACCGGCCGGTATTTGATCTTGGCGCGCAGCCGGGCGATGCCGGTGGCGAGGATGCGGCGGTGGTCGTGCATCATCGGCATTCCGAGGGCGAGGGTGCCGTCCGCGGATGGCCTGCTTTCCGCCTCGGGCACGAGCCCCGCTTCCCACAGCAGCTCGTAGCGTTGGAGCACGAACTCCTCATTCCAACCGCGCCCCGACGTTGCAAAGGCGACCTCGATGCGTTCGCGCCGTTCACGTTTCAGCGGCTCCGGCCCTTGCCGCACCCATGCCCGCAACCGCGGCACGATCGCGCTTGCGATCAGCCGCGGCGATCCGCGCCGCCAGTCCTCCCAGGGAAAATAGCGATACCAGTTGTGCCACGCGGCTTCCGCGCCATCGGCGCCGGCGCGTTCGCGCGTCAGGCCGAGATAGCTGATCGAAATCAGGCGCTCGATCGTTCCCGCGCGCGTGCGCTCGCGATCGGCGAAGGTATAGAGCTGCTCGACATAACCCAGCGCATGCCCGGTCTGGTCCTCGACCCACGAACGCACGCCACTCTGCAAGGTGCGATGGCGCGATTGCAGCGGACCCGCGGGCAGGAGCTGGCCGCCGTGCAGCGCGAGCACGCGCGGCTCATCGGCGGTAACGGCGACGATGACCGCCGTCAGTTCGACGGCAAGCGCGCTGGTCGCCGGCTCGGTACCGGGTTCGGGCCTGCGCTCGAGGTCGAGTCGGGTCATGTGTTCGCGCCTTCGCCGCCTATTACGCCATAGGGCGGAGCGGCGCGCCATCCGGCGGCCGCGGCGGTCTTGACAGCCATTATGTTCAACCCTAGCATAACTTCGGTAATGGGCGTTCGCGCCCGTTTTCTTTGCCACCTGAAATGCTCAGAAGGAGCATAATATGCTGGATACGATCACCCTCGAGAGGCTTTACCAGCGCGTGCGCCAGGCCATTCCGCCGGTCGAATGGCCGGTCTTCGCCGACGACATCGCGGCCATCCTGGCGCTGAAGCAGGCGCGCAACGCCGTCATCCTGGCGCACAACTACCAGACACCGGAGATCTACCACTGCGTCGCCGACATCACCGGCGACAGTCTCGCTCTGGCGCGCGAAGCGGCGAAAACCGCCGCACGCACCATC
Source organism: Alphaproteobacteria bacterium (assembly GCA_028871055.1). Taxonomy (GTDB): domain Bacteria; phylum Pseudomonadota; class Alphaproteobacteria; order ATCC43930; family CGMCC-115725; genus REEB95. Next base: position 120,637 of record JAGWON010000009.1, read on the forward strand.
GTCCTGGCTGGCGTGCACTTCATGGCGGAGACCGCCAAGCTCCTCAATCCCGACAAGACGGTGTTGATCCCCGATCTGCATGCCGGCTGCTCGCTGGCCGGCTCGATCACCGCCGCCGACGTGCGGCTGCTGCGCCAGCGCTATCCCGGCGTGCCGGTGGTCAGCTACGTCAACACCTCCGCCATGGTGAAAGCGGAATCCGACATCTGCTGTACCTCGGGCAACGCGAAGAGAGTCGTCGAATCGCTCGGCGTATCGCGCGTCATCATGCTGCCCGACGAATATCTGGCGCAGAATGTGGCGGCCGAGACGGGAGTCGAGATCGTCGCCTGGCGCGGTCACTGCGAAGTGCACGAGCGCTTCACGGCGTCGGAAATCCGCTCGCTCCGCGCGGAGCATCCGGGCATTGTCGTGCTTGCCCATCCTGAATGCCCTCCCGACGTCGTCGCCGAGGCCGATTTCGCCGGCTCGACCGCGGCGATGTCGAATTACGTCGCCACGAAACATCCGGCGCGCGTCGTGCTCATGACGGAATGCTCGATGAGCGACAATGTCGCGCTCGAGCATCCCGAGACGGCGTTCGTGCGGCCGTGCAACCTCTGCCCGCACATGAAGCGCATCACCCTGTCCAACATCCGTCATGCGCTCGAAACCATGACGCACGAGGTGACGATCGATCCGCGCATCGCCGTTCCGGCGCGCCGTGCCGTCGAGCGCATGCTGGCGGCGTGAGCCCAGATGGATTCGATCTCACAGACCTTCGTCGGTTGCCCGGTCGTGATCGGTGCCGGCATTGCCGGATTGATGACGGCGCTGCATCTCGCCCCCGAGCCGGTCATCGTCTTGGCCAAGGCGCCGCTCGGATCGGGTTGCGCCAGCGGCTGGGCGCAAGGCGGCATCGCCGTCGCAGTTGGTGAAGACGACGATCCTGTGCGCCATGCCGCCGACACCCTTGCTGCCGACGGGCTATGCGACCAGGCGGTGGTGCGGCGGATCACCGCCGCCGGCCCAGCGGCTCTCGCCGAGCTCGTCCGCCGCGGCGTCGTCTTCGACCGTGCACCGGCCGGGCCTTACAAGCTCGGTCTTGAGGGCGGTCATGGCCGTCGCCGTATCGTGCATGCCGCGGGCGACGGAACCGGGCGGGCGATCATGATGGCGCTGATCGAGGCGGTGCGACGGACGCCATCGATCACCGTGCTCGAAGGCGTCGACGCGCGCAGGCTGACCGTCGAGGACGGCGCCGTCGCGGGCGTGCTCGCGGTCGCGGCGGATGGACTGCGGATCCTGCCAAGCGCACGCGTGGTGATCGCGACCGGCGGCATCGGCGGACTCTATCGTGAAACGACCAACCCGCTCTCGGCGATCGGCCAGGGCCTGGTCCTGGCCGCTCGAGGCGGCGCGGCGCTCGCCGATATGGAGTTCGTCCAGTTCCATCCGACGGCACTTGATGCCGGTCTCGATCCGATGCCGCTGGTGAGCGAGGCGGTGCGCGGGGAAGGGGCGCTGCTCGTCGATGAGGCGGGAAACCGGTTCATGGTCGATTATCCGCGCGCGGAGCTCGAGCCGCGCGACGTCGTGTCTCGCGCGGTATGGCGCGAGTCCGCTGTCGGCCGCCGCGTCTTCCTCGATGCGCGCGGCGTGCTCGGCGGCCGCTTCGCCGAGCGCTTCCCGGGCATTGCCGCGGCGTGTTGCGCCGCCGGCATCGATCCGGCGGTCGATCCGATCCCGATTCGCCCGGCCGCGCACTATCACATGGGCGGAATTGCCGTCGACGCGGCGGCACGCAGCTCGATCGCCGGGCTGTGGGCGGTGGGCGAAGCCGCGGCGAGTGGCCTCCACGGCGGCAATCGCCTGGCGAGCAACTCACTGCTCGAAGCCTGCGTCTGCAGCCACGCGGTCGCGGACTCCGTTGCCGGCGCGGCGTCGCGGCCGCCGCGCCTCCGGACGGCCGGCGTCTCGTATCTCCCGCTGTCGCCACGGGCCGAAAAGGTGCGCCGGATCATGGCAGAGCACGTCGGCGTGTTGCGCGACCGCCGCGGGTTGGCCGCGGCGATCGGCGCGCTGGCGCCGCTCGCCTTTGCCTCCGGTCTGGAGGCAGATCCGGCCCTCGTCGGCCTCTTTATCGCGGTGGCGGCGCTGCAGCGGGCGGAGAGCCGCGGCAGTCATAGCCGAACAGATTTTCCCGCCCACTCGCCCGACGGTGCGCGCCGCTCGTTGCTTCGGCTTGCGGACGTGGAGCGCGCGGCACTCGACGCCGTCGACGACCGCGTCTCGTCCGGAGCGTGAATCGATGACCGTCCTGCCGCTGCCGACGATCATGGTCGAGCCTCTGGTGCGCGCGGCGCTGCTCGAAGATCTGGGTCGTGCCGGCGACATCACGACCGACGCGATCGTGCCGCCCGGCGCCCGCGCCGAAACCGCGCTGGTTGCGCGGGGGGCCGGCGTGGTGGCTGGGCTCGATTGCGCCCTCATGGCGTTTCGGCTGATCGAGCCCGCGCTCGCGGCCGAAATTGCCCGACCGGACGGCAGCGCCGTCGCCGGCGGCGACGTTATCGCGACGATTTCCGGTCCGACGCGCGGCATCCTGTCGGCCGAGCGCGTGGCGCTCAACTTCGTCTGCCATTTGAGCGGTATCGCCTCGGCGGCGGCGGCGATCGTACAGTCGATCAAGGGACACCGCGCGCACCTCGTTTGCACGCGCAAGACGATACCGGGCCTGCGCGCGCTGCAGAAATATGCCGTCCGCGTCGGCGGCGGGTTCAATCATCGTTTCGGCCTCGATGACGGCGTGCTGATCAAGGACAATCACGTTGCCGCCGCCGGCAGTCTCGAGGCGGCGATCAAGCGCGCCCGCGCCGCCATCGGCCACCTTGTCAAAATCGAGCTCGAGGTTGACACACTGCAACAGCTCGAGGAGGCGCTCCGCCTTCCGGTCGATGCCGTGCTGCTCGACAACATGAGCCTCGACGATCTGCGCAGCGCGGTGGCGATGACCGCAGGCCGGTTCGCCACTGAGGCCTCGGGCCGTATCACGCCGGAGACCGCGCCCGCGGTGGCGGCGACCGGCGTCGATCTGCTGTCGAGCGGATGGCTCACGCACAGCGTCACGGCGCTCGATATCGGCCTCGATTGGCGCTGACGACCAAGATGGCCTCGGCACGCAGTATCGCTTGCGATTTCGGCGGTTTTCGCCGATTGATCCGTGGCCATGGCTGACTTGGCCCAATCCTGCGACGTGCTGGTGGCGGGCGGCGGCAATGCGGCGCTCTGCGCTGCCATCACCGCGCGCGAGGCCGGCGCGACCGTCCTGCTCGCCGAGTATGCGCCGTGCGATTTCCGCGGTGGCAACAGCCGCCATACCCGGAATTTCCGCGTTATGCACGGCGCGCCGACGGCGACGCTGACCGAAGCCTATGGCGAGGATGAATATTGGGACGATCTGCGGCGTGTCACCGCGGGCGAGACCGACGAAGCGCTGGCGCGGCTGACCATCCGCGGCTCGGCGGCGGCCATGCCGTGGATGGAGCGCCACGGCGCACGATTCCAGCCGTCACTGACCGGTACGCTCAGCCTGTCGCGCACGAACGCGTTCTTTCTGGGCGGCGGCAAGGCGCTGCTCAATGCCTATTATCGCGCGGCGGAGCGGCTCGGCGTTTCGATCCTTTACGGCGCCGAGGTGCGGGAGCTGCATCTCCGGGACGGCGCGATCGAGTCCGTCGCCGTCGATATTGGCGGAACGACCGCGACCGTGCGCGCCAAGTCCGTCGTGGTCGCATCGGGAGGCTTTCAGGCGAACATCGATTGGCTCCGGCAATATTGGGGACCGGCGGCCGACAATTTCCTGATCCGCGGCACGCCCTATGCCACAGGACGCGTTCTGCGCAATCTGCTCGATCAGGGCGTGATGCCGGTCGGCGATCCGACGCAATGCCACGCCGTCGCCATCGACGCGCGCGCGCCGAAATTCGACGGCGGGATCGTGACACGCCTCGATGCCGTGCCGTTCAGCATCATGGTCAATCGCGACGGGCGGCGCTTCTACGATGAGGGCGAGGATCTATGGCCCAAGCGCTATGCCATCTGGGGCCGTCTGATCGCGCAACAGCCGGATCAGATCGCCTATGCGATCACCGATGCGAAGGCGCTGACTCTGTTCATGCCGACGATGTTTCGGGCGATCACGGCGGCGTCGGTTGGCGAGCTCGCGGGCAAACTCGGCCTCGATGCGGCGGTGCTCGCCAATACGGTGCGGACATACAATGCGGCGGTCCGGCCAGGTGCCTTTAATGACAAGGTTTTCGACGATTGTCGGACGGAAGGGCTGACGCCACCCAAGTCGCATTGGGCGCAGCCGATCGACACGCCGCCCTACCATGCCTATCCGCTGCGGCCGGGAATCACCTTCACCTATCTTGGCGTAAAGGTGGATGATCGGGCGCGCGTTCTGATGACGGGCGGGCGGGCAACACGCAACCTCTTTGCCGCCGGCGAGATCATGGCGGGTAACGTCCTGGGCCGCGGGTATCTGGCGGGATTCGGCATGACCATCGGCACGGTGTTCGGGCGGATCGCCGGGGTGGAGGCCGCGACGCATGCATGCCACTGACGCGGTCGCCGAGGCGCGGCGGATGATGGAGATCTGCAACGCTTGCCGCTATTGCGAGGGTTATTGCGCCGTCTTCCCGGCGATGGAGCTGCGCCGCGAGTTCTCGAATGCCGATCTGAGCTATCTCGCGAATCTCTGTCACGATTGCCGGGGCTGCTTTTACGCCTGCCAGTACGCTCCGCCGCATGCGTTCGACCTCAACTTGCCGCGCACCTTCGCCCAGGTCCGCACCGAGACTTACGAGGCGTATGCGTGGCCCGGCGTGCTCGCCCGATTGTTTCGGCACAACGGCGTGGTCGTATCGCTGATCGCGGCCGTGGCGCTCGCGGCAGTGCTGCTGCTGACGACCGCCTTGCAGGTGCCGGTTGTGCTCTACGGCGTGCATACCGGTCCCGGCGCATTCTACGCGGTCGTTCCCTACGGGACGATGGCCTCGGTTGGGCTGTCGACCTTCGGCTACGCCCTCTTTGCGCTGGCGATGGGTTTCGCACGGTTCTGGCGTGATGCGGCGGCAGGTTCACCGCGCGCGAAGCCGAGCGCCCTGTGGCGCGCCTTATGCGACGTCGCCGTTTTGCGCAACCTGTCCGGCGGCGGTTACGGCTGCAACGATCGCGATGAGTCTTTTTCCGGTCTGCGCCGATGGCTGCATCACGCCATGTTCTACGGCTTCCTCGCGTGTTTCGCGGCAACGTCGGTGGCGACGATCTACCATCATGTCTTGCGCTGGATTGCGCCTTATCCGCCGCTGAGCGCTCCGGTCGTGCTCGGTACGCTCGGCGGCCTCGGACTCTTGCTCGGAACATCGGGCTCGTTCGCCCTGAAGTTCGTGCGCGATCCTGCACCTGGCGCCCCGGAATTGCTCGGCGCCGACACGGCCGTGCTGGTCCTGCTCGCCTTGGTGGCGGCAACCGGCTTGTTGCTGCTGGGCCTGCGCGCGAGCGGCGCGATGGGACCCCTGCTCGTGGTCCACCTCGGTTTCGTCCTGGCCTTCTTCCTGGTTTTGCCATACAGCAAGTTCGTGCACGGCGTTTATCGATTCGGAGCCTTGCTGCGCTATGCGGCTGAACGCGCGTCTGGTGGCGTGCGCAGGCCACCGGCCGGCGAACAATAAGGAGGCGGCGTGGATTTGCAGCTCAATGGGCGCACCGCCCTGGTCACCGGCGCCAGCATGGGTATCGGCCGCGCCATAGCCGTGGGCTTGGCGGCGGAAGGCGCGCGGCTGGCGATCGTGGCCCGGCGCAAGGAGTTGCTCGAGCAGGTGGCCGCCGGGATTGCGGCCGCGGGTAGCGCCAAACCGGCGATCATCGCCGCGGACGTTATGGACGCAGCATCGCCGATCCGCATCCGGGACGACGCGTTACGTGCGCTGGGCAAGATCGAAATCCTGGTCAACAGCGCCGGCGGCAGCCGGCCGATCCCGGTGGAGGTGCCTGATCAGATCTGGGACGAGGCGCTGGTGCTCAACTTCACGCGCCTGCGGCAGCTTACGCACGCGGTCCTGCCGGGCATGGTCGCGCAGAAATGGGGCCGCATCATCAACATCACAGGCAAGTCTGAGCCCGAGCGGATCAACGCCTCGTTTGCGGCCAAGGCGGCAGTGCATGCCTGGGCCAAAGGCCTGTCGCGCGAGGTCGGCAAGCACGGCATCACCGTGAATTCGATCGCGCCAGGCCGCATCATCACCGAGCAGATCTTGCGCCTCTATCCCGAAGAGGAGCGGCGCCAGTTCGCCGAACGCGAAATCCCGGTCGGCGAATACGGCCAGCCCGAGGATCTGGCCGTGCTCGCGGTCTTTCTCGCTTCGCCCGTCGCACGCTACATGACAGGCACAGTGATTCCGGTCGACGGCGGGCTGCGCCGCTATCAGTTTTAGGCGTCAAGCGCCGAGGTAGGCCTGGACGACGCTGCGCTCGGCCGCGAGCTCGGCGGGTGTGCCCGAAAGTACGATCCGGCCCTCGCGAATGATATAGGCGCGGCTTGCGACCGAAAGACCGAAGGTCATGCTCTGCTCGGCGAGCAATACGCTCATGCCCTGGTCCTGGAGCTTCGCCAGGGCTTGAAAGACGGACAGCACGACTTTCGGCGCCAGCCCCGCCGACGGCTCGTCGAGCAGCAGCACCCGCGGATTGGTCATCAGCGCGCGCGCGATCGCTACCATCTGTTGCTCGCCGCCGGACAGCGTGCCCGCGTATTGATTGAGCCGTTCGGCGATCTCGGGGAAGAGCCCGAGGACGCGCTCGCGCAATGTCGCGCGCAGTTCCGGCGGACAAAGACGGGCGCCGAGATCGAGATGCACGCCAACCGGCATTCGCGGGAACAGCTCGCGGCCGCTCGGAACGTGACCGATGCCGGCCCGGGCGATGAGGTGTGGCGCCCGCCCGGCGATTGGCTCGCCAAACAACGCGATTCGGCCGGCCCGCGGCGGCAGCAGACCGGTGATGGCCCGGAACAGGGTCGTCTTGCCGGCGCCATTCGCGCCGAGCAGGACTGTCACTTTGCCGACGGCCACATCGAGCGAGACGTCGTGCAAGATGGTGAGGTCGCCGAAGCCGGCGACCACGCCGTCGACCTCGAGTGCGGCCGGCGCCGCGGATGCAGGCGGCGGCGCGCTCACGAGACCTTGCCAAGATAGGATTCGATGACCAGCGGATCGCGCAGCACGGCCTCCGGCACCCCTTCGGCGATCTTCCCACCGCGATCGAGCACGATCATGCGGTCGGATATGTCGGCGATCGCCGAAATCACGTGCTCGACGCCGGCGACGGCGGCAACGCCGAATTCGCGAAAATGGCGCAAGACCGCGCGAATCTCGTCCTGCTCGTTACGGGTCATGCCGGCCATCACCTCGTCGAGCAGGATCACCGTCGGGTCGAGGGCGAGCGCGCGCGCCATTTCCAGGCGGCGCTGCTGTCCGGGGCTCAATTTCGTCGTCGGCTCGAGCCACAAACCATCCAGCTTCACGGTATGCAACGCCCACGCCGCCTGGTCGACGGCCGCGTCGGCGCGCTTGCCGTAGCGCGCGGCGAGCAGGGTGTTTTCCCATACCGTTATGGAGTCCATGAGCCGCGGAATCTGGAATGTGCGCGCGATTCCCTGTCGCGCGCGCTCATAGGACGGGATGTCGGACACCGATTTCCCTTGATAGAAGACGCCGCCGGCACTCGGCTTGACGAAGCCGGTGATGGCGTTGAACAGCGTGGTCTTGCCGGCGCCGTTGGCGCCGATGATGCTCACCATCTCGCCCCGACGGACCGCGAGCGAGACGCCGTTCAAGGCGACGAGGCCGCCGAACCGCACCGTCAGGTCGCGCACTTCGATGATGATTTCATTGCCCGGCGGTGCCGGGTGCGGCGGCCGGGAGACGACCGGAAAGGCCGCCGGCGCCAGAACCGGCCGCCGTCGCAGCCAGCCGAAACGGTTGGCGATGCCGACGATACCGCCGGGGAAGGCGAGCACGACGGCGATGACCAGCACGCCATAAAGCGCGAGCTGCAGATCGGGCAAGTAGGCCCAGAATTGCTCGCCGACGAGCACGAGGATCACGGTCCCTAGCGCAGGTCCCCACAGCGTGCCGATGCCGCCGAACAGCGCGAAGACGATGACCTGAAGATCGAGGGTCGGATCGAACGCGCTGGGTGGGTCGAGAAAGCTCCGGTTCCACGCCACCAAGCCGCCGACTGCCGCCGGCGCGAGCGCGCTCATGATGAACGCTACGGTCTTGATCCGCGCTGTGGGCACGCCGATGGCGGAGGCCGCGACCTCATCGTCGCGCACGCCGGTCACGGACAATCCCCATCCCGATTGCAGCACGAAATAGTTCAAAGCGAAGGCCGCAATAACCGTCACCCACATCGCCACATAGACGGCGACGGGCGTGAGCTGAGCCGGCAACGTCAAACCTCCCGCGGCGCCGATGTAGTCCCAGTCCGACGCGACGACCACGAGGATGCGAGCCAGGCCGAGCATGCCGAGCGCAAACATGATACCGCGCAGCCGCAACATGACCGTGCCGAGCAGCGCAGCGACCACGCCGCTGAATGCGCTAGCGATCGGTGCCGCCAGGTACCAGGGCAGACCGCTGCGCAGCACCAGGACCGATGTCGCATAAGCGCCGATGCCGAAGAACGAAACCTGTCCGAAGGAGAGATAGCCGGCGCAGCCGCTGATGATGTTCCAGGAATAGGCCAGCGCCGCGAAGGTGAGAATATCGGTCGCGAGTTGCATGACATAGGCGCTGGTCAGCAGCGGCACGGCTCCGGCGCACGCGATCAGCGCTACCAGTATGACGACGGTGACCGGCCGACGGCCGGGCACGGCGGCCGAAGCCGGTGCCGCCGAAAGGCGGCGCTCGATCCACTGCCCGAGCTGTCGCGCGTCGAGGTTCACCGTGTTGCTCTCGCGGCTATCGCGTCGCCTGACCGAGACCCTGCGGCCGCACCACCATGAAGGTGATGAGCAGCAGATAAGGCACCACCACCTCGACGTCACCGCCGAGGTAATAGCCCACGGCCGACTGCACGAGGCCCAGGAGCAGTGCCGCCATCACGGCGCCGCGGTAGTCACCGAGGCCGCCCAGCGCGACGATGACGAACGACAAGATGGTCAGCGTATCCGCCGTCGGCGCCGACAGCGGAAGGATGAGGATCAGCAGCACACCGGCAGTGGCGGCGAGCGCCGTGCCGAGCGCGAAGGCGATGCCGCGCATCCGTCGCACGTCGATGCCGCAGGTGACCGCGCCCGTCGGGTTCTGCGACGTCGCCAGCAGCGCCTGTCCCGATGCCGTGTAGTGAAGCCAGATGTGTAGGCATCCGGAAATCAGCGCGCCAAAGGCACCCGCCGCGACGAGCGCCTCATTGAAGGCCAAACCGCCGACCGGCCAGGTGGTTTGCAGATCCGGAAGCGACACGTACTGGGAGCCGAAAAAATTGAGGGCGGTCTCGACGATCACGTAGGAAAGGCCGAACGTCACCATGAGGTTAAGGAGTTCGCCCTTGCCACCGAGCTTGGCGAGTGGCTCGAGCAACAGGCGCTGTAGCACCGCGCCGATCGCCAGCATGGCGATGAACACAGCCGGAATCAGCAGCAACGGACTTTGGTGCGTCTGCGTCGCGAACCAGTAGGTGAAAAGGCCGGCAAGCGTGATGATCGCGCCATGGGCGAGGTTGACGATGCCCATGACGCCGAACACGAGGTTGAGCCCCTGGGCGAGAAGAATGTACGTCCCGCCCAGGAGCACTCCGTTGACAACCAACTGCAGTACGATCACCGAACCGCCCCGCCCCCCTTATCTCCCTTGCGTGGCCGCTCTGGTTATTTACCCGTGTAAGGAACTTGCGGCTTGGCCTGTGCCAGCGCCGTCGGCCAGATCAGCACGCGCTTGTCGCCCTGGATCTGGAACATATACTGGCCGAACTTGAGCGACAGACCGTTGGGGTCGCTTTTGAACGTGCCCTGCACGGTTTCGACTTCGTGGGTCGCCAGCCAATCTCGCAACTTCGTCTGATCGAGCGACTTGGTGGCCTTGACCGCGGCGCCCAGCACCTGCATCGCAGCATAGGTCCCCGCGGCGTGGTAGTCCGGCTCCTCGTGGAACATCGCCTTGTACCGGGCGATGAAGGCTGCGTTACCGTGCGTCTTCAAACTCGGCCACCAGCTCGTATTGGAGATGATACGGTTGGCAATCGGACCAATAGCGCTACCGAACTGGGCTTCGGCTGGCCCGATGGTCTCCGCCAGGAACCGCGGCGCATAGCCGATGCGGTGAAGCGCCTGAGCCAACCCAACCGCGTCCGGGTAGTACGAACACACGACCACGGCATCCGGATTGGCGTTTTTGATCGCCAGCGCAATCGACGAGAAATCAGGCGGAGGCATGGCATAGGTCGTGCTGTAGACCACGGGCATGCCGAGAGCTTTAGCCTGCGCGAGCCGCGCTTGGCCGCATGCCAGCGTGAACGAAAGCTGTGCTTGGAGAATGGCGACCGTGTGCGCACCCATGGCCTTCGTCATGGGGAGCATGCCTTCGGCATAACCCGTTGCTGGCGGCAGCAACTGAAAGGTCCACTTGTTAGGCGCCTGGAAGATCGCCGGCAGCGAAGCGCCCGGCATCGGCGTTGCCCGTTCGTACTTGTTGAGCAGCGGCGCGACGGCCTGGCTGATGCCGCTCGAATACGGACCAACGAGGAGATCGACCTTGTCTTCCGTGATGAGGCGCGTATAGAGCCGGACACCCGTGCCCGGGTTGCTTTGGTCGTCGTAATATTTGAGCTCGAGCTTCCGGCCGAGCCAGCCGCCATGGGCGTTGGCATCAGCAACGCCGACTTGGATGCCCTTCAGGTGATAAGCCGCATCGACGGCCAACGGACCGGTTTCGGAAATCGACGCGCCGACAACGATCGGCTTCTGGGCGTAGGCTGCGGATGCCGCGAACAGAACGGCGGCCGCAATCAGCGGGGCAATAATCGCGCCCCCGCGCACGCGTAAGGTCCCTCCCAACATGGTCTTTTCTCCTTGGTTAGCATGAAGCCCATCATCAGCTATTCCGGCTTAAAACTGCGACGAGACCGAGATCCTTGAACAGGACCGTTTGGTCGCACCTTCGCGGCCCCTTGCCGGCAACGAGAACACAAAATGCGCGGATTCACTAACCGTTGCGTTGACTATAGCTTGATCATCAGCGTGAAGTCATCCGGGTCCCGGCGCTGCCGGCGCAATCTCTGCTGCACTGCGGTGGTTGCGCGAATGCGGCGTATGCCGGCGTGCCGGTCGGGCTTAACAGGCGGGCGGAATTGTGGAATTCTCGCACGCTCATGATACCGCCGACCGGTCCCGCGACTTTCGTGCTCGTCCACGGCGCCTGGGGCGGTGGCTGGGTCTGGCGGCGCGTCGCCGACCGGCTGCGGGCCGAGGGCCATCGCGTCTTCGCGCCGACGCTGACCGGCCTGGGGGCTCGCTCGCATCTTTGCTCGGCGGCGGTCAATCTGACTACGCACGTTATGGACGTTGCCAATCTCGTGCGATGGGAGGACCTCGACGGTTTCGTGCTGTGCGGCCACTCCTATGGTGGCGCGGTGATCACCGGTGTGGCCGAGCGCATCGCCGCGATCGTCTATCTCGATGCGTTCATTCCGGCCAACGGGCAAGCGATGGTCGATATCGCGCCGCGCCGGCCCGCGCCGGGCACAACCACGCCGCCGCCAGCCGGCGCGCTCTTCCGTGTCGACGAGCGCGATCGCGCCTGGGTCGATGCGAAGTCCACGCCGCAGCCCAACGGCACCTTCACCGAGCGGCTCGCCGTCACAGGCGCCTATCAGCGCATCGCGAAACGCGTGTTTATCCGTGCGTCGGGTTACGACGCACCGCATTTCCGCCGGTATTACGAAGCGTGCAAGGCGACGCCAGGCTGGGCGACCTACGAAATCGCCGCCGGGCACATGGTCATGCTCGATGCGCCGGACGAGTTGACGCAAATTCTACGCTCGTCGCTCTGAACGCCTAGAGCTTCTCGCCCCGGATCGGTTTGGTGGCGACAGCGGCGCTTACCGCCGGCAGCCAAATTTCGCGGATCGGCGGCGTCGTCGCGGCATGGCCAAACGGCGGCAGGGCGTACATCGCGAGGAGGGTGCTCAGCACGCTGTAATGCGTAATGTGTTGAGCATACCGACCCGGCCGCACATCATCGCCGTAGATGATCGTCGGGATGCGGTTGTCACCGCGATCATCGTCCTCGTCGAAGGTGATGACCAGCAGGCTCTTGTGCGTCTTCGTCCATTCGGCATAGGCGCCGAGATGCGCCCGGAGCCAGCGGTCGCCCGCGCGCACCGAGCCGTCATGCATGTCGTGGTCGAGGTCGGGAATGACGAAGCTCACTGTCGGCAGCGCGGAGAAATCGCTCGGAAAATCGCTCATATTGCGCTCGACGCCGCGTGCGTCTGCGAACGATTCCCACGGGTTGTGCTTGCGCGGCGAGTTCGCGTCGACGTAGCCGACGAAGCTCCGGTGCGCCGCAGCCAACGCGCCGGCCAGCGTCGGCGCGTCGAAGCTGTGGTAACCGTCGTCGCGCACACCGTGGGTCGAGCCACTGAACAGCGCAAAATAATTGGGTTCGCTCGGATGGGCGACGGCGAAGGCGTTGAGGAACAATGCGCCGCCGGTGGCTAGGTTAGCGATGAAGGGCGCACGCTGCGGATTGACGATCTGAGCGAAGGCATGATTTTCCATCATCACCAGGACGACGTGGTCGGGTGTGGGAAGATTGGATTCGGCGCGCGCGGCCCGCGTGTGGACCGACAGAACTGCCGAGGCAAGGGCCGCGGCGACCAACCAGGAACGCATGTCGACGTTTGCTCCGATACGCGGCTGCCCATGCAGTGGCGGCCCGACGTAGCGATATTTTGGTGGTCTTGAGGGGGCCGTGCAAGGGTCAAATGCCGCGGGCGCTCTCGCGCCACGGCGCGGATTAGCGCACAGGCTCCAGCAGGCGCGCCGGCGCCACGCCCAGGCGGGTCATCCGCCGGAGGAGCACAAAGCCGAATACGGGACCGCCGACGGCAGCGCCCACGAGGAGCGCCAGCGCGTGGCCGGACCACAGCGCTGGCGCGAGCACGAACAGGATGTCGTCGAAATCGAAGCCGGACCGCGTTGGAAAGCTTTTCTCGCCGATGCGCGTCTCAAGCAGGTCGGCCGCGATCGAGGCCGTCGCGATCGCGAGCATCGCCCACAGGCCGAGCGCGATCGACCATGCGCCGAGCACGTCGTGACGCAGGCCGATCCCGATCGCGAGGAAGACGCTGGCGTTGAGCGCCACATCGCTGCAATAGTCGTAGCGGTGTCCCCATTCGGAGCAGCGTCCGGTGAGGCGCGCGAATTCGCCGTCCGCCCGATCGAGCAGACAGGAGACGATCCACAATCCGCCCGCCCACCAGTCGCCGGCGACGCTGCCGACGCAGCACGCCACGCAGGCCGCGAGCCCGGTGACGATGCGCAGGGTAGTGATGTGGTTCGGCGACAGCGCGGTCACGGCGAATGGCTGTACCGCGATGCGAACAAGGCGCCGGACGTACGCGTTGGAGGCGCTGCTCGGCACCCTGACAGGCTTGCCGATCCGTACGCGGCGGCCGCGCGACGCGAGCCAGCCGCATTCCGCCAACTGCCAGCTCGCCAGCGCCGGAAGGCCGAGCAGGACCTGACGCGCGCGCTTGACGAGCGACAGCCCGAGACCGATCTCCGCCGGCAGTCCAAGCGCCGCGCCCACGGCCATGTAGCCGCTTTCCTGTATGCCGATCGCGCCGGGCACGACGAATCCTGCGGCCGTGATCGCGCTGCCTAGGCTTTCCAGCACCATCGCCTCCGCCACGCCGATCGGATGCCCCATGAAGCGCAATGCCAGCCACACCTCGCCGCTACCCAGACACCACGCGGTCAGGTGCGTCGCGGCGCTGGCGGCGAGGCGGCGGGCGCGGCATGTCGATCTGAGCGTGTCGGCGATTCCGGCAACCGTTTCGAGCGCCGGCAACCGGATTTTCCGCGCGGTCGCGACGAGCGCGCGCTCGATGAATGCGAAAAATCCCGCGCGCTGGCCGAGCGTCGCGCCAAAAATCGCGCCACCGGCGACGACTAGGCCGAAGGCGATACCGCGCGCGAGATCGTCGGCGCCGCGCATCGCCACCAGAATACAGAGGCCGATGAAGGTGAATGCGAGTTGGCTGATCGCCTCCGCGAGCTTGTCGAGAATGACGCTCGCGCCTGCCGAGCGCAGGCCCATGCCATTCAGCACCAAAAGGCGGGCGCCGGCGACCTCGCCGCCGACCTGCGCCACCGGCAGGAGCAGGTTGGTCGATTCGCGTACCCAGCGCGCCCACACGAACAGCAGCGACGTTTCCGCGCGGCGCTCGGACAGCAACGCGCGCCAGGCGATCCCGTCAATCGCCATCACCGCGACGTGCAGCGCCAGGATCGCGGCCAAGCCGATCCCGACTGCGGCGATATCGCGCCACACCGCGCGCATGTCGAGCGTCAGGATCAGCGCTGTGATGATGCCGAAACCGAACAGCATTAGCGCGATCTTGCCGGCGTAGGGTATGAAGTGGCGGTCAGTCACGGTTTTGCGGTGCATGCTGTGCTCCGGTGTTCTGTCAGGGGCAGAACGTCAGAACGGCGGAGATAACGCCGTTGCATTGGGCTGGTTCCGTGCCCGGCGCGTGAGCAGCACCGGTCGATGCGCCAACGCCGCGAAAACGCGGGATTGCCATGGCGCTGCCGCGCTTTTGCCACGGAGCAGGTCGGCCCGGCTTTGCACACTCGTGCTTTGTTGCTAGGGTTCGTCGCGTGAATCGTCGTGCAGTCCGGCACGACGATGTGGAGACTCGCCGATGTACGAGGGGACGAAGGTTTGGCCTGACGGTTGGCGTCGCATCGGCACTGAGGGCCTTAGCGTCGTCGGCGTCGCCCGTGCAAGCGCAAACGCCGTCGCCGTTTGCCACCTGGCAGAACGATTCCGGCATCGTGCTGCGCGGCATGAAGGGCCCGGTCAAGGACTGGGAGATCGTCCTCGGCGGTGGCGTCGCCGTTATTCCGCGCTACGAGGGCTCGAAGCATTACGAGCTCGTGCCGGCACCGGTGATCGACGGTCCGCTACAAGGATCTGGCTTTCCTGACGACCGGCGGGGGCCTCGGCGTCAACCTGCTGCATGGCTGGAATTATCGCGCCGGTGTCGCTGTCGGTTACGACGTCGGCCGCAGCCAGCATGCGGAGCAGGCGCTCAACGGCACCGGCAGCATACCGCCGGCACCCGTCATCCGGGCCTTTGCCGAATTTTTCTTACTGCCCTTCGTGGTGCAAGGGGATGTTCGGCGGGTGATCGGCGTCGTCGACGGCCTTGTCGGCGATCTCGGCGTCTACGTGCCGGTCGTCGGTAACCGAAAGCTTGTCGTGTTCGTCGGACCCGCGGTGACCCTGGCGGACGACCGCTACATGCAGCGCTATTTCGGCATCGGCACGATCCAGGCCAGTCCCAATTCGCGCTTTCCGCCTTACCGGGCGCATGCCGGCTTCGCCAATGCCAATTTCGACGTCAGCGCGATCTATCACATTACCGAACAATGGCTGATCGATGCCGATCTCGGCTACGAACGGTTGCTCGCCTCTGCCGCCGACAGCCCGATCGTTCAATCCAAAAATCAATTCGGCACTTCACTCACCGTCGCCTACGAGTTTTGATCAGCGCGGGATCGCGACACGGCCGTTGCGCGCCGACAGCCAGGCGAGCAGCGCCGACAGCAGGGCCATCGCGGCGCCGAGCGCGAAAAGCGCCGCATAAGACCCGGTGCGGGCGAAGATGAAAGCGCAGACGTAACCGCCCGCGGCATAAACGACGGCGTAGGCAATGGTCATCCAACCCCAGAGCCGCCGGTGCTGCTCGATCGGGACCAATTCGCCGGCGCGGCCCGATCCCAGCGACGTGGTGGCGAGGCCGCACGCGCCGACTCCGAAGGACGAAAGCAGCAGCACCGGCGTCCCCGCCCAAACGGCCGGCGCGCCGATGCACAGGGAGAAGACGACGAGGATCAGCGCGTAGGTCCGCGCGAAGCCGAGGCGTTCCGCGACGAAACCCGTGAGCACCGGACCACAAGCGGCGCCGACACCGAGCACCATCCAATAGAACCCGCCGACACCCAGCCCCAGGTCGAGACCGCGCGCGACGAAATCCGTCCAGTAGACGGTGGGCGAAGCAAAGGCCAGCCCGAGCATGCCGTAGGAGGCCACCAGGAGGACAACGGTAGGCGTCAGCATGAGGCGCGTCGCTGGCTGGCGCGCCGCCGGCACGATCGCGGTGCGCGGCCAGCCGCCCCAGGCGAGCGCGGTCAGCAGCCCGCCAATCGCACCGAGGGTCGACCACGTGGTCGGCAATCCAGCGCGCACGAGCCACGGGACCGCGGTGCCCGACAGCGCGATGCCGGCGCCAACGCCCGTGAAAATGATCCCGGCTACGCGTCCGCGCCGTTCCGGCGGCGTAGTCGCGAGCACGGCGGTGGGTGCCAGTACCATCAGCACGCCGCCGATGATCCCCGAGATCAACCGCCAGGCAAAACACCAGGTGAAGCCGAGCGGTGCGGCGCAGGCGACGAAGCTCGCCGCACCTACGATCATCGCCGCCTTGACCAGCGTCATCGCTTCGACGTGGCACGCAGCGCGGCGTGCAATCGCCGCGCCGACGAGGTAGCCGGCGAGATTGGTGGCGCCGAGATAACCGGCTTGTGCGGCGGTGAACCATCCCACCTGGACGAGCGCAGGAATCAGCGGGGTAAAGGCGAAGCGCGACAGGCCGATGCCGAGCAGCAGCGCCGACAAGCCGGCGATCGCGGCATGCCACGGGCGCGGTCGGGTCACGATGCAGGTTTCTGTTTCGACTGTCATGCAGGGGCCCGAATCCAGCGCAACGCTATCCTGGTTCGGCGGCGGCGGCTCAATGAGTTATTGTGCGGGGAGATATGCGCATGTTTCGGTGCGTGCCGCGGCTGATCGGCGCGGGTTTCCTGCCTGTAAACGGCGGCTAGATGTGCATCGAAAGCGGCGCGGCCACCTCTTCCAGCGCACGACGCTCCGCACCGACGCCGATCGCGGCTTCGACCGCGGACGCCGCGATCATCAACGCCGCCGCTAGGAGATAGCCCCACATCAGCGCGGCGCGCGAGCCGGTCTCGATCAGAATGCCGAACAGCATCGGGCCGGCGACGCCGCCGATCGCGGTGCCGAAGCCGTAGAACAAGGCGATAATCAGGGCCCGCAGCTCGAGCGGAAACGTTTCGCCGACCGTGAGATAGGCGGCGCTCGCGGCGGCCGACGCAACGAAGAAGATCGCCGTCCACAGAGCGGTTTGACCCGTCGCGCCCAGTGCGCCGAAGGCGAAGAGCAGGGCCGTTGCCGCCATCAAGCCGCCGGCGAGGCCGTAGGTGAGCGCGATCATGGTCCTGCGCCCGACCGTGTCGAAAAGACGGCCGAGCAAGAGCGGTCCCAGAAAATTTCCCGCGGCGAAGGCGAGGATGTATTCGCCGACGCGATCGGCCGGAACGGCGTAGAACCGCCGCAGCACCAGGGCATAGGTGAAGAAGACGGCGTTGTAACAAAATGCCTGCGCCGCCATCAGCGTGAGCCCCAATACCGTCCGGCGCGGATAGCGGCGCATCAGTACGACGCCGAGCTCCACCAGGCTCACCGGCCCGCGCGGCGTGAGCCGGATCGGCTTGCCCGCCGGTCGCGGCAATGTGCCGTCGCCGATGCGCTTTTCGATCTCGCACACGACGCGCTCGGCTTCCTCGATCCGGCCGTGCGTCATCAGCCAGCGTGGACTCTCGGGGACGAAGCGGCGGAGCACGATCACGCCGAAGCCGAGCGTGCCGCCGATGCCGAAAGCGAGCCGCCAGCCGAGCCACAGCGGCAGCAGATTCGGATCGAGAAGAACGAGCGAGGAGCTCGCGCCCAGCGCGGCGCCGATCCAGAACGTCCCGTTGACCGCCAAGTCGGTCCAGCCGCGGATGCGCGCCGGGATCAGCTCGTCGATCGCCGAATTGATGGCGGCGTATTCGCCGCCGATGCCGGCGCCGGTGCCGAAGCGGAACAGCGCAAACGACAGGAAATTCCAGGACAGCCCAGTGGCGACGGTGGCAACGGCGTAAACCAGGACGGTGATGCTGAACAGCCGCTTGCGCCCGTAGAGATCGGTCAGCTGGCCGAAACCGAGCGCGCCGAGAATCGCGCCCGCGAGATAGGCGCTGGCAGTGAAGCCGATCTCGCTCTCGCTCATCGACAAGCCGTTCGGTCCGGCGAAGGCGCCGGAAAGCGATCCGACCAGCGTGACCTCGAGCCCGTCGAGGATCCAGGTTACGCCCAGCGCGGCGATGACCAGCCAGTGAAAGCGGTGCCACGGCAGGCAATCGAGCCGGGCCGGAATATCGGTCTCATAGTATGGTTCGGCCATGCCGCCTCGCCGCGATCAAACGGCGGCAAGCGCCCACAGTTGCACATCGCGGGTGCCCGAAAGCGGTGTCCGCAAACGCGGACCGCGGCAACCGCGTTCGATCCCGGCGTATCCGTGTGGCTGGGGCGGGAGGATTCGAACCTCCGTATGGCGGAATCAAAATCCGCTGCCTTACCACTTGGCGACGCCCCAATCCGATTGCACGACGCGGCCAAGTCGCGTGTTCGGCGCGACCTTAGCCGCTATGCCTTGGCGCCGCAACCAAGGCGGGCCGAGTCCGGTTAAGTCAGGGGACATGCCGGTTGACGGAGCCGGGCGCGACGGGCCAAGGTGCCGCGCGTTTCCCCGATTTCGACTCGCGAATCGTTCGTCGCCATGAGCGCCACCACCGAGGTCAAGACCGCCGCCACGCCGCCGCTGCCGAAGCCCCGCGACCCGCAGCTGTGGCGCATGGCGAATTGTCTGCGCGCGCTGACGATGGACGCGGTCGAGAAGGCGAAGAGCGGCCATCCCGGCATGCCGATGGGCATGGCCGACGTCGCGACCGTCCTGTTCACCAAGTTTCTCAAATTCGACCCGGCGGACCCGAACTGGCCCGATCGCGACCGGTTCGTCCTCTCGGCCGGCCACGGTTCGATGCTGCTCTACGGCCTGCTCTATCTCCTCGGCTACCCGGAGATGACGATCGAGGAGATCAAGAACTTCCGTCAGCTCGGCAGCCGCACCGCCGGACATCCCGAGCGCGGCCATGCCCAGGGCATCGAGGTCACGACCGGCCCGTTGAGCCAGGGCCTCGCCAATTCGGTCGGCATGGCGCTCGCCGAGCGCATCCTCAACGCACGCTTTGGCGACGATCTCGTCGACCACCACACCTACGTCTTCGCCGGCGACGGTTGCCTGATGGAGGGCTTGAGCCACGAGGCACTCGGCCTCGCCGGCCATCTCCAGCTGCGCAGGCTGATCGTCTT
>JAGWON010000022.1 GCA_028871055.1 Alphaproteobacteria bacterium
CCCAGCCCGTGGCCGTTGGTCGGCGCCGCCGTCGCCGGCCTGCTCACCGGCGGCACAGTGTGGTGGCTGCACGGCGGCCCGCCGTGGTTCATGGTCGCGGGCGTGCTCGGCGTGCTCGGCGTCATGTTCGTGTGGTGGCGCGACGTCATCATGGAGGCGGAGTTCCAGGGTTTCCACACGCCGGTGGTGCAGATCGGCTTGCGCTTCGGCATGGCACTGTTCATCGCCTCGGAAGTGATGTTCTTCTCCGCCTTCTTCTGGGCGTTCTTCTCTTCGGCGCTCTATCCGGTCGGCGGCATCTGGCCACCCAAGGGCATCCGGCCGTTCGATCCGTGGGACGTCGCGTTCCTCAATACCATGGTGCTGCTGCTCTCCGGCACCACGGTCACCTGGGCGCATCACGCGCTGCTCGAGAACGACCGCAAGAACCTGATCCGCGGCTTGCTCGTCACCGTTCTGTTGGGGATCACCTTCACCTCGCTGCAGGCTTACGAATACGCTCATGCCGCCTTCGGCTTCAAAGACGGCATCTACCCGTCGACCTTCTTCATGGCGACCGGCTTCCACGGCGCCCACGTCATCATCGGCACCACGTTCCTGACGGTGTGCCTGCTGCGCGCCATCGCAGGGCACTTCAAGCCCGATCACCACTTCGGCTTCGAGGCCGCGGCGTGGTACTGGCACTTCGTCGACGTGGTCTGGCTGTTCCTGTTCGTCTGCGTCTACTGGTGGGGATCGGGCGGCAAGTACGTCGCCGGATGACAGCATGAGTGCCGCGGATCATCCGCCGGTTTCTCTGCTGACCGTTGCGTTGCTCTGCCGCTGCCCGCGTTGCGGCCAAGGTCGGCTGTTCGAGGGGCTGCTGAAGATCAAGCCGCGCTGCGCCCACTGCGGCCTTGATCTCCGCGCCGAGGATGCGGGCGACGGCCCGGCCGTGCTCGTAATGTTCGTGCTGGGCGCGCTGGTGGTGACGGGCGCGCTGCTGGTTGAGGCGATCTTCGCGCCGCCGCTCTGGGTCCACATCGTGCTGTGGACGCCGGTGACGCTCGGCGGCTCGATCCTGCTGCTGCGGCCGCTTAAGGCAGTGCTCATCGCCGTGCAATACCGGCATCGCGCGCTCGGCGGCGGGCCCGCGGTGCCGTGAGGCGCTCGCTGCTCTGGCCCAGCGTCTGGGCGGCGGTGGGCTTCGTCCTTCTCATCGGTCTCGGCACATGGCAAGTCCAGCGCCTGCACTGGAAGGAGGGCCTGATCGCGGCGCGGCAGGCGTCGTTTCAGCTGCCGCCGGCGCCGCCGCCGCCGAGCCTCGCCGCGGCGCAGAGGCTCGAATACCACGCGGTGCGCGCGGCGGGCCGCTTCCTCAACGACCGCGAAATGCCGGTGGCCGCCATCGCCGCCGACGGCGCGGCCGGCTACGATATCGTCACGCCCTTCGCGCTCGACAACGGCAAGGTGCTGCTGGTGGATCGCGGCTTCGTGCCGACGGCGCTCAAGGCGCCGGACACCCGCCGCGCCGGGGAGATCCAGGGCCCGACCACGGTCACCGGCCCGCTGCGCCTCGACCTCGGCCGGCCGTCGTGGTTCACGCCCGACAACCAGCCGGCGCGCAACGAGTGGTACTTCATCGACGTTGGCGCGATGGCTGTTACCGTCGCGCCCCACGTCGATGTCCTGCCGTACTATATCGACGCCGACGCGACGCCCAATCCCGGCGGCTGGCCCAAGGGCGGACAAACGGCGATCGATCTGCCGAACCACCATCTCTCCTACGCCATCACTTGGTATGCTCTGGCCGCCGGCCTCGTTCAGATCTACGCCATCTTCATCCGCCGCCAGCTGAAGGAGCGCGCATGACCGGCGCCTACGCCACGCTCGAATTGCGCTTCAAGCGGCTCGGCCTCGTCAACGAGGCGGTGGCGATGCTGAACTGGGACACCGCCGCGATGATGCCGGAGGGCGCCGCATCGGCGCGCGCCGATCAGTTGGCTGAGCTCAAGGTCGTCGCCCACGAGATGCTCGCCGATCCGCGTTTGCCCGACCTGCTCGACGACGCGGCGCGCGACCGTCTCGACGACTGGCAGCGCGCCAACCTCGCCGAAATGCGCCGGCTGTGGCTGCATGCGACCGCCGTGCCGGGCACGCTGGTCGCGGCCTATTCCAAGGCGTGCTCCGAATGCGAGATGGCGTGGCGCAAGGCGCGGCCAGCCAACGACTACGCATCGGTCCAGCCGCTGCTGCAGCGCGTCCTCGACCTGACGCGCGAGGTCGCCGCCGCCAAGGCCGACAAGCTCGGCACCTCGCCCTACGAAGCGCTGCTCGACCAGTTCGAGCCGGGCGGTCGCGTCGCCGAGATCGACCGCCTGTTCGACCATCTGGCCGACCGTCTTCCCGCGCTGATCGAAGGTGCGCTCGCCGCCCAGGCGGCGCGCGCGGCGCCCATGCGGCCCGCCGGCCCATTTCCGGTCGAGGCGCAGCGCGTCGCGGCGCGGCGGCTGATGACACGGCTGGGCTTCGAGTTCGATCACGGTCGGCTCGACCAGAGCCTGCATCCGTTCTGCGGCGGCACGCCCGACGACGTGCGCATCACCACGCGCTACGACGAAGCCGATTTCGCCCGCGCGCTGATGGGCGTGCTGCACGAGACCGGTCACGCGCTTTACGAGCGCGGCCTGCCGGCGGCGTGGCGCCATCAGCCGGTGGGCGAGGCGCGCGGCATGAGCATCCACGAAAGCCAGTCGCTGTTGATCGAAATGCAGGTCTGCCGCTCGCGCGAGTTCCTCGAATTCGCGGCGCCGGTGCTGCGCGACTGCTTCGGCGGCAGCGGGCCGGCGTGGACGGCGGAGAATCTTTATCGTCTCGGCACGCGGGTGGCGCGCTCACTGGTTCGCGTCGACGCCGACGAGGTGACCTATCCGGCCCACGTCATCCTGCGCTACCGGCTGGAGCGCGCGCTGATCGCTTCCGAGCTTGAACTCGCCGACCTGCCCGACGCGTGGGCCGAGGGCATGGAGCTGTTGCTGGCGGTGGCGCCACCCGACGACCGCCACGGCTGCCTCCAGGACATCCACTGGTACGACGGCGCCTGGGGCTATTTCCCAACCTACACGCTGGGCGCGATGACCGCGGCGCAGCTCTACGACGCGGCGCAGCGCGCGGAGCCGGCGATCCCCGGCGCCATCGCGCGCGGCGATTTCGCGCCGCTACTGACTTGGCTGCGCGCCAACGTGCACGGGCTCGGCTCGCGCTTTTCCGCGCGCGAAATCCTGGTCCGCGCCACCGGCAAGCCGCTCGACGCCGCGATCTTCGAGGCCCACTTGCGCGTGCGCTATCTCGCGGCATAGGCTCGGCTCCGACCGCCGCGAGCCACAAAGGACAATGCGCTATATCAGCACCCGCCACGGCCGTGCCGCGGCGACAGCCCGGGCCTTCGACGAGATTCTGCTGACCGGCCTCGCGCCCGACGGCGGGCTCTACGTGCCGCAGCGGCTGCCGTGCCGCGCGGCGTCATGGTTCAAGGCGCTCCAGGGTCTGCCCTATGCCGAGATCGCCACCCGGGTGACGCAACCGTTTCTGGGCGGTGCCGTGCCGGCGACGGAATGGCGCCGCATGATCGAGGCGGCCTATCGTCCGTTCACCCATCCGGCGGTCGCGCCGTTGCGCCAGCTCGATGCCGGGCTGTGGCTGCTCGAGCTGTTCCACGGGCCGACGCTCGCGTTCAAGGACTACGCGCTGCAGCTCGTCGGCCCGCTCTTCGATCGTGTGCTGCGCAAGCGTCGCCGGCGCATCACCATCATCGGCGCCACCTCGGGTGACACCGGCTCGGCGGCGATCGAGGCCTGCCGCGACCGCGAGGCGATCGACATCTTCATGCTCTATCCCGCCGGTCGCGTCTCCGAGGTGCAGCGTCGCCAGATGACGACTGTGCCGGCGCGCAACGTCCATGCCGTCGCCGTCGAGGGAACGTTCGATGATTGCCAGGACTTGGTGAAGGCGATGTTCGCGGATGCTGCTTTCCGTGACGAGCTCGGCCTGTCGGCGGTCAACTCGATCAACTGGGCGCGGATCATGGCCCAGATCGTCTATTACGTCGCTGCCGCGGTGGCGCTCGGCGCACCGGCGCGCAAGGTGGCGTTCGCCGTGCCGACCGGCAATTTCGGCAACGTCTACGCGGCACATATCGCCCGCCGCCTCGGCTTGCCGATCGCCGGGCTTGCGATCGCGACCAACCGCAACGATATCCTGACGCGATTCTTCGCCCGCGGCACGATGAGCCTCGGCGCTGTCGAGCCGACCATCAGCCCGAGCATGGACATCCAGGTGTCGAGCAACTTCGAGCGACTTTTCTTCGAGCTTGTCGGCGAGAGCGGTCCCAAGACCAAAGCCGCCTTCAGGCACTTCCGCGCCACCGGCACGCTGCCGACGACCCGCCAGCAATGGCAGGTGGCGCGCGCGCTCTTTCAGGCCGAGCGCGTCGATGACGACGAGACGCGCGCGACCATGGCCGAGACCTATCGCGCCACCGGCACGCTGATCGATCCGCACACGGCGGTGGCGTTGGCCGCCGCCCGCCGCGTCAAGCACGATCGGGCGGCGCCGATGGTTGTGGTCGCGACAGCCCATCCGGCCAAGTTCCCCGAAGCCGTGATGGCGACATGCGGCGTCCAACCCGAGATTCCGCCGCGACTCGCCAACCTCATGGCACTGCCGGAACGACGCGTGAATCTCCCCAACGATCTCGGCGCGGTCCAGCGCTACGTCCGCGACCATGCGCGGCTGGGAGCGGCGGTATGAGCATCCGCGTCAGCCGCCTCGCCAACGGCCTGCGCGTCGTCACCGACGCGATGGACTCGGTCGAGACCGTCTCCCTCGGAGTCTGGGTCGACGTCGGCACGCGGCACGAACCGAGGGAAATCAACGGTGTCGCGCATCTGCTCGAGCACATGGCGTTCAAGGGCACGACGCGACGCTCGGCGCTCGAAATTGCGGCGGAGATCGAGGCGGTCGGCGGTCACCTCAACGCCTACACCTCGCGCGAGCACACCGCCTATTACGCCAAGGTGATGAAACCCGATGTGGCGCTGGCGGTCGACATCCTGGCCGACATCCTGCAGCACTCTGCGTTCGATCCGGCGGAACTCGAACGCGAACGCACCGTGATCCTGCAGGAGATCGGCCAGGCGGAGGATACGCCCGAGGACATCATCTACGATTATCTTCAGGAGGAAGCCTTTCCTGACCAGCCGATGGGCCGGCCGGTTCTCGGCCGCGCCGCCATCATCCGCGGCATCGGCCGCGACGCCGTGGCCGGCTATTTGGCACGGAATTACGCCGCCGCCGGCATGGCGCTGGCGGCGTCGGGCAACTGCAATCACGACGCCGTCGTGGCGCTGGCCGAGCGCGCCTTCGCTGACTTGCCGACGCGCGGCGCTGCTTCGACCGAACCCGCGCATTACGTCGGCGGCGAATACCGCGAGCGCCGCGATCTGGAGCAGGTCCACGTCGTGCTCGGATTCCCCGGCTTCGCCTTTGCCGATCCGGATTATCATGCCGCTTCGGTGGTCTCGGCGGCGCTCGGCGGCGGCATGTCGTCGCGCCTCTTCCAGGAAATTCGCGAGAAGCGCGGCCTGGTCTATTCGATCTATTCCTTCGCGCACGCCTACAGCGACGGCGGCCTGTTCGGCGTCTATGCCGGCACTGGCGAGCGCGAAGCGGCCGAGCTACTACCGGTGCTGTGCGACGAGATCCGCAAGCTCGAGCGCGGCTTCGAGCCGGTCGAGCTCGATCGCGCCCGCGCCCAGCTCAAGGCCGGGCTGCTGATGTCGCTCGAGGCGACCGCCGCTCGCGCCGAGCACCACGGCAACCACATGCTGATATTCGATCGGCCCTTTGACGCGGCAGATACGATACGCCGCATCGATGCGGTGGATGAGGCCGCGGTGGCGCGCGTCGCCGCGCGGCTGGTCACGGCGCGGCCGACCTTCGCCGCGCTCGGCCCGATTGGCGCCGTCGAGGACTACGACCTGCTCGCCCGGCGTCTGGCGGCGTGAGGCGGCGATGGGCTCCGAGCTGCTGGGCTTTACCCGGTTCTTCGGCGCGGCGCCGCCGCCCTTCCGGCTGGTCGGTCCGCGCGTCGCGCTGCGCACGCCCGAGCGCGAGGATTTCGAGGAATGGGCGAAGCTGCGTGCCGAATCACGCAGCTTCCTGGCGCCGTTCGAGCCGACATGGCCGGCCGATGCCGTCAGCCGCGCCGGCTTTCGCCGGCGGCTGCAACGCTACGCCGTCGACTGGCGCAGCGACCAAGGCTACAGCTTCGTGCTGGTGCGCCGTGCCGACCGCGCCCTGCTGGGCGGCATCAGCCTCTCGAACGTGCGGCGCGGGGTTGCCGAGACCGCCAGCCTCGGCTACTGGATCGGTGAGCGCTTCGCGCGCCACGGCTACATGACCGACGGACTCAAGCTCGCGCTCGCCTTCGCCTTCGAGCGGTTGCGGCTGCACCGCATCGAGGCCGCGTGCCTGCCGAACAACCAAGCGAGCCGCCGGCTCCTGTTGAAAAGCGGCTTCCGCGAAGAGGGTTACGCCAAGGAGTATCTATCGATCGACGGGCGCTGGCAGGATCACGTGCTGTTCGGTCTGGTCGCCGGCGAATGGGCGCCGCGCAGCGAAGCGGCGCGCGCCTCGGAGACGGTGGCGTGACGGCGTCAGGCGCGGCCAGACTCGCCGGACAGCGACAGCAGATCGACGCCGAGCTTGCCGAGCGCGCGCTGCCATTTGTCGCCGTGGCCGGCGTCGAACACGATTTCCTCGTCCGCCGCCACGCTCAGCCAGCCGTTGGCTTGGAGTTCGGAATCGAGTTGGCCCGAGCCCCAGCCGGCGTAGCCGAGCGCGAGCAGGCTCCGCTTCGGCCCGGCGCCGCGGCCGATCGCGCGCAGGATCTCGAGCGTGGCGGTGAGCGCGACGTTGCCATTCACGACCAGCGTGCCATCCTCGACGTAATCGGCCGAATGCAGGACGAATCCCCGTCCGGCCTCGACCGGACCGCCGAAATGGATGCGGCGGTCGCCGTTCGCCGCGACCGTCTCGATGCCGAGTTGCTGCATCAGCGCCGGCCAGGTCACGTCCTCGAGAAGCTTGTTGACCACCAGGCCCATCGCGCCATCCTCGTTGTGCGCGCAGAGATAGACCACCGAACGCGCGAAGCGCGGGTCCTGCATCTGCGGCATGGCGACAAGAAGATGGCCGGCAAGCGACGTCACGAAGACCTCCGGGTTCCTGAGATAAGCCCGCATCCGCGCGCTTGCAAGGCGTGCGGCGTTCGCTGGTGGGGCGCAGCGGCCGCGCTGATGCTGCTTGCGGCGGCCGCATTCGCGGCGCCGGTGCGGGCCGCGACCGCATCGTCGCCGTGGTTCGAGACCGACCAGGGCGAAGTGCGGCTCATTGCCGCGCGACCGGCGCTCGCCGGACAAGAAACCCAGACGCTCGGCCTCGAGTTCCGCCTGGCGCCGCATTGGCACATCTATTGGCGTTCGCCAGGCGACGCTGGCTATCCGCCGCGGCTCGATTGGACCGGGTCGACCAATCTCGCACGCGCGTCGGTGGCGTGGCCGGCGCCGCAGCGCTTCTCGGTGTCGGGGCTCGAGACCATGGGTTACACCGACACCGTGGTGCTGCCGATCACAGTGCATGTCGCCGATCCCGCCAAGCCGCTCGATCTCGCGCTGCATCTCGATTACCTCACCTGCAGCGACATCTGCATTCCCTATCAGACCGTGCTGCGTCTGGCGGTGCCGGCCGGCGCGCCGCCGCCGGATGCGACCGGCTACGCCGCGCTGATCGACCAATTTGCGGCGCAGGTGCCCGGCGACGGCGGCGCGGTCGGGCTCAAGCTCGAGGGCGCGGCGATCGACGATGGCGTTCGGCCGGCACTGCTGCTGCGCGTCGCAGCGTCGCCGCCGCTGGTGTCGCCTGACGCTTTCGTCGAGGGCGCGCCCGATGTGGCCTTCGCAGCGCCACGTCTTGCGCCGGACGCGACGCTCGGCAACAGCTTGCTGCGCCTGCCGGTCGACGGCGGAGAAAAGGCGCTCGTTACGCTCGTCGGCCGGCCGCTCGTGGTGACGCTGACCGACGGGTCGCGCGCAATGACGGGCACCGTCGTACCGACGCTGGCGTCGCCGCCGGCCATCGATTGGGCGCGGCTGCTGCCGATGCTCGCGCTCGCGCTCGCGGGCGGCCTCATCCTCAATTTCATGCCCTGCGTCCTGCCGGTGCTGGCGCTCAAGGTGATCGGCACGGTCGGTCACGCCGCGCGCGGCCGTGGCGCCGTCCGCGTCGGCTTCCTGGCGAGCGCGGCCGGCATCGTCGCGTCGTTTTTGACCCTCGCGGCGATCGCGATCGGCTTCCGCGCCGCCGGTCTTGCCGTCGGCTGGGGGCTGCAATTCCAGCAGCCGCTGTTCCTCGTCGCCATGGCCGCGATCCTCGTGCTGTTCGCGGCCAGTCTCTGGGGCCTTTACGAGATTCCGCTGCCCGCCGCGTTCACCGCCATGGGCGAGGGGCGGGCCCATCTCGGCAGCTTCTTTTCGGGCGTGCTCGCGACGCTGCTGGCAACGCCATGCACCGCGCCACTGGTCGGCACCGCACTCGGCTTCGCGCTGTTGTCGCCGCCGGTCGAGGCGCTGGCGATCTTCGCCGCCATGGGCGTCGGCCTGGCGCTGCCTTATCTCGCGGTCGCCGCGATGCCGGCGATCGCGCTCTGGCTGCCACGGCCCGGCGCCTGGATGGTCGAGCTCAAGCGCATACTCGGCTTGGCGCTGGCGGCGAGCGCCGTCTGGCTGGTCTGGGTACTCGCCGCCGAAAGCGGCACCGCGATCGCGGTTGCCTGTGGCGCGTTGCTGACCGCCGTGGTGCTCGCGCTGGCGGTGGTGCGGCCGACGGCGCTGCGCCGCGTCGCGGTCGCCGGTCTGATTGCGGCCGCATTGGTGGCGCCGGGCTTCGCCGCGCCGCCGCCGCCGCCGGTTTCCGGCGGGTTCTGGCATCCGTTCGACGAGAGCCGGATCGCGCCGCTCGTGGCGCAGGGCCGCACCGTCTTCGTCGACGTCACCGCCGACTGGTGCCTTACCTGCAAGGTCAATGCGAGCTTGGCGCTGAGGCCCGCATCCGTGCGCCGGCAGCTCGCCGCGCCGGGCGTCGTCGCCATGCGCGCGGACTGGACGCGGCCCAACCCGGCGATCGCCCGCTATCTGCGTGCGTTCGGCCGTTACGGCATTCCATTCAACGTGGTCTACGGCCCGCGCGCGCCCCAGGGCGTGGTGCTGCCCGAGATCTTGACGCCCGACGCGGTGTTGAACGGCCTCGCCCGGGCCGAGGGTGCTTCGGCGCCGGCAGCGTCTGCTGCCGGCGCCCAGG
Organism: Alphaproteobacteria bacterium; assembly: GCA_028871055.1. Classification (GTDB taxonomy): domain Bacteria; phylum Pseudomonadota; class Alphaproteobacteria; order ATCC43930; family CGMCC-115725; genus REEB95. The sequence goes on from JAGWON010000022.1 coordinate 9,397, forward strand.
GTGGATGATTTTTCGCGCCGCCCGGTCTATCTTTCGCGCCAGAAGCGAACCAAAAACGCAGGAGAGGCGAGGCAATGACCATCAAGGTTGGCGACAAGATCCCGTCGGTCAAGCTGATGACCATGACCGCGGACGGACCGAAGCCGATCAACACGGACGATATTTTCAAGGGTAAGAAGGTCGTGCTGTTCGCCCTGCCGGGTGCCTTCACGCCGACCTGCTCGGCCAAGCATCTGCCCGGCTTCGTCGAGAAACACGGCGCCGTGAAGGCCAAGGGCGTCGACACCATCGCTTGTCTCTCGGTCAACGATGCCTTCGTGATGGGCGCGTGGGGCAAGGATCAGAAGGTCGGCGACAAGGTGGTGATGCTGGCCGACGGCAGCGGCGACTTCACCCGCGCGGTCGGCCTCGAGCTCGACCTCACCGATCGCGGCCTCGGCAAACGCTCGCAGCGCTACGCGATGGTGGTCGACAACGGCGTCGTCAAGACGCTGAACGTCGAGGCGCCCGGAGCGTTCGAGGTGTCGGGCGCCGATGCGGTACTGAAGGCTCTCTAAGCCTCGTCGCCGGCCGTGCGGCGAGCGTTATCGATCGCCGCGCGCGCCAGCGTGTCGGCGCGCTCGTTCTCGGCGTGGCCGGCATGGCCGCGCACCCAGCGCCATCGGACGCTATGGCGTTCGAGCGCGGCTTCGAGCCGCTGCCACAAATCGACGTTCTTGACTGGCTTCTTGTCCGCGGTCTTCCAGCCGCGCGCCTTCCATTGCGGCAGCCACAGCGTGATGCCGTCGTGGAGATAGCGGCTGTCGGTGTGGATGACCGCAGTCACGCCGCGCGTCAATTGCTCGAGCGCGACGATCGCCGCCATCAGCTCCATGCGGTTATTGGTGGTGGCGGCCTCGAAGCCCGACAGCTCCCTCTCGTGGCCGTCCCAGCGCAGGACGGCGCCCCAGCCGCCGGGACCGGGATTGCCGCTGCAGGCGCCGTCGGTGAAGATCGCGACGACGTCGCCGCTCACGAATCGAATCCGTAGGCCGCCGGGCTGGCGATGCCGCGGTGGAAGCGCAGCTTCCGGAGATATTCGAGCGGATCCTTCGGCCGGACGAAGGCGCCCGGCGCCTGGTGCAGCCAGTCGTAGAGCCGCGTCAGCAGGAAGCGCAGTGCGCTGCCGCGCGCCAGGAGCGGCAGCGCGTCGATCTCGGCCTTGGACAAGGGCCGCGTCGCGCGGTACTTGGCCAGCAGTAGTTTGGCCTTGGTGACGTTGAAGCTGCCGTCGCTCTCGAAGCACCAGGCGTTGAGGCAGATGGCCAAATCGTAGGCGAAGAAATCGGTGCAGGCGAAATAGAAATCGATCAGGCCCGACAACACCTCGCCGCGGAAGAACACGTTGTCGGGGAAGAGATCCGCATGGATAATGCCGCGCGGCAGGTCGTGCGGCCACAGGCGGCGCAGTTCGGCGAGCTCGTGCCGCAACTCCTCGGCCAGTCCGGCATTGATCTCGTCGGCGCGCGCGGCGCAGGCGCCGTAGAGCCGCTCCCAGCCGCTCAGCGACAGATCGTTGGCGCGACTCTGACGGAAGTCGGCGCCGGCGTGATGGAGACGGGCCAGTGCGCCGCCCAATCCGGCGCAATGAAACGGATGGATGCGGCGCGGCCACATGCCGTCGAGGAAGCTGACGATCGCCGCCGGCCGGTCGCACAGCTTGCGCAATGCGCCGCCGTCGCGGCCGTGGATTGGCGTCGGGCAGGGAATGCCCTGCTTCGCCAGGTGTTCCATCAGTGCTAGGAAGAACGGCAGGTCGGCCGGCGCGACGCGCTTTTCATAGAGCGTCAGGATGTACGTACCGCTCTCGGCGCGCATCAGATAGTTCGAGTTTTCGACCCCTTCGGCGATGCCCTTGCACGACACCACTTCGCCGATCGCGTACTCGGCGATGAAGGCCCTGAGCTCTTCGTCGGGAACGTCGGTATAGACCGCCATGCAGATTGCGACTCGCGGCGCGCCGGCGCTTGTGCGGCCCTTGATCGTCGAATAGAGTGCGAGCCGATTTTTCGCCCGCCGTCTTCTGCACGTTAGTACAGGCGGAACCCTTAAGGAAAGGGAGATGAAGAGACCGGACTCGGCGGGGCGGGTGAATCGGGTAACGGCGTTCGTCATCGCGGTGGCGTTGCCCGTCTTGCTTGCCGGCTGCTTCGGCAAGACCAGTGCCGAGGACGTGACCTGTCCCAGCGGGGGTGCGGTGCCCGGACTCGCCGTCGCGCCGCAGTTCGGACCCCGTCCCGGGCGCACCCCCAACGATGTCACCGCCGCCGCCCGCATCCTGGCAGTCAAGACCACCTGCAGCCAGGAGAAGACCGGAATTCACGTCGACGTGGATGTGGCGTTCTCGGCCGTGCGCGGCTCGTCGCAGCTGCGGGATGCGCAGTTCACGTATTTCGTCGCGGTGGTCGACAGCGCGAGCAACATCCTGAACGAGAAGCGCTTCGTCCTGCCGGTGCATTTCGCCGGAGCGGAAAGCTTCCGCGCGCTGGACGACAAGATCACGGTTCATCTGCCGGTACAGCGCGTGTCGCAGGGCTCGAACTACGGCGTCGTCGCCGGGTTCCAGCTTACGCAGGATCAGATTCGATTCAACAACGCGCAGCAGCAACAGCCGGCGCAATGAGCGACGGCCGCAAGCGCGCGACGCACCGGCCTTCCGTCTCGGACGAAGCGCGCGCGGCCAAGTTTCCGATTCTGCGCGGCCGGCGGGCGATGCGGGTGCGAAACCGCGGTCTATCGCGGACCGACCTCTACCATTCGCTGCTGATCGTCCCGTGGGCGGGCTTCTTCGCGCTCCTGGCCGCCGGCTATGCGCTGTTCAATGCCGTCTTCGCGCTGCTCTACCGGGCGCAGGATGGCAGCATCGCCAACGCTCGGCCGCATTCGTTCGCCGACGCCTTCTTCTTCAGCGTCCAGACCATGGCGACGATCGGCTACGGCAACATGCTTCCGGCGACGCTCTATGCCAACGTCCTGGTGACCATCGAGGTGCTGCTTGGCATGACCGGCCTGGCGTTGGCCACCGGCCTGATCTTCGCGCGGTTTTCTCGGCCGACGGCGCGCGTGATGTTCAGCGAGGTGGCGGTGATCAACCGATACGACGGCGTGCCGACGCTGATGTTTCGCGCCGCCAACCAGCGCCGCAACCGCATCCTCGAGGCGTCGGTGCACGTCATGCTGGTGCGCAACGAGCTGACCGTGGAGGGCCAGGTGATGCGCCGCTTCTACGACCTGAAGGTGGCGCGGCAGCGCAACCCGATGTTCGTGTTGACCTGGACGGTGATGCATCCGATCGACGACTCGAGCCCGCTGAAGAATGCGAACGCCGCCACCCTGCGCGCGCAGGAGGCGGAGATCGTCGCCAGCATCAGCGGACTCGACGAGAGCTTCGCCCAAACCATCTATGCGCGGAACAGCTACCGGCCGGAGAACGTCCGCTGGGGCTCGCGCCTCGCCGACATCATCGGCCGTACGCCGGACGGCCAGCTCACGGTCGATTACGAGAAATTCCACGACGTCGAGAAGGAAGAGGGCGGTTGAACGCCGCCTCGGCCTGCGGTCCTCAAGAATCGTAGCCGACGACCGAGACGAACGGCACGTCGACGCGCTTGCGCCCGCCCAAGAAATTGAGCTCGATGATGCACCCGGCCGCGACCACGTCGCCGCCGACCTTGCGGCAGAGATTGACCGCCGCCTCGAGCGTGCCGCCGGTCGCGAGCAGATCGTCGAGCACCGCGACGCGGGTTCCCGGCGTGACCGCGTCGGCCTGGATCTCGATCGTATCGGTGCCGTATTCGAGCGCGTAGGTATAGGGAATGGTCGCGCCCGGCAGCTTGCCGCGCTTGCGCACCATGACGAAGCCGATGCCGAGCGCCAGCGCAAGCGGTGCCGCCACCAGGAAGCCGCGCGACTCGATCCCGACCAATAGCTGCGGCCGGTGCGGCGTCAGCGCCGTTTCCAGCCGGTCGACCGTCGCCTGCCAAGCCTTGGCGTGGGCCAGCAGTGTCGAAATGTCGTAGAACAGGATTCCTTTCTTGGGAAAATCCGGCACGCTCCGGATGTGCTGCTTCAGGTCCATGCCCTGGCCTCGGTGAAATTGCGGCCCAATCTAGACCGCGGGCTTTGGGATGCGAAAGTGCTGTATTGCGCTAAACTATCCGTCCGCCGGCCGCGGGGAGGGGGATGGCCCAATCCATCGAGCAGACACGTGACGGTGATGCGCTCGTGCTCCGGCTCCGCGGCCGCTGGGTGGTCGCCGACGCCCAAGCGCTCGATCGCCGCCTGACCGAAATCCGCGCCGGCGGCTCGCGGCGCGTGCGCATCGATCTCGCTGGCGTCGAGGCGATGGATACGACCGGTGCGTGGCTCTTGTTCCGGCTGAAGCGCGTCCTCGAGGCAGGCGGCGCCGAGGTCACGCTGGATCACGCTGGAGCCGAGCTGGCGCCGCTGCTGAGCCAGGTCGAGAAGCGCCAATCGGCTCCGGTGAGCGCGCCGCGCCGCGGTTTCGGCCCGCTCGTGCTGCTCGCACACGTCGGATTTAGCACGATCGCGCTGCTGCGCCTGACCCGTGTCCTGATCGGCTTCTTCGGCTGGGTTACGGCCACGCTGCTGCGCACCGCCGTGCAGCCGAAGCGGCTGCGCTTGACGGCGACGGTCGCGCAGATGCAGCGCGCCGGCGTTTCGGCGCTCGGCATCGTCGGGTTGCTCTCCTTCCTGGTCGGCATCGTGATGACCTATATCGGCGCCGAACAGCTGCGCCCCTACGGCGCCGAGATCTTCACTGTCAACCTGCTCGCGGTTGGCTTCCTGCGTGAGCTGGGCGGCCTGCTCGCCGCCATCATCATCGCCGGTCGTTCGGGCAGCGCCTTCACCGCCGAGATCGGCGCCATGATCGTCAATGAAGAGGTCGACGCCATGCGCACCCTCGGCCTCGACCCGATCGAGGTCCTGGTCGTGCCGCGCGTGCTGGGGCTGATCCTGACCCTGCCGTTCCTGACCTTTTGGGCCGACTTCACGGGGCTGGCCGGCGGTGCGGTCATGTGCCGCATGTCGCTCGATATTCCGCTGACGACCTTCCTGGATCAGCTGCGGAGCGCGGTGTCGCTGTGGAGCGTATTTCTCGGTATCATCAAGGCGCCGTTTTTCGCCGCCTGCATCGCGCTGATCGGCTGCAACGAGGGCCTGCTGGTGACCCGCAGCGCCGAAAGCGTCGGGCGGCACACAACGCAATCCGTTGTCCAAGCTATTTTCCTGGTGATCGTGCTCGATGCGCTCTTCTCGATCTTCTTCAACGGGCTCGGCATCTGAGGCCGCCGCGGTGCCGGTCGTGCGCGTGCGCGGCCTGGCCACCCGGATCGGCGGCCGGATGCTGTTGCGCGACGCCAGCTTCGACCTCCATCCGGGCGAAGTTCTCGGCGTCGTCGGCGCGTCAGGCTCGGGCAAGTCGGTGCTATTGCGCACCATCATCGGCCTGGTGCCGGCGGCGGCGGGCGTTGTGGAAGTCTTCGGCGAGGAAATGGGGCGATCCGGGCACGCCGATCTGCGCCGGTTCGGCACGCGTTGGGGCGTGCTGTTCCAGGATGGCGCGCTGTTCAGCTCGCTTTCGGTCGCCGAGAACATCATGGTGCCGCTGCGCGAGCAGCTCGATCTCTCGCCGGTGCTGATGCGCGAGATTGCTGCCCTCAAGATCGCGCTCGTCGGCCTGCCGCCCGATACGGCGGAGAAATTCCCCGCCGCGCTCTCGGGCGGAATGCGCAAGCGCGCCGGGCTCGCGCGCGCGCTCGCGCTCGATCCGAAGCTGCTGCTCCTCGACGAGCCCACCGCGGGGCTCGATCCGATCGCAGCCTCCGATTTCGACCGGTTGGTGCGCGATCTGAAAGAAAGTCTCGGCCTCACTGTCTTCATGGTGACGCACGATCTCGACAGCCTGATCGCGATCTGCGACCGCATCGCCGTGATCGTCGATGAACGTCTCGTCATCGGTACCCTGGCCGAGCTGGTCGGCAATCCATATCCTTGGATCCAGGCGTATTTCCGCGGCCCGCGCGGGCGGGCGGCACAAATCGCCGAAGCGGCCAACGGGTAGGGGCCGATGGAAACCCGCGCCGAATACGTGCTCGTCGGCAGCTTCGTCCTGGTCCTGCTCGCCGGGCTCGCGGTCGTCCTGCTATGGTTCCTTCAGGCGCCGTTCAAGGTCAGCGCGGCACGCTACGACATCTATTTCGAGGGCTCGGTGTCCGGGCTCGATACCGGCTCCGACGTGCGCTACAACGGCGTGCTGATCGGCCACGTGGCTATGATCCGGCTCGAACCGCAGCGGCCGACCGAGGTCAAGGTCGCGGTCGATATCAATCCCGACGTGGTCATCCGCAACGACGCCGTGGCCGAATTGGAGGTCAAGGGCCTGACCGGCACCGCCTATGTCGAGATCACGGGAACGAGCGGCACTGCGCCGCCGCTGGTGGCCGAGAACGGCCAGCCTTATCCGGTCATCCGCTCGCGCTCGTCGCAATTGACCGAGCTCTTCAACGGCATGCCGGTCCTCATCCAGAAGCTGTCGAAGCTGACCGATCAGATGAACGATGTCGCCAATTCCAAGAATCGCGCGGCGCTCGCCGAGACGCTGGCCAATTTGCGCCGGGTAAGCGCCGTTCTCGCCGCCCATTCCAAGGACATCGATGCATCGCTCGGCGGGCTGTCGGCGGCGGTCCGGCATTTTGACCAGGCGGCTGACAATCTCGATCGCATGGTGCGCGAGAGCCGGCAGCCGGTCGCCGATTTCACCAACCGCGGCCTGCCCGAGCTGCAGGCGCTGTTGGCCGATTCGCGGGTTCTGGTCGCCGAGCTGACGCGGCTGGTCGCCTCGCTCGAGCGCGACCCGTCGCGGGTGATCTACGGCAACCGCCTCCAGGGCTATACTCCGAAATGATGGCGATGCTGCGCGCGGCGGTCGTGATCCTTGCTCTGGTGCTGGCGGGCTGCAGCGGCGCTCTGTTGCCGGCGCCGCCGCCGCCGCCCGATCTCTACCGGCTCTCGCCGGCCGCGGTCGTGCCGTGGTCCGGCCCGCGCATCGCGGCACAGGTCCTGGTCGGGGAGGTCTCGGCGCCGGGCGCGCTCGATACCGACCGCATCGCGCTCGGCCCCCGCGCGACGCATGTCGAATATTTCGCCAAGGCGGAATGGACTGACCGCGCTCCGGCGCTCGTCCAAGGCCTGCTGCTCGACACGCTCGATCGCTCGGGCCGTTTTGCCCGCGTGGCGCAGCGCACGCTGGCGTTGCGCGCGGACTATCTGCTGTTCGGCGCGTTGCGCCATTTTGAGGCCGATTATCGGGCCGGCACCCCGCCGCAAATCCGGGTGGCCGTCGATTTGCAGTTGCTCCGCATGCCCGGCGGCGACATCGTCGCGCAGCGACGCTTCGCGGCCACCGTGCCCGCGAGCCAGAATTCGGTTCCGGCCGTCGTCGACGCGTTCGACGCTGCCGCGCACCGCGCGCTGCAAGACGTGCCCGCCTGGGTCGCCAGCGTCTTGCCACGATCCGCCGCGAAACAGCCTTGAGCGCTGTCGGCCTACCGGACCTCGACCGGCGTGCGCTCGAGACTCAGGCGCGGTGCGGACGCGAGGTCGCCCGCTGGCGCGAGACGCTGGCCGCACTGCTGGACCGCTGCCATCGGCAGCAATGCGGCAACGCTGCTCGATCGGTGGATCACGGCGATGCCGGGATTGTTCCGGCCGGCCATCGTGCGGCTCCTCGCGGAGCGCGACGCCGCGGTGATGAATTTCCACCGTCGGCGCCGCGGCATGGTCCACGTGCTTGAGGACCGCCGGCTCGAAGTTGCGTCGTCGGCCGCGATCGATGTCGATGCCGAAATCCGTCGCGTCGAGGTGGCGCTGCGCCAGGTCGCCTAGGTCCGAACGGACTCAGTTCGACGTGCCCGCCTGACCGTTGGGCGTCGGCAGGTTGTTGGCCCGCATGCAGGCACGGCGATAGTTTTCGCGCGCCGCGTTCGATTCCGGCGTGTAGTCGGGGAATTTCTGAAATGCGTCGCGCGCGCACCGGTCGGCAGCAGCCCATTTCGCGTTTTCGCTCGGCTGATCGGCGAGCGCTGGAACCGTGGTCAGCAGGATCAGCGCAAGGCCGGCGAAAGAAACGGACAATCGACTCATGGCGTGTACCCCGCTTGCTTGGCCGCCCGCAACCGGCGGGCTGCGGCCATCGCCGCTCCGGCGAGCGGCAGGTAGAGCAAATATAGCATGGCCGGTGCAACGACGATCAGCGCGGATTTGGCTTGCTCGCGTCGCAGCAGGATCCGGGCCTTGCGGTGCGCGGCGGCGTGGCAAGCCTCGACCGCCGGACCGTGCCGGGCGCTGCAGCTGTCGTCGACATAGTCGTCGACGGTGGTGACGCGTCCACCGACGCGCAGCGCCGTCTCGAACCGGGGATAGAGCCGCACCATCGTCGCCGCCATCCATATCGCGATCAACAGCGCGATATAAGGCGAAGCGCGGCGGCGCTGCGGCATGCCGGCAGGGGCCGCGGTCATTCGACTTCCACCGCGCGCCGCACGCTCCAGATCATCGAGCTCTTGATCAGATATTCCTTGTGCAGCGTTTTGTCGGCGGCGATGCGGCGAATCTCGTCGAGCCGCTCGGCTCGGCGCGCCGGATCACGCTCCTCCAGCAGCTGCTTGTTGCGGATCGACTGGGCCTGGACGAATTCGACGTTGGCGGCGCGGCGCTGCCGTACGTAGCGGTCGAGCAGGCTGTCGGGCGCCTCGCCGCGCCACACCGGGCCGAGCTTCTCGACCAAGTTGAACGCGCCGTGCAGGGCGCCGTTGAGGCCGAAAGCGCCGAGCGGGTTGTTGACGTGTGCCGCGTCGCCCACCAGCAGCATGCGGCCCTGGCGGAAGTCGCTCGCCACCCGCTGATGCACGCGATAGGTCGATTTGTGCGCGATGCCGTACGGGCGGTCCCACGGCAGGAAGTTCTGCAACGAGCGCTCGATGAAATCGGCATTGAGCACCTCCTCTTCGGGCACCTCGGCGTCGGTCGGGATCAGAACCCGCCACAGTCCGGGCGGTCCGTCGTGCGGCATCTTGAAGATCGCCGACCAGTCCACCGGGTCCGAGATATAGGCGTTCATGGTGAGGCCCGCGGGCGCCAGGTCGCGGTCGATGCCGACCACCAGGAAGCGCTCGGGCCAGGTGAAACCTTCGAAGGCCACGTTCATGGTATGGCGCACCGCGCTGCGTCCGCCGTCCGCGCCGACCAAGTAGCTGCCGCGCACGGTATAGATCCCGTCGGGGGTCTCGAAGCGCGCCGCGACACCGTCGGCGCCTTGCGTCGCATCGAGGAAGCGATGGCGCCAGCGTACCGTGCCGCCCAGCGCTTCGAGCCGCTTGAGGAGCAGGGGCGTCAGTTTGAACTGCTCGCAATGGAAGCGAAATGGATAGGGGGTCAGGTCGGCGATCAGCGACAGGTCCCACTCGACGATCACGCCTTCCCGGCGGCCGCGGATCTGCCAGCGCGGTACGCGATAGCCGAGCGCCCGGAAGTCCCGGTCGACGCCGATGGAGTCGAGCATCTCGAGCGTCGGCGGATGGAAGCTGCCGGCGCGCAGGTCGCGCGGCAGGCGCGATTCCGCCTCGTAGACCGTGACGGCAACGTCCTGGAGCGCGAGCCCGACCGCGACGGCGAGACCGGCGGGTCCTCCGCCGACGACGATCACTGGTGTGCGCGAATCCATCCAATTCCCCGGCCGGGATCAGACCGTTTCGCAAACCCCCGTGTCAACGCGCATGTAGGCCGGAAATCGTCGCGCTACATCGGCGGTTTGACGCCCTTGCTCTCCACCGTAACGTTGGCCGTGGTCAGCGTTCCGTCGGGCTTCTTGGCGGCGATGATGAAGACCGCGTGACCGCGCTTCAGCATGCCCGGGTCGCCTGGCGCATAGGCGACGATCGGCGTGTTGCGGTCGACTTCAACGTCGACGCTCTTTCCCGCGTAGGTCACTGTCACGATGCGCCCAGCCTTTACCGTGCCGAGGCCGCTGACGACCGCATTCGTCATCAGGCTGTGGGGTGCAAGGTCCCATGGAAACTGGCCCTCGGGCACGACGCCGCGTTGCGCCGGCATGAAGATATGCACTTCGATGGCATGGAGATTGCCGTTCTTGCCGCGGACCGAGGTCGAGGCGACGAAGTCGCCGTCATGGATGTCCGACAGGTGCTTCCGCACCACGGAATGGACGGCAAAGTTGGGCGTGAGCGCGACCGCGACGAGCGCGCCGCCGCGCGTCTTGACGGTCAGCGTCTGGCCGCTGAACGCGTCGATGGTGCCGCGGACGCGGACCGGCGGCGTTCGCGGTGACTGGGCGTTTGCCGCGGGCAGCGATGCGGCGATACCGAGGCCGAGCAGCGTTGCAAGAACCACGATTGTCCCGCGCATGGTTTGCCTCCCTGTTGCGCGAAAGTCCGCTTTCTAGCACGGCGGACGGCCGTGGCCGGATCACAGCCGCTTGAGCGGCTCAGGGCTGGTCCAGGCGCGGAGCGCGAAGCTCCTCGGCGGCGCGGCGCAAACGGCCATAGGCGCGGATGCTGACGGGAATCGAGCCGATATAGAGCGCGCCGATGATCAGGAGTGTGATCCACGGCTCGGTGGTCAGGAACGCCGCCAGCGCGCCCACCAACAGCAGCATGGGCAGGACCCACTCGCGTGGGATGCGGAAGCTCTTGAAGGCGAAGGTCGGCACGCGGCTCACCATCAAGGCAGCGACCGCCGCCAGCACAGCGCCGGACAGGATCGGCGAACGGAACAGCGCGATCTCGGTCTCGAAATAGAGGAACATCGGGATCATCACCAGGCCGGCGCCGGCCGGCGCCGGCACGCCGGTGAAGAAATTGTAGGCGTAAGGCGGAAGCTCGGCGCCGATTTGCGTGTTGAACCGCGCCAAGCGCAGCGCGCTGCATACCGCGAACAGCAGCACCAGCGCCCAGCCTACGCTGTGCAGCGAATCCATCGTCCAGATGTCGAGCAGAATTGCCGGCGCGGCGCCGAAGCTGACGAAATCAGACAGCGAGTCGAGTTCCGCGCCGAAACTCGATGTGCCCTTCAGCAGCCGCGCGATCCGGCCGTCGATGCCGTCGAGAATACCGGCGATTATGATGGCCGCGGTCGCCTGCTCGAAGCGGTCGAGGAAGGCGAGGCGGATCGCCGTCATCCCGGCGCACAGCGCGAGCAGCGTCAGGATGTTGGGGATCATCCGGTTGAGCGAGAACGCGCCCATCGGGCGGACGCGGACCCGCGGGCGCCTGAGCGGCATCAATGCACCCTGCCCGAACGCGGGCCCTCGTTGGCGCGCCGGTCGGCGAGCACGGTCTCGCCGCCGACCATGCGCTGGCCGACGATCGCGAAATGCGACCACGACGATGGCAGGTAAAGATCGGTGCGGCTGCCGAAGCGGATCAATCCGAGGCGCTGTCCGGCGATCACGGTCTGGTCTTCGTTCAATTCGCACAGGATGCGCCGTGCGATCAGCCCCGCAATCTGCACCACCGCGATCTCCGTCCCGTCGGCCAACGCCAGGCGGATCGCCATGCGCTCGTTGTCCTCGCTTGCCTTGTCGAGTGCGGCGTTGACGAACTTGCCCTTGCGGTAGGCGGTCTTCACCACGCGGCCGGCGACCGGCACGCGGTTGACGTGCACATCGAAGATCGAAAGGAAAATGCCGATCCGCCGCATCGGCGCCTCGCCCATCCCCAGCTCCGCCGGCGGCACGGCCTCGTCCACCGCCACGACGACGCCGTCGGCGGGGGCAACGACGAGACCTTCGCGCTGCGGCGTGACACGCCATGGACTGCGGAAGAAGGTCACGCACCAGATCGTCGCGATCGCGCCAAGCCAGCCGAGCGGTTGCGCGATCCAGAACAGGATCAGCGTGACCGCGGCGAAGATCGCAATGAACCGCCAGCCGTCGGGATGGATGGGCGGCAAGGCTCGGCGCCACATGGGATCCTCCTGGGCGCGGACCCTAGCAAATCCCGCGGGACTTAGCCCACAGCGATCGGCGGACGCCGCTTACGGCGCGCTGCGGTCCTCCCCGACCAGGTAAATGATCAGGTCCCAGGCGTTGCGGATGCTGGCGACGACCAGAAGGCCGAGCGCGGCGGCGAGCGTCTCGATGTCGCCGGGAATGCGCGCCAGCACCATCGCGCCCGCCGCGACGATGCCGACGTACTCGAGCACCGGCAAGCCGCCGTACCACAGACGGTCAACGTGGTCGACCTTGCGACGCAGGACCCACCAGCAGATGCGCACGGCGGTCGCCAGGCCGATGAGCCCGCCAACACCGGCGATCAGGCCAAGGGATTGGCGCGCGAGTGTCGGCGCGGCCAGCAGTGCGCAGGCAAGCAGCACGACCGACAGGTGGATCACCGTTGGCGTCACGAACGACGCGACGGCGGCAGCGCGCGTCCGCGTCATGTTGCGGCCACCGATCGACGCAACAATGAACATCGCGCCGATGAGCGTCCCCGCTGCCATCGCCAGGATGCCGTAAAAATCGTGCCAGCCGTCGAGCATGGCTCAGCGCCCCTCTCGCCGCCACGCCAGAATCAACAGTCCGAGCGCCAGGATCAAGGCCAGCGCGCCGGGCAGCAGCGGCGTCTCGCCGACGCCGGTGACGACATAATCGCCGTTGCGGCGCAGCCCGATCCAGTCGTGCCCGGCCGCCGACCGTCCGGGCTCGATCTCGCGGATGTCGGGCACGCGGCCGGGGCCCACCCAAAAGATGCCGCCGCCGGTGGCGGCGACGTCGGCTGTGACTTTCTGATCGGTGGTGCGCACGTCGGACATTTCGATCGGATTGAGCGAGCCGGCCGCAGCGAGCGCGGTGCGCTGGCCGTCGCTGGCGCGGTAGAGCCCGCTTTCGCTCACTGCCATCGTCGCGCCGCTGCGTCCGCCGTGCTGCGGCGCGAGCGTCAGCATCGCGATCCGGCCGTCGGGCAGCGTCACCTGCACCGGCGAGTCGTCGGGCTCGAGCGACTGCCGCGTCACCGTCAGCTGGTTGCCGTCGATCTTGGCGCGCAGGTCGTTCTCCGCGAGATCGGGTTCCTTCATCAGCCAGTAGACGACGCGCCGCAGCAGTTCGGCCTGCGGTCCGCCACCCTCGTAGCCGCGGGTCCACAGCCACATCTCGTCGGACAGGAACTGCGCGACGCGGCCTTTGCCGACGCGATCGAGCACGAGCAGCGGCTGGTCCTGATAGCCGGTCATCACCGTCACGCCGCGCTGCGCTTGCGCGCCGATGTCGCGAAACCAGCGGCCCCATGGCGCCACGGCGCTTGGCTGCTCCGGCAGCCCGGGCAGGTCTTCCGTCACCGGATCGCGCCGGCCAATTGCCGTGACCCGCGGCACGAACCCCTGCTCGAACACGGTGCCGGTCGGCTCGGCGGGCAGCACGGCGCCGAGCGGTGTGCGATAGAGCGAAAGCGGCGTGGCGAACGATGGGCCGGCAGACACCAGGAGCGCGCCGCCGTCACGCACGTAATTGGCGATGTTCTCGAGATAGGCCTGCGGCAGCACGCTGCGCTGGCGATAGCGGTCGAAGATGATCAGGTCGAACTGATGAAGCTTGACGTCGAACAGCTCGCGGATCGGGAAGGCGATCAGGCTCAACTCGCGGATCGGCGTGCCGTCCTGCTTCTCGGGCGGGCGCAGGATCGTGAAGTGGATGAGATCGACCGAGGGGTCCGATTTGAGGATGTTGCGCCAGGTGCGCTCGTCCTGGTTCGGCTCGCCGCTGACCAGCAGCACCTTGAGGCGATCGCGGACACCGTTGATGACGAATGCGGCGCGGTTGTTCTCGAGCGTCAGCTCGTGCGGTCCGGCGTCGACGGCGAGCTCGACGACGTTCGGGCCGCCGTGATCGATCGCCACGGGGACGGTGACGTCCTCGCCGACCGGCACGGCCCGGATCACCGGCAGGCCGCCATCTTTCCGAATGGTGAGTTGGGCTTCGCCTTGAGCTTTGCCGGTGGGCAAATCCTCGACACGCACGGAGAGTTGCACCGTCTTCCCGACCAAGCCAAATCTCGGTGCGTTGCCGACAACGAGGCGACGGTCGGCCTCGCCCGGCCGGCCGGTAAGCAGGACATGGAGCGGCGCGTCGGAGGCGAGCCGCGCCGGCGGCGGCATGTCGTGGATCTCTCCATCGGTGATAAGGATGGCGCCGGCGATGCGCTGGCGCGGTACGTCGGCGAACGCGCGGCTCAGTGCGGTGTAGAGCCGCGTGCCGTCGTCGGCGAGCGGCGAGGCGGCATCCGGCGCGCCCGCATGGACGACGCGAACGTCGAGGTTCGGCAGCCGTGCCAGTTGATCAGTCACGGCCTTGAGCGCCGCGTCGGCATATTGCCGGCGCTGGCCGATGCTCATGCTCTGCGATTCATCGACGATCACGGCGGCGACGTCGTGCTGCGGCGCGCGCTGTTCCTCGACCAGCGACGGATTGACCGCGATCGCGGCCAGCGCCATCACCGCCAGCAGCCGCAACGCGAGTCCGCGAGCGCGGCGCCCTGCGCCGAAGGCGATCAGGATCAGCGCGGCAACGGCGAAGGCGGCGATCGCCCACCACGGCAACAGCGGCGAGGCGGCGAGGCTCCAGCCGCTCATTGTCCCAGCCGCTCGAGGATCGCCGGCACGTGCACCTGGTCGCTCTTGTAGTTGCCGGTCAACGCGTACATCACCAGGTTGACGCCGAAGCGATAGGCCATCTCGCGCTGCGGTTCGCCGCCAGGCACCGCCGCATAGAGCGGCCGTCCGTGGCCGTCGACCGCCCAGGCGCCGGCCCAGTCGTTGCCGCCGACGATTACGCTGGAGACGCCGTCATTGACGGCATCCGCCATCGGCTCGACCCAGAGCTGGCTGCCGCTCCAGCGGCCCGGGAAATCCTCCATCAGATAGAACGACTTGGTCAGCACGTGATGGGGCGCCAGCGGCACCAGCGGCGGGATATCGAGCCCGGCAGCCAGCCGCTTCAGGCGCACCTGCGCCGCGGCGGCGCTGAAGGTGGTCGGCTGCTCCTGGTCGCGGGTGTCGAACAGGATGATGCCGCCGGTGTTGAGGTACTGCTGCACGCGCGCGACCGCCTGCGGCGAGAGCGTGCGCTCGCCTTCGACCACCGGCCAATAGAGCAGCGGAAAGAAGACGAGCTGGTCCGTCTCGGGATCGACGCCCATCGGCGTCGCAGTGTCGACGGCGGTGCGCTGGTTGAGCACCAGCGACAGGCCGGCCAGTCCCGCCTTCGACTCGGCATCGACATCGGGCACGCCGGTCAGCACATAGGCGAGGTGGAACTGGCTCGCTGCCGCGCTCGCGAACGCATCGTCGCCGGCAGCGCGCGCCGCCGGGCCGCCGAGCAGCGTGCAGAGCGCGACGGCGCCGGCAGCCGCGCCCTTGCGCCACCCCGGCCGCGGCAACAGGCCGCGCAGCGCGAAGCCGACGGCGAAATCAGCGAGCATGAGCAGCAGTGCCAGCGCCAGCAGCGGCGGTCGGAAATCGATCTCGGCGCCGCGCGCGAAACCTTCGCGCGTAACACCGGGCGGCAGCGCGGGCAGCGGCGCGAAATGCGTCACCGCCGGCGCCAGGTTGAGCGCGCGCCGCGCGTCGGCGGTGCCGTAGAATCCGGGCGGATGGCGCGGCCCGGCGACGGTCTTGGCGAAGCCGCCGGCCGGGATGGTCGCGACCGCCGCAGGCGCCGCCTGCAGCCGGCCGAAGCCGTCGAGCGTCTCGACCGGCGGCAGCGGCTTGTCGCTCTCGCCGGAGATGCCCTGACTCTGCGCGACGATGCGGCGGAGCATATCCACCATCAGGCCGGAGATCGCGAGATTCGACCACTCCGGGTCGGCCGTGGTGTGGACCAGGACGAGCCAGCCCTTGCCGCGCCGCGCCGCGGTGACGAGGGGCGTGCCGTCGGCGAGCCGCGCCCAGGTCTTGCTTGCGAGATCGAGCGTCGGCTCGGCGAGGACCTGGCGCGACACCGTGACGTCGTCCGGGATCGCGAGACCGGCGAAGGGGCTGCCGGCGGCGAAGGGCGCCAGCTTCGCCGGCCGCTCCCACGACAGCGCACCGCCGAGCGTGCGGTCGCCGCGGCGGAGTGGCACCGGCAGCAGGTTGTCGTCGGCCTGCGCCGCCAGCCGCGGCCCGGCGAAGCGCAGCACGGTCCCGCCGTTCTCGAGCCATTTGACGATGTCCTGCTTCTCGCCGTCGCCCACCGGTGCGCCATCGGGCATGGCCAGCACGGCGATGCCGCCCTTGATCAGGGTGGCGACGTTGCCCTCGCGCACTTCGCTGAACGGCGACAGCGCCTTGTCGAGGTAATAGGCGCCGCTCAACAGCGGCTGCGCGGCATCGCGTCGCGCCACGATGCCGACCGGCCGGCGCTTCCACCGCTCGTCGAGCAGCAGCACCGCGCCGGCGGAAGCCTCGTTCTCGATCGCGATCGAGGCGACGCGGTTGCGCAGCTCGGTCGGCATCGGCAGCCGCGCCACGGCCGAATTTTGACCGGCCGGAATCGTCACCGTCTGCCGCGCCAGCAACCGCCCGTCGTCGCCGAGTGCGCGCACGGTCACGCTCGCCGGCAGCGCGGAATCGGCGCGCCGCACCGTCGCGGTCAGGTCCTTGTCGTCGGGATCGGCGACGGCGAGCAGACGCGGCAACGCAGTGCTGCTTTCCGCCATCACCGTGAGCGGGCCGTGCCGGGCGAGACCGCCAGCGAACGCGGCGGCGTCGCCGTTGTCGAGGCCGTCGCTCAGCCACGCGATTTTGGCCGCATGGGCGAGGCCGAGCCGCTCGAAGCGCGCCAACGCCTTGGCGCGATCGTCGGGCCAGGGACGCGGCTGGAGTTGCGCGGCGGCGGCGCGGGCGTCGGCCGGACGCAGCAATGACAGATCGCCGGCGGCGCGTCTGCCCGGCGGATCGGCCGTCCCGAACAAAATGATTTCGCGGCCTTCGCGGCCGGCTTGGTCGATCAGCCGGTCGAGCGCCGCGCGCATTTCATCCCAATGCCGCGCCGCGCCCCAGCCGTCGTCGACGGCGAGAACCAACGGTCCGGCGGCCGTGATCGTCGCCCGCGGATTCAGCAGTGGCTGCGCCAGGGCCAGGATCACCAGCGTCGCCAGCACCATGCGCAGCAGGATGAGCCAGAGCGGCGTCTTTGCCGGCGTCTCCTCCGGCGGCGTCAATCCCAGCATCAGGCGCAGCGCCGGGAAGCGGATTCGCTTCGGCGCCGGCGGTGTCACCCGCAGCAGCCACCACAGCGCCGGCAATACCGCCAGCCCCGCCAGCAACCATGGCGCGGCGAAGGCGAAGGGACCGAACGACAGCATGCGCTTAGCGCTCCGTCAGGATCCGGTACAGGCCGAGCAAGGCGCGCTGCGGCGGGTGGTCGGTGCGGTGGGTGGCAAAGGTCCAACCGGCGCCGCGCGTCAGCGCCGCGAGGCCGTCGCGATGGCGTTGCAGGCGCTCGGCATATCCGGCACGGACCGATTCGACGCGGCTGATCAGCAGCGGGCTCTCGCCCTCCAGCCCCTCGAAACGCACGCGGCCGGCGAACGGCAGGCTTTCCTCGGCCGGGTCGAGAAGCTGCAGCAGATGGCCCTTGAGGCCGGCGTCGGCATAGCGCAGCACCAGCGCGGCGATCGCGTCGAGCGGCGCGAGGAAATCGCCGAACCACACCACTTGGCCGTAGCGCGGCAACTTCTCGTAGGCCGGCAGGTCGACGGGCGTCGAGTCGCGCTCGAGCAGCAAGGCCAGGCGGTCGAGCACGGCGCGGCCATGCGCCGGCGCCAGGCCGGAGCCCATCAGGGCAACGCGCTCGCCGCCACGCACCAGCAGCGCGGCGAGGGCGAGGGCGAGCAGGTCGGCGCGCGCGCGCTTGGTCGGCAGATTGGCGTCCGAGGCGTAGGCCATCGAGTGCGAACCGTCGCGCCACAGATAGACGCTCTGTGCCGCCTCCCATTCCGTCTCGCGCACATAGACGTGCTGCGACTTGGCGCTCTCGCGCCAGTCGATGCGGGTGACCGGGTCGCTCGGCTCGTATTGGCGGAATTGCCAGAAGGTGTCGCCCTGGCCGGTGCGCCGGCGGCCGTGCGTACCCTGAACGACGGCCGCGGCCACGCGTTCGGCGGCAATCAGCAGCGGCGGCAGCGCGAGCGAGGCTGCTTCGGCGCGGTGGCGCAGCGCCGCGTCGGCCATCAACGCAGCGGGTCCAGCAGCCGGTCGATCACCTGGGCCATGCTCACGCCGTCCGCGCGCGCGGCGAAGGTGAGCGCCATGCGATGACGCAGCACCGGGTGGGCGAGCGCCAGCACGTCGTCGATCGACGGCGCGAGCCGCCCGTCGAGCAGCGCCCGCGCCCGCGCCGCAAGCATCAAGGCTTGGCTGGCGCGCGGACCGGGACCCCAGGCGATGTGGCTTCGGGCGGCATCGGCGGCGCCGTCGCCCGGACGGCCAGAGCGCACGAGCGTCAGAATTGCCTCGACGACACCGTCGCCCACCGGTACGCGCCGCACCAGCCGCTGGGCCGCAAGCAACTCGGCGGCGTTGAGCACCGCCGCGGCGCTGTCCTCGGCGATGCCGGTGGTCGCGATCAGCATCCGGCGCTCGGCCTCGAGGTCGGGATAGCCGACGTCGATCTGCAGCAGGAAGCGATCGAGCTGCGCTTCCGGAAGCGGATATGTTCCCTCCTGCTCCAGCGGATTCTGCGTCGCCAGCACGTGAAACGGCTTGGGCAGGGGATGATACTGCCCCGCGACCGAGACGCGGCCCTCCTGCATCGCCTGGAGCAACGCCGATTGGGTGCGCGGGCTGGCGCGGTTGATCTCGTCCGCCATGAGCAGCTGGCAGAACACCGGGCCGGGAATGAACCGGAACCCGCGCCGGCCGGTCTCGCTCTCCTCCAGCACCTCGGAGCCGATGATGTCGGCGGGCATCAGGTCGGGCGTGCACTGCACGCGCTTGTCGTTGAGGTCGAGCACCGTGCCGAGCGTCTCGACCAGGCGCGTCTTGGCCAGGCCGGGCACGCCGATCAGGAGGGCGTGCCCTCCTGCCAAGAGCGTGATCAGCGCTTGATCGATCACCTCCGATTGGCCGAAGATGACGCGGCCGATGCGCTGGCGTACCGCCGCGAGGCGCGCGCCCAGAGCTTCGATCTCGCGCGCGAGGTCGGCGCCGGCGCTCGGCACGATCGATTCGGTGGTGCTCAACGGGCACTCCTGTGGCGGATGCGGGTGGTCATGGACAATGCCTCGTCTTCCGGGCTCGCACGACTCGCGGCCGAAGCGGCGAAGCCGCCGCGGTCCGGCGCTCCACCGCGCGACTGCGGCGATTTCTATATCCGCATCGCCCGCGATGGTAGCTGGTTCTATCGCGGATCATCAATCCATCGCGTGGCGCTCGTTCGTCTCTTCAGCCGCGTGCTCGAACGCGACGCGGACGGTCAATATTGGCTAACCACGCCGGCCGAGCGCGGCCGCATCGCCGTCGAGGACGCGCCGTTCGTCGCCGTGTCGCTCGCAGTCGACCAACCCGGCGCCCGCCAGCGGCTGATTTTTCGTACCAATGTTGACGACATTGTGACGCTCGACGCCGCGCATCCGCTGCGCGTCGCCGAGGACCGGGTGACGCACACCCCGGTGCCCTATATCCTGGTTCGCGACAGGCTGGAAGCGCGGATAGCGCGGCCGGTATTCTACGAATTGGTGGATTTGGGCCGCAAAGAGCGGGTCGGGGGCGAAACCCTATTCGGCGTATGGAGCGACGCGAAATTCTTTCCGCTCGGCACACTCGCGGAGGCACACTGACCGCCGCTGCGGTGCGCGCGCGCTTCGGCGCGTATCGGCCGGGCACCCGCTCGTTCGACAGCGACAAGGTGCGCGGCGACCATCTGCTCGGCCCCGACGCGAAACTTCCCCCGGGGCTCCGGCCGGCGGCGGTGCTGGTGCCGATCGTGGACCGCGCCGAAGGCCTCGCCCTACTGCTGACCCAGCGGCACGAGAAGCTGAGCGCCCATGCCGGACAGATCTCGCTGCCCGGCGGCCGCATCGAGCCCACCGACGCCGACGCCGTGGCCGCAGCGCTGCGCGAGACGCGCGAGGAGATCGGTCTGCCGTCCGACCACGTCGAGGTGATCGGACGGCTCGACACCTATGTCACCGGCACGGGCTTCGAGATCGTACCCGTGGTCGCGCTGCTCGAGCCGCCGTTGGCGCTCGCGCCCGACCCGGGCGAGGTGACCGAGGTCTTCGAGGTGCCGCTCGCGCTCGTCGCCAATCGCGCCAATTACCGGCTGGAAACGCGCCAGCTCAAGAACGGCGTGCGCACCTTCTTCGTTCTGTCGCATGAAAGCCGCTACATTTGGGGGGCGACCGCGGGCATCCTGGTGAATCTCGCCGAGGTGCTGGCGACGTGAGCCCGCCATGACTCGGGTGGTGCTCACCATCCTGCTGCCGCTGCTCGCCCCGACCGCGATCTATTTCCTCTGGCTTTTCGCCTTCGGTCGCGCCGAAGACCGGCGTGCGCCATGGACGTGGCTGCTGGTCGGCGGCCTGGCCGCGGCGGCGTTGGCGCTGGTGATCGTCGGCGTCGGATCGGGCGGGCCGCGGTCGGGGCGCTACGTGCCGCCCCACGTCGAGGACGGCCGGCTTGTGCCCGGCCAGATCGTCCCGCAAGGCGCGCACTGATGGCCGAAACCGTCCCGATCAGGCCGCAGCTCTGGATGCGGGAACGCGCGACGCGCCGGGTCATGCGTGCGCTGGCGGCGCCCGGCGCCGCGCCGCGCTTCGTCGGCGGCGCGGTGCGCGACGCGGTGCTCGGCCGCAATGTCGTCGACGTCGACATCGCCACGCCGCTCAAGCCCGAGACGGTGATGGAGCGGCTCGCTGCGGCCGGTATCCGCGCGGTGCCGACGGGCGTCGCTCACGGCACGGTGACGGCGGCGACCGGCAACCGGAATTTCGAAATCACCACCTTGCGCCGCGACGTCGAAACCTATGGCCGGCATGCCAAGGTCGCCTTCGATGCGGATTGGGAAGCCGACGCGCGGCGCCGCGACTTCACCATGAACGCGCTGTCGCTCGACGCGCACGGCACTCTCTACGATTACGTCGGCGGCCTCGCCGACCTCAAGGCCGGCCGCGTGCGCTTCGTCGGCGATCCAGCGACGCGCATCCGCGAGGACGTACTGCGGCTGCTGCGCTACTATCGCTTCGTCGCGCATTACGGCAAAGGCGCGGGCGGCCGGGCCGCGCGCGCCGCCCGCCGCGACGCGGCGCATCTACTGCCGACGCTTTCGGCCGAGCGCGTCGCCACCGAGACCCTTAAGCTGCTGGCGGCGCCGGATCCGCTGCCGGCCTTGCGCCTGATGAAGGCCGATGGCGTGCTCGCGGTGCTGTTGCCCGAGGCCGGCGGCCTGGCGCGGCTGCGGCGGCTGGTCGCGCTCGAGCCGGCGCCCGATCCGCTCCGCCGCCTCGGCGCGCTGGTGGCGGTCGAGGCGCCGACGGTGGCCGAGCGGCTGAAGCTGTCCACCGAGCAGCGCGACCGGTTCCTGGCGCTGGTCGCCAAGCCGGCGGTCGACTTGAACGGCGATCGCCTGGCGCAGCGTCGCGTGCTCTATCGCTGGGGGCCGGCGCTCTATCGCGATCGCGTGCTGCTTGCCGCCGCGGCGCGCGGTGCGAGCCGCCGCGTGAAGCCGCTGCTGACGCTGGCGCGCAACTGGAAGCCGGTGCGCTTTCCGTTGCGCGGCCGCGACGTGCTGGCGGCCGGGATTGCCCGGGGGCCGCAGATCGGCAAGCTGCTTGCCGATCTCGAGGCTTGGTGGATCGCAACCGACTTCAAGGCGACGCGCGCCGAGTGCCGCGCCGAGCTCAGGCGGCGGCTCGCGGCGCATGCCTGAGCACGATCCTGGCCGGAGCAGCCCGCTCGAGATTCTCGCCGTCTTCCTGCGGCTGGGCATGACCTCGTTCGGCGGTCCGGTTGCGCATCTGGGCTACTACCGCAACGAGTTCATCGAGCGGCGCGGCTGGCTCGACGAGGCCGGCTTCGCCGATCTGCTGGCGCTGGCGCAGTTCCTGCCCGGTCCGACGTCGAGCGAATTCGGCTTCGCCGTCGGCCTGCTGCGCGCGGGATTGCCCGGCGCGCTCTGCGCCTGGATCGGCTTCACGCTGCCTTCGGCGCTGATCATGGGCGGGCTCGGCTTCGGCATCGCGCGCCTGGGCCATTTGGCGGGCGCGGCCTGGCTGCACGGATTGATGCTCGTCGCCTGCGCGGTGGTGGCGCTGGCAGTGTGGACGATGGCGCGCCGGCTGGCCAACGACGTGCCGCGCGGCGCCCTGGCGCTCGCCGCCGCCGGCATGACGCTGGCGCTGCCGCTGCCGCCGAGCTGGGGCCAGCTCTTCGCCATCGCCTTCGGTGCCGCGGTTGGCCGATTGTTCCTGCCGGGCGACGCACGCCAATCAGTGCTGCCGTTCGCGCCGCGTGTGCCGCGCGCGCTGGCGATCGCGTCGCTTGTCCTGTTCGCCGTGCTGCTGACGCTGTCGCCGATTCTGGCGGCGACGACCGGGTCCAACGCCGTGCGGCTGTTCGACGGCTTCTATCGCTCCGGCTCGCTGGTGTTCGGCGGCGGCCACGTGCTGTTGCCGCTGCTCGATGCGGTGGTGGTGCCGAAGGGCTGGGTGAGCCAGGATACCTTCCTCGCCGGCTACGGCGCGGCCCAGGCGCTGCCCGGACCGCTCTTCACCTTCGCCGCCTTTCTCGGCGTGGCGATGCAGGTGCTACCCGGCGGCCTGGTCGGCGGCGCGGTCGCGCTGGTGGCGATCTTCCTGCCGGGTTCGCTGCTCATCCTGGGTACGCTGCCATTCTGGAGCGAATTGCGCCGCAACCAAGCCATGCAATCGACGCTCAAGGGCGTCAATGCCGCGGTCGTCGGCCTGCTGCTGGCGGTGCTCTATCGCCCGGTCTTCGTCAGCGCTGTGTTCGGCTGGCACGATTTCGCCTTCGCCGCGGCCGCGTTGATCCTGCTGCGCCTGCGCATGCCGCCGTGGGCGGTGGTCGTCCTCGGCGCGCTCGGGGGCGAAGCGCTGGCGCGGCTAGCGTAGCGTCGCGGCGATGGCGCGCTTCTTGCCCGTCGGCGTCTCGCCGGTAGCGGTGCCGCTCTATTGGGGGCGGGGGCTGCGCGCCTTCGCCGATGGCTTCGTCAGCCTGCTGCTACCGGTCTATCTCAAGGCGCTTGGCTTCGACGCGTTCGAGATCGGTCTGCTTACCGCCGCGACCTTGCTCGGCTCGGCGGCGGCGACCGTCGTCGTCGGCTTCACCGCCCACCGCTATGGCCGGCGCGTGCTGCTGGTGATCGCGACGCTGCTGATGATCGCTACCGGCGTCGGCTTCGCCGGCGCGACGCGCTTCTGGCCGCTCGCCGCGATCGCGTTCTTCGGCACGCTCAATCCGTCGCCGGGCGACGTCAGCCTGTTCCTGCCGCTCGAGCAGGCGCTGCTCGCCGAGGCGGCGCCGACCCGGGCGCGCACCGGCGCCTTCGTGCTCTACAGCCTGGTCGGTTCGCTGGTCGGCGCGGTCGGTTCGCTTGCCGCGGGTCTGCCCGAGATCGCGCGCGGCTGGCTCGGTCTCGATCTGATCGACGCGCTGCGCTGGATGTTCGGGCTGTACGCGCTTCTCGGCCTCGCCAGCTATCATCTCTACCGGCGCCTGCCGGCGAGCCTCGATTCAAAACCAGAAGGTCCGGTGGCGCCGCTCGGTCCGTCGCGCAACCTCGTCGTCGGCCTCGCGGCGCTGTTCAGCCTCGACGCCTTCGGCGGCGGACTGATCGTGCAGTCGCTGTTGGCGCTCTGGCTGTTCGAGCGCTTCGGCCTGTCGCTCGCGACCGCGGGCACAATCTTCTTCTGGAGCGGCCTCGCCTCGGCCGCGTCTTACGTGGCGGCCGGCCGCATCGCGGCGCGGATCGGCCTCATCAACACCATGGTGTTCACGCATCTGCCGTCGAATCTGTGCCTGATCGCGCTGGCCTTCGCACCCAAGCTGTGGATCGCGGTGGCGCTGTGGCTGGTGCGCTCGTCGCTCTCGCAGATGGACGTGCCGACGCGCACCTCCTACGTCATGGCGGTGGTGACGCCGGCCGAGCGCGCGGCGGCGGCCAGCGTGACGGCCGTGCCGCGCAGCCTCGCCGCGGCGCTGGCGCCGGTGCTTGCCGGCTGGCTGCTCACCCTGTCGCCTTTCGGCTGGCCGGCGCTGCTCGCCGGCGGGCTTAAGGCGGTCTATGACCTGCTGCTGCTTGCGGCATTCGGCCGGCGCAAGCCGCCGGAGGAACAAGGTACGTAGCGCCTAGGGCCAGCTTACTGCGGGCGGCAGCGACATCAGAATCGCGTCGACGTTGCCGCCGGTCTTGAGGCCGAACAGCGTGCCGCGGTCATAGAGCAGGTTGAACTCGACGTAGCGGCCGCGCTTGACGAGCTGCGCCTGGCGCTGCTCGTCGGTCCACGGCCGCAGCATGTGCCGGCGCACCAGCCGCGGATAGATGCGCAGGAACGCCTCGCCCACCGCGCGGGTGAAGGCGAAGTCGCGTGCCCAGTCGCCGGTCGCCAAGTCATCGTAGAAGATGCCGCCGACACCGCGCGGCTCGTTGCGATGCTTGAGGAAGAAGTACTCGTCGCACCACGCCTTGAAGCGCGGGTAATAGGCGGGGTCGTGCGCGGCGCAGGCGCCTTCGAACGCGGCGTGGAAGTCGCGCGTATCGGCCTCGTCGGGAAACACCGGCGTCAGATCGGCGCCGCCGCCGAACCAGGCCTTGGTCGTGCAGACGTGCCGCGTGTTCATGTGCGCCGCCGGCACCAGCGGCGAGCGCGGATGCCCGACGAGCGAGATGCCCGACGCCCAGAAGCGCGGATCGTCGGCGGCGCCCGGGATCTGCGCGCGGAACTCGGGCGAGAATTCGCCCCACACGGTCGAGACGTTGACGCCGATCTTCTCGAAGACGCGGCCGTGCATCAGCGCCATGGTCCCGCCGCCGCCGTCCTCGCGCCGCCAGGGTTCGCGCTCGAACCGGCCGGCCTGGCCTTCGTCGGGCCGCGCCGCGGCGTATTCGTCCTCGATCGCCTCGAACACCGCGCATAACCGGTCGCGCAGTTCGTCGAACCAGTGCGCCGAATCCGCCTGCTGCTGCGCGGCGTCGCTCACGGCGCCGCCTCCGGCAGCAGCGCGGTCTGGCGCAGCGCCTCGCCGAGCGCAACCGCCGCGGCGAGCGCCACGTTGAGCGAGCGCAGGCCGGGCCGCATCGGTATCAGCACGCTCGCGTCCACGGCTTCAGCGACCTCCGGTGGCACGCCCGCGGTCTCCCGGCCGAGCAGGAGCACGTCGTCGCGGGCGAAGGCGAAGCGATGATAGGGGAGGCGCGCCTTGGTCGAAAGCAGCACCAGCCTGCCGCTGCGCGATTGCCGGAACGTCTCCCACGACGCGTGGCGCGCGATCTCGGCCTGAGCGAGATAGTCCATCGCGGCGCGCTTCAAACGCCGGTCGTCGAGCACGAATCCGCACGGCTCGATGATGTCGACGGCGACGCCGAAACACGCGCCCAGCCGCAGGATCGCGCCCGCGTTCTGCGCGATATCGGGCTCGTAGAGGGCAAGCCGCATGGCCGGCACCTTGGCGGTGAATTCGCCGCCTTGGCAAGGCCCGCGCGCGGCGCGCTTTTGCTTGGGTTTTTTGCCGTTCGTGCGGCAGGATGTCGCATAGAAGCTTTCGTTCAAGCCTGTAGCTTGCGCCCGGGCTTGGAGCGCGGCGAAAGAGGGAATTGATGGCGGAATCGGCGCATTCGCAGACGGCTGACGCGCACGCGGCAGGCGGCACGCGGCGCGACTTCTTGGTGATCACCGGCAACGCGCTGCTGGGCATCGGCGCCGTCGCCGCCGCATGGCCGCTGATCTCGAGCATGAATCCCGCGCGCGACGTGCTCGCGGCCGGCGCCCCGATCGACGTCGATCTGTCGAGCCTGCAGCCCGGCCAGCAGATTCTCGTGCTGTGGCGGTCGCGGCCGATCTTCATCGTCCACCGCACGCCCGCCGAGCTCAAGAAGCTCCAGGACCCGCAGGACATCAGCCTGCTGCGCGATCCCGATTCGAACGTGCTGCAGCAGCCGCCTTACGTCAAGAACTGGCATCGCTCGATCAAACCCGAGTACCTTGTGCTGGTCGGCATCTGTACCCATCTCGGCTGCATTCCGGAATTCATGCCGCAGCCCGGCGGCAGCCTCGGCCCGGCTTGGCTCGGCGGCTATTTCTGCCCGTGCCATGGTTCGCGCTACGATCTGTCGGGTCGAGTCTTCAGCGGCGTGCCTGCGCCCTACAACCTGCCGGTGCCGCCCCATCACTTCGTCAGCGGCACCACCGTCCGCATCGGCGAGAATCCGACGACCTCGCCGTTCGACTTCGACTCGATCGAGCAGATCTAAGGCGGCGCCATGGCGGTCTCGCAGAACAAGCTCGTGCAATGGATCGATCACCGCCTGCCGGTGTTCACCTTCCTCGATCACGAGCTCAATCAATACCCGACGCCGAAGAACCTGAATTACTGGTGGAACTTCGGCTCGCTCGCCGGCGTGATGCTGACGATCATGATCGTCACCGGCGTCTTCCTGGCGATGCAGTACACGCCGAGCGTCGACGACGCGTTCCAGTCGGTCGAACGCATCATGCGCGAGGTCAATTACGGCTGGCTGATGCGCTACCTCCATATGAACGGCGCGTCGTTCTTTTTCATCGTCACCTACATCCACATCTTCCGCGGGCTCTACTACGGCTCGTACAAGGCGCCGCGCGAGCTGTTGTGGATGCTCGGCGTCGTCATTCTGCTGCTAATGATGATGACCGCGTTCATGGGCTACGTGCTGCCCTGGGGCCAGATGAGCTTCTGGGGCGCCACCGTCATCACCAACCTGTTCTCGGCCTTTCCCGGCATCGGCAACGACATCGTGACGTGGCTGTGGGGCGGCTTCGCGGTCGGCAACCCGACGCTCAATCGCTTTTACGCGCTGCACTATCTCCTGCCGTTCGTGATCTTCGCGGTGGTGGGGCTGCACCTGATGGCGCTGCACCAGCACGGTTCGAACAATCCGCTCGGCATCGATCGCAAAGGCCCGCAGGACAGCGTGCCGTTCCATCCCTATTACACCTACAAGGACATGTTCGGGTTGAGCGCGTTCCTGATCGTCTTCGCGATCGTCGTCTTCTATTTCCCGAATCTGCTCGGCAATCCGGAGAACTACATCCCGGCCAATCCGATGCAGACACCGCCCGAGATCG
This sequence comes from Alphaproteobacteria bacterium, assembly GCA_028871055.1. Taxonomy (GTDB): domain Bacteria; phylum Pseudomonadota; class Alphaproteobacteria; order ATCC43930; family CGMCC-115725; genus REEB95. Next base: position 36,792 of record JAGWON010000022.1, read on the forward strand.
TGCCGGAATGGTACCTGCTGCCGTACTACGCGATCTTGCGCGCGATCCCGAACAAGCTGCTCGGCGTGTGCGCGATGTTCGCGTCGATCTTCGTGCTGTTCATCGTGCCCTGGCTCGACACCTCGAAGGTGCGCAGCGCCTATTTCCGCCCGATCTACAAATGGGTGTTCTGGCTGCTGGTGATCGACGCCTTCGCGCTCGGCGCCGTCGGCGCGCATCGTCCGGAAGGCATCTGGATCGTCATCGGCCGGGTCGGCACGATCTATTATTTCCTCCATTTCCTTGTGCTGATGCCGCTGATCGGCTGGTTCGAGCGGCCGCTGCCGCTGCCGCCGAGCATCGCCGAGGCGGTCTTGAAGAAACGCGGCGGCGGCGCGCTTGCCGGCGCCGCCGCAACACGGACCAAACCATGAGGCCGCGTCGCGTGCTGCCGGCGCTGCTCGCCGGCGCGGTGATCGCCGCGGCGGTGCTGGCGCAACCCGCCCGCCCCGCGACGGCCCAGGCCGCGGGCGAGGAAGCGCCGCCGCTGCCCGACGTGTCGTGGTCGTTCGAGGGGCCGTTCGGCACCTTCGACCGCGCCGCGTTGCAGCGCGGCTTCCAGATCTACACCGAGATCTGTTCGGCCTGCCATTCGATGAACCTCGTCACCTATGACGATCTCGCCGGGCCCAGCGGGCTCGGCTACACCGAGGCCGAGGTAAAGGCGATCGCGGCGCAGAAGCAGATTGCTGACATCGACAAGAACGGGCAGCCGATCCAGCGCCCGGCGCGGCCGTCGGACCATTTCGTGGCGCCCTTCCCAAACGAGAGCGCGGCGCGCACCGCCAACAACGGCGCCGTACCGCCCGATCTGTCGGACATGATCAAGGCGCGCGACGGCGGTGCGCGCTACGTCTACGGCATCCTCACCGGCTTCCGCGACGCGCCGAAGGGCGTCGAGATGCGGTCCGGGATGAACTACAATCTCTATTTCCCCGGCCATCAGATCGCCATGCCGCAGCCGCTGCAGGACAACTCGGTGCAATATGCCGACGGCACCAAGGCGACACTCGACCAGGAAGCGCACGACGTCGTGACGTTCCTCACCTGGGCCGCGGACCCGACGACGGAGGAGCGCAAGCGCACCGGCGCCAAGGTGATCCTGTTCCTGCTGGCGATGACCGGCGTGCTCTACGGCGCCAAGCGCCGCGTCTGGTCGGACATCGAGCACTGATTCCAGTTGTCTGAGCCCGGCCGGGCTGGTTGACTGCGCGCGGACTTCGAGGAGTTGCGATGACCTCGCGCGTCATCGGCATCATCGGCGGCAGTGGCCTTTACCAGATCGAGGGCATGACCGGCGTCACCTGGCGCCGGATCAAGTCGCCGTTCGGTTCCCCGTCCGACGCGCTGTGCTTCGGCAAACTCGGCGACGTGGCGCTCGTCTTCCTGCCGCGCCACGGCCGCGGCCACCCGATCCCGCCCAGCGAGATCAATTACCGCGCCAACATCGACGTGCTGAAGCGCGCCGGCGTCACCGACCTAATCTCGCTGTCGGCGGTCGGTTCGTTCCGCGAGAACCTGCCGCCCGGCAGCTTTGTGCTGGCCGATCAGTTCATCGATCGCACCTTCGCGCGCAATAAGAGCTTCTTCGGCACCGGCTGCGTCGCCCACGTGTCGATGGCCCATCCGGTCTGCGCGCGGCTCGGCCGGCATCTGGCCGAGGCGGGGACGGCTGCCGAAATCGCGTTGATCCGCGGCGGCACCTATCTGGTGATGGAAGGCTCGCAGTTCTCGACCCTGGCCGAAAGCCGGCTCTATCGCCAATGGGGCTGCGACGTGATCGGCATGACCAACATGCCCGAGGCCAAGCTCGCTCGTGAGGCCGAGATTTGCTACGCCACGGTGGCGATGGTGACCGATTTCGACTGCTGGCATCCCGACCACGACCACGTCACGGTCGACATGATCGTCGGCACGCTGCTCGCCAACGCCGATCGCGCCAAGGCGCTGGTCAAGGCGGTCGTGCCGCTGATCGCGCATGACGGCGCGCATTGTCCGCAGGGTTGCGACCACGCGCTCGACCACGCGCTGATCACCGCGCCGGCCAAGCGCGATCCCAAGCTGATCAAGAAGCTCGACGCCGTCGCCGGCCGCGTCCTGCGTCCGGCGGGCAAGAGCAAGACGCGCAAGGCCTGAGCCGATGAAGGTCGCGGGCCAAGCCATGCGCAGCATCTGGCTCGAGCCCGACGGCGCCGGCGTCGGCATCATCGACCAGACGCGGCTGCCGTTCGAGCTGCGAATGCTGCGGCTCATCACCGTCGACGAGGCGGCGCACGCGATCCGCGCCATGCTGGTGCGCGGCGCGCCGCTCATCGGCGCGACTGCCGCCTACGGCATGGCGCTCGCCATGCGCGCCGATCCGGGCGACGCGGCGATCGCACGCGCGGCCGAGACGCTGCTGGCGACGCGGCCGACCGCGGTAAATTTGCGCTGGGCGGTGGAGGATTTGCGCACGCTGCTCAAACAACTCCCCGCCGAGCGCCGCGCCGAGGCGGCCTATCGCCGTGCCGGCGAAATCGCCGAGGCCGACGTGGCGACGAACCGCGCCATCGCCGCGCACGGCGTGCCGCTGATCCGCCAGGCACTCGCACGCAAGGCCGGCAAGGCGGTCCACATTCTTACCCATTGCAATGCCGGCTGGCTCGCCACCGTCGACTGGGGCACCGCGCTGGCGCCGATCTATCTCGCCCACGACGAAGGCGTGCCGGTCCATGTCTGGGTCGACGAGACCCGACCACGCAACCAGGGCGCCAGCCTGACCGCCTGGGAGCTGGGCCAGCACGGCGTGCCGCACACGGTGATTGCCGACAACGCCGGCGGCCACCTGATGCAGCGCGGCCAGGTCGATCTCTGCATCGTCGGCACCGACCGCACCACGGCGACGGGCGACGTCGCCAACAAGATCGGCACCTATCTCAAGGCATTGGCCGCGCGCGACAATGGCGTACCGTTCTACGTCGCCCTGCCGTCGCCGACCATAGACTGGACTCTCGCCGACGGCCGCACCATCCCGATCGAAGAGCGCAGTGCCGACGAACTCGCCGAAATCGCCGGCCGACTCGCATCTGGCGAGGTGGCGCGGGTGCGGGTGATTCCCGACGGCAGCCCGGCCGCCAACTACGTCTTCGATGTCACGCCGGCCAAATACGTCACCGCGCTCATTACCGAGCGCGGCGTCTGTCCCGCCTCACGCGACGGGCTGCTGTCGCTCTTTCCGGAACGGAAAGCCACGCGGCCCGGCTGATCAGCCGACGTGCTGCCGGAAGAAGGCGGTGGTGCGTTGCAGCGCCAGCTCGTGCGCGGTCTTGTCGAACGACGCGCGCTCGTCGCACGAGAAGCCATGGCCGGCGCTGTAGACGTAGATCGGCACCTCGGGCCGCGCCTGCTTCACCTTCTCGACGTCGGTCATCGGGATCGCCTGATCCTTGTCGCCGAAATGCAGGATGATCGGGATCTTGGGCTTCTCCGCGGCGTGCTTGGCGATCATGCCGCCGTAATATCCGACCGCCGCGGTGGCGCCGCCGAGCCGCGTCGCCGCCAGGAAGGCGAGCGAGCCGCCCCAGCAATAGCCGACCACGCCGACCTTGCCGAACTGCTTGGCATAGTCGATCGCGGCCTGGACATCGGCGAGCGAGCCCACCATCGGCACTTTCTCGTGGATCGCGCGGCCCTGCGCGATGCTTTGCGGATCGTAGCCGAGATCGACGCCCTTCTGGACGCGGTCGAACAGCGCCGGCGCGACCGCGGCATAGCCCATCGCGGCGAAGCGGTCGGCGACGTTGCGGATGTGATGGTTGGCGCCGAAAATCTCCTGGATCACCACCAGCCCGCCCTTCGGCTTGCCCGCGGGCGTCGCCACGTAGGCGCCGAGCTTGTGTCCGTCCTTGGCGGTGAGCGAAACCGTCTGACCCATGATGCGTGCCTCCTGGCTTTTTATCGGCGGCGACTATAAAGGGGGCGGCTGGGAGGCCGCTAGAGGTTGAACCGGATGTGCAGGATGTCGCCGTCGGCGATCACGTAATCGGCGCCCTCGACCCTGAGCTTGCCGGCGTCCTTGGCGCCCTGCTCGCCGCCGCAGGCGACGAAATCGGCGTAGGAAATCACCTCGGCGCGGATGAAGCCCTTCTCGAAATCGGTGTGAATGGCGCCCGCGGCCTCGGGCGCCGTGGCGCCCTTGCGCACCGTCCAGGCATGCGCCTCCTTCGGCCCGACGGTAAAGAAGGTGACGAGGTCGAGCAGGGCATAGCCGGCGCGGATGACGCGGGCGAGGCCGGTCTCCTTGAGGCCGAGGCTTTCGAGAAAGGCGCCGCGTTCCTCGGCGTCGGCGAGCTGCGCCACCTCGGCCTCGATCGCGGCCGAGATCACCACGCTCTGCGCACCCTGCTGCCGGGCATAGTCGGCGACGCGCCGAGACTGGGCGTTGCCCGCCGCCGCGGCGGCCTCCTCGACATTGGCGATGTAGAGCACCGGTTTGGCGGTCAGGAGTTGGAGCGACTTGAGCGCCGGCTTGAGCTCGTCCGGCAGGGTCACGGTGCGCGCCGACTTGCCCTCTTTCAGCGCCGCCAGCACCGGTTCGATGACGCTGAGCTCGGCCTTGGCCTCCTTGTCGGCGCCGCGGGCGCGCTTCTCGGCGGCGACGCGGCGCTTCTCGAGGCTTTCGAGATCGGCGAGCATCAGCTCGGTCTCGATGGTCTCGACGTCGCGGATTGGATCGACCGAGCCCTCGACATGGGTGACGTTGGGCTCCTCGAAACAGCGCAGCACCTGGGCGACGGCATCCACGGCGCGGATATGCGACAGGAACTGGTTACCGAGGCCTTCGCCCTTGCTGGCGCCGCGCACCAGCCCGGCGATGTCGACGAATTCGAGCTGAGTCGGCACGATCTTGGCCGATTTGGCGATCGCCGCGAGCGTATCGAGCCTCGCATCGGGCACGGCGACGCGGCCGATATTGGGCTCGATGGTGCAGAAGGGATAGTTCGCCGCATCGGCCGCCTGAGTCGCGGTCAGCGCGTTGAACAGCGTTGACTTGCCGACATTCGGCAGGCCGACAATGCCGCAATTGAATCCCATGGCGCTAAGTCCCGGCCGCTGGCTCTTTGCGGTTGGGCTTGAGGATGAGCGCGACCTTGGTGGTGAAGGCCGCCGCGCTGTCGGAGATCAGCGCCGGAACGGCGTCGGCGATCGCGTCGATCAGGTTCGGCAGCCACTCCTGGTCGTCGGCGGAAAAATTCTGCAGCACGTAGGGCTCGACCAACTCCTTGATGCCGGGATGGCCGATGCCGATCCGCACCCGCCAATAATCTTCGCCGAGCATGGCGTCGATCGAGCGCAGGCCGTTGTGCCCGGCCGCGCCGCCGCCCTGTTTCACCCGCAGCTTGCCGGGCTCGAGGTCGATCTCGTCGTGGATAACGACGATCTCGGCGGGCGCGACCTTGTAGAACCGCGCGGCCTCGGCGACGCTCTCGCCCGACGCGTTCATGAAGGTCTGCGGCTTCAGCAGATAAACCCGCGCGCCGCCGAGCGCACCTTCGGCGAGCAGGCCCTGGAACTTCGCGCGCCACGGCGCGAAACCGTGGCGGCGATGGATGGCATCGGCGGCCACGAAGCCGACATTGTGGCGCGTGCGCTCGTAGCGGGCTCCGGGATTGCCGAGCCCGACGATAAGTCGCATCGCCGCTTCCGGTTACTTCTTGGGCGGCTGGCCCGCCGGCGCCTTGGGCGCGGCGCCCGCACCCGCGGCCGGCTTGGCTCCCGCGGCCGGCGCGGCGCCCGGCGCCGGCGTGGCACC
>JAGWON010000010.1 GCA_028871055.1 Alphaproteobacteria bacterium
GATCGATCCGCTGACGCGCGAGATCGTCCAGAACATCTACATCCGGCGGGTGGAGAAGGTGGGCGGCAAGCTCGCCAACGTCGAGTTCGAGACCTTCCCGATGGTCAAGGATCCGTGGAAGGAGACGAATCCGCCGCCGAAGCCGTAAGCGGAACCGGACGATGCAGGCGATCGCCGGCGCCGATCTTCGCCGGCGATCGCGCCTTGCGGCCGGTCGTGTCTCGGTTTGATGCTGCATGGCGATGCGGCGCGCTTCGGCTGGCACCCTGCGGGCGCCGCTCAGGGGGAGAGATCGTGATGGCATTGAGAAAGCCGCCTTGCTCCGAGCTTGTCGAAGGGCGTACCGCGCGCAACCCGCAGTCGAAACTGAGACACATCTTCACGGTCCGTCGCGTTGCCTCGCCGCCTCGATACGCCTTATAGTGAGCCCTCGAAACCACGTCTTAAATCCTTGACAGAATGAGTGAAATTCTCTCGGCCGTCGTCAGTATCGCGTTCTTCGGCGTGGCCTTCGCGATGGTCCTGTATCTGATCTCGGTCGGCCTGTCGGTGACGATGGGCTTGATGGGCTTTGTCAACCTGGCGCACGGCGTCTTCGCCATGTTCGGCGGCTATGCCGTGACCACGCTGATGAACGACTATGGCATGCCGTTCTGGGCGTCGCTGATCTGCGCCGTCGTGATCGTCGCGGCGGTCAGCGTGGTGTTCGAACGCCTGCTTTATCGTCACCTCTACGGCGGCGCCGAGCTCGATCAAGTGCTGCTCACCATCGGCCTCGTCTTCATGTCGGTGGCGGCGGCCAAGTATTTCTGGGGGCCGCTCGCGCAGCTCTTCCAGCCGCCGCCGGAACTGCGCGGCCAGATCAATCTCGGCTTCCGCGAGTTCCCGACCTATCGCAGCTTCCTCATCGTCTGCGGCGCGGTTCTGGTCATCGGCCTGTGGCTTGCGCTCGACCGCACCCGCTTCGGCGCCAAGATCCGCGCCGCCGTCGATAATCTGCACATGGCGCAGTCGGTCGGCATCAATACCTCGGGTCTGTTCACGCTCGCTTTCGCGCTCGGCAGCGGCCTCGCGGCACTGGGCGGCGGACTCGGCGCTGAGCTGCTGCCGATCTATCCGGGCTACGCCACCGATTATCTGGTCTATTTCCTCATCGTCGTCTCGGTCGGCGGCCTGGGCTCGATCCGCGGCCCGTTTTTCGCCGCGCTGCTGCTCGGTATCGCCGATACCGCGTTCAAGTATCTGCTGCCCGAGATCGGCTCGTTCTTCATCTATGCCCTGACGCTGATTCTGCTGATGTGGCGACCGCGCGGCCTGGTCGGATCGTCCTGATGGCCGCCGTTGCCGAACGCGTCGTCGCCGGCGCCGCCGACACCTTCGCCCGCCGGCACCGCTTGCGCTGGTACGAGGCGCTGCCCTGGGCGGCGGCGATCGCGGGCTATTTCGCGTTTCCGGATTATCTCGCTCTCGGCGCGCAGATCCTTGCCACCATCGTGTTCGCCCTGTCGGTCGATCTGGTGTTGGGCTACGGCGGGATCGTCACGCTGGGCCAGGCCGCGTTCTTCGGCACCGGCGCCTACACCGCCGGGCTGCTCGCGGCGCATGGCTTCGGTGCGCCGGTCCTCGGCCTCGTCATCGCCGCCGCCGCCGCGGCGCTGGTCGGCCTGGTCTCCGGGGTCATCGTGCTGCGCACGCACGGCCTGACGCAACTGATGATGACGCTGATGGTTGCGGTCATGCTGTCCGCGGTGGCCAACAAGGCCAACACCATCACCGGCGGCGCCGACGGACTTCAAGGCATGGTGGTGCAGCCGGTCTTCGGCCTCTTCCGCTTCGGCCTCTACGGCAACACCGCCTATTTCTATTGCCTGGCGGTGTTGTTCCTGTGCTGGCTGGCGATGCGCCGCATCGTCCATTCGCCGTTCGGCCGCTCGCTCACCGGCATTCGCGAGAACGAGGCGCGCATGCACGCCATCGGTTCGCCGGTGTTCGTGCGCCGGCTCGTCGCCTACACGATCTCCGCGGCCATGGCCGGCATCTCGGGCGCGCTGGTGGCGCAGACGACCCAGTTCGTCGCCACCGACGCGCTCGGGTTCGAGCGTTCGGGCAATGTCCTGATCATGCTGCTGCTGGGCGGCATCGGCCAGCTCTATGGCGCGTTCATCGGCGTGCCGCTCTACATGATCGCGCAGGACCGCTTCGCGGCGATCGATCCGGTCTATTGGTACTTCTGGATCGGCCTGCTGCTGGTGCTGATGGTGATGTTCGCGCGCGGCGGCGTGCTGGGGATCGTCGACCGCATCGGTGCGCTGATCAGGCGGCGGCAATGACCGGCGCGGCCACGCCTCCGGCGCTCGAAACCCGGGGCCTGTGCAAGAGCTTCGGCGCCCTGACCGTCGCCAGCCGCATCGATTTCCGCCTGGCGCGCGGCGCGCGGCAGGCGTTGATCGGGCCCAACGGCGCCGGCAAGACCAGCTTCGTCAACCTGGTCACCGGCGTCCTCAAGCCGAGCGACGGCCGCATCCTGCTCGATGCCGCCGACATCACCCCGCTGTCGCAGGCGCAGCGCGTCAAGCGCGGCATCGTCCGCACCTTCCAGATCACGACCTTGTTCCGCGGCCTCTCCGTGCTCGAGAACGTCACGCTGGCGGTGTCCGAGCGGCTCGGCAGCGGCGGCGACATCCATCGCGCAGCCGGCAGCCGCCGCCACATCATCGACGAGGCCTATGCGCTGCTCGAACGGCTCGCCCTCCACGACGAGGCGCTGCGGCCGGTGAAGGAGCTCGCCTACGGTCGCCAGCGCCTGGTCGAGATCGCGGTGGCGCTCGGCCTCGCGCCCAAGGTGCTGCTGTTGGACGAGCCGGCGGCCGGCGTGCCGTCGTCGGAATCCGGCACCATCGTCGAGACCATCGAGCGGCTGCCCGCCGACATCGCGCTCTTGATCATCGAGCACGACATGGACCTGGTGTTTCGCCTGGCGCGGCGCATCACCGTTCTGGTCGCGGGCCAGATCCTGGTCGAGGGCACGCCGCAGGAGATCGCCGCCGACGCGCGGGTGCGCCAGGTCTATCTCGGCGAGCGGGCGCACGCATGAGCCACGTCATGTGCCACACCCCCCACCCGTGCCCGCCCCCTCAAGGGGGGAGGGACAAAAAGGAAATCCCCTCCCCCTCGAAGGGGGAGGGTTGGGGTGGGGGTGATTGCGTCGCGAGCGGTGCGGGCACCCTTCAGTCACCGTCCCGTGCCCTCTTGCGCCGCGGAGGATCGCCATGACCGACGCGGCCCAGGGCCTGGTGCTCGACGCCGTGCGCGCCGGCTATGGCGACACCGTGGTGCTCGAAGGGGTGTCGCTTACTCTGGCGCCGGCGGCGACGCTGGCGGTGCTCGGCCGCAACGGCGTCGGCAAGACGACGCTGCTCGCCACCATCATGGGCCAGACCACGCTGCGCGGCGGCTCGATCAGGCTCGACGGCCGCGAGATCTCGTCGCTGCCGCCCTATCGCCGGGCGCGGCTCGGCATCGGCTTCGTGCCACAGGAGCGCGAAATCTTCCGCTCGCTCACGGTCGAGGAGAATCTCGACGTCGCCTCCCGGCCGGGGCGCTGGACGCTGGAGCGGGTCTATGACTTCTTCCCCTCGCTCAGCGAGCGGCGGCGCAACCGCGGCAACCAGCTCTCGGGCGGCGAGCAGCAGATGCTGGCGATCGGCCGCGCGCTGATGGGAAATCCGTCGCTGATGCTGATGGACGAGCCGCTCGAAGGCCTTGCCCCGGTCATCGTCGAAGCGGTATTGCGGGGCCTCGACCGCTTGAAGCGCGAGGACGATCTGGCGCTCGTCCTGGTCGAGCAGCACGCGCGCATCGCGCTCGAATTCACCGCCGACGCGATGGTGCTCGACCGCGGCGTGGTGGTCTATGCCGGGCCCAGCCAGCCGCTGCTGAAAGAGCCCGACCGGCTCGCGCGGCTGATGGGTGTCGCGCGCGCGCATTGACGACTTTTGCCGAAGCCGGCGTAAATGTTCCTCACGCTGAGCTTGTCGAAGCGCGCATGATCGCGACGCAGTCTGTCTTACCGTGGTCCGCGCGCGAGCATACGTAACGCCTCGACATCCCCGCGGATCAACGCTTCTTTCTTCGCCCGCGTCCATCCTTTCAACTGACGCTCGGCCGCAATCGCGTCGGTGATCCGATCGAACTCCTGATGATAGACGAGGCTGACGGGCCGCCGCCGGAACGTGTAACCGCCGAAGCTGCCATCGTTATGTTGCGCGAGTCTTTGCTCGAGAGCGGCGCACGTGCTGCCGACATAGTACGAACCATCCGAGCAGCGCAGGATGTAGACAAACGCGCTCAACGATCTACCCGCTGCACAACGACCGTGCGCCCTTCGACTTCGCTCAGGGTGAGGATATTTCTTGACGGCATCAAGCAGGCCGTCGGCTTTCGATTATGTTACCGCCAGTCGTCGATCGCGTAGATCTCGGGCCGGTTGTAGCCGGCGCCGTCGGGGCGATGCATGGCGACGCCGATCAGGTCGGCGCGGAAGCCGCGCTCGCGCATCGCGCGATAGGCGCCGTCGCGCGCGCGATTGACGCCGGCGACGAGACGACTGGCGCCGCGCACGGCGGCGAGCCGCTCGCACGCCTCGACCAAGCGCATGAAGCCGGCCGCGTCGCCGGGCCGGACACAGGCGAACTTGACGAAAAGCACGCCGCTGCCGGCCTCGCTGCCGGCACCGCCATGGCAAAGGGCGAAGCCGGATATTCCGCCGCCGTCGCGCAGCAGCACGGTGTCGCCCAGGCCCTGGGTGGCGATCGCTTCGATCTCGTGCGTCAGGTCGAGACCGGGAAAGACCGCGTCCGACACGGCGCGGCAGGCGGCGCGGGCGGCGGCGCGGGCGGCGGGTGGCAGGTCCGAGAGGAGGTTGGCGTGCTCTCCTATTCCGTCATTCCCGCGCAAGCGGGAATCCAGAGCGACCGACGACAGCACCGGCGTCAGGTGCTGCGGCACGAAGCCATAGCTCTCGTAAAGATGGACGTGCTTGGGGCTCGCCGGAAAGGTGAAGAGGCCGGCAAGGGCGAAGCCACGCGCGGCGATGAAATCCATCGCCGGCCGCATCAGCAACCGTCCGATGCCGCGGTCGGCATACGCGGGGTCGACCGTGAGCGGCCCGAGGACGAAGACGCTGCCCCAATCCATGCCGACGATGCTGCCGACGATGCGGCGATCCCGCTCGGCGACGAAGCAGGGGCGCGGATCGGTCGTCCAGCGCCCGCGCAGCACCTGGGCGTCGCCGCGGAAGCGGCTCGGGTCGGGCAGGCCGAATTGCGTGCCGAAGGCGAGACGGTAGACGCGGTCGGCTGCGGCAAGGTCGTCGCTGCCCATCGGGCGAACGACGGCGGCGCTATCGGTCATGGGCCGAGAGGGTAACGGATTCCGTTCTGGCGAGGCAGAGCATGTAAAATACGGTCGTCCCCGCTCCCCGCCTGCGCGGGGACAAGCTTCGCGGGGACGACGACCTACGGAACGGACGAGAGATCGGCGCAAAGAAAAACCCGCCGGCCCCAGGGCCGGCGGGTTCCGATAGACGCTCTTCAACTGCGCGTCGATGCGCGATTATCGGCGGGCTTTCAACATGAGGCACGCCGCGTCCGGGTCGGCAAAGAAGGCATGCATTTGTCGCGTCTGTCGGCGAAAGACCTGAGTCAGGGTATCCGTGGTCGTATCGCGGCTTCGGACCCAAATGACTCGCGGTGGAAACCCGCGCAAGACGCTCAGATCGTAGAAATCGGAATCCAGCGTCACGATGGCAAAGCCGTGCTCCCGCGCGTATTGCCAGATTTCGTCGTCGGACCCGTGCATCAACCCGACATGACGGACGTGGGTCGACTGCGGAAAATCGTCGAGAATCGTCGATACAAGGCGATGAGACAGATTCGCGTCGAAGAGGAGCCTCACGCGTCGCCGGTTACCAGCCGGCGCTCGCGATCGGCGGCGAATTCCAGGCAGGCGCGGATATCTTCGCGCTCGAGGTCGGGATAATCGCGCAAGATGTCCGCTTCGCTCATGCCATTGGCGAGCCAGCCAAGCACGTCGTAAACCGTGATGCGCAAGGACCGGATGCACGGGCGGCCACCGCGCTTTCCGGGCTCGATCACAATGCGGGATTGGTAGCTCACCGGGCGAAAATACTCTTTCACGCCGCCGCCAACAAGTCGGACCGTGACAGCATATCGATAGCGTTTTAACCCGAGTCCAGGTTACTTCGCTCCCGCCGCCCATTCCATCTCGTCGGCTCGCGGCTCACGACGGCGCTTCGGAGGCAAAGAAAAACCCGCCGGCCTTGGGGGCCGGCGGGTTCCGAGATGGTCTTTTCAGACTAGAAGTAGAACTTGAACTGCGCGTCGAGCTGATCGCCCGTGCCGTCGGCACCCGACTGCATCTTGCGATAGGCGCGCGCCCATTCGAGGATGAAGTCGGTCTGCGGTACCGGCGAGTAGATGACGTTCAACTCGCTGGTCATGGCCCGTTTCACCATGCCCGCTTGCGGACAGGCAGTCCCGGCGCCGCACGCGACGCTGAACGGGTTGCCCGAGACGGTCATCCAGCCCAGGGAGGCGTTGGCGCGCCACTGGCCGGTAAAGAAGTGCTCGTAGTTGGCATAGATCGACCACGCCTTCTGGAGCCTCACGACGCCGGTCGAGGTATCTTCGACCCAGCTGCCCTGGGTGATCCAGGAGTCGAAATCCGCGGCGCCGTAGTTGTACTCCACGCCGCCACGCAACGCATCCTTGCCCCAGGTATTGAGGTGGCCGCTCAGGGAGAACGCACCGTCCCCGATCTGACGGTTGGGTGTGCTGGTGCTGCCTCCCGCGAGCACGTTGGCCTCACGAGTGTCATCCACGCCGCCGGCGGCCGCGAACTTCAAGTGGCCCCAGGGCTGGTCCCACTCGGCCGCGGCGACGAAGCGCGGCCAGTTGTAGTAGACGCTGGTGCCGTTGAGGCTGACAGTCGTGAGAGCCGCGGCGGTGTCCGACCCGACCGAGGCCGAGACGCCGAGTGGGAAGCTCGGCTCTTCGACGCTGCCGGCGACCGAAAGGCCGTTGCCAGCGAGCCAGGTATACCGGACCTGCGGCCGGCGGACGTTGAAGGTGTCCATCATGCCGACGTCTTGCGCGCCGGCGGCGGTGTCGGCATAGGCGCCCGGATCCGCGTAGAGCGACAAGGTCTGGCCGATGAGCCACGGGCCCAAGGTACCGTAGGCCTGGCGCAGGCGGAGCACGTCGTTGTTGCCGGCGAGCTGCGTGCCGGCGGTCTGGTTGAAGTCGAACTCGATATAGGTCTTCAACTCGCCGTAGGCAGTCGGCGTCCGCGTCTCGATGTTGGGCCGCGTCGGCTTGACGCCCATGGTCGTGCCGCCGTTGAGCCCGTAGGTGCGCTGCGTCGCCGTGGTGATGCCCAGACCTTGGAGCGGCACACCATCCGCGCTGAAGCTCGTGTCGCCGAAATGCGGCCCCATGTCGTGGATGACGTCGACCTGGATGAAGCCATGCACGGCGAACGAGGTGTTGGTGCCCGGCACCAGGAACGAGCCGGGGAACGAGCCGCCGCCTGGCGCCTGCGCCGACGGCATCACGCAATTATTGTGGCCCGGAAAGATCTGCGTGGTCGTGCACGGTGTCGGTGCCGGCCCCATCTGGGCGTGCGCCGCGCCCGCCAGCAGCGCGACCGAGGCGGTCGTCGCCAGCGCGGCGGTAAAGGTGAGTTTCCGTTTCATCATACCCCCACATGAAAGAAGTCCGCGGATGCAGGGGGAGCAACCCCCACGGCGGGAGGCGCTCACCCCTCGCTGGGCGCTAATGTCCGACGTTGGCCGGTAGTGCCGCAAGCGCGCGCGGCGGTCCGGCGGCCGATTGCGGCCGGCTGTGTCCGATCGGCAACAGGGCGGTGCCGAGGACGGCGCTGAAATCCATGCAATTCCGGCGATTTCTTGGTGTACCAATGCCCGATTGCGTTCTCGCCCCGTTCGCGCGGGCGAGGGGCGGCAAGGCGGCGCATCAGCGAATGCGAATCGTATGCGCTGTCATCCGGGTCAATTGCGCCGTGGCCGATAACACGGGGACCGGCGCGTTTTTCGAAGTCGATATGCCGTCGGGGTTCGAGAAGACGTCGAGCGGCCTCAAAGTGAATTTCGATGAGCGCCACAAAAAGACGATTCAACGGTTGGGCAAAAACATAGATGATGTCGACGTCACTGTCCGACGGCTTGGCGACATTCTCGGTGAGCAGGGCGTGCATCGGGTTGATTACCATGTCGATCGGTACCGAAGGCTCGGAGCGGAAGATGTTGCGGGGCTTCGACTTTGGCAAACACGACGTTTGCGCCCGCTCGATCGAGAATAATTATCAGGACGAAAAAATCCGCAAACACCTGACTGACAATGGGTGCCGGCCGGCGAATGTCTTTGCCGAGAGCGACGAGCTTTATGCCAAGCCGGTTTCGAGCTGATGGCGAGCCCCGGACTCACGCTGCCGCAGGCGCTCAACCACGCTCTTTTGGCCTGCCAAACCGGAAAATTCGTCGAGGCCGAGAAAATATGCCGACGGATATTGTTCGCCAAACCTGATTTTTTCGATGCACTTGATCTTCTGGCTGCCGTTCAAGCTTCGCTGGGCAAGAATGACCTGGCGCTGGCGAGTTACGATCGCGCGCTCTCCGTGCGGCCGGATCATGCCGAGGCGCTCAACAATCGCGGCAATGTCCTGAAAGAGCTGAAGCGGTATGACGAGGCGCTGGCGAGCTACGACCGCGCGCTCGCGGTGCGGCCGGACTATGCCAAGGCGCTCTACAATCGCGGCGTCACTTTAGACGAGTTGAAGCGGTTTGACGAGGCGGTGGCGAGCTATGACCAGGCGCTCTCCGTGCGGCCGGATTATGCCGAGGCGCTCAACAATCGTGGCGATGCGCTGAACAAACTGAAGCGGTTCGACGAGGCGCTGGCGAGCTACGACCGCGCACTCGCGGTGCGGCCGAACTATGCCGAAGCGCTCTACAATCGCGGCGTCACTTTGGGCGAACTGAAGCGGTATGACGAGGCGTTGGCGAGCTACGACCGCGCGCTCGCGGTGCGGCGGGACTATGCCGAGGCGTTCAACAATCGCGGCAATTCTTTGAAGGAATTGATGCGGTTCGACGAGGCGTTGGCGAGCTACGACCGCGCGCTCGCGGTGCGGCCGGACTATGCCGAGGTGCTCAACAATCGCGGCAATGTCCTGAAAGAGCTGAAGCGGCATGACGAGGCGCTGGCGAGCTACGACCGCGCGCTCGCGGTGCGGCCGGACTATGCCGATGCGCTCTACCATCGCGGTAATGCCCTGAACGAGCTAATGCGGTACGACGAAGCGCTAGCGAGCTTCGATCGTGCGTTGGCCGCAAAGGCGGATCACGCGTACGCGTTCAGCGGGGCGGCGGACTGCGTGACCAAACTATGCGATTGGGATAGGCGGAAACTATTCGCCGCGGAGTTGAACGCGCATATCTCCGACAAAAAATCGATCATTTCCCCCTTCGTATTGCTCGGTTACTGCGATGATCCTGCGCTGCAACTGCAATGCACCAAGGGATTCATTCAAGACAAGATTCCGGTTCTGCCGATGCCGCTATGGAAGGGTCCGGTTCTTCGCCATGACAAAATACGGATTGCCTATCTGTCGGGAGACTTTCGCAACCATCCCATAGCCTATTTGTGTGCCGAGTTGTTCGAGCTGCATGACCGCAAGCGTTTCGAGGTGATCGGCGTGTCATTCGGGCCTGATGACAACAGCGAGATAAGAGCCCGTATCGTCAAAGCATTCGATGAGTTCCACGACATCCACTCGGCCAGCGATCGAGACGGGGCAAAACTTCTCAACGATCTTCACGTCGATATCGCGCTGGATATGACCGGCTATACGCAAGTGGGCCGTCCGGGAATTCTCGCCCATCGCCCGGCGCCGATCCAGGTAAGCTATCTGGGGTATCCCGCCACGACGGGCGCGGATTTCATCGACTATATTATCGCCGACACGACGATTCTGCCTCCCGAGCAACACGCTTACTATACGGAGAAGATCGTTTATCTGCCTGGCAGCTATTTGGTCAACGACAGGAAGCGCGCGATCACGGCGCGCGCGCCGACGCGACCGGCAGCAGGCCTGCCAGAGCAGGCGTTCGTGTTCTGCTGCTTTAACAACAACTGGAAGATCGCGCCCGAGATATTCGACGTATGGATGCGGCTCTTGCGTCAGGTCGAAGGCAGCGTGCTTTGGCTGTTACGGGACAACGAGAGTGCAGAGCGGAATCTGCGCAAAGCGGCGCAACGGCGCGGGATCGATCCGTCGCGGTTGGTGTTTGCCGGACGGCTTCCGATCGATGAGCACCTGGCGCGCAATCGCTTGATGGATCTGTCCCTCGATACGCTTCCTTACAACGCCCATATGACCGCGGTTGACGCGTTATGGGTTGGAGTGCCCGTGGTAACCTGCAAGGGAAAGACTTTCGCGGGGCGGGTGGCGGCAGGCTTGTTGCAGGCCGTCGGCGTTCCCGAGCTGATCACCTCCAACCTCGAGGAATACGAAACCCTGGCGCTGAAGCTTGCGCGCGATCCGGCTCTGTTGGCTGAAATCAAGGTCAAGCTCGTGCGCAATCGCGATGCTTGTACGTTGTTCGACACCGAGCGTTACGCCCGCCAAATCGAGGCCGCCTACACGACGATGTGGGAGATGTGGCAGCGCGGCGAGGCCCCGCAGATGTTCAGCGTCGTGCCGATTGAATAGGGCTCGCCGATATTCATTCAGGGTCAAACCGATACACGACAAACAATGGCGACCAATATTCCCAGTCACCTCCACTCGCTGTTGAACGTTTCATGCAGCATTAAGGTGGTCGACGTTGGAGCAAATCCAATTGACGGTGTTGCGCCATACGCACCCTTGCTCGTGGCGGGACACACCAAAGTCATCGGGTTCGAACCGAATTCGGCAGCCTTGGAGAAACTGAACCGGGAAAAAGGCGCGAACGAAATCTATCTGCCGAATGCCGTGGGCGATGGGCACCGTCACACCCTCAGACACTGCCAGGCGCCTGGCATGACTTCGCTCTTGCAGCCCAATGCCGAAGTGCTGGCATTGTTTCACGGCTTTTCCGAATGGGGTCGGGTGATCCGAACCGAGGACGTTGATACCGTTCGCTTGGATGACGTGCCCGAAACTGCCTCGCTGGATTATTTGAAGATCGACATCCAGGGCGCAGAGCTAATGGTATTCGAGAACGCCGTCGAGAGGCTGAGCAATGCGCTACTCGTTCATACGGAAGTGGAATTTCTTCCGATGTATGTCGGACAGCCATTGTTCTCCGATGTGGATCGGTTTCTGCGCCGGCACGGCTTTGTATTCCACCGCTTCCACCCGCTAACCAGCCGGACGATCAAGCCGCTGCTCGTGAATAACGACATTTACGCAGGATTGAGTCAGGTTTTTTGGGCGGATGCCATCTTCGTGCGTGATTTCATTCACCTTGGAATATTGACCAATGCCCAGTTGCTCCGGCTCGCGATTATTCTCCACGATTGCTATCGCTCGTACGATTTGGCGCTACATCTCCTGATCGAGCTCGACCGTCGGACCGGCGAAAATCATGGCAAGAAATATCTTGGCGCAATTACAGGTTAGGTACGCTACCCGCCACCTACCAGCCTCGAGCAGTATCACTGAGTGATCGCCGCGACAGAGGAAGGGGTCGATGATCGAATACAGAGTGCGCCATCCTTTGAAGCGGTACTTGACGCATCCGGGCGTATTGATGTGGGAGATTTTGGCGGATCACGTCAGGCTGCCGATCGCGGCGGCGGCGCGGCGGATGCGGATATCGCGGCAGTCGCTCTATGCGGTGCTCGACGGCAAGAGCGCGGTGACTGCTGCGATGGCGCTGAAGTTCGCGAAGCTGACCGGCGGCACGCCGGACCTCTTCTTGCACGTGCGGGACGCCTACGACCTGCGGCATGCGCAGGCGCGGCTCAGGTTGACGCTCGAACGGATCGCGCCCGCGAGTTCGGCGGCTTAGGAAGCGTCAGCGCCGACTCGATGCGAAATGCGGCCGCAAATAGACTGGTCAATAGACCAGATGGAATAAGCATGCCGACGGTCGGCGCCTACGATGCCGAGACGAGACTTCCAGATCTCTTGCGCCAAGTGAAACGCGGGAAACGATTCACGATCACGCATCGCGGGCAGCTCATTGCCGAGCTCGTGCCGGCCGAGCGTGCCGGTCGGCGCAACGCTCACGAGGCGGTCGAAGCGATGCGCAAGATCAAGCCAGTGCCCAATGTCCCTGCCGAGACGGTTGCGGCCTGGATCTCGAAAGGGCGGGAGTGACGCTGTTCCTCGATGTGTCGGTGGCGCTGGCGTGGAAATTCCGGCGTGACGATCCCGATGAAGCCCGTCATGCGAGCACAGTGCTCGATGCGTTGGAGAATGATACCGCGTTGGTTCCGGCCTTGTGGCATATCGAGGTGGCGAACGCCCTCGTGACCGCGCAGCGACGCGGCGCCCTTGCCGACGACGGCAAAGGATTTTAGTATGACATCGTCATACTAAAAACGGATTTAAAGCCATGCCGCGCACGAGCCGTCCGATCACCGTCACGCTGGGCGACCTACAGGAGCGCGTGGCGGCGCGCGTGAAATCCGGCTCCTACGCGTCCGCGAGCGAAGTGATACGCGCTGCGGTGCGCGCCCTCGATCGCGAAGAGGCAGCGCTCAGCGATTGGCTGCGCCGGCGCGTCGACGAGGCGTTCGCGGATCCGCGGCCCACGATCCCTGCACGCGAGGTGTTCAAGCGTCTGCGCCGCCATCATGCGCGCCGCGCGAAGGCGGCGCGCGATGAAAAAGTTTAGGGTTCGACTTCTAGCGGCAGCAGAGGCCGATCTCTTCGGGCTTTATCGAGCGATTGCTGACGAAGGCGGCAACGAGCGCGCCGGCGCCTATATAGATCGGATCGAAGCGGCCTGCCTCGCGCTCGAAATCTTTCCGCTGCGCGGACGGGCTCGCGACGATATACGCCCGGGGCTTAGGACCGTCGGCTTCGAGCGCCGAGCGACGATCGTGTTCCGCGTGACGAGCGCTGAAGTGATCATTGCTCGCATTTTCTGTGGCGGACAGGATTACGAGCGTGCATTGAGAGACGGCTAGATTATGCTGCGCCAATCCGCGTCACTAGCCGGAGTTTTGCCATGAAGCCGCGCGAGTGCCCCGTTCCGTCATTGCGAGCGGAGCGAAACAATCCAGAGTCGCCAGCGGCGCGATTCCTGGATTGCTTCCGCTGCGCGCCGCGCCGCGTCGCAATGACGATGCGAGAGTGTCCATGAAACCGCGCGAGCGCGCGCCCTATTCCGCCATCGTCGATCGTCCGCCGTTGAAGCTGCCGGCGGGCCTCAGGCTCGTCGTCTGGCCGGTGGTCAATCTCGAGGTCTGGGAGATCGAGAGCCCGATGGCGCGCCAGGTTCTGCCGGCGCCGGCCGCGACGACGCCGCTCGTTCCCGACGTGCCCAACTGGAGCTGGCACGAATACGGCATGCGCGTCGGCGTGTGGCGCTTCTTCGACGCCTTCGACCGCCACAAGGCCGAGGTGACGCTGGCGATCAACGCCAACGTGGTCGAGACCTATCCGCGCGTGGCGGCGGCGGCCCGCGACCGCGCTTGGGAGTTCATGGGCCATGCTTACGTCCAGGGGCCGATCCACAAGCTGCCCGATCAGCGCGCCACTATCCGACAATCACTCGACACCATCCGAACGTTCACCGGAACGCAGCCGGTCGGCTGGCTCGGCCCCGGCCTGACCCAGACCTACGAGACGCCCGACCTGCTGGCCGAGGCGGGCGTCCAATACATCGGCGACTGGGTGTGGGACGACGAGCCGGCCGAGATCGCGACGGCGCACGGGCCGCTCGTCACGCTGCCCTATACGGTCGAGCTCAACGACATCCCGATGATGGTCGTGCAGCACCACCACGCCGACGTGTTTTTGAAGCGCGCGATCGACCAGTTCGACCGGCTCTACGCCGAGGGCGGGAGCCGCGCCAAGATCCTGTGCTTTGCGATCCATCCCTATATCAGCGGCGTGCCGCACCGGATCAAATATCTCGAGGCGTTCCTCGACTACGCCGCGCGCCACGAAGGCGTCGCGTTCTGGCACGGCGCGCATATCCTCGACTGGTACCGCGGCGCCAAGCGGTAGAGAACGACCCGGTCAAGACGAATCCCCGGTCGTCACCCCGCGCAAGCGGGGGTCCAGGGCAACAGCCGAAATCTGTGCCGAGGAAGCTGGAGTCTCTTGCCCTGGATTGCCGCTTTCGCGGCAATGACGGTAGGAGTGGTTCGGCCTAACCGGACCATGCTTTAGCGCCGCGCCGCGCCGACTTGCATTCACTTGCCGAACAGGTTCTTGAACTGGCTCGGCAGCGCGTTCTGCAGGTTCTGCAGCGTCTTGCCCGGCTGCTTCAGCATGGCGCCGACATCCGGCCGGTAGGACAGGTGATCCCACGGTCCGGTGATCAGGACGGGCACCGCGACCGCGCCGGCGACCTTGGGCGTCAGACGATAATCGACCCGCCGCTGCGGCAGGTCGACGGTGCCGGCGCCGGTCATCGGCAGCTCGGACGAGACCAGCTGCAGGTCGGTGTTCTTCAGGATGCCGTTCGTGATCGTGTAGGTGCCCGACATGGTGCTGAAGTCGGTGTCGTTGCCGCTGCCGACCAAGCCCATGCTCAGCGCATTGGCCGCATTCTTCATCATGCCGATGATGTTGACGCCCTTGATCTTGCCCTTGTCGAGATGGAGCGAACCCTTGCCCGCGAGCGAGGAAATAATGTCGCGCTGGCTGCGGCCGTGGCCGTCGGTCGTCATGTCGAGGTTGCCGTTGCCCGAGAGCAGATTGACGTCGGCGGCATCATGCAGCAGCGGCTGCATGTCGACACCCTTGAGCGCGAAGCTCTGCTGAATCGCCGGCACCGCGCCGCTGCCGTCGATCGTCACCTTGCCCTGGCCCGAGCCGCCGTAAAGGGCGAGTTGGGTCAGGTCGGCGGTCAACCGCGCGTCCTTGAGATGAAGAACGAGCGCGCTCTTGCCGACCTTGATCTTGTGATACTCGATGCTGTTCGCGCCGAGGAAGAAATCGGCATCGGCGACCTTGAGCGGGCTCACGTCGATCGGCGTCGTGCTCCAGCCCGATTGGGCGCCGGCGGTTGCGCCGCCGCCGGATGCGCCGGACGGCGCCGGCGCCGCTGTGGTCGCGCGCGATGCGCCGCCCAGATACGGATTGAGATCGAGATCGCCGACCTGAAGGCTGCCCTTGACATAGGGCTTGGCGCCGCCGTCGTCGAACACGATGCCGCCGTTGCCCTTGATCGCATCGAAGGCGATCGCCGCGTCGCTGAAAGTATATTTGCTGCCGGCGATCGCGACTTTGCCCTTGATCGAGAGCGGACCGAAGCCGTTGCCGGGCGGCATCGGCCGTCCCGCCCACGCGGCAAGGTTGCGCAGCGACGGGATGCCGAGATCGACGGTGCCGTCGAGCTTCATCGTCGGCGCGCCGACGCCAGTGCCCGCGAAGGTGAAGTTGATCGGCGTCGAAGCGATCTTGACCTTGAGCGGCGTCGGCCGCCCGCCCTCGAACGCGCTGGGCCGGCTGACGGCCAGATCGACGTTTACGGTTTGCCCGTTCCACGCCGCCGAGCCCGATGCCGACAGCGGACTGTCGATTCCCGTCATGGCGAAACTCATGTTGATCGCGCCGGTCTCCCAGCGCTTGCCGGTGCGCGCATCGAGATAGCTCACGGTGCCGTTCTCGATCTTGAGATGGGCGAGGCGCAGCCGCGCCAGCGTCGCCATCGCGCCGGCTCCGGCGCCGGCGGGAGAACGCGGAGCCGCAGCGGGAGCCGCCGGCGGTGCGGCCGGCGCGTGCGCGAATTGCCAGTTCGGACGCCCGTCCTTGCCGACTTCGAGTGCGATCACCGGGTCGACCAGAACGAAGCTGTCGACCGCGACGGTGCCGCTCAAGAGCGGCAGCAGCTGCAGCTGCACTTCGAGCGACTTGAGCTGCGCCATGTTTTTCGCGACACCGCCCGATGCATTGCTGAAGGACACCTGATCGGCGGACAGCTCGATCTGCGGCAGCAGATGGAAACTCACCGGTCCGTCGATGCGCAGATCGCGGCCGGTCGACTGCTTGACCGTGGCGATCAGCTTCGCCTTGTAGGTTCCGACCGGGATGACGAACGGCGCGGCCACGGCCGCGACGATGACCAGCACGATGATGACGGCAACGGCGATCAGCAGCTTCTTCATGTGGCCTCCCATGACGCGCGCGGCTCGCCGGCGTTGAGTGCCCGCCGCGCACAAGCGCGTCGAGTGTATATTAGTTGAGCCGGGCAACGAACGATAGACGACAGCCGACGGCGAATTCTTCATCGCCACACTTATCTTTTAGCCGGCGCCAACGATATGACGCCACCTCCGGCGCCGCCGCGCGCGCGAAAACGGCGGACCGGAAAATGGCAGAAAAATTGCACGGCGATCGTGCGCATCGCACCGAGAGGCCCGCACAGGGGTCGCGACGTGTCGGATGGCTAGGCAGCACGCCTAGAAAAAAGGCGCCGCATCCGCCGTGCCGGAGGGCTGATTTGAGAGGGGGTCTGAAAATGTCTCTACGCACAGTCGCCGCACTGACCGCTACGGCCTGCGTCGTAAGCGCCTTGGCGTCTTCGGCGCAGGCGCAGCAAGCGCCCGCGCCCGCGCCGGCGGCACCCGCTGCGCCGGCCGCACCGGCGCATCCGGTCTGGGTCGATCCGATCTTCGGCGGCATCCAATTCTCCGACCAGGTCGAGGCCAGCGCCAACCTGTCGGCGGCAAACCCGACGAACAACATCAATTTCGGTCAGGGCTTCAACGACCGTGCGAACACCGTCCGCATGAATCGGGCGATGATCAACGTCGAGCCGCGCGGAAATCTATCGGGACAATCAGGGCTTCTTCGTCACGACGCCGACGTCGTCATTGGACGTGATCAATGCGCAACGCGGCTTCCCGGTGACCGGCGCGAATTACAACTTCGGCAAGGCCACGTATGACGAGTTCACGATCAACGCCGTATGGAGCCCGCCGGTCACGCTCCCGGGCACGCTCGGCCTCGCCATCCGGCCGGAAGCCCAGCTCGATACCGCCTATGGCGGCAACGGCGGTACGAAAGTCTACAATGTCGGCCCGAGCGGCACCGGCCGGGACAGTACGGTGGGCGCCTTCTCGGTCGATGCCATCTTGTCGTTCTAGCGCTTCGCGGCCCTCCGGGGGAGTGCGGTGCCGCTGCGCCCGAAAGAAAAAGGGGCGCGCTCGAGGCGCGCCCCTTCCGCTTGCCGTTCCGGCGGGATCAGAGATTGGTGATCCCGGGGAAGAACAGATAACAGGCGACACTGATCACGATCAGATATCCGAGCACAACGAGGCACCAGAGGAAATTATGCCGTATGACCTCGCCTTCGTTGCGCACGAAACGCGAGGTCGAGACACCGACGCTGGCGGTCTGCGGCGCCACCGGCTTGCCGATCTCGGCGCCGACCGAGTTGACGGTCGGCAGGAGGAGCGGCGGGAAGCCCAGGGCCTGGCCGACCAGCGCCTGGAACTTGCCGAACATGGCGTTGGTCGAGGTATTGCTGCCCGACAGCGCCACGCCGATGAAGCCGAGGATCGGCGCCACGACGATGAACGCCGGGCCGATCACGGAGAACCCCTTCGCCAGTGAGCCGGCCATGCCCGAGTAGTTGAAGACGAAGGCGAGGCCGAAGATGAACACGCCGACGAGACAGGCGCCCCACATCTGCGACCAGGTCTTGTTCCAGATCTCGCCGAGCTGCTTGCCGTTCACGCGCAGCAGGATCGCCGAGACGATCCAGGAGGCGAGAATGGACGAGCCGCCGACGAACGGCGTCCAGTTGAAGATCGCCGCGATGGTGGCACCCGTTGCGATCGACGACGACGCCGTCACTTGCAGATGCAGACCGATGATGCCCGGCAGCTTCGACCACGGGCCCGTCCAGGCGACGACGACCACGATCAGCACGACGATCGGCAGCCAGCCCTGGAAGATTTCGCCGGCCGAAAGGCCATGCTCTTCCATGCGGGCGTTGCCGGTGATCGGCTTGCCGCCGTATCCCAGCACCTGCGCCGGCTGCCAGACCTTGAGCAGGATCAAGAGGCAGATGAAGCAGACGATCGAGCCGGCGACGTCGGGCAGATACGGCCCGAGATACGTGCCGACCGGAAGCTGGCCCGCGATGTAACCGAGCGAACCGACGATGGCGAGGGGCCATGCACCCCACATGCCCTTCTTGCCCGAGACCAGGTAGAGTAGGATCCAGGGCGGCAGGATGGCCAGGATGGCCACGATCTTGCTGATCGAGCCCGACAGCGCGAGCAATGGATATCCGGTCACCGCGGCCAGGGTGATGATTGGCGTGCCCAATGCGCCGTACGACACCGGCGCGTTGTTGGCGATCGCCGCGACGCGAATGGCATCGAGATCGGGAATGCCGAGCGCGATCAGAATGGGCGCGACGAAGGCCCAGGGATAGCCGAAGCCGACCAGGCCTTCGAGGAGCGCGCCGAACGCCCAGGCGAAAAGGAGGGTCTGCACGCGCACGTCCTGCGTGCCTTGCGCAATCAACCAGCGCCGCAGCTTGTCGAAAGCGCCAGTGATCACCATGGTGTTGAACAGCATCACGCCCCAGAACGTGATCCAGTCGACGTACCAGACGCCGGTCAGCGAGCCGTAGATATAGGCCTGGATGCCTTGGGCGAGCGGCATCTGCCAGATCCACAAACCGAGCGCGAGCGTGATCAACGAACCGACCAGCGTCGCGAGCCACGCCGACCAACGCAATACCGCGAGCATGAACAGCAACGCCGCAACCGGTATCAGCGCCACCAGCCAGGTGACGAACAGGTTTCCCGTCGGATTGAGAATTTGTGCGAACATGTGGCGTTTCCCCCTGTGTCGTTTTCGGCGGGTCGCACCGGCTCAAGCCCGCATCGGTCGCAGCGGGTTATGTTCAGGCTTGTTTCTTGAGCGCATTGCCACCACGCCCGATTTCAAGCACCGAATCCTTATCATAAGACGGCGCGCAGCGTTAGATTTAACGCGGCGGCCGTGAAATCAATGGGAGGCGCGTGTGGGCGCCCTGGTCGAAGGCAAATGGCACAAGGGCTGGCACGATACCGCCCAAACCGGCGGCCGCTACGTTCGCGCGGCCGCCCGTTTTCGAAACTTCGTAACCGCCGACGGCAGCTCCGGCTTCCGGGCGGAGCCCGACCGGTATCATCTCTATGTCGCGCGCGCCTGTCCCTGGTGTCACCGCGCAATGATTTTGCGCGCGCTCAAGAAGCTCGAAGGCATCGTGTCCATGAGCGCGGTCGAGCCGGTGATGGGCGACAACGGCTGGACCTTTGCCGCGCCCGATCCGCTGACCGGCGCCCAATACATCCACGAGGTCTATCGCGCGGCCGATCCACGATACAGCGGCCGCGCCAGCGTGCCGGTCCTGTGGGACAAGCGGACGCGGACGATCGTCAACAACGAATCGTCCGAGATCATCCGCATGTTCAATCGCGAATTCGCCGCCTTCACCGACGGTCGCGCGGATTTCTATCCTGCCAGCCTCGCGGATGAAATCGATCGCGTCAATGAGCGTGTCTTCGCGAATTTCAACAACGGCGTCTATCGTGCGGGTTTTGCGACCACGCAGGCGGCCTACGATGAGGCGGTCAAGGCGGTGTTCGAGACGCTCGACTGGCTCGAGGCGCGCCTGACGCACGCCCGTTTTGTCGTCGGCGACGTTCTAACCGAGGCGGATTGGCGGCTGTTTCCGACGCTGGCGCGCTTTGATGGCGTCTATCACGGACATTTCAAATGCAATCTGCGGCGTCTCGTCGACTATAAGGCGGTCGCGGCCTATGCGCGCCGGCTTTACGAAATGCCCGGCATCGCCGCAACCTGCGCGTTCGACGAATACAAGCTCCACTACTACGCCAGCCATCGAACCATCAATCCAACCGGCATTGTGCCGGCGGGGCCGCTCGTCGACTTCCGGACGGCTCAGGCGTAGCGCAGCCGGGCGGCGAGGCGGGTCTTCTGGCTGGCGAGCGTCATCATCAACCCGTCCTTGAGCGGCATCTCGGCGCGGATGCCGAACCGCTTCTCGGCCCGCTCGGGATCCCCGGTCGAAAGCCGAACGTCGCCGGGGCGCGGCGCGCGGAAGATCAGGTCGGGCGTTACGCCGCATAGCGCAGCGATAGTCTTGGCCAGATCGACGATGGTGGTGCCGGTGCCGGTGCAGACGTTGTACACGTCGCCTTCGGCGGGTACCACCATCGCCCGGTTGAGGAATCGGACGACATCGGCGACGTGGATGAAGTCGCGTACCTGACGGCCGTCGCCATGAACGGTGACGGGATTGCCCGCCGCCAGCCGGTCGCAGAAGATCGAGATCACGCCCGAATAAGGCGAGTCCGGATTCTGCCGCGGCCCATAGACGTTGAAGAAGCGCAGGCCGGTCGTCGGCACGCCGTAGAGCGTGGTCGCGATGTAGCCGTGCAGCTCGCAACCGAGCTTGTCGGCGCCGTAGGCGGTCATCGGCTGCGCCTCGGCGCTCTCGGCCAGCGGCACCGCCTCGTTGAGACCGTAGACCGCCGCGGACGAGGCATAGACCACCGGGATCGGTCCGGCGTCGCGCGCGCGCCGTGCCGCGTCGAACACCGTGATGCAGCCGGTGAGGTTCGAAATATGCGTGCCCACCCAATCGTCGATGCTGCGTTCGATCGACGCGATTGCGGCGAGGTGAAAGACGCCGTCCATGTCGGCGATCGCGTGGCGCACGGCGACGCGGTCGGCGACGTCGCCGATCACGAGCTCGGCGCCTTCCGGCGCATTGTCGCGATGCCCGGTCGAAAGATTGTCGAGGATGCGGACGTCGTGGCCGTCGGCGAGCAGGGCGTCGGCAAGGTGCGAACCGATGAAGCCGCAACCGCCGGTAACCAGATATTGCGCCATGAATGACCCGTGGGTGACTTACGCGCGGCGACGTAAGGCGCCGCTTGCCGCCACTCTAGGCAGCCAGGGCTTAGGGAATTCTTAAAGTCCGACCCCGGTTAACCAAACCGCAATCGGTAGTAGATCAGGCCCAGGATTTCGTGCAGAGCGTAGAAGCTGTCGCTCAGGGCGGTCGATTGCGGCAGCACCATAGCGATGTCGATCGGCGTCTTGATATAGGTGCGCGCGGTCGGCGCCGGGATCGCGTCGACGCCCTCATGCGCGAGAGCCCAAAGGGCGCGCGGCATGTGCCACGGCTGCGTCACCAACAACACGGTATGGATATGCTGCTGGCGCAGGATCGCCGCCGAATATTCCGCATTCTCGAACGTGGTCTGCGAGCGTTCCTCGCGCCAGGCAACCGGCACGCCAAAATCTTCGCTCAGTACGCGCGCCATCAGTGCCGCCAGGCTTTCGCGACTATCGCCGACCGGACCGCCCGACACCAGGATCGGTAGCGGGCGGCGGCGATAGAGCGCCGACACCCGATCGAGGCGCTCGAGCGTCAGCCTGCCGACGGTGTCGGGAACTCCCACGCCGTCGCCGTGATGGATGTCGCCCGAGAACACGACGATGGCCGCGGCTGTCGCCGGATCGCGTGGGCTCGGCGGTACTTCGTTCTCGACCGCGCGCAGCAGCGCCGACGCGGTCAGCGGCATCGCAAAACCATAGAGCGCGACGATGCTGACCAGTGCGATCGCCAGGCCCCAACGACGCGTCGGCGTGAAGCCGGCAAGAACGATTCCTGCCAAAACGGTGACGATAAACACCGTCGGCGGCATCAGAAACGAATAGGCGAGAAAGGAGATTATGGACGGCTCCGCGGACCGGTCACGCCTCGGCTGGCTTGAAGCGCTTGACCACAGCCTTGCGCAGCAAGTGCGGCAAGAGCAATCGAAGCGGCATGCGCAAGCAATGGGCGCGGACGTAAAGGAAGGACAATGCCAATCGGGTGAAGGGCAGGGCGCAGTCCGCGTGGGCGGGCCGCAGGGCGCGGGCGAAGACGAAGTCCATCCAGCGCAACACGGGCCGCGCGGGCGGGCGCAGGTCCGGCGCCGAGAGGAGCCGTTGCGGTACCGGAGCGTCGAGCAGCGCCGCGGCGTTACGCAACGCGTAATAGAGCGGACGTTCGAGCCCCAATTGAGCCGCGCGTGTCGCCAGCACCTGCCAGAATTCGGACAGCGCCGCGAAATGCCGGAGCAGCCGGTTGATGTCGTCGAGGTCGCGCAGGCCATTCGTCCATTCGCCGTCGTCGAACAGGTGCACCGCCGCGTGCAGGATCATGTCGGGCGGCGATAACACCAGGAACCCCGGCGCGGCTTGCGCCGGAACCGCCCAATCGATCATGCGCCGCGCATCGACCGCATGGCGTCCGGTGGGCGGAACGATGGTGTGATGGACGTCGACGGTGGTGCGCCGGGTGCGGTGCTGCAGCGGCGGGATTTCATGCATCCAGCGGCGGTAGTAGCGCTGATCGTATTCGTCCTGCTTGACGCCGCCCCAGCCGCTCGCGACCAGCGCGGCCTCGGCCGCGGCGAGCGCCGGACGCGGCACCAGGATGTCGATGTCGCCGAAAAGCCTGCCAGCTGACGCCGGCAGGCCGGCGGCGGCATAGGATGCGCCCTTCAGCAGAATCACCGGGGCCTGCACGGCGGCGAGCGTCTCGGCGATATAGCGCAGCTCGCGGGCTACGTCTTCGCCGTGCTTGCGAGCGAGCACGCATGCCGCTTCGAGATGGCCGCGCGCGCGTTGCGGCACGGATGCGTCAAGCCCGCGCTCCGCAATCAGCAGCGCGAGGCGCGCCAGCAGCCCGGCGCGCCGTGCGTGGCGGATCGCGCGGTCCCAATCGCGTTCGGACCACGCCACGACGGCGCTTGGATCGCGTAGCGCAGAAGTCACGCGATCCGTGCACGGAGACTTATTTTTGGTCATGACATGAGCGTCGCAGGGTTGTCTTTAGATTTTATTTACGCAAACTGCGGAATGGCCAAAAGTAATACTTAAATCAGGTCAACCTTTCAGTAAGCTTTTCCCGCTACCGTCTCCTCACGTGCGAGTGGCTCGCGCTGGGCCCAATAGGCCGACGAGCCGCGCACGCCAGCGGTCCGTGCCCGGTGTTCCTGCGCCAGGCGGGCCTGTCTCACTTGTGGGGAGTGATCACTGTGCTGCGCCAAGTTTCCCGGTCCGTCTTCGTGCTCGCGCTCGTGCTGGTCACGGGGTGCAGCTCATTCACCGACATGACGGATCGCTTGGTTGGCAATTCCGATCCGGATTCGCAGACTTCATCGGGTGCCGTTCAGCAAGCGCTGAGCGTGCCGCCGAACGTCAATGACCGGCCGCTCCCGGCGCCGAGTCAGGCTGCAGTAGCGACGGCCGCCGCCGCACCGGCGCGGCCGATGAC
The DNA here is from genome assembly GCA_028871055.1 of Alphaproteobacteria bacterium. GTDB lineage: Bacteria > Pseudomonadota > Alphaproteobacteria > ATCC43930 > CGMCC-115725 > REEB95. The sequence continues at coordinate 23,570 of JAGWON010000010.1, forward strand.
GGCGCAGATGGCGGCGGCGCAATCGCCGGCCGTCGCGCCGGCCCAGCCGCCCGCCGCGGCCATGCCCTTGGCGCCGTCCCTCAGCCTGCAGACCGCGGCGGTCAATCCGGCCGCGCCGAGCGGCACGGTCGATCCGAATTCGGATACCTACCTGATCGGGCCGGGCGACAATCTCGACATCTTCGTCTGGCAGAATCCGCAGCTGTCGGTGAAGGTGCCGGTCCGTCCCGACGGCAAGATCTCGATTCCGCTGGTTCAGGACGTCGCCGCGGTCGGCCGCACGCCTTCGGCTCTGGCGCACGAGGTCACCGAAAAGCTCAAAGCCTACGTCAAGGATCCGAACGTCACGGTCATCGTGGCGAGCTTCGTCGGTCCGTTCTCGCAGCAGATTCGCGTGATCGGCGAGGCCGCGAAACCGCAGGCGCTTCCATACCGCTCGAACATGACCATCCTCGACGTGATGATCGAGGTCGGCGGATTGACCCGCTTCGCCGCCGGAGATCGCTCGGTCGTGGTGCGCCGGATCAACGGTCGGCAGCAGACCATCAAGGCGCGTCTCGACAGCCTGATCAACGACGGCGACGTCAAGAACAACATCGCGATGCGTCCGGGCGACATCGTGATCATTCCGCAGCGGTACTTCTAGAAAACGAACGGCACAGAAGGCGCAAAAAGGCCATCATCATGGAATCCCTGTCCGGCCTGATTTTCCAGTATCTGCACGCGATCTGGCGGCGCAAATGGATCACCGCGCTCACCGCGTGGGCGGTTTGCGTCGTCGGCTGGTCGGTCATCGCCATGCTGCCGAACCGCTACGAGTCCTATACGCGCATCTACGTCGACGCCGACCAGCTGCTGACGCCGCTGCTGCGCGGCATCGCCGTCGACGTCGATCCCGCCCAACAGCTCGACGTGTTGCAGCGCACGCTGCTGTCGCGCCCGAACGTCGAAGAGCTGATCCACATGGCGGATCTCGATAAACACGTCCGGACCCAGGCGGACAAGGACGCGATGATCCAGCAGCTGATGCAGCGGATCGTTATCCAGCCCCAGACGCGCAACCTGTTCACGATCACGTACCAGGACTCCAATCCGACGACTGCGCGCAACGTGGTGCAGAGTTTGCTGACCATTTTCGCCGAAAGCACCACCGGCACGCAGCGTACCGAGCTCGACAACGCCCAGCGGTTCCTCAGCGACCAGCTCGCCCTCTATGAAAAGCAGCTTCGCACCGCCGAGCAGCGCCGCGCGGCGTTCCGCGCGCAGCATCTCGACGTGCTGAACGGCGCGGCTTCGGCGAGCTCGATCGACACGCTGCGCAACCAGCTCCAGCAGATGCACGACGACCTGCAGGATTCGACGGCGCGACGCGACGAGCTCCAGCGCGAGCTCGAAAGCCTGACGCCGAGCACGAGTGCCGAGGCAACCGCCGTCGCCGCACCGGGTGCCGCCGAGCAGCAGCTCGGCCAGCTCGAGCGTCAGCTTGCCGCGCTCCGCACCCGCTATACCGACGAGTACCCCGACGTGATCGCCGTGAAGCAGCAGATCGCGGCCCTCGTCAGCCAGATCGCACACAGTTCGACGACCGTCGGCAGCAAGCACGCGCCGGGTACGCACACCAAGGTATCGCCCGTGGTCTACGACCAGGTGCGCATCCGCCTGCTCGACGCACAGGCCAAGCTGGCGTCCCTTCAGCGTCGCCTCGACCAGGCGCAGGCCGATCTCAAGCATGCCGAAGACGTCGCCAAGGCGTCGCCGGGCGTCGAGGCGCAATACCAGGACATGGATCGCGACTACACGATCCTGAAACACAATTATGACGAACTGCTGGCGCGGCGCGAGGCGACCAACCTCTCGCAAGCGGCCGACACCCAGGCCGACAAGATCCAGTTCCGCGTCATCGATGCGCCGCAGGTTCCGGCTGCGCCGATTGCGCCGAACCGTCCGGTGCTGTTCTCGGCGGTACTGTTGGCCGGCATTCTCAGCGGGCTCGGCATTCCCATCCTGCTGACCCAGATCGATCGTTCGTTCGCGACGCTGAATCGCCTTCGCGGGCTTGGCCTGCCGGTGCTGGGCGGCGTGTCCTATGTCGCGCTGTTCAAGTCGCGCAGCCAGTCGGTCATGGAAACCGCCGGCTTCGGTGCCTCCGCCGTCGCACTGATGATGCTTTACGGCGTCCTCATCCTGATGACATTCAACGCGCACCAAGTCTTGCCCGGAGGATTGGGCTGATGATCGACGAAACCTCGCGCAAGCTGATCGAGCGCGCCGCGGCGCACTTGAAATCGCGCGCGCCAGCGGCCACGGCGGCGCAGATCGCAGCGGCCGTGCCGCAGCCGGCGCCGCAGACCGTTTATCCGCAGGCTGGCTATCCCGAGACCGCCTACCAACAGCCGGCGTACGAACCGGCCGTGCCACAGCAGCCGGTTTATCGGCAACCCGCGCCGCCGCAGCCGGCCGATCAACAGCCCGCCTATGCGCCGTCGCCGCGCACCTATCAGGCGCCCTATCCGCCGCATCAGGCGCCCTATCCACAAGCGGCCTACGAGCAGGCGCCGCATGCCGCCGTCGTCAACGGGGCAGCCGCCGCTTATCACGCACCGAACTATCAGGCCGGCCACATCGTCCAGGGCTACGCCCGCGCCGCACCCCAGCCGACGATGAACGGCTATGCGCGCGACGTCGAAGGCCCGTCGATGGCGCCACCGTCGCAGGGCTACAGCCGCCAAGTCTCGATCGATCGCGGCAGCCTCGCGCGCTGCGGCATCGCCGTGCCGTCGGCTCAGCGCTCGCGCGTGGTCGAGGAATTCCGCATCGTCAAGCGCCAGATCGTCGCCAAGTACGTGGACGAACCGGACGACGAGGCGGCGAACCGCAACCGCGTCATCATGGTCACCTCGACCCGCCCGCGCGAGGGCAAGACTTTCACCGCTATCAATTTGGCGCTGGCGATCGCCACCGAGCAGGACCTCAAAGTCCTGCTCATCGACCTCGACACCAAACATCATGCGATGCAGGAAATGATGGGCATTCCCGCGAGCTACGGCCTCACCGACCTGCTCGCGAATCCCGACACCGACTTTTCCGAGGTGGTGCTGCGCACCAATCTGCCGAACCTGACGGTGATACCGGCCGGTTCGCCCAATATCCGCTCGCCGGAGCTGCTGTCGAGCCGGCGGACCCGCGCCATCTTCAGCGAAATGACGCAGCGCTACAACGACCGGTTCATCGTTTTCGATGCGCCGGCAGTGCTGGCGTCGAGCGATCCGGCGATCCTCGCCGGTCTCGTCGGCCAAATCGTCCTGGTGGTCGAAGCCGACCACACCCAGCAGGAGGAGCTGGAAACGGCGATCGGCCTGTTGAGCGCCTGCCCGAACATCAGCCTGTTGCTCAACAAGGTCCGGACGTCCGCGGCCGACCAGTTCGGCGCCTATTCCGATTATTGATCCGTCCCATGCCGTTCCTCCCGTCGAGAGCAGAATGCGCATCACTCGGTTGCCGGTCGTCGTTGCGGGACTCGTCGCAGTTGCGGCGATGGCTTCCCCGGCGGCGGCCCAGCTCTCGCTAGGCCCTCTCGACGATCAGGGCCAGGGTCCGGTCCCGCCGATCTACGGCCAAGGTCTGCGACAGAATCTCGGCCGTCCCACCGCGCCCAACGAGAACGAGCAGCCCTATACCCTGCCGCCGAAAGGTCCGCCGCTCTGGCAGGTCACGCCGCGCGTCGACCTGCGCGAAGAGGCAACCGACAACGTCCGCGATGCCCAGACCGGCCGTCAGGCCGATCTGATCACGACGCTCACGCCGGGCATCTACGTCGCCGCCGACGCGCCGCGGCTCGTCGGCAACCTCGATTACTCGGCGAGCTTCCAGAAATACGCCGTCGCCAGCGACCAGGACAATATCGACCAGAACCTGTTCGGCACCGCCATTGCGACGGTGGTACCCGATGCCGCGGCGCTCGAGCTGCGCGGCACGATCTTCGACACCGCTCACACCGGCGCGTTCGGCGCGATTCCGTCCTCGCAGTTGACCTCGTCGAACCGCACCAGCACCTACGCGATCGAAGCGAGCCCGGTGCTGCGCCATTCGTTCCGGGACGTGGGCAACGGCGAGTTGCGCTACATCTTCGGCCAGACCTGGTTCAGCGGCCAGACTGCGGCCACCGGTCAGACCGGCACCGGCTTGGCCGGCGTCGGCACGCTCGCGCCGATCACCGCCGCCACCCAAAACGAGCTGCGCGGCACGCTCGATAGCGCCGATATCGGCAAGTACCTCAGCAACACCGTCACGCTCGACGGCCAGCGCACCGACGTCAACGGCGGCACCGGTTCGAACAAGGAAGGGCTGGCGACCGACGAGGTGCAGGTCCACGTCACCAAATCGATCGCGCTGGTCGGCTCCGGCGGCTGGCAGACGCTCCAATTCGCCCAGGTGCCGTCGCAGAACCTGTCTGAGCCGACCTGGTACGGCGGATTCATTTACGAGCCGAATTCCGACGCGCGGGTCTCGCTCAATTACGGGCACCGCGACGGCGCCGATTCGTTCCTGGGCGATCTGCGCTACGCGCTGACGCCGGTGACGACGGCCTATGCCAACTATTCCGAGATCACCACGACGCCGCAGCAGGCGATCCTCCAGAATCTGAGCGGCGCCGTGCTCGGTCCGAACGGCACGGTGCTCAATGCGACGACCGGCCTGCCGATCTCGCTCAACAACAGCGAGTTCAGCCTGCAAAACGACGTCGAGCGCCTGCGCACCTTCCAAGCGAGTCTGGTCACCGATCTCGACCCGAACCGCTTCACCGTCACCGGAATTCACCAGGAGATGAATTCGCTCACGGGGCTGGTGCCCAACGACGCGATGAACGGTGTGACCGCGACCTGGAACCGCCGGATGACACCGCTTACCAACATGAGCCTGAGCGGCGGCTATTTCCTGCAGAACTCCCAGCACACGCACACCTTCGACACCACGCTGGAGTTCAGCCACGCATTCACGCCGTCTCTGTTCGGCGCGATCGATTACAACTTCGCCTATGTCGACTCGGTGTCGGGCGGGCCGAATTTCTATCGCAACTCGCTGATCCTGACCCTGCGCAAGGTCTTCTAGGAGCGCGGCGATGGACGGGATGATCACCCTCGACCGCGAGACGCCTGTGTTGCGGCGCGACGGCCGCATCGTCAATGCGCTGACGGTGGACGTCGAGGATTATTTCCAGGTCGAGGCGCTCGCGCGCGCGGTGCCGCGCAGCGAATGGGACTCGATCCCCTCGCGGGTCGAGGCCAGCGTCGACCGCCTGCTGGCGCTGTTCGAGGCGCGCGGCGCCAAGGCGACGTTCTTCACGCTCGGCTGGATCGCCGAGCGCCACCAGGCGATGGTGCAGCGTATCGTCGGGTTCGGGCATGAGCTGGCGAGCCATGGTCTCAGCCATCTCCGCGCCGACCGCCAAAGCCGCGACGAATTCCGTGCCGATATCCGGCGCAGCAAGGTGCTGCTCGAAGACATCGGCCAGACGCCGGTCAGGGGCTATCGCGCCGCCACATTCTCGATCGGCGCCGGCAATCTATGGGCGCACGACGAACTCGCCGAAGCGGGCTTCGCCTACAGCTCGAGCATCTACCCGATTGCGCACGACCTCTATGGCATGCCCGAGGCGCCGCGCGCGCCGTTCCGAACCGGCAGCGGCGCCGTTCTCGAGATTCCGCTGAGTACGGTGCGCCTTGGCGGTCGCAACCTGCCGGCGTCGGGCGGCGGTTATTTCCGCCTGCTGCCCTATGTCGTGTCGCGCGCCGCATTCCGACGCGTCAACCACGCCGAAAGCCGGCCGGCGGTCTTCTACATGCATCCGTGGGAGATCGATGCGGCGCAGCCGCGCGTCGCCGGGCTCTTGGCCAAGTCGCGCTTCCGCCACTACCTCAACCTCGGCCGCATGTACGGACGGCTGGGACGGCTCCTCGGCGACTTTGCCTGGGACCGCATGGATGCCGTCTTCCTCGGTCCGGGGCGATGAAATTCCACCAGATTTACCAAAGCCTTGGCTCGAATCTTAGCGGAGCCTTGAGACTTTTCTGCGATCCAGGGCGCCGGGAGTAGCGCCGTGTCCGACCTGTTGTTCCTGGCCCACCGGCTGCCCTATCCGCCCGACAAGGGCGACAAGATCCGCTCGTGGCCGATCCTGCGCCATCTGGCGGCGCGGCACCGCGTGCACCTCGGCGCGTTTTACGACGATCCTGCCGACGCCGCGCATATCCCCGCGCTGGAACAGATCTGTGCCAGCGTTTGCGCCTTGCCGCTTCAGCCGTTGCGCGCCCGCGCCCGCAGCCTGCTCGCGCTCGCCACCGGCGAGGCGATGAGCGCGCGTTATTTCCGCGATCCCCGGCTGATGGCTTGGATCGACGAAACCGTCGCCAGGTTCCGGCCGCGCGCCGCCTTCGTCTATTGCTCGGCGATGGCGCCCTACGTGACCGGCCTCGCGTTCGAGCGCCGCGTCATCGACATGGTCGATCTCGATTCCGAGAAGTGGCGTCGTTACGCGGACGAGGGCGGCGTGTACGCGCCGCTCTATCGCCGCGAGGCGCGCCGGCTTCTGGCGCTCGAGCGCCGTGCCGCCGACGCGTTCGACGCCACGCTGTTCGTATCGGACGCCGAAGCCGCGCTGTTCGAGAGCCGCGCACCCGAATGCGCGGTGCGCGTGCGCGTCATGTCGAACGGCGTCGATCTCGATCGCTTCGATCCGAACCGCGCCTATCCGAATCCGTTTCCGCGCAACCGCCGCGCGCTGGTTTTCACCGGCGCGATGGATTACCGACCGAATGTCGACGCCGCGTGCTGGTTCGGCGCCGAGGTGGTGCCGCGGCTGCGCCGGCGCTGGTCGAACATCGATTTCTGGATCGTCGGCGCGAATCCGGCGCGCGCGGTCAGGCGCCTGTGCGGCGATGCCAATATCCGGGTCACCGGACGGGTGGCGGACGTGCGGCCCTATCTCGCGCATGCCGACGCGGCGGTGGCGCCGCTGCGCATCGCGCGCGGCATCCAGAACAAGGTGCTCGAGGCGATGGCGATGGCGCAACCCGTCATCGCGTCGCCGGCGGCGCTGGCGGCCTTCGCCTTCACGCCGGGCGAAGACGTGCTTGCCGCCGCGACGCCGGCCGATTTCGTCGCCATGATCGCGGTTGCGCTGTCGGCCAAGGGCCGCGCGATCGGTACCCGCGGCCGCGCCCGGATTGCGGCGGATTACCGCTGGGAGACGCAGCTGCCGCTGCTCGATTCATTGCTGGCGATGGCGCCGATCGCGCCGTCGCTCGCCTTGGCGACCGCGTCATGAGCGTTTCGACCGCCGAAAGCCGTGCCGGCACGACGCCGTGGCGCATCCTCGGCGCGGCGCTCGCGCTTGCGGCGCTGGCGCTGGGCGGCTTGTTCTGGCGCGAGGTCGTCGGCGCCTGGCGCGTCTGGCTCGCCTCGCCGACCTACAACCATGGCTTCCTCGTATTGCCAGTCGCGCTCTATCTGATCTGGGACCGGCGCGCCGAGCTCGACGTGCCGCCGCGCGCGGATCTCCGCGTCCTGGCGCTGCTGCCGCTGCTGTCGCTGGCCTGGCTCGGCGCGGCGGTGCTCGGCGTGCTCGAGCTACAGCAGTTGGTCGTCATCACCATCGTCCAGGCGATGCTGCTCGCCGCGTTCGGTTGGCCGCTCTATCGGCGGATGCTCGGACCGCTGCTCTATCTCTATCTGCTGGTGCCGAGCGGCGAGGTCCTGGTGCCGACGCTGCAGGATTTCACCGCGCGCTTCGCTGTCTGGCTGCTGCAGCTCGCACACGTGCCGGTATTTTCCGACGGGATCATCATCTCGATTCCCGAAGGCGACTTCATCGTCGCCGAGGCCTGCGCCGGGCTGCGCTTCCTCATCGCCTCGATCGCCTTCGGCGCGTTCTTCGCGCTCCTCGTCTACCGCTCGTGGTGGAAGCGCGCCGCCTTCATGGCGACGTCGCTGATCGTGCCGGTCTTCGCCAACGGCGTGCGTGCCTTCGGCATCATCTATCTGGCGCATCTGACCAGCGACGTCACCGCGGTCGAGGCCGACCACATCGTCTACGGCTGGGGCTTTTTCACCCTCATTCTGCTGCTGCTGATCGTCATCGGCATGCGCTTCGCCGATCGCGGCCGGCCCGCGTCGCGCACCGCCGCGGCCCCGGCGTTCGCGCTGCGCGCGCCGCTCGTCGCGGTTGCGGCTGCGGTCGCGCTGGCGGCAATCGGTCCGGCCTATCTGTCGTTTCTCGACAATGCACAGCCGCTCGACTTGTCGCGCGCCGCGCCGCCGCCGGTGGCGGCACCGTGGACCCTGCGCGCCGACGACAACGACAGTTGGAACCCGGTGATCGTCGCGCCCGATCGCGCGTTCCGCGACGGCTTCGAATCCGCCGGCCACGACGTGGAGCGCTACGTCGCGCTCTACGCCGCCTATGGCCGGCACAACACGCTGGTGCGCAGCCAGAACCGCATCGCCGACGAGGACGTCTGGGCGCGCTCGACGCGCGGCTCGACGCGCATCGATCTGCATGGGCGTCCGGTCACCGTTTCGGTGGCCGAACTCCACAGCGGCGCCAAGACGCGCCTCGCGTGGTATTTCTACGTCGTCGACGGCGTGGTCACGGCCAACCCGGCCGAGGCCAAGCTTGTTCAGGCGCGCGCCATCGTCGAGGGCCGCGACTCGGTGTCGGCTTTCGTCGCCATCGCCACGCCGATCGACAATGGCGCCGCCGCCGCGCGCCAAGTGCTGGCGAGCTTCGTCGACGCCATGGGCCCCCTCCCGGCCTATCTCGATCGCGTTCGCGCCGAGGTCCACCGCGCCGCCGCGCGCTCGTGAGGCGAAGGTGAGCGATTCGCTCGCCCGCCGCATCGCCAAGGGCGCGTTGTGGCTGGTGGCCGCGCGCTGGGGCGTGCGCCTCATCGGCATCGTCAGCACCATCGCGCTCGCGCGCCTGCTTCAGCCGGCGGATTACGGCCTCGTCGGCATGGCGACGCTGCTCTATGCCCTCGTCCAGGCGGCGGGCGATTTCAGCCTCGACATCGACCTGATCCGCTCGGGCTCGCGCGAGCGCGAGCGCTACGACACGGTGTGGACGCTCGAGGTTGCGCGCGGCGTCGTCACCGCGGTCCTGGTGCTGCTGCTGGCGATCGCGGCCGGCGCGATCCTGCACGAGCCGCGGCTGCTCGGCGTTGCGATTTTTATTGCCGCCATCGCCGCGGTGTCGGGCTTCGCCAATGTCGGCGTGATCGAATTCCGCAGCGAGTTCGCTTTCGCGCGCGAGTGCGTCTATACGCTCGCGGTCAAGCTTGCCGCGTTCTTGGTGGCGGTGCCGCTGGCCTTCGCCTGGCGCGACTATCGCGCGTTGATTGCGGGTCTGGTCACGTCCGCCGCCGCGCGCGTCGCCTTGAGCTTCGCGCTGCACCCCTATCGGCCGCGGCCGTCGCTGACGCGCTTCCGCGAGGTCTTCGGCTTCTCCAAGTGGCTCTGGTTCTCGAGCCAGCTTTTCTTCGTGCGCACGCGGAGCGACGAGCTCTTCGTCGGCAAGTTCGCCGGCATCGCGGCGCTGGGCTTCTACCGCATCGCCCGCACGGTGGCGGAACTGCCGATGACCGAACTGATCACGCCGGTGCTGGCGGCGATCTTTCCGGGGTTCTCGAAGCTGTCGGGCGAGGGCAAGAGCCTCGCCGAGGGCTATCTCGCGGTATTGGCGGGCGGCCTCTGCCTGATGGCGCCGATGGCTTTCGGTCTGCTAGTCACGGCGGATCTCGTGCTCGACCTGGGTTTCGGCAGGCAGTGGGCCGCCGCCGCGCCGCTGCTGCGGCTCCTCGCCTTCGCCGGCCCGCTCGAGATGTTCGTCGGCAACGCCTATGCCGTGTTCGTCGCCATGGGGCGGCCGCGGCTTTTCACCTATACGAGCTTGATCAATGCGGCGGCGTTCCTGGCGCTGCTGGCGGTCCTGGTGCCGGCGCACGGCGGCATGGGCGCGGCGACGGCGCTGGTCGGCGCCAGCCTCGTCGGCGGCGGCGCCAATCTTGTCCTGGCACAGCGGCTCGTCCGCCTGCCGGCGCGCGATCTGGCCGAAGCGCTGTGGCGGCCGTTCACCGCCGGCGCTTCGATGGCGGCGTTCCTCGGCGCCTTTCGCCAGGTGGTCGCATTTCCGCCGGGCGCCGGCGGCGAAGCGCTCGCGCTCGCTTCGTGCGTCGTCCTTGGCGCCGCGATCTATACGACCGTGCTGTTCACGCTGTGGGCGACCGGCGGCTATCCCAAAGGCGCCGAGGCGACGATCGCGGATTTCATCGCCGCGCGTGTGCTGCCGCGACTGCCGGCGCTCGCGAAATTGTCCGCTGTATTGCGCGCCGAAAAATAGACCGACGCAGCTCAGGGCTTCGGCGCGACGCCGCGCTCGCGCTCGATCTCGGCGAGCAGATGGTGCTTGGTGCCTTCGAAATGACCGAGGAAGCCCGGAAAATCGAAATCGTCCGGCACCAGGGTACAATCCGCGATCGCGGCGTCGTAGTTGCCGAGCCGCCGCTGGCAATCCGCGCGATAGAGATAGTTTCCCGGCCCGACGACTTGATCCGTGTCGAGTTCGGCGCAGCGAGTGAAGTCGGGAATCGCGGCGGCGTAGTTGCCCATCTTGTAATGCAGCATCGCGCGCGAGAAATGGAGACCGGGATTTTGCGGTGCCAGCTCGATGGCTTTGTTCTTATATTTGAGCTGTTCGGCACGATTGCCCATCCATCCCAGCACGAACGCTTTGTCGGCGAAGCCCCGAAAATTCAGTGGGTTGTTTGCAATCGTTTGATTGCTGAGTGTCAGAGCTTCCTGGAATTGTCTCGCCTTGCAGAGACTCACAAGCTGTTCGTGCCGCGATTCGATCTCCGCTAACGGATGGCGACTGCCATCTGGGTCGACGATGCAATCGTCTTCGCGCATATGCTCTCCGATCAGCGCTAATAACCGCAGTCATCTGGAACAAGCGAACGGACGCATCTGCGGAATGCGAAGAAGGAGACGGTTCCGTGCCCCAGCGGGATAATGTCTGCTTCATATCGTTTGCCACAAATTTCCATCGCCTCGTTGATTGCTTGAAGACACTCTGGTGAGTATGGCTCAATAATGGGAATTATATTCCTGCCCGCTGCGCCTGAATCCGTCCAACGGCCGCGCTCGTCGCGCGCTTCGCTCGGCCAATCGAGGTTGTACTTCAAAAGTTCGGCGGCGGCGTCGAGCAGGGCAAGCACTTGCTTCGGAAATTCCGGCAGTCCCATTTGAACTGCCATGATCCGCGCCGGCGCATGTTGTCCTTCCGCTAGCGCCTTTGCGATCGAACGAAGGGCGCGCGTTATCCTGACTCGGCGCGAAGCAGTGATGTCGCCATAAGCGAGCGTCAGCGCTTTCTGAACCTCGTCATTCGGCGTCACGCGAGCGAGCCGGCCGCAACATCCATCGGCCACCATGCTCACCAACGGGAACGAGCCAATCGCGAGGCCATCGTCGTCGCAAGCAACTCCGGCGCTGCCGCGGGGAGTATCCGGAATTCGGTGACGGGAAAAGCCACGCAATTTCCCTCTAAAACGTAATTTGCGTTTTCATACACTAATTACGTTCGTTAGTCAAGAACAAAACACAAACAGTTGACGCAGCGCAGGCGCTAACGGGATGATCACGAACTTCATTGCCGCACCCGTGCTACGGCGAATGCCAATTGTCCGCTTCGCTACGCGCGGGGAAGTAGGCGGTAGCTTTCAGTCTTGTGTGATGCCTGTTGGCGCGCTCGACGCTGAGCGCCATTTTTTAATGCGCGCGATAACGGTTGACCTGAGCCCCTTTTCTCATCCAGGGGCGAGTAGACTCTGTTCCGCATTTGAGCCCGGTGGGCTCGGTGGTGCAACGGCGTTCGGTGATGGCTCGGGCGCTCCGTGCCGTTGCAGGGCGGAGGCGCTGAGCGTGGCGTAGGCCGCGGGCGACAAGTTGCCGAGCGCGCCGTGCGGCCGGATGGTGTTGTAGTCGTCCTTCCAGGCGGCGAGCACCGCGCGAGCATGGGCGAGCGAGACGAAGAGCGTCTCGTTCAAGAGTTCATCGCGCAGGCGGCCGTTGAAGCTCTCGATGAAGGCGTTCTGCTGCGGCTTGCCGGGCGCGATGTAGTGCCAAGCGATGGCGCGCTCCTGGCTCCAGCGCAGGATGGCCATGCTGGTGAGCTCGGTGCCGTTGTCAGAGACGATGCTCAAGGGCCGGCCGCGGCGGACGATGATGCCGTCGAGCTCACGTGCCACGCGCACGCCCGAGATGGAGGTGTCGGCCACCAGGCAGAGGCACTCACGAGTGAAGTCGTCGACGACGGCCAAGATGCGGAACCGTCGGCTGTCGGTGAAGGTGTCGCTGACGAAGTCCAAGGACCAGCGCTGGTTCGGTCCCTGCGGCAATGCGATCGGCGCCCGTGTGCCCAAGGCCCGCTTGCGCCCGCCGCGGCGGCGGACCTGGAGCCGTTCCTCGCGGTAGAGCCGCCGCAGCTTCTTGTGGTTCATCAGCACGCCCTCGCGCCGAAGCAGGATGTGGAGCCGCCGATAGCCGAAGCGTCGCCGCACCGCGGCCAACTCGCGCAATCGCGCACGGATTGCACCATCGTCCGGCCGTCGCGAGCGGTAGCGAACCGAACCCCGGTCCGTGCCGATCGCTCTGCACGCCCGCCGCTGGCTCACCGCATAGACCTGCCGCAGGTGAGCCGCGGCCTCGCGTCTGGCGACGGGCGTCACCATTTTTTTGCAGCAATGTCCTTCAGCATTGCGTTGTCGAGCATCGCCTCGGCCAACAGCTTCTTCAGCCGCGCGTTCTCGGCCTCGAGAACCCGCAGCCGGCGGGCATCCGACACGTCCAGCCCGCCGTACTTCGCCTTCCACTTGTAGAAGGTCGCGCCGCTGATCCCGTGCTTGCGGCAAACCTCCGCCGTCTTCGATCCCGCCTCCTGCTCCCGCAGGATCGCAATGATCTGCTCCTCGCTGAACCGGCTCCCCCGCATGTCCATCTCCTCCCCGGAAACGGACTCTACTCAAAACTGGCGGAGATTCAGGGGCTCAGGTCACGGTGCCGAACACGCCAATACTCGCGAAAGCCACGATGATGCCGAGAGAAGCCAGATAACGCCTGGGCTCGGACGTCCACTCTAAAACCGCAATTATTTATAAAGCCGCTGACAATTAATGCTGCTTACGAAATTCGCTTTCGCTGATTGCCCAACGCCATCTCCGGCCTCTTGTCGCTACCCCGCCGCTGGCGCACCGCGGGCTGCGCCACGATGCCGCCACGCTGCTTGGCGAGCACGCCCGGCTTGGGTTTGGCGACCGGCTCCTCGGGCTCGCGCATGGCGAAGAAGCCGGTGGTGACACCGTTATTGCCGGCGCGATCGTTGACCACCGACCAGTGGATCACCATGACGATGCCCACCAATGCAAAGACGAAGAAGAGTGCTTCCATGGCTCACCTATTCAGTTTGCCTCAATCGCCGGCACCCAGCGCCGGCCGCGCCGCGCTGAGCCGGACCTTCGCGGCGGCGCGCGCCGCACCGGGCGAGAACAGCAATCGCTTGGGTTCCGGCGCGAGTTCGGCCACCACGATCCGCCGCGTCGCCGCCAGCATGACCAGCAGCGTGAAGTAGAAGTCCCAATACGACAGCGACAGGAACGAGCCGCCGACATAGAAGCCGACCAGTCCGACCATCGACATGTGCGCCAGATCGTTCGCCCATTTGAGCTGCGGCACGGCCTTGGTGCGGCGGATGATGTAGCGGCAGTTCCGGATCGCGACGACGGCCAGCGCGATCCAGAAGAACAGCGCGGGGAAGCCGTTCTCGCCGAGCACCTCGAACCAGATGCTGTGCACGGCGCGCGCCGTCGTGCCGGGGGAATACTGGTCCATCACCGTCTGGATATAAGGGCCCTTGAAGCCGACGCCGACCAGCGGCCGAGCCAGTCCCATCTTGGTCGCCGCCCGCCACATCTCGATGCGGCCTTCGGCCGAGGAATCCTGTTGGTAGGTCTGAATGGTCTGAATGCGTTCGACCCATTGCGCCGGCATGAAGCTGATCGAAAAGGCCAACGCGACGACGATGACGACGCCCGAAATCAGTTTCCGCTTCGAGTGCTGCAGCAGGAAGGGCAGCATGGCGACGAGCGCCAGGAACGAGCCGCGCGAGTAGGACGCTAGCACCGACAGCAGGCACAGGCCCATCGCCACGCGCGAGCCCGTGCGCAACAGTTCGTTCTTCGATTGCCGGCCGAGATAGTTGATCAGCGGCAGCAGCACCACGAGCGCGGCGGCGATCTGGTTGTTGTCGCCGATCACGGTCTGGGCCGGGCCCCAGATGCGGTAGTTGCCGCCGGTGACCAGCGCGAAGATGCCGCCCTTGATGCCGTAGAACGCCACCGCGATCACCATCACCCACATCAGCGCGTGGATGCGCACGCGATTGGTGAGCAGCGCGGCGGTGACGAAGACGTAGATCATCGCCTTGGTGGTCAGCCACCACTTCGGCCAGGCCTCGTCGGGCACGATCGCGAAATAGGTCGAGATCGTGTAGGCGAGGATGAAGCCGCCGAGGAGCCACGTCGTCGGGTCATTCGGAATCTTGCGGCGCTCGACGACCAGCCAGCCGAGGATGCCGGTCAAGCCGACGACGAGCGCGAAGGGAATCGCGTCGCTGATGCCCCAGGTCAAGCGCTGCGGACTGCCGAACGAGATGTAGGACCACAGCAGCACGGCGACGAACGGCGAGAAGAACGCCGCCGGCAGCATGGCGAAGATCGCGGTGGTGAAGATCAGCGAGCGCATGGGCGGGTCCTCAGCTCCTTGCGTGCAGCCAGCCAAGCGGCAGGAAACGAGCCCCGGCTTCGGCCGCGGTCTTGATCAGGTGGCGTTCGGCGCCGGCTGGCTCGCCGGAAAGGCGCCAGGCGGTGAATTGCGTCGCGATATGGGTCAGGCCGCCGGCAAGGCAAAGCACCGCGAAGCGCGCCAGCCCGGCGGCGAATTCGCGCGGCTCGGGCCATAGCTCGCCCAGCCACAGGACGATCGCCGTCATCACCAGCGCCGCGAAAGCGGTGCGCCAGACGCCGGAAAGCGCGGCACCGAACGGGATACCGGCCAGCGGAAAGATGTTGGCCGACCACAGCACCATGTTGAACACCGCCGTCGCCATCATCGCGAAGACCGCGCCGTTGATGCCGTCGAGCCAGGCGCCGAGGATGATCGCCGGAATGCGCACGGCGAGCGCCACCGCGAATACGCCGACGAAGCGGCGCTGGCGGTGCATGACCAGGTAGAGATTGTGCGTGTAATGACCGATCGCGTCGAACAGCGCGGCGAGCGCGCATAGCCGCACCAGCGGAATGGCGGCAACCCACTTCCAGCCGAAAAACAGATCGACGATCGGTTGGGCGAGGAGCGCGATGCCGATCGCCATCGGCGCCACGATCGCGACGCTGAGGAACAGGCCGTCGAGTGTCTGGCGGCGGAGCCGCGGCATGTCGTGTACCGTGCGCGACATGCCCGCATACATCGGACCACGGATCGGCGCGGCGACTTCGCTTGCGGGCAGCGACGCGACTCGATTGGCGACCTGATAGAGGCCGATCGCGGCCGGTCCGGCGACGCGGCCGGTCAGGAAGGTCATGGCATAGGAGTCGATGACCCATTCCAGGTTGGCGACCAGCAGCCATTTGGAGAAATCGAACAGGTCGCGCCAGCCGGCGAGACTCAGGCGCGGCCGGTAGGAGCTCATGGCATAGCTCAGCGCCGTCATCGCCAGGCGCGTGGCGGCGATGCCGGCCATCAGCGCCCAATAGTTGCGCAGGGCGAAGGCGAGCGGCAGGGCGACGCAGACGCCTGCGAGCTTGCCGAAGATCTGGAAGCGGAAGAACCGATCGAATTCGAGGCAGCGCTGGAAATCCACGACGCCGACGTTTTCCAAACCCTGGAGCAGCGTGACCGCGGCGAGCGCGTAGGCGAGCGGCACGACGCGCGGATCGGCGACGAAACCGGCGAGCAAGGGGCCCGAGATTGCGATGCCCAACGCCATGACGGCGTTGCGCATCAGACCGAGCGTCCACGCCGTGTCGTAGTGGATGCGCTGGGGCGCGGCCATGCGGACGAGACCGGCCTCGAACGACAGCTCGCCGAGAATCTCGAGGATGGCGAGCGCTGCAGTGACCAGGCCGACGACGCCGAAATCCGACGGCGCCAGCAGGCGTAACAGGATCAGCGAGCTCACCAGGCCGATCAGCCGGAACACGCCGCGCAGCGCGACCATGAACACGGCGCTGCGCGCGATCTTGCGGCCGAGCGACGTCTCGGTCGCCGCGTGGACGGCGATGATTACAGGCGCGTCGGTCACCGTCCGCGCGGTTCCCATCGCCCTCGTTGAACGCATCGATTCCCCTGGCAAAACCGGTCTTTTTTACGCCCGAAGGCCTAAATTTCCGGTTACTGCCAGAAGATTAACGGGCGACCGAGTCAACGCTCGGTTAACCGGAAATTCGTCGCTGGGGTGGACAATCGGGATGGCGCGGTAACCGCTTCCGCGCCGATTTTCGCCTGCGCACCGAGAGACCGCCAACCGATGCCGCCGTCCCGCTCCGCGCTTACCACCGAGCGCCGCACCGTCGCCGCCGCGGTGGTGCCGTCGCGGCCGCTAGTCTCGGTCGTGATGCCGATGTTTAACGCCAGCTTAACCATACGGCGCGCGCTCGAATCGGTGCAGGCGCAGGGCTATACGCACTGGGAGACGATCTGCGTCGACGACGCGAGCACCGACGACACCGTCGCGCGCGTCGCGGCGCTCGACGATCCGCGCATCCGCGTCATTCAACTCGATCACAACAGCGGCCCGGCACGGGCGCGCAATCTCGGCATCGCTGCCGCCAAGGGCGCGTTCGTGGCGTTCCTCGACGCCGACGACGAATGGCTACCTGACAAGCTCGCACGCCAGGTCGCGCTCTTCGAGGCCGATGCCGGGCTGGCGCTCGTCGTGACCGACATGCGGGTCAAGGCGGTCGACGGCAGCGACGGCAGCTCGATCTACGCCCGCCAGGCGCCGGCGCCGGGCGCAGAGGCGTGGAGGACGCTGCTTGCCTCGTCGTTCATCGCCACGTCGGCGCTGATGACGCGGCGCGCGCTGCTGGATGAGGTCGGCGGCTTCGATCCTGATCTCGTCACCGGCGAGGATCAGGATCTGTTCATCCGCCTAGCCATGGCCGGGCGGCTTCACGCCATTCCCGAGCAACTCGCGATCTATCACTGGATGCCGCGCAGCTACTCGACCGGTCATGCCGCACGCCAGGCCGCCGATGTCGTCGCCATGGTGCGCCGGCACTTGCAGCGGCTGGGCGAGCGGCTCTCGCCCGCCGAGCGGCGGTCCATCCTGGGTCGCCGCTACGAACGCCTCGGCGCTAATCTGATGGATTCGGGCGCGTACCTGCGCGGCGCATGGCTGATGCTGCGCGCCGCCGGCCTGGGCCGCGCGCCGCTAGGCAACCTGGTCGCGATTCCGCGCCGGATCCTGGCGCGCGCGGGGAAATCGCGATGATCGGTGACCCCATCGCCGAGCTGCTGCCGGAGGATGTCCTCCGCCTGGTCACCGGCCGGCGGATCGGCAACTCGGCGCCGCTTGCCGGCTGCCGCGTCGTCGGACCGGTCGGCATGAGACCCGCGTCGCGCCTGTTCCGATGCACCGCGCCGGAGATCGTCGGCGCGATCGCGCTCAAGTTCTGCCTGACGCCGGACGGCCGCCGCGACTTCGAGACGGCGCGGTGGCAATTCGCGGCGCTGGAGCGCATCGCCGGCCTCGCCGCGCGCAGTGCCGCGCCCGTCCGGGTGGTGCGCGCGCACGACCTCATCGAAGAGCACGCATGCCTGGTGATGGAGTGGATCGAAGGCCGCTCCGTCGCATCGCTGTTGGCCGGCCCGATGACCGCCGATGCTGAGGTGCGCTCGTGGTCGAATGCCGCCGGGCGTTGGCTGCACGACTTCCACGCCATGCATCGCCTCGCCGAGCGTCCGATGAGCTGCGCTGTCATGATGGCCAATCTCGACCTGCACACGCCCGGCGCCCAGGCGCTAATGGCGAATCGCAGTTTCGTCCGCGGCCGGGCAGCGCTCGAGCAGACCGCGCCGCTGGTCGCCTCGATCGCCGTACCGATCGCGCATCATCACGGCGACTTCAAGGCCGAGAACCTGATGATGACGGAAGACGGGTTGGTCGGGCTCGACATCGTGGCGCATTGGGACGACGCGGTGACGCTCGATCTGGCGAAGTTCATCCGCGACCTGACGTTCCGCTCGTGGCGACCGACCGGCTGGATGCTCGGGCGCCGCTACAACGCCATTGTCGCCGCGTTCCTCGACGGATACGGCGCCACGCACCGGCCGGCATGGCAGGGCCCGCTGTTGTGGGCGCGGCTGCACGGGTTGCTGCGTTTCTGGATCGAGCAGGCATCGGCGCCGCCCGAGCCGATCCGCGATTCCTACGAACGCTACCGCTTCGAGCATTGCGTCGCCGAAGCGGCCGACGCCCTTGTCGCCGTCAGCGGATGAAGGCGATGGACGAACTGCACTACGGCAAAGCGTGGGACCCGACGCGGCATTATCAGGATGCGGCGGTCGCGGCGAATTACGACCGGGCGCGGTTTTCGAGCCTCTCCGGCCGGTTGTTCAACTTTCTCGATCGCCGCGCCGTCCGCCGCGCCTTGGTCGACCTGTCAGCCGGCTCGACCGTTGCCGACATGCCGTGCGGTACCGGGCGGCTCGCCGAGGTCGCGCTCGCTCTCGGCTTCGCCGTCCACGGCGTCGATATCGCGCCGGCGATGCTGGCGGTCGCGCGCCAGCGTTTGGCGCCGTTCGGCGACCGCTTCACCGTCGAGACCGCCGACATCCGCGATCGCGACCAAACGCACCGTTTCGACGCGGTGCTGTCGGCGCGTTTCCTCATGCATTTTCCGCCTGACGAGCAGCGCACCCTGGTCGGCGCCATGGCGCGCGTCGCACACCGCAGGCTGGTGCTGACCCACGGCATCGACACGCCGCTCCATCGCCTGCGCCGCGCGCTGAAGCGCGCCACCGGCCTCTTCGAGAATCCGGCCGTTTTCCCGCTGAGCGAGACGCAGCTCGCGGACATCCTGGCGTCGGCCGGGTTCAGGGAAGTTCGCCGCCATCGCATCGTGCCGTTGGTGAGCGAGGCGGTCGTGATCGTCGCCGAGCCGATCGTACCAATGGTGACGCCATGAATCGCCCGTGCTTCGCCCCCGATGCCGGCGGCGCCGGTGCGCCGCCGAAAATCCGCATCCTGACCTTCACCACGCTCTATCCCAACGCGGCGCAGCCGAGCCACGGCATCTTCGTCGAGAATCGCCTGCGCCACCTGGTGGCGAGCGGTCGCGTCGTCGCCAGCGTGCTGGCGCCGGTGCCGTGGTTCCCGTTCGCCCATCCGGCGTTCGGCCAGTACGCTCGTTACGCGCAGGTGTCGGCGGAAGAAACCCGTCACGGTCTCGCGGTCGTCCATCCGCGCTATCCGGTGCTGCCCAAGCTCGGCATGAGCCTGGCGCCCGCGCTGCTCTTCGCTGCCGCGCTGCTGGCCGCGCGGCGTCTGGCCGCGGCGCGGGACTTCGACCTGATCGACGCCCACTATGCCTATCCCGATGGCGTCGCGGCGGTGATGCTCGGCCGCGCGCTCGGCAAGCCGGTCGCGATCACCGCGCGCGGCACAGACGTCAACCTGATTCCGCGTCACGTCCTGCCGCGCCGCATGATCCGCTGGGCGGCCGCGCGCGCCGCGGCGCTCATCACGGTGGCCGATGCGCTCAAGGCGCCGCTCGCCGCGCTCGGTGTGCCGGCGGAACGCATCACGACGCTGCGCAACGGCGTCGATCTCTCGCTGTTCCGGCCGCGCGATCGGATGGCGGCGCGCCGCGCCCACGGCTTCGACGGCAGGACCTTGCTTTCGGTCGGACACCTGATCGAGCGCAAGGGCCATCACCACGTCATCGCCGCCTTGCAACGCCTGCCGGCGTTCACGCTCGCGATCGCGGGCGAGGGGCCGCAGCGCGGCGCGCTCGAGGCCCTGGCGCGCCGCCTCGCCGTCGCGTCGCGGGTCCGCTTTCTCGGCGCTCTTCCGCATGATGCGCTGCCCGCCCTCTATGCCGCCGCCGACGCGCTGGTGCTGGCCTCGTCGCGCGAGGGCTGGCCCAATGTCCTGCTCGAGGCCATGGCTTGCGGCACGCCCGTCGTCGCGTCCGACGCCTGGGGCAATCCTGAAATCGTCGCCGAGCCGGCTGCCGGCGTGCTGATGCACGAAACCAGCGCCGACGGCGTCGCCGAGGCGGTTGACCGCTTGTTCGACGCGCTGCCGGCGCGGACCGCGACACGACGCTACGCCGAGCGCTTTTCCTGGGATGCGACGACCGAAGGCCAGTTGCGCCGGTTCGGCGAAATCCTTGCGGGTGTGGAACGGTGAGCCTCGCCGCGCCGATCACGACGCATGACTGCGCGACGGCGCGCGTGCCGCAGGACGGCCCGCGCCCCTTCTCGTTCTTCGGCGAGACCATCGCGCCGGTCGCGATGCCGCCCAGCGACCCGCCGCTGCTCCAAGTCATCGTCGATACCGAGGAGGAATTCGATTGGTCGCGGCCGTTCAGCCGCAAGACCACGGGCGTGCGCAATATCGCGCACCAGCTCAAGGCCCAGCCCGTCTTCGAGCGCTACGGCCTCAAGCCGACCTACGTCGTCGACCACCCGGTGGCGAGCCAGAGCATCGGCTACGGGCCACTGCGCGAGATCCTGGCCGACGGGCGCTGCGATATCGGCGCGCACCTTCAGCCGTGGGTCAATCCTCCATTCGTCGAGGACGTCAGCTACGTCTCGTCCTATCCGGGCAACCTGCCGCCCGAGATCGAGCGCGAAAAGCTTGCCGTCCTCACCGCGACGATCGAGCGTAATCTCGGCGTGCGACCGCTGGTCTACCGCGCGGGCCGCTACGGCCTGGGACCGCGCAGCCTGGCTATCCTCGACCGTTTCGGCTACGAGATCGACGCCAGCGTGCTGCCTGGCGTCGATCTCAGTTGGCGCTACGGACCCGATTTCTCGCGCTTCGGCCCGCAGCCGTTCCGCTTCGGTTCGACCGGCCGTCGGCTCGGCATTCCGCTGACGATCGGCCATGTCGGCCGGTTGGCGCGATATGCCGCGACGCTCTATCCCTGGCTCGATACCCGGCCGGCCGACCGCTTCAAGCTCAAGGCTGCCGCTTCGCGGCTGCGCCTCGTCGAACGCATCCAGCTCACGCCGGAGGGTTTCACCTTGGCCGAGCAGAAACGGCTGGTGCGGGCGCTGCTAGCACGCGGCCAGCGCATCTTCAATTTGAGCTATCACAGTCCGTCGCTGATGCCGGGCGGCGCGCCCTACGTGCGCGACGTGAACGATCTGGCGCGTTTCCTCGACACGCTTGAGGGTTTTCTCGACTTCTTCGTCAACGAGACGAAGGGGCGGTTCACCACGCCGCTCGCGTTGAAGCGGCGCTTCGACCGAGCCGCGGCCCAACCCGCCTAGTTGGCGTTCGTGCCGAGACTCCGCAGGAGATCGCCAGCCTGCTGCTTGCCGTCGAACTGGCCGCGATAGGCGACGACCTTCTGCAGCAGCGCGCGCGCCTCGGCCGTCTTGCCGGCGCGCGTCAACGCCACGGCAAAGTGGTACTGCACGGCCGGATCATCCGGCATGCCGTAACTCGCCATTCGCAGGTAGTGCACCGCATGGGCGACATCGCCCTGAGATAGCAGGATCCAGCCGTAGGTATCGGCGACCGCGGGCGACAGCGGCGACAATGCATAGGCGCGCGCCGCGGTCTGACGCGCCCGCGGATCGCCGCGATTGGCGTAGATCCATGCCAGGTTGTTGAGGACGACGACGTCGTCGGCGTTGCGCGCGACGATGCCCTCGAGCACGGTCTGCGCGGCGGGATAATTGGCCGTCGACATGTAGAGATCGGCCAGGGCGTGCGTCGCGGTGAGATCGCCGGGATGACCGCCGATCCAGGCGCGCAGCAGCGCGGCGCCCTTGGCCGGCTCGCCGGCCTTGGCCAACACGGCGGCGTGCTGCACGACGAGGCCTTCGGAGGGGGCGGTGCGCTCGGCCTCGGTCAATAGCGCGATCCCGTCCTTCGTCTTGCCGTCCTTGATCATGACGGCCGCCATCCATTGCGTCGCGAGGCCCGCATCCGTTTGCGGCACGAGCGTCTTGGCGAGGGCAAAGGCCGCGGCGCGTCCCGCGACCTTGTACTCGGCATAGACCAGCTCCTCGCGATAGAGCGCCGTCCCCGGCTCGATCTGCACCGCCTTGCGGAGCTGCTGCCGCGCGCCGGTCCAGTCGCCGGCGGCGGCCAGCGCATTGGCGTAGCGATCGAAAGCGACGGCGGAGCCGGCATTCGCCTCGGTCGCGCGGCGGTACGTGGCGATCGCGCCCTTGGTGTTGTTCATGGCGGTCTGGATGTGACCCATCATGTCGAGCACGTCGAAGTTGTTGGGGAATTGCTGGACCATCGGCCGCATCGTGTCGAGCGCCTGAGTCCATTTCTCCTGCGCCGCGTAGATGTCGGCGATCTTGAGGTTGGGCGCCGGATTGGACGGCTCGAGCGCGTTGGCGCGCTGCAGCTCGGCGACGGCACCCGAATAGTCCTTTATCGCGGCCAGCACGTCGGCCAATGCGAGGTGGGACGCGAGATCGGCGTCGTTGCGCGCGATCATGGCGCGATAGACGCGGATCGCGTCGTCGGGCCGGCCTTCGCCCATATAAACCTGGGCGAGATTGCGGCCGGCGACGGTGAACTCCGGATGCTTCCGATAGAGCACCGTAAAGATCTGCTCGGCGTTGGTCAGGTTGCCCTGGGCGATGCGCACCAAGCCGAGCAGATTGGCGGCAACCAGATCGTCCGGCCGCGCCTTGGCCAACGCTTCGGCATGGCGCTCGGCCTCGGCGAGATGGCGCGCGCGCAAGTCGGAGAGGATGAGGGCCGGACCGGCGACGCCGGCGCCGCCCTTGCGGTTGAAGATCGTCTCGAGCTGCTCGACGCCGAGATTGGTCTGGCCGGCCGCAATGCGGCCGACGGCGACCTGGGCCGCGAGGCGCGGATTGTTCGCCGTGCTCGCCGAGGCGCGATCGAGCGCCTGCGAGGCCTTGGCGTTGTCGCCGATCGCCAGATAGGCGTCAGCGAGCACCGCCCACGCCGCGCCATCGCCGGGATTGGCGCGCGTGATCGGCTCGAGCAACGACACCGCCTTGTGCGGCTCGCCTTGGCGCAACGCGATATCGGCCAGCAGCCGGTTGGCGAGCGGATTGTTGGGAACGCGCGCGATGAAGCGCTCCAGGCTGACTTCGGCCTGCGCGTACTGCGCGAGCGAATATTGCACCGCGCCGCTCAACAGTTGCGCGACCGGCAAGCCGGAGAGCTGCAGGCTCGCCTTCTGGAGCACATCGTTCGCCTTGGCCAGGTTGCCGCGCCCGACATCGATCAGCGCCTGGAGATAGATGCCCTCCGGGCTGTCGGGAAATACGGCCTGAACGCGCTGCACGTCCTTTTCGGCGGCGTCGAGCTGGTTCAGCACGACCTCGAGGTTGGCGCGGCCGAGCAGCGCGATGGCGTTCTGCGGCTCGCGGTCGACGACCTCGTTGTAGCGGGAAAACGCGCCGGCGTAGTCGCCGCGCATGCGCAGCAAGTCGCCTTTCAGCATCAGCGCGCGGCTGTTCTGCGGATCGATCGCCAATGCCGCATCGATCTTATGCTCGGCATCGGTCGCTCGGTTCTCGAACACCAGTAGGCGGGCGAGGCCGAGCTTGGGCTCGACCGCATGGGGATCAAGCCGTTCGGCCTGCGCCAACAGCGGCGCCGCGTCTTTCGGCTGGTGCAGGCCGAGATAGGCGAGGCCGCGGGCGAGCCGGACCATGCTCTCGGCTTGGGCCGGACGGTTGCCGACGGGAATCTCCCGCAGCAGATTGGCGAACTTGCCGCCGCGCAACAGGCTTTCGGCAAGCAGCGGCGCGACCTTGGCGTCGTCCGCGCCGCGCGCCCGCGCAACGCGCGCCTCGGCCTCGGCGGCGGGAATGTTGCCGATCTGGAGATAGATCTGCGCCAGGCGGAGGTGGATATCGGCGTTCTGCGGCTGGTTGCGCGCCGCATTGCGCAGTTCGATCGCCGCGCCGCGGAGGTCGCCCCGATCGATCAGCCGCTGCGCCGAATCGACGTAGCCGCTGGTCGAGGCGAACGTAACCGGCGGCGCCGCCGCGAACATGCCAAGCGCCAGTAGCAGGGGCAGCGCGCGGCCGATGAGACTTGAACGGCTGATCATATCACTCTCCGCGCAATTCGACGCGCACTCAGGAATGGACTTCGAGGCCGAGGTCTTCGAGCAGGCCGTAGAGCGTCGGCCGGCTGATGCCGAGCAGCTTGGAAGCGCGCGACAGGTTGCCGCTGCTTTGCGCCAGCGCCATTTGGATGACGCCGCGTTCGGCGCGAGCGCGCGCCTCGCGCAGATCGAGCGAACCGTAAGGCAGCTCGGCCGGCGCCAGCTCGAGGTCGGAGGCACTGACCGTCGCGCCTTCGGCCATCACGACCGCGCGCTTCACGCGGTTTTCGAGCTCGCGCACGTTGCCGCGCCACGGATGGACGGCGATGGCGGTGAGCGCATCCGAGCCGAAGCCCTTGACCTTGCGCGCGAACTGCTCGTTGAAGCGCTTGAGGAAATGGTTGGCGAGCAGAACGGGATCGCCCTCGCGTTCGCGCAGCGGCGGCACCGTGACCCGGATCTCGTTGAGCCGGTAGTAGAGGTCCTCGCGGAACCGGCCGGTGCCGATCATGTGGTCGAGGTCCTGGTTGGTGGCGCAGACGATGCGCACGTCGACCTGGATCGGGCGATGGCCGCCGATTCGCTCGACCACCTGATCCTGCAGGAAGCGCAGCAGCTTCACCTGCATGGCCAGCGGCACGTCGCCGATTTCGTCGAGGAAGAGGGTGCCGCCGTTGGCGCTTTCGATCTTGCCGATGGTCTGCTTGACCGCGCCGGTGAAGGCGCCCTTTTCATGGCCGAAGAGTTCGCTTTCGAGCAGGGTTTCCGGAATCGCCGCGCAATTGATGGCGACGAACGGTTTCTTCGCGCGCGGGCTCAGGCGATGGACGGCCTGGGCTAGAATCTCCTTGCCGGTGCCGCTCTCGCCGAGCAGCAGCACGGCGACGTCGGTCGGCGCGATCTTTTCGACAGTGCGCAGGACGCGCGTCATCTGCGGGCTCGCAGCGACAATGCCGTCGATCGGCGAGCGCGGCGTGAGCTCCTGGAGGCGGCGGTTCTCGGCCTCGAGCTCGTGCAGCTTCGCGGCGCGCGCGATCATCAGCCGCAACACGTCGAGATCGATCGGCTTCAGATGGAAATCATAGGCGCCGAGCTGGACCGCGCGCAGCGCCACGTCGCGGCTTTCGTTGCCGGAGGCGACGATGATCTTCGTGTCCGGCGCCATGACGAGCATCGCTTCGAGCGCGGCCATGCCTTCTCCGGCGCCGTCCGGCGCGGGCGGCAGGCCGAGATCGAGCACGACCACCTGCGGCCGCACCCGGCGGAACTCGGCGATCGCGTCGTCGCGATTGGCGGCAAAGGCCAAGTCGCAGTCGGACAGCGCCCACTTGTACTGGCGGGCAAGGCCATCGTCGTCCTCGACGATCAGGAGGGTGATCTTGGTGTCTTTCATGACGTTATGCCGCCGAGGGGACGGCTCCTTCTCGGGCTAGGGGAAGAACGATGCGCATGGTGGTGCCGGCGCCGGGCCGGCTGATGACGTCGAGCTCGCCGCCGGCGGCGCGCACGAGCTCGCGCGTCTGGTAGGCGCCGATGCCGGTGCCGCCCGCCTTGGTGGTGCGGAACGGCCGGAACAACTCGTCGTGGATGAATCCGTGATCCATGCCGGGTCCGCGATCGGTGACCTCGATCGCAAGCCTGCCATCGGCGAGCGAGCCGGTGACGTTCACGGCCGCATCGGCGGGCGAGGCCTCGATGGCATTGCTGACGATGTGGGTCAGCGCCGAGCGCAAATCTTCGGACGACATCGCGACAGGCGCCGCGCTCGCCGGCATGCGCGTCTCGATCGGCGCGCCGGCGCCGGCAAGTGCGTTCGCGACTTCGGCCACGATGCGTGCGGCATCGGCCGGGACGACTCGGCTCGGCTTGGCGGCGGCGGTGCGCGCGTTCAACTGCAGCAGCAGCGCGTTCATGCGCGCCGCCGACTGCTCGACCGTGCGGAAGGCGTCCGCGCGAAAGGCTGGATCGTCGCCGTGGCGCCGGACGTTGACGGCGATCAGCCGCAATTGGCTGGCGATACTCTTCAGATCATGGCCGAGGAAGGCGAAGCGCTTGCCGTAATCCTCGAGCCGGCGTGCATCGGCGAGCTGCTGCGCCGCGCTCTCCTCGCAGACGTAGCTTGCCGCCTGGCGGCCGATGGCCCGCAGCAGGTCGAAGCTCTCCCAGTTGAGGTCGAGCGGCGCGCGCGGATGGGCGAGCACGATGAATCCGATCATGCGGCTGCTGTGGACGAGCGGCACCGCCAGCCACAATTCGCGATGGGCGCGCCATGGCGCCGGGTTCGTCTCGCCGTCGAGTACCTGGATCCAATGGCCGCCGCGAAATCCAGCGATGAAGGCGCTGGAAAGCGGCTCGACCAGTTCAGGCGGAAGATGCAGATCGAAGAACGCGGCGGGCCGGAAACCGACGCCCTCGTCGACGAGCCATAGCGCGCCGCGCGGGCTGTCGACGATGTTGGCGACGGCGTGGACGACGCGCTGGCGGAGTTCGACGCCATCGCCGGGCGCCGACAGAATGTCGATGAAGTTCATCCATTCGATCCGGTAGTCGTAGCGGAGCGAGAAGAAATTGCGCGATACCAGGTAATTGATCCGTGCCTTGATGCCGCCCGACGACAGCACCAGCGCGAGCACCAGGATGCTGCCGAAGAGCGCGACGATCTGAGCCGCCGGGCCCCAGGCGCCGCCGGCCTGTTGCAGCACCAGGCCGAGACTCGCCACGACGAGCAGAAACACGCCGCTCACCACCAGCGTGAAGGTGTGGAAGACGAGGCTGCGCGAGAGGTGGTGGTCGATGCGCCAGTCGCGATTGCGCGCCAGGGTCAGCGCGAGGAACGGCGCCGAGAGGCACGTCGCCGCCGGCCGGGCCTCGGCGAAGAGCGGATTGACGTGTCCGGTCAACAGGGCGGTCGAGTAGAGGAACAAGCCATAGGCGAAGAAGCCGCCGATGCCGATGCACAGCGGCACCACGTTCCAAAGCCGCTTGGGCTCGATATTGCGATAGAGATTCTCGACCAGCAGCAGTCCGGCGATCGCCATTCCCGCGCGTGCCACGATCTGCGACCAAACGAGCGTCTCGCCGCCGACGTGCATCAGGTCGTTGGCGAGGGCGACGATGCCCGCCAGCGCGCCGGTGACGACGGCCAGGCTGCGCGCGCTCCGACTCCAGCCGGTCTCGGCCTGCGGCCGCAACAGCCGTTCGAGCAGCGCCAGCCAGATCAGCGACTGGATGGTCTCAAGCGGCTGGGCCACGCCCGGTGCCGCGCCGAGCGCGGTCAGCGCGGCCCAAGAGGCGGTCGCCGCCGACGCGGCGAGGACGAACCGGCCCTCGCGCGACGGCTTGCCGCGCGCCAGCGTAAACAGGAACAGCGCGGCGAAACCGAGCGCACAGATCGCGGAGGTAACGACGGCGAACGACATGGCTTAGCGCGCGCCCTCGCGGAAAAGGATGACGCGCACGGTCTGGATGAGAATCACGATGTCGAGAAACAGCGTGCGGTTCTTCACGTAGTAGAGATCGTAGGCGAGCTTTTGCCGCGCATCCTCGAGCGAGGCGCCGTAGGAATAATTGACCTGGGCCCAGCCGGTGATCCCGGGTTTCACCGAGTGCCGCTCGTCGTAGAACGCGATCTGCTCGGCCAGCTGTTCGACGAAGAACGGGCGCTCCGGACGCGGGCCGACGAAGCTCATGTTGCCCTTGAAGACGTTCCAGAGCTGCGGCAGCTCGTCGATGCGAAAGCGGCGGATGATCGCGCCGACGCGGGTAATCCGTGGATCGCCATTGGTGGCCCAGCGCGGCGCGCCGTCGCGCTCGGCGTCGGTGCGCATCGACCGGAATTTGTAGAGCATGAACGTGCGGTTGTGATAACCGACGCGTTCCTGGCGATAGAGAACCGAACCCGGGCTTTCGAGCCGAATCGCCAGCGCCGTCAGCGCGATCACCGGCAAGGCCGCGGCCAGCAGCATGAAGCTGACGGTCAGATCGAAAGCGCGTTTCGCCAAGTTGACGATGCGGCCCTGGCGGAAGCCGTCGGAGTAGATGAGCCAGCTCGGCTGCAGCGCGTCGATGTCAATGCGGCCGTTCTCGCGCTCCCAGAACGTCAGATAGTCGACGACGTTGACGCCCTCGATCTTGCAATGCAGCAGCTGCTCGATTGGCATGCCCCGGCGTTCGTCGGTCGCGACCACGACCTCGCGGACGCCCAGCGTGCGGGCGAACTTGGCGAGAGCGCGGCTGTCCTTGATCGCGTCGAGATCGAGACTCTCGCTGGCCACGAGATGCGGATCGGCGCCGATATGGACATAGGCGCGCGGCACGAAATAGTGATTGGCGCGGCGCCGGGCGAGGTCGGCGATGCGCGCCGCGCGCACGCCGGTGCCCAGCACGACGACGCCGCGGCGGAACATCTCGACGTCGGAAAAGCGCAGCAAGGCCATGCGGGTGACGACGACGCAGCCCATCCACGCCGCCGCGCTCTTGAAGGCGAGCGCATGCCAGGAATCGGCGATCCCGCCGAGCATGTTGCTGGTGAAGAACAGGCCGCCGATCGCAGCCGCCGGCACGACCATGGCGAGCGCGAGCAGCGCCTTGGTCATCATCAACCGCGAGTCGAGAAAGACGTCGTAGTTATAGAGGCCGACGGCGCCCATGACGCCGGTCGCGACGGCCGACATGCCGAGGGAGAACCGAATCGACGACGCGGTGAAGTGGAACTCGCCCGCCAGGGCCGGGTTGTCCGGCGCGGTCGCGAGGTAGATCGCCGCCGAGATCAGCAGGATTTCGCACAAGCCGATGACGATGGCCGGAATCGGCACGAAGTGGCCGAAGATGCGCAACATGTTCCGAACCCGCTCCCGATGCCCGAACCGAGCGGGACGCGCCGTTCTCGTTGCGCCCGAGCTGTCAAAGCCGCCGACTTCTGCCCGGCGTTGCTGTCAAGCTTGTAGCGTAATAGCAAAGAGTTTTCAATATATAAATGAGTATTCGCGATAAAAATCCCGATATTTAATAAGAGAACCGAAATAAATTGTGAATGAAGGCGAAATATCGGCGCATCACGATGTAATCAATGGTTGATGATTGCTTATCGTCGAGATCATCGTGGTTAACCGCGACGTGCCGCGATGGACGTTAACCGATCTCGTCCGACCTCGACCGTGGCGCGCGTCGTCGAGGGCGGCCGGCGACTTGCCGTCGTCTTCGACGGACCGCCGCGCGACGCGCGTCCGACGCTCCGGCCGGCCCCGATCGCGGCGGTTGCGATCCCGCGACAGACAGAGCGCGCCGGCCCCGCGGCCACCGATGTAAGGATTCGCGACTGGCCGGTCAGCCTTGCGGCAGAGCCAGGTTGCGGTACATGAGCCGCAACGCGCGCTTCAGGTCCGCGAGCTCGGCGCGTGAAATGCCGGCGGCGGCAACGGCCTCGAAGCGGCGGGCGGTCGGGACCAGTCGGCGCAGGGCGGCGCGGCCTTTGGCGGTCAAGGCGACTTCGACTTCGCGGTTGTCGGTTGCCGACCGCCGGCGCCCGACCAAGCCGAGGCGGCTCAGTCGCGTCACCATGCGCGACAGGGTCGAGGCATCGATGCTGGTCAGGCCGCCGAGATCGACCTGGCGCTGCCCGCCGTTGTTCGACAGCACCACGAGCACGCGCCACATCTCGATGCTGAGGCCGTACCGGGCGAGCGCGTCCTTGCCGAAGCGCAGCGCGAGCGCCACGCCGACGCGGTTGACGAGATAGGGCAGGTATTCGTCGAGATTCAACGTGGGCGGTCGCACGGCGTCGTCACCCGAAATCTGCTGCCGGAAATCCGGCCAAAAATTGCGTTTACAATAGTTGCACGTGCATTAAACTCGGGTCAACCGATCAGACAACGGCCGCCGGCGGACGCGGCCGGAAGGGAAGGAGGGCGTCATGGAATTCGGCTATTTCACGCTGAGCGACAACCACTACGAAAACAACGCGCGCTCGGCCAATCAATTCGTCTCGGACATTCTCGACGAGGCGATCCATGCCGAGCATCTCGGCTTCCATTCGGCCTGGATCGGCGAGCACCACTTCAATTCGCTCGGCGTGCTGTCGTGTCCCGATCTCGTCCTCGCCAATCTGGCGGCGCGATCGAAGCGCATCCGGTTGGCGCCGGCGGTGACGGTGCTGCCGCTGCATCACCCGATCCGCGTCGCCGAGCAATGGGCGACGCTCGACCTCCTTTCGGGCGGCCGCGTCGAGTGGGCGGCGGGCCGTGGCTACGACCGGCGCGAGTATCAGCCGTTCCACGTCGATTTCGACGACAATCAGGCGATCTTCGAGGAAGGCATGGAGGTCGTGCGCCGACTGTGGAGCGCCGACGGCCAGCGTATCTCGCATCACGGCAAGCACTATCATTTCGACGACGTGCGCATCACGCCGCAACCGGTGCAGAAGCCGATCCCGTCCTATGTCGCCTCATTCTCCAAGCCGTCGGTCGAGCTCGCCGCGCGGCTCGGCTGCGGCGTGGTGGTGGCGCCGTTCGCCGCGGCGATGACTTTCGGCGGGTTGAAGCAGGTCGCCGAGCTCTATCACACGCTGTGCGCGAAACATGGCACCAAGCCCGGCCGGCTGATGTGCAGTTATTTCACGCATTTCGCCGACAGCAAGGGGCAGGAGGCGGCGCAGCGCGCGCGCCAGGTCCGCTACTACAAGGAATGCGTGATTCCGGCGTTTCCGAGCGATCCCGCGAATGTGCCGCCAAGCTATCGCTATTTCATCGAGATGGTCGATCGCCTGCACAAGGTGCGGCCCGAGGACTTGACCGAGAACTCGGTGCTGCTGGGCTCGGCGCAGCAGATCACCGACGTCCTGAAAAAGGTCGAGGCCGCCGGTTTCAGCGAAGTGATTCTCTACTTCAACGTCGGGCTCAAGCCGCATCAGCAGGTGAAGGACGAGATGGTGCGCTTCAGCGAGCAGGTCGCGCCGGCGTTTCGCCGGAAGGCGGCCTAGGCCAGCTTCTGCAGCTCGCCGAGCACGCGGTCGCCCATCGCGGTCGTCGAGATGCGGCTCATGCCGGCCTGCGCGATGTCGCCGGTGCGCGCGCCGCCGGCGAGCGCCTTGGCCACCGCCTGCTCGACCAGCTTCGCCTCGTCCTCCATGTCGAACGAATAGCGCAGCATCATCGCCAGCGACAGGATCGACGCGAGCGGATTGGCCAGATTCTTGCCGGCGATGTCCGGCGCGCTGCCGTGCACCGGCTCGTAAAGCGCCTTGCGCCGGCCGCCCTTGTCGGCCGCGCCGAGCGACGCCGACGGCAGCATGCCGAGCGAGCCGGTCAGCATCGCCGCGCAATCCGACAGGATGTCGCCGAACAGATTGTCGGTGACGATGACGTCGAACTGCTTCGGATTGCGCACGAGCTGCATCGCGCAGTTGTCGGCGTACATGTGCGTAAGCTGGACATCGGCGTATTCGGCGGCATGCAACTTGGTCACTTCCTCGCGCCAGAGCACGCCGGATTCCATCACGTTGGCCTTCTCGACCGAGCAGATCCGCTTGCCGCGCTTGCGCGCGAGCTCGAAGGCGACGCGCGCCACGCGCACGATCTCGTCGGTGGTGTAGACCTGGGTGTTGATGCCCCGCCGTCCGCCGCCGGGAAGGGTACTGATGCCGCGCGGCTCGCCGAAATAGATGCCGCCCGTGAGCTCGCGGACGATGATCATATCGAGGCCAGCAACGACCTCGCGCTTCAAGGTCGAGGCGTCCGCCAGGGCGTCGAAGACGAAGGCGGGGCGCAGATTGGCGAAGAGCTCCATGTCCTTGCGCAGGCGCAGCAAACCGCGCTCGGGCTTCTGCGCGAACGGGAGGTTGTCCCATTTCGGTCCGCCGACCGCGCCCAGCAGGACCGCATCGGCGTCGAGCGCGGCTTTCATCGCCGCCTCGGTCAGCGGCGTGCCATGCCTGTCGAACGCGACACCACCGACCAGGTCCTCCTTGACCTCGAAGCTGGCGATGCGCCGCTTGTCGAAATATTCGATGACGCGCGCCGCCTGGCGCGTCACCTCGGGGCCGATGCCGTCGCCCGGCAGCAGCAGAATCTTCCGGTTGGATGCCATGATGCCTCTTATGGGCGGCCGACAGTCAGAGCCAGGGCTGCGTCGCTTTGCGCCGGTCCTCGAACTTGGCGATCGCCGGCTCCTTCTTGAGGGTGAGGCCGATATCGTCGAGCCCCTCGAGCAGGCAGTGCTTGCGGAACTGGTCGATCTCGAAATGCACGGTTTGGCCGTCGGGGCGCGTGATAGTCTGGCTCGCCAGGTCGATGGAGAGCCGAGCATTCGATCCCTTGCGCGCGTCATCCATCAGCTGCGCCACGATGTCGGCCGGAAGCGCGATCGGCAGGATGCCGTTCTTGAGGCAGTTGCTGTAGAAGATGTCGGCGAAGCTCGACGCGATCACGGCGCGGATGCCGAAATCCAGGAGCGCCCAGGGCGCGTGCTCGCGCGACGAGCCGCAACCGAAATTCTCGCCCGCCACCAGGATTTCGGTCTTGCGATAGGCCGGCTGATTGAGCACGAAGTCGGGCCTCTCGGACCCGTCCGGATTGTAGCGCAACTCGTCGAAGAGCGCCTTGCCGAGGCCGGTCCGCTCGATGGTCTTGAGGTACTGCTTCGGAATGATCTTGTCGGTATCGACGTTGATCATCGGCAACGGCGCGGCAATGCCGGTCAGCGTGGTGAATCTCTGCATGGTCCGTCCGATCGGGAACGCGCGCCCGGGTTTAGCGGAGCGCAGCGGCCAAGGCAAGGCCGCAGTGCGGGCCGGTCGTGCGGAGGCGCCACGCGGCCGGGTTCTCGACGGCGCAAAAAAACGAGGCTGGGATGGTGGTCCCGGCCTCGTCGTCTCGGCAGCGAAGAGCGAGTCTATCGCTGGTTGGATGCCGTCCAGATCGGCTTGCCGTCGGCGCCCTTGAAATCGCGCGTCCACGACGTCTCGATCTGCTGCACCACCGAGTTCGGTAGCGGGACGTAGTCGAGCGCACGGGCCTGGTCCTGGCCTTTCTTCAAGCACCAATCGAGGAACTTGAGCACCGGCTGATTCTGCGCCGCCGGGTAGTCCTTCCGCATCAGCATGTAGGTCGCGGCGGTGATCGGCCAGCTCTTGTCGCCGGGCTGATCGGTCAGGATGAGGTAGAAATCCTTGACCTTGGTGAAATCGGCATTGGCCGCCGCAGTCTGGAACGCGCCCATCGTCGGGTCGAGCGTTTTGCCCGCCTTGTTGACCATCTTGGTGTAGGTCAGATGGTTCTCCATGACGTACGCGTATTCGACGTAGCCGATCGCGCCCTTGACCTGCTGGACGTTGGACGCGACGCCGGCATTGCCCTTACCGCCGACGCCGACCGGCCAGTCAACCGAAACGTCGGAGCCGACCTTCTGCTCCCATTCCGGGCTGACCTTGCCGAGATAGTTGGTGAAGTTGAAGGTGGTGCCCGAGCCATCCGAACGGTGGACGACCGAGATGCCCATATGCGGCAGCTTCACGTGCGGATTGAGCTTCTTGATCGCCGGGCTGTCCCATTCGGTGATCTTGCCGAGATAGATGTCCGCCAGCACCGGGCCGTTCAGCACTAGCTCGCCGGGCTTGATCCCCGGCAGATTGACGACCGGCGTAATGGAGATGATCACCGCCGGAAACTGCGCGACGTCGATCTTCGCGAGCTCTTCCGGCTTGAGCGGCTTGTCGCTGTTGGCGAAGTCGACGGTCTTGGCGGTGATCTGCTTGATGCCGCCGCCGGACCCGATCGCCTGATAGTTCACGGCGATGCCGGTCTCCTTGTGATAGGCATCCGCCCATTTCGCGAGAACGGGATAGATCGCGGTACCGCCGGCGCCGTTCAAGTCCTTGGCTTGCGCCGACACGGCAACCAACGCCGCGGCCAGCAGGCCGGCGAGCCCCCAAAGAATTCTGTGTTTCATCGGACGAAGCCCCTCAGTTGTGAGTGATCGGTCGCGCCACGCACGCGACGCCCGCACTCTATGAGCGGCACAAGACGGACTTGTTACACTTCGGTTGCGGTTCTGTGACGATCCACCGCCGAGCGCTTAACCACGTGCCGGGCCGAGCGCACGCACATCGGCCAGCTTGCCGGTCACGGCGGCGGCGGCGGCCATCGCCGGACTCATCAGATGGGTGCGCCCGCCGCGGCCCTGGCGGCCTTCGAAGTTGCGATTCGAGGTCGAGGCGCAGCGTTCGCCGGGCTCGAGCCGGTCGGCGTTCATGGCGAGGCACATCGAGCAGCCGGCTTCGCGCCATTCGAATCCGGCTTCGATGAACACGCGGTCGAGTCCCTCTTCCTCGGCTTGATGCTTCACCAGGCCGGAGCCCGGCACGACCAGCGCGTTGACGCCCGCCGCCACCTTGCGGCCCTTGGCAACCTGCGCCGCCGCACGCAAATCTTCGATGCGCGCGTTGGTGCACGAGCCGATGAACACCTTCTGCACCGGCACGTCCATCAGCCGCGTGCCCGGCGTCAAGCCCATGTATAGGAGCGAGCGCGCCATCGCTGCGCGCTTGTCGTGATCGGCGACGTCGGCCGGATTGGGAACGGTGCCGGTGATCGGCAACACGTCCTCGGGGCTGGTGCCCCAGGTGACCTGCGGCACGATCTGCCGGGCATCGAGCCGCACCGTGGTGTCGTAGCGCGCGCCGGGATCCGACGGCAGCGTCTTCCAGAACGCCAGCGCCTGTTCCCAGGCGCCGCCCTTGGGCGCGTGCGGCCGGCCCTTCAAATATTCGAAGGTCGTCTGGTCGGGCGCGATCAGACCGGCGCGTGCCCCCGCCTCGATCGACATGTTGCACACCGTCATCCGGCCTTCCATCGACAGGCCGCGGATCGCGCTGCCGGCGTACTCGACGACGTGGCCGGTGCCGCCGGCGGTGCCGATCTTGCCGATCACCGCCAGGATCAGGTCTTTCGCCGTCACGCCCAAGGGCAGGTCGCCGTCAATCTCGATCAGCATGTTCTTGGCGCGGCGCTGGATCAGCGTTTGCGTCGCCAGCACGTGCTCGACCTCGGAGGTGCCGATACCGAAGGCGAGCGCGCCGAACGCGCCGTGCGTCGCGGTGTGGCTGTCGCCGCAGACGATGGTCATGCCCGGCTGCGTCATGCCCTGCTCGGGGCCGATGATGTGGACGATGCCCTGGCGGATGTCGGTGATGCCGTAATACTCGATGCCGAATTCCTTGACGTTGCGCTCCAGGGTCTCGATCTGCTTGCGCGATTCCGGTTCCTCGATGCCGCGCGAGCGGTCGGTCGTCGGCACGTTGTGGTCGGCGACCGCGATCGTCGCCTCGGGCCGGCGCACGCCGCGGCCCGACGCGCGCAAGCCTGCGAAGGCCTGCGGGCTGGTGACCTCATGCACCAGGTGGCGGTCGATATAGAGCAGGCACGTCCCGTCGGGCTGGGTGTCGACGAGATGGCTCGCCCAGATCTTGTCGAAAAGCGTGCGCGGCGCGGCCATGACGACGTTCTGTTGCCTATTTCTTGGATGACATTTCGCGCATCGCTTTGGCACTGCGCTTTGCCGGTTTCTCGCTCTTGGTCGGCGCAGCTTCCGACGCCGCGGCTTCCGGCGTTTCGCCCGCCGATGCTTCGGGCGCGGCCTCGGGCGTCGTCGCTTCGATCATCGCTCGCTCGGCCTCGTTGATGCGCGCCGCCTTGCCGGCCAAGCCGCGCAGGTAATAGAGCTTTGCGCGCCGCACCGCGCCGCGGCGCACCACCTCGATCTCGGCGATGCGCGGCGAATAGAGCGGGAAGACGCGCT
This sequence comes from Alphaproteobacteria bacterium, assembly GCA_028871055.1. GTDB lineage: Bacteria > Pseudomonadota > Alphaproteobacteria > ATCC43930 > CGMCC-115725 > REEB95. Next base: position 59,758 of record JAGWON010000010.1, read on the forward strand.
CCACGCCCTCGCCGTAGGAGATCTTGCGCAGCGTAAAATTGGAATTCACGCCGGCATTCTTGCGCGCGATGCACACGCCTTCGAAAGCCTGGATGCGCTCGCGCTCGCCCTCGATCACCTTGATGCTGACCTTGAGCGTGTCGCCCGGCCGGAAGTCGGGAACGGCGCGCGCCTTCGCCAGCGCCTTCACCCCTTCTTTGTCGAGCATTTGCATGACGTCCATGGGTTTTCTCCGACTTAGAGGCCGTCTCGCCGGCGGGCGAGATAGCGTTGCCACAAATCCGGGCGCCGCGTCTGCGTCGCCGCTTCCGCCTGGGCCTGGCGCCACCGGCGGACCTTGTCGTGATGACCGGAGACCAGAACCTCCGGCACCGCCCGGCCATGCCATTCCTGCGGCCGGGTGTAGTGGGGATATTCGAGCAGGTTCCCCGCGAAACTCTCCTCCGCCACCGCCGCCGCGTCGCCGATCACGCCCGGCAACAGCCTGACGCAGGCGTCGATCAGCGCGATCGCCGCCGGCTCGCCGCCCGAGAGCACGAAATCGCCGAGGCTCAGTTCCTCGATCGCATGCGCCTCGATCACCCGCTCGTCGAGGCCCTCGAAGCGGCCGCACAACAGACGGACGCCCGCACCCGCGCTCAACCGCCTGACCCGCTCCTGGTCGAGCCGATGGCCGCGCGGCGAAAGATAGAGCAGCGGTCCGGGACGATCGGCGGTGCCGGCGATCGCGGCATCGACGACGTCGGGCCGGAGCACCATGCCGGGGCCGCCGCCGAACGGCGCGTCGTCGACGGTGCGGTGTTTATCGCCCGCGAAATCGCGGATGTCCACCGTTTCGAGCCGCCAGATGCCGCGCTCGAGAGCCTTGCCGGCGAGCGAATGGCCGAGCGGTCCGGGGAACATCTCCGGGAAGAGCGTCAGCACGGTGGCGGTCCACGGCGCGGTCATCGCGACCTGCCTTTCCGACGCGGTTCCGGCGTTTCAAGCAACCCGATCGGCGGCACCACGACGACGCGTCTGCCGGCAACGTCGACCATCGGCACCACGGCGACGGTGAACGGCACCATCACGCTGTCGCCGCTCTCGGGCTGGATCTCGAGGTTCGGACCGCCGCCGAAATCATGGACGGCGACGATGCGGCCGAGCGGCGTGCCGTCCTCGCGCTCCACGGCAAGACCGATCAGGTCGGCGTGGTAGAATTCGCCGGCCTCGGTCGCTGGCAGACGATCGCGCGCCACATAGAGCTTCTCGCCCTTGAGCCGTTCGGCGGCGTTGCGGTCCTCGATGCCCTTGATCCGCGCGATCAGCGCGCCGCGCGACGATCCCACCAGCGCGAGCTCGAACCGGCGTGCACCCTTTGCGTCCTGCAGCGGGCCGTAGGCGGCGATGTCCTGCGCGCGCGCGGTGAAGCTCTTGAGCCGCACCAGGCCCTTGACGCCGTGCACGCCGGCGATCGCGCCGAGACAGACCAGCGATGTGGCGGATGACGCCACGCGGCTCTCCTCAGGCGCCCGCCGCCGGGCCGGCTTCCGGCTTCTTCTCGGCCTTGGCTTCGGCCTTGGCCTCGGCCGGCTTGGCTGCCGGCGCCGCGCCGGCCGGTGCAGCCTCGCCCTTCGCCGCTTCGACTTTCTTGCGCTCGGCGCGCGGCAAGGACCGCTGCGGCGTCTCGCGGATCTCGGGCCGCGCCATCATGCCGGCATCGGCGAGAAACAGCGTCACCCGATCCGACGGCAGCGCGCCCATCTTGATCCAGTGCTGGATGCGCTCGCTCTTCAGCGTGACGCGATCCTTGTGCCCCTTGTCGAGCATCGGATTGTAGGTGCCGAGCTTCTCGATGAAGCGGCCGTCGCGCGGGCTGCGCGATTCCGCCACCACGATCGAATAGAACGGGTGTTTCTTGGCGCCGCCGCGCGCGAGACGAATCTTGAGTGCCATGGATCTCCTTTCGGGTTTCGGTTTCAGTGTCGCGTGGGATTGCCGGGCATGAGCGCCGAGATGCCGTGCCGGGCGAGGCCCTTCTGGCCGAGCTTGCCCATCCGCTTCATCATCAGCGCCATGTCCTGGTATTGCTTGATCAGGCGGTTGATCTCCGGAACCGTCGTGCCCGAGCCGGCAGCGATGCGCTGGCGGCGCGAGGCGTTCAGCAGCTTCGGATTCTTGCGCTCGGCCTTGGTCATCGACGACAGGATCGCCGCCTGCCGCTTGAGCATGGTCTCGTCGATGTTCGCCTGGTCGAGCTGCTTCTTGACCTTGGCGACGCCGGGCAGGTGGCCGAGGATGCCGCCCATGCCGCCCATCTTGCGGAGCTGCGCGAGCTGCGCGGCGAGATCGTCGAGGTCGAAGCCGCCTTTCTCGATCTTGCGCGCGAGCTTCTCGGCTTCGGCGCGGTCCGAGGTCTCGGCGGCTTTCTCGACCAGGCTGACGATATCGCCCATGCCGAGGATGCGCGAGGCGATGCGCTCGGCGTGGAAGGGCTCGAGCGCGTCGAGCTTCTCGCCGGTGCCCAAAAGCTTGATCGGCTTGCCGGTGACCGCGCGCATCGACAGCGCCGCACCGCCGCGGGCGTCGCCGTCGATCCGCGTCAGCACGATGCCGGTGAGATCGATGCGCTCGGCGAAGGCCTTGCCGAGATTGACCGCGTCCTGGCCGGTCAGCGAATCGACCACTAATAACGTCTCGGCCGGCCGCGCCGCGTCGTGGACGGCGGCGATCTCGTGCATCAGCGGCTCGTCGACGTGGAGCCGGCCGGCGGTGTCGAGAATGACGACGTCGTAGCCTTCGCGTCGTCCGGTGTCCATCGCCCGCTTGGCGATCGCGACGGGCCTTTCGCCGGCGACGATGGGCAGCGAGGCGCCACCGATCTGCCTGGCGAGCGTCGCGAGCTGCTCCTGCGCCGCCGGCCGAGCCACGTCGAGCGAGGCGAGCAGCACCTTCTTCTTCTCCCGCGCCTGCAACAGCCGCGCGATCTTGGCCGCGGTCGTGGTCTTGCCCGAGCCCTGCAAGCCCACCATCAGCACCGCGGCCGGCGGCACGACGTTGAGATTGAGCGCCCCAGAATCGCCCGGGCCGCCGCCGAGCGTCGCGACCAGATGATCGTGGACGAGCTTCACCACCATCTGGCCCGGCGTCACCGAGCGCAGCACGTCCTGGCCGACCGCCTGCTCGCGCACCGCGTTGACGAAATCCTTCACCACCGGCAACGCCACGTCGGCCTCGATCAGGGCGATGCGGATCTCGCGCAGTGCCGCATTGACGTCGTCCTCCGACAGCGCGCCTTTGCGCTTCAGCCGGTCGAAGATGTCGGCCAGATGGCCGCTCAGGCTCTCGAACAAACGGTTCTCCAAACGCATTTATGGCCAGTGCGCGCAACGCGCGGACTGGCCTCCCCCCGCAGGGGGCAACAGGGCTAGGGCTCCCTGGAAGCGGGCCGGACCGTAGGCGCGCGGGCCCATCCTGTCAACCGTGTAACCTCGGTCGCAATTCGGCCATCACAATATCATCGATTCGCCGCGGAGGTTGAGCCGGCGCCGTCCCGTTGTCAGCGCGGATCCCAATTCCGGGATCGCCAACAGCTAGGAACTCCCCACCATGATCCGTACCACCCTCGTGTCGCGCACGGCACTGTTCGCCGGCGCTCTCGTTCTCGCGGCGTTGCCGGCGTTCGCCCAGTCGAGCCCGCCGGCCGCATCGACGCCAACCGCCGGCACCCAGGCCGGCGCGACGGTCTCGACGCCGGCGGCGAAGGCCAATGTGAAGGCAAAGGCCGCCGTGAAGGCGAAGACCACCGCCAAGACCGTGAAGACGAAGACGGCCGTCAAGAAGGCGGTCAAGACGGCAAAGACGACGGCGCACAAGCCGGCGACGAAAGCCATGCCCGCCACGCCGGCGGTGCCGTCGGCGACGGTTAACGGCAATGCCGGCGCTTCGGTCGGCCACTGACGCCTGACTGATCGATTGCAAGGCGGGGCGGGCGCCACAGGGCTCCCGCCCTCGCTTTATTTACCGGGCCGATTCGCCTATATCCCTGGCCATGCGCGGCACGCCGTTCGTGAAGATGCATGGCCTGGGGAACGACTTCGTCGTGCTCGATGCGCGCGCGACGCCCATCGCCCTCGACGACAAAGCGGCCGAGGCCATCGCGGCGCGCCACACCGGCGTCGGCTGCGACCAGCTCATCGTGATCGAAAAGCCGCGCCGGCAAGGCACTGCCGCCTTCATGCGCATCCGCAACGCCGACGGCGGCGAGGTCGAAGCCTGCGGCAACGCCGCGCGCTGCGTCGCCGACCTGATCATGCGCGAGACCGGCGCCGAGAACGTGACGCTCGAGACGGCGGCGGGCGTGATCGCCGCGCGCGCCGCCGGCAGGGATCGCGTCGCCGTCGACATGGGCGAGCCGCGCTGGGGCTGGCGCGACATTCCGCTGGCGCGCGATTGCGACACCGATCATCTGCCGCTCGCGCTCGGGCCCCTGTCGGATGGAATTGCAACGAGCATGGGCAATCCGCATGCGACGTTCTTCGTCGCCGATGTCGGCGCCGTCGATATCGCCGCGCTCGGCCCGAAGCTCGAGCACGACAAGCTCTTTCCGCAGCGCGCCAACATCGGCGTGGCGCAAATCCTGGCGCGCGACAAGATTCGGCTTCGCGTCTGGGAGCGCGGCGCCGGCCTGACTCCGGCCTGCGGCACCGGCGCCTGTGCCGCGCTGGTGGCGGCCAGCCGCCGCGGCCTGACGGAACGCAGCGCCACGATCGTCGCCGACGGCGGTATGTTGACGATCGAATGGCGCGCCGACAATCACGTGATCATGACCGGACCGGTCGCCGTCAGCTTCACCGGCGTGATCGATCCGTCGCTGCTGCCGGCCTGATCATGGCCGCGCAGATCGTCACCTTCGGCTGCCGCTTGAACGCCTTCGAGTCCGAGGTGATGCGCCGCCATGCCGAAGCGGCCGGGCTCGACGATGCCGTGATCGTCAACACCTGCGCCGTGACCGCCGAGGCCGAGCGCCAGGCGCGGCAGGCGATCCGCCGCGCCCGGCGCGAGCGCCCGACCGCGCGCATCATCGTCACCGGCTGCGCGGCGCAGATCGATCCGGCGCGCTATGCCGCCATGCCCGAGATCGACCGGGTCCTCGGCAACGCCGAGAAGCTCAAGGCGGCAAGCTGGCTCGGTGGCGCGCGGGTTGCCGTCGGCGATATCAGGACGGTGCGCGAGACCGCATCGCATCGGATCGACGGCTTCGACAACCGCGTCCGCGCCTTTCTCGAGGTGCAGCAGGGCTGCGACCATCGCTGCACCTTCTGCGTCATTCCGCTCGGCCGTGGGCCGAGCCGATCGGTGCCGGCCGGCGCGGTCGTCGATCAGGCGCGCGCGCTGGTGGCGGCGGGCTATCGCGAGCTGGTGCTGACCGGCGTCGATCTCACCGCCTATGGCGCCGATCTGCCGGGCAAGCCGTCGCTCGGATCGCTGGTGCGCCGCGTCCTGACGCTGGTGCCCGCGCTCGAGCGGCTGCGCCTGTCGTCGCTCGATCCGGCGGAGATCGACGAGACGCTGTGGCGACTCATCGCCGGAGAGCCGCGCCTCATGCCGCACCTCCATCTCTCGCTCCAGGCGGGCGACGACTTGATCCTGAAGCGGATGAAGCGCCGCCACACGCGCACGCAGGCCTTGAGCGTCGCTCGGCGCGCGCGCGATCTCAGGCCCGGCATTGCGCTCGGCGCCGATCTCATCGCCGGATTTCCGACCGAGGACGAAGCGAGGTTCGTCCATACGCTCGATTTCGTCGGCGAGGCCGGACTCGATTATCTCCACGTCTTTCCGTTCAGCGCCCGCGCCGGCACGCCGGCTTCACGCATGCCGCTTCTGCCCAAGGCGCTGGTGCGCGAGCGCGCGGCGCGGTTGCGCGCGGCGGGCGGTACCGCGCTCGAGCGTGCGCTGCGTGCGCGGATCGGCAGCGAGGCCGATGTGCTGATCGAGCAGCCCGACTTCGGCCGCAGCGAGCACTACGCGCCCGTGGCGGTCGCGGGCGAGGCAGCGACCGGCGCGATCGTGCGTGTGACGCTCACCGGCGCCGCGGCCGACCGGCTGACCGGCGTCGCCGCATGACCAACGGCTTCTTTGCCCGGCTCAAAGCGGGCCTGGCGCGCTCGTCGCGCAATCTGACGGACGGCATCGCCGGCGTGTTGACGAGGCGGCGGCTCGACGACGCCGCGCTCGATGCGCTCGAGGAGACGCTGATCGCCGCCGATCTCGGCACGCGCCTCGCGGCCCAGGTGGTCGAACGATTGCGCCAGGAGCGCTTCGACAAGGAGGCCACGGAGGCCGAGATCCGCGGCGTGCTCGCCGAGGAGATCGCGCGCACGCTGACGCCGGCGGAAGCGCCGCTGGCGATCGACGACGATCACGCGGCGCGGCCGTTCGTCGTGCTGGTGGTCGGCGTCAACGGCGGCGGCAAGACCACGACCATCGGCAAGCTGGCCAAACGCTTTAAGGGCGAGGGGCGGAGCGTGATGCTCGCCGCCGGCGACACGTTTCGCGCCGCCGCGACCGAGCAGCTCACGATCTGGGGCGAGCGGGTGGGGGCGCGCGTGATCGCCGGGCCGGCGGGGGGCGACGCGGCGGGCTTGGCCTTCGATGCGCTGGCCGCCGCCAAGAAGGACAAGGCCGACGTGCTGCTGATCGACACCGCCGGCCGGCTGCACAACAAGGCCAATCTGATGGCCGAGCTCGAGAAGATCGTGCGCGTCCTGAAAAAGGCCGATCCCGCGGCGCCGCACGCCGTCCTGCTCGTCCTCGACGCCACCGTCGGCCAGAACGCGCAGGCCCAGGCGCAGGCCTTCGGCGACATGGTCGGCGTCACCGGCCTGGTGATGACCAAGCTCGACGGCACCGCCAAGGGCGGCGTGCTGGTGGCGATCGCCGAGGCGTTCAAGCTGCCGGTGCATTTCATCGGCATCGGCGAGGGCGCCGACGATTTGCGGCCGTTCGCGGCCAAGGACTTCGCGCGGAGCCTGGTGGGGCTCGAAAGTCCGGAGGGCTGACCCTCCCGGGCAGGCCGGTGGCGCAAGCGCGGACCCACTGCTCGGCGACCGCCATAACCGTCACAGAACTGACACTATCGATTCGCGCGCCGACCCGCTAAAGGCAAAGGTGAGTCGTTGAGAGCGGAGTCGTGAACCACAACCTCGCTCTGGCACTTTATCGGAACGCTCTGGTCAATCCGCGGCGCCTGGCGATTTCGGCGGGCGGCAGCGAACTTTCGTATTTCGAGCTCGCCGCGCTCGCGCAGCGGATCGCGGCGTGGCTGCCGCGCGGTGCCGACGGCCGCGTGGGTCGCGTCGGCATCCTCGCATCGCGCAGTCTCGAAGCCTGCGCCGGCGTCTTGGGAACGTGTTGGGCCGGCGGAACCTACGTACCGATCAGCCTCAAGCTGCCCGAGGAACGGGTGCGCGACGTGCTGGAGCGCGCCGGCCTCGTCGCGCTGATTGTCGACGACGGAGGAACGCGGCTGCTGTCAGCGGACGTGCTGTCGGCGGCGCCGCGTCACGTCCTGGTGCCCGACAGGGAGCGGCTGCCGCCGCGGCTCCATGCCGTCCGCGGCGCGGTGGCGGATTTCGCCGCGCTGGAGGCGGCGGCCGGCCTGACGGAGCCGGAGCCGGTGGGTGCCGACCACATCGCCTACATCGAGTTCACCTCCGGTACGACCGGCGCGCCGAAAGGCGTGATGATTCCGGCCGGCGCCGTGTGCCACTACCTGTCGGTGATGCAGCAACGCTACGGCTTCACGGCGGAGGATCGCATCGCCGAGACCGCCGATCTGTGCTTCGACGTCTCCGTCTCCAACATGTTCACCAGCTGGGCCGTCGGCGCGTCGCTGCACGTCGTGCCCGCGACGCAGGCAATGGCGCCGGCGAAATTCATCCAGCAGCACGCGCTCACGGTCTGGTTCTCGGTGCCGTCGCTCATCGCCATGCTCCAGCAGATGCGATTGCTTCCCATCGGCGCGTTTCCGACGCTGCGCCATTCGATGTTCGTCGGCGAGCCGCTGCCGACGTGCTCCGCACTGGCATGGCGCGCGGCGGCGCCCAACAGCATCGTCGACAACCTCTACGGCCCCACGGAAGCGACCGTGGTTTGTCTCGGCCAGCGCGTCGGCGATCCGCCGGCGGTGACCGTCGAGCGCGACATCGTCGCCATCGGCCGGCCGTTTCCGGGCACCGAGGCGGCGATCGTCGGCCCGACACGGGAGTTCCTGTCGCCCGGCGCCGTCGGCGAGGTCGCGCTCGCGGGCGCGCAGCTCGCCGTCGGCTATCTCGATGCGCCGGAGCTGACGGCGGCTCGCTTCCCGACCATCGCGGGCAAGCGCTGGTACCTCACGGGCGACCTCGGCCGTCAGGATTCAGCGGGCGTCTTTCACCATCTCGGCCGTCTCGACAACCAGGTCAAGGTGCTGGGGAATCGCGTCGAGCTGGAGGAGATCGACACGCATCTGCAAGCCGTCTGCCGCTCGGCGCTCGCGGTCGCGGTGGCATGGCCGGTGTCGCACGGCGCGGCAAGCGGCATCGTCGGCTTCGTCGCCGGCACGGAGCTCGATCCAGCCGCGATCAAAGAAGCGCTGCGGCATCGGCTGCCCACGTACATGGTGCCGACCGCGGTCTATCGCATCCGCACGATGCCGATGACGCCAAGCGGCAAGGTGGATCGCAAGGCGTTGGCGGCGACGCTCGAACGCGAGCATGAACTCCGCTCTGCATAGCGCGACGGCGCCGGCCGGCGACGTCGGGCGCGCGCTTGTCGGCCGCTGGCGAAGCGCAAGGCGGTGGCGGCTCATCCCGCAACTCGACACGGATCCACGGGTCGTCGCTTTCGCCGAGACCGTGCCGGGTCGCGTCGCTCTCCTTGCAGCGTTCGGCGCGCTGCTGATCCCGGTGCAAAGCAAGCTCGCGCTCGCGACGGTAGCCGCGGCGGCCGCTTGCGCCTATGCGCCGGCCTATCGGCGCTGGGTCGTGGCCGCTGCGACGCTCGTGTTCCTGCTGCACGACCCGAGCTGGTATCCGAGCCTGGCGGCGCTCGCGGCGATGAAGTACGGCCTTGCCGGATGGATCGATCCGCCGATGCTGCAACGGGGCGTGCTGGCGTTGTTTCTGTTGCTGAGCCTGGCGGCGATCCGCGGCACGCAGCGCTATCGGCGACAATGGCCGCTGAACCGGCCGATCCTCTGTCTGCTCGCGCTCTACGGCGTGTCGCTGCTGGTCGCGGCCTCGAGCGTCTTCGGCGCGGCGCCGCAGGTCGTGATCTGGAGCTGGGTCGGCACGTTCGGCGCCTATTTCTGGTTCCTCTGCTACGCCGTCCGCGACGTTTCCAAGGATCGCGCGCCGCCGCCGATGCAGCTCGGCGTCTTCCATCCGTTCTGGGGCTCGTCGACGACGCCGATCGGCAAAGGCTGGTCCTATCTGCGCAAGGTCGAGGCGCCGAATGCGCATGAGCTCGCGATCACCCAATTGAAGGGCCTCAAGCTTCTCGCGTGGTCGCAGGTGCTGTGGGCGGTTTTTTATGTGTTCCAGTACGCGACGCGCCAAGCGTGGCCGATCCCGACGGTCGAGCAGACGCTCGTCGCGCAGGTCGCCGGCGCGCCGTTCCCGTGGTATCTGTGCTGGCTCAGCCTCGTCTGCACCTTCCTCGGCCGTCTGTTCAACGCCGCGATCTGGGGCAACGTCGTTGTCGCGTGCGCGCGGCTCGCCGGATTCCGGCTCTTGCGCTACACCTATCGGCCGCTCGAATCCCGCACCGTCGCCGAGTTCTGGAACCGGTACCTCTTCTATTTCAAGGAGTTGCTGGTCGAGTTCTTCTTCTATCCGACCTTCATTCGCTGCTTCCGCGGGCACCCGCGGCTGCGCCTGTTCTTTGCGACGTTCATGGCGGCGTGCGTCGGCAACGTCATCTGGCATTTCATGCGCGACGTCGGCGCCGTGTTGGAGTTGGGGCTGACCCGGGCCGTCGTCGGCTTCCAGACCTTTGCGTTCTACGCCGCCGTGCTGGCCATCGGCATCGCGGCCTCGCAATTGAATCCGCGCAAAGGCATCGTGGATGCCGGCTGGCTGCGCGGCAAGCTCCTGCCCTGCGCCCGGGTCCTGATGTTCTTCTGCGTGCTGGAGGTCTTCGACGACGAAGGCAGGACCTATACGCTGGTGCAGCATTTCGGACTGCTGTTCCATCTCTTCGGCGTGAGGGTATGACATTGAATCCGCGCGAGAAGATCCGGGCGTTCGTCCGCGAGCAGCTGGCATCGGCCGACGCCGGCGCGGATTTCGCCGATTCGGATTCCCTGTTCGTGAGCGGCCGGCTCGATTCCGCCAGCGCGGTCCAGTTCGTCGTGTTTCTCGAGACGGAATTCGGCGTCGACTTTGCCGAGCAGGGTTTCGACGTGACGCAGATCGATTCCGTCGATGCGATGGCCGACCTCGTTGCGCAGTGCGCCGGCTCGGACGTGCGGGCGTAGGAGCTTGTCGCAAAGGGGCTCGGCGATCGCGACGCGCGCGATCGCGCGTCACCGCTCGCCCGTGCCCAGCCGAAGAATCGGGGTCAGAGTAGATTTGTTCGCCGCCCGCCGTTAACCTCCTCGTCCCGACTCTGCGGCGGAGGACCGCGATGGCCCGGCTCGGCCGTTATTTCCTGCCCGGTCAGCCGCTGCATGTGATCCAGCGCGGCAACAACCGCGACGCGATCTTCTTTTGCGACGCCGATTACGTCCGCTATCGCGATTGGCTCGCCGAGGCGGCCGGCGAATACGGCTGCACGATCCACGCCTATGCGCTGATGACCAACCACGTGCATCTGTTGGCGACGCCGACGCGCACCGACAGCCTGCCGCGCACGATGCAGTCGCTCGGCCGACGCTATGTGCGCCATGTCAACGCCGCCTATCGGCGGACCGGCACGCTGTGGGAAGGCCGCTACCGCGCGGCGCCGATCGACAGCGACGCCTATTTCCTCGCCTGCTGCCGCTACATCGAGCTCAATCCGGTGCGCGCCGGCATGGTCGCGCGTCCGCGCGACTATCCGTGGTCGAGCTGGCGCGCGCATGCCCTCGGCGCGGACGATGCGCTGGCGCGCGAGCATCCGCTCTATCGCGCGCTCGGCCGAACGGCGGCGGAGCGGCAACAGGCCTATGGCGCGCTGTTTCGCCGGCCGCTCGATGCCGCGTTCGTCGATGAACTCCGCGCCGCCACCAACGGCGGCTGGGCGCTCGGCAGCGAGCGCTTCAAGCGGCAGATCGCGGAGGCGATGCGCCGGCGGGTCGCGCCCTTGCCGAGGGGGCGCCCGGCACGCGAGCGCGCCGACAAGCGGCAGATAAATCTACTCTGACCCCAATTTCTTCCGAAGCCCGATCTTCCGACCGCTCGTCGCCATCGCGGCAGCAGCGACGTTTAGGCACGCCGCCCGGTCGAGTTTGAAGATAAAGACACAGTTAGGCCGTGTGCTCATGAATCGAGATTGGGTGAGCAAGGGTTGATCAATGTCCGCTTTGCGCCCAACAGTGGACATTATGCTTCAGCCGCGGAATGTCCGCTTTGTGCCAAAAGCAGACATACGGCGTTAAATCACTCCGCGAAGGCTGCTCAAGCTCTTGCATATGTCAGCGGCCTCCGGCAGCGGCTTTCTGTCGGTCGTGTTCGCGGACTTTTTCGACCGCCTTCAAGACCAAGGGGTCGAGACCGGCCGCGCCGCTCCTGTCCATTTGCTCCACGATCGCGTTGCGCATGCGCGGGTCCCAGAACTTGAGCAGATGATCCGCGGTGCTATCGACCGCCTTGTCCGGCGGCTGGTGGGCGAAGAACTTGCCGATCTGGTTAGCCATGTAGACCAGCTTGGCGTCATGCGACATGTTCGGCCGATTCCCGGGCGATGCGGTCGCCGTGCGTGAAAATTTCGAAGCCGTCGTCGCGTACGATCGCGGCCAGCGTGATCCTGGCCTGTTCGGCAAAACGCACGGCCAGCGCGGTCGGCGCTGAGATGGCGGCGACAATGGGCGATCCCAGCACCGCCGCCTTCTGGATCATCTCGACCGAGACCCGGCTGGTGAGCAGCACCGCGCCGCTGCCGGCGGTCGTGCCGCCGCGCGCCAAAGCACCGGCGAGCTTGTCGAGGGCGTTGTGCCGGCCGACATCCTCGCGCAGCGCCACGATGCCGCGGGCCGGCTCCCAATAGGCTGCGGCGTGGACCGCGCGCGTCTGTCGGTTCATGCTCTGGCCGGCCGGCACGGCGGCGATAGCCTGGGTCAGCGTCAAGGCTGAAACCCGGAAATCGGACTCGACCCGGGGCGGAGGCCGCATCGCTTCCGTCAAGCTTTCGACCCCGCACAAGCCGCAGCCGGTCGGTCCGGTCATGTAGCGGCGTCTCGCGGTGAAGGAATCGATGCGTGGCTCGTCGAGCCACATCCGGACCTCGATGCCATCATCCCCGGGAATGATCTCGATATCCCAAATTTCGTTCGGCCGCGTGACCACGCCTTCCGACAAACTGAACCCGACCCCGAAATCCTCCAAATCCGAGGGCGTCGCCATCATCACCGCATAGGCGAAGCGGTTGTAGGTGAAGGCGATGGCGGTTTCCTCGGGAATCGCGCGCTCGCCCGGCGTGCTGCCGCCGCCGCGCCAGGCGGTGCGGGCCACACGCTTGACCGGGGAGAACGCGTCCGTCGTCATTCGGCGGCGGCGACCGGCGCCTTGTGATCGATGCGGCGGCTTTTCTCCGCCATGTCGCGGTAACTCTCCTGCCACGCACTCGGTCCGTTCGAGGGCGAGACCTGGACTGCCGTCACCTTGTATTCCGGGCAGCTCGTCGCCCAGTCGGAAAAATCGGTGGTCACCACATTGGCCTGGGTATTGGGGTGATGGAAGGTCGTATAGACCACGCCCGGCGCCACGCGTTCGGTGATCTTGGCGCGCAGCGTGGTTTCGCCCGAACGGCTGGCGAGCCGGACCCAATCGCCGTCGCGCACGCCACGCTGTTCGGCGTCGTGCGGATGAATCTCCAGCAGGTCCTGCTCGTGCCAGACGACGTTCTCGGTGCGCCGCGTCTGCGCCCCGACATTGTACTGGCTCAGGATGCGTCCCGTGGTCAGCAGCAGCGGGAAGCGCGGCCCGATCTTTTCGTCCGTCGGCACGTATTCGGTGACAATGAAATTGCCCTTGCCGCGCACGAAACTGCCCATGTGCATGATCGGCGTGCCTTCCGGAGCTCTGTCGTTGCAGGGCCATTGGACGGAGCCCATCTCGTCGAGTTTCTTGTAGGACACGCCGGCGAAGGTCGGCGTCAGGCGCGCGATCTCGTCCATGATCTCGGATGGATGGTTGTATTCCCCCATCGCCATACCCATCGCCTTGGCGATGGCGAGGGTGATCTCCCAATCGGCAAAGCCGTTCTTTGGCGGCATCACCTTGCGCACCATGCCGATGCGGCGCTCGGCATTGGTGAAGGTGCCATCCTTTTCCAGGAAGGTGGAACCCGGCAAAAAGATATGCGCGAAATTCGCGGTCTCGTTCAGGAACAGATCCTGCACCACGATGCATTCCATGGCGGAAAGCCCGGCCGCGACATGCTTGGTGTCGGGATCGGACTGGACGATGTCCTCGCCCTGGACGTAGAGACCCTTGAAGGTGCCGTCGACCGCCGCGTCGAACATATTGGGGATGCGCAGTCCCGGCTCGGGTTCAAGATGCACGCCCCAGGCGGCTTCGAACAAGGCCCGCGTCGCGCCATCCGAGATGTGGCGGTAGCCCGACAATTCGTGCGGGAACGACCCCATGTCACAGGAGCCCTGGACGTTGTTCTGGCCACGCAACGGATTCACGCCGACGCCGCGCCTACCGATATTGCCGGTCGCCATGGCGAGGTTGGCCATAGCCATGACCGCCGTCGTGCCCTGGCAGTGCTCGGTGACGCCGAGACCGTAATAGATCGCGGCATTGCCGCCCGTGGCATAGAGCCGCGCGGATGCCCGAATGGTCTCGGCCGGCACGCCGGTAACGGGCGCCATGGCCTCGGGAGAATTCCCGGGCTGCGCCACGAAATACGCCCATTCCGCGAAGGCCACCTGGTCGCAGCGTTCGCGCACGAACCCTTGGCTGACCAAACCCTCGGTGACGATGACATGGGCGATGGCGTTTAGCATCGCGACGTTGGTACCCGGCTTAAGCGGCAGGTGATGGGCCGCCTCGACATGCGGCGAGCGGACGAGATCGGTGCGGCGCGGATCGATCACGATCAGCTTCGCCCCTTCGCGCAGACGTTTCTTCATGCGCGAGGCGAACACCGGGTGCGCGTCGGTCGGGTTAGCGCCGATGACCAGGATCACGTCGGCCTGTTCGACCGAATCGAAATCCTGTGTCCCAGCCGAGGTGCCGAAGGTCTTGCTAAGGCCGTAACCCGTGGGTGAATGGCAGACGCGCGCGCAGGTATCGACGTTGTTATTGCCGAACACCGCGCGGACCAGCTTCTGAACGAGATACGTCTCCTCGTTCGTGCAGCGCGACGAGGTGATGCTACCGATCGCGCCGCGACCGTACTTTTCCTGGATGCGCTTGAACTCCGACGCGACGCGGCCGAGCGCCACGTCCCACGATACCTCGCGCCAGGGATCGGTGATCTTGTCGCGCAGCATCGGCTTCAAAATGCGGTCGCGATGCGTGGTGTAGCCCCAGGCGAAGCGACCTTTGACGCAGGAATGGCCATGATTGGCCTTGCCGTCCTTGTAGGGAACCATGCGCACCACTTCGGTTCCGCGCATCTCGGCCTTGAAGCTGCAGCCGACGCCGCAATAGGCGCAGGTCGTGACCACCGAATGCTCGGGCTGGCCGATCTCGACCACCGACTTTTCCATCAGCGTTGCGGTCGGGCAGGCCTGGACGCAGGCGCCGCAAGAGACACATTCGGACTCAAGAAAGCTTTCCGCCATGCCAGCGGAAACCACGGAGTCGAAACCGCGGCCGTCGATGGTCAGTGCGAAGGTGCCTTGAACCTCCTCGCAGGCGCGGACGCAACGCGAGCAGACGATGCACTTCGCCGGATCGAAGGTGAAATAAGGATTCGATTCATCCTTCTCCGCCTTGAGGTGATTCTCGCCCTCGTAGCCGTAGCGCACCTCGCGCAAGCCCACCGCGCCCGCCATGTCCTGAAGTTCGCAATCGCCGTTGGCCGAGCACGTCAGGCAGTCGAGCGGATGATCGGAGATGTAGAGCTCCATCACGTTGCGCCGCAGCTTCTTGAGGCGCTCGCTCTGCGTTGTCACCGCCATGCCGGACGCGACCGGTGTGGTGCAGGAGGCAGGAGTGCCGGCCCGCCCCTCGATCTCGACCAGGCAGACCCGGCAGGAGCCGAAAGGGGCAAGCGAATCCGTGGCGCAGAGCTTGGGCACTTGGACGCCCAAGCCCATGGCGGCGCGCATGATCGAGGTCCCTTCCGGCACCTCGACCTTGAAGCCGTCGATCGTCAGAGCGACTTTCTTTTCGCTTTTCGCCAGCGGTGTGCCGTAGTCGGTTTCCTTAATGAGCGACATGACGCCCCCTATTCAGCGGCAGCGAGACCGGATTTCGCGCCGAAATCTTCAGGAAAATGCCGGAGCGCGCTCATCACCGGATAGGGCGTGAATCCTCCCAACGCACAGAGCGAGCCGAATTTCATGGTCGCACAGAGATCTTCGATCAGCGCGATGTTGTCCGTGACGTTCTCACCGCGCGTGATGCGGTCGATGATCTCGACCCCGCGCGTCGAGCCAATCCGGCACGGCGTACATTTACCGCAGGATTCGATGGCGCAGAATTCCATGGCGAAGCGCGCCTGACGCGCCATATCGACCGTGTCGTCGAACACCACGATCCCGCCGTGGCCGATGAGGCCGTCGCGCGCGGCGAAAGCCTCGTAGTCGAACGGCGTGTCGAACAGAGCGCGCGGGAAATAGGCGCCGAGTGGCCCACCTACCTGGACGGCACGAACCGGACGGCCGGAAGCGGCGCCGCCGCCGATATCATCGACCAGCTCGCCCAGCATCACGCCGAAACCGGCCTCGAACAGCCCGCCATGCCTGATATTGCCGGCGAGCTGGATCGGCATGGTGCCGCGCGAGCGGCCCATACCAAGCGCGCCGTAGGAGGCGGCGCCCTCGGCCAGGACGATCGGCACCGAGGCCAGCGATATGACGTTATTGACGACGGTCGGCCGGCCGAACAATCCCCGATGTGCGGGCAGCGGCGGCTTGGAGCGGACCATGCCGCGCTTGCCTTCCAGGCTTTCGAGCAATGCGGTTTCCTCGCCGCAGACATAGGCGCCGGCGCCGGCGCAAACCTCGATATCGAAAGCATGGGACGAGCCGGCGACGCGCGGCCCGAGAGTGCGCTCGGCCCGAGCGATCTCCAGAGCGCGACCAAATGTTTCGATCGCGTGTGGATATTCAGAGCGGATGTAGACGTAGCCTTTGGTCGCGCCCACGGCAATTCCGGCAATGGTCATGCCCTCGATCAGGACGAAGGGATCGCCTTCCATGATCATGCGGTCGGCGAAGGTCCCGGAATCGCCTTCGTCGGCGTTGCAGACGATGTATTTCTGCGGGGCGTCGGTTTGCGCCGTGGTGCGCCATTTGATTCCGGTCGGGAAGCCCGCACCGCCGCGCCCGCGCAAGCCGGAACGAACAACTTCTTCGACGATCTCGGCGGGGTCCAAACCGAGAGCGCGCTCCAGTCCTCGGTATCCGCCATGGGTG
This sequence comes from Alphaproteobacteria bacterium, assembly GCA_028871055.1. GTDB lineage: Bacteria > Pseudomonadota > Alphaproteobacteria > ATCC43930 > CGMCC-115725 > REEB95. The sequence goes on from JAGWON010000010.1 coordinate 76,514, forward strand.
CGATAATCCGCCAGGGACAGCCGATCGACGATGCCGCAGCGCGCGAAGGTCAAACGTGTCTGGCGCTTCAGGAACGAAATCTCATCGGGCGCGCCCAGGCGCAGCGGATGCGGCTTACCGTCGAGGAAGTCAGCGTCGAACAGCGCCTCCACGTCGCCGATACCTACCGGCCCGTAGGCGATGCGTTCGCCGCCCACGGCGATCTCGATCATCGGCTCCAGCCAATAAAGGCCGCGCGAGCCGGTACGTATGATCTCGGCATCGATGCCACGACGGCGCAAAGTCGCGACAAGCACGCGTTCGACCTCGTCCGATCCGGCGGCGAGCGCCCCAGCGTCGCGCGGCACGAAGATGCGCGGGCGACTCATGTCCGGTTCGTCCGCTCGATGAGCGCGTCGAGCCGCTTCGGGTTGAGACGACCGAAAACTTGGCCGTCCAGCATCGCGGCCGGCGCGCAGGCGCACAGGCCGAGGCAAAAAACGGGTTCCAAAGTCACCCGCTTGTCCACCGTGGTGCCGCGCCAATCGACGCGCAGCTTTTCGCGCGCCTGCGCGGCAAGCGCGTCCGCGCCCATCGACTGGCAGGCTTCGGCGCGGCATAGCTTGAGAACGTGGCCGCCCGGCGGCGCCGAACGGAAATCGTGATAGAAGGTGACGAGGCCGTGCAGCTCGGCGCGCGACAGGTTGAGCGCCGAAGCCAACATCCGGACGGCATCACGGTGGATGTAGCCGAAGGTCTCCTGGAGCGCGTGCAGGATCGGCAGAGCCGCTCCTTCCTGTTGCGCGTGCCGGGCAATGAGCTCGCCGGCGCGCTGTTCGCTCCAATCTTCGAAACGGGCCATGGTCCATCCGCACCGCTGAAAGCGGTACGGATTTGACGCCCGTCGGCGGCTTGCTTCAATAAAGCGGAATCGTGCCGCGATAGAACATCGCTATGGGAAAAGAAACACAATCGCCTGATAGAAAGTGCCTATGCAATTTTGGTAGCGACTTCTCTATTGAATGTCTTGGCGGCCTTGAGCGCTTCGGTCACCAACGCCGCGATGGTCGGAGTCATCGGTTCGCGGTTGCGGACGATCAGGCCGATTGTATAGAAAGCGGCGGGTTCGACGATCGGAATTGCCCGGACGGAGCCGGTCAGGCCAAGGGTTTCCGCCAGAATCGCCGGCATTACGCTGGCCCAGCGGCCGGTGCGAACATGCGAGACCAACACGGTCATCGAGTTCGATTCAAGCGTCGGCACCTCGTCTTCGCCACTCCCTGATTCGCTCAGCAGCCGATTGATGATGCGGCGGTTCTGGTTATCTGGCGTCAACAGGCAGAGTGGGATGTGTGCGACTTCGGCCCAAGTCACGCTCCTGCGATTGCCGAGCGGACTATCAGCCGAAATCAGCAGCCGGTAATGTTCGCGATAGAGCGGTATCGCGCGCACGTTCCCAATCGGCTCGTTGTCTAGATAACTGATGCCGGCATCGATCTCCAGATTGTCGAGCCACGTCAGGGCCTCGATCGACGTGCTCGACCTTATTGTGAAACGCACATCCGGATGATGCTGGCGATAAGGCGTCGTCAAGGCGGATACCATAGGCAAAGCCGTTGGGATCACGGCGATGCGCAAATGCCCGACGAGCCGGCCTTGCTTCAGCGCGTTCACTTCCTGGCGCATGGTGCGGGTATCGCCGACGATGCGCTTGGCCCACTCCAGCACGCGGTCGCCCTCTGGCGTCAGCCCGACGAAGCGCGAACCGCGATTGACGAGCAAGACGCCGAAGGAATCCTCAAGCTGCTTCACGCCGGCCGAAAGCGTCGGCTGCGTCACGCCGCAGGCATCGGCGGCGCGGCCGAAATGACGCTCGCGCGCCAATGCCAACAGGAATTCGAGCTTGTCGATCACGCCGCCGACGCACCGTTATGAATATTGATGCAGCTTATTATCAGTATGTTCGTTTCTGAAATCTATGCACATAAACCGACTGATATGGGAATTCACGCGTACGACTAGTCGGCTGCTTGCTGCAACACCGTGGAGAGCGCAATGCCGGCCGCGAAAACCTGCGCCCGTTTCCAGGATAGAGATCTCCTATCAGAGGACGGATTTTCTTTCTCGATCATATTGTTTGGGACTGTCCCTACTGACGTTGCCCTCAGGTTTTATCCAGTAGCGACTGGAGTCTGGCAGAATACACCTTAGCGTCCTGTCCGATTTTCCGGGACCAGCTCACCCTGATTTACGTGTCTCAGCGAAGGGGTGCAGTCCACTACTCTGACCCCAATTTCTCGCTCGCGCGGTCGAGCACCTGCGCCGGGTGCAGCGCCGCGCGGCCGGCGCCGTCGGCGATCTGGCAGCGGCACGAGGTTCCCGCCGCGATAACGAGCGCGTCGGGCGAGGCGGCGCGAACTTTGGGCAGCACCGACAGCTCGCCGATCTTGAGCGACATCTCGTAGTGCTCGGCCTCGTAGCCGAACGACCCGGCCATGCCGCAGCACGTCGCATCGAAGGTCTCGACCGCGAGACCCGGCACCAGCTTGAGCGCTGCCGCGCTCGCCGGCGCAGCGCCGAACGCCTTCTGGTGGCAATGGGTGTGCAGCACGGCTTTGCCCTGGAGCGGCTTGAGCGCCAGCTTGAACCGTCCGGCCGCGGCCTCGGCGGCGACGAATTCCTCGAACAGCATCGCCGCCTTGGCGAGCGCGTTTGAATCCTCGCCCGGCAGCAACGCGGGAAACTCGTCGCGCAGCGTCAGCAGGCACGACGGCTCGAGGCCGACGATCGGCACGCCGCGCGCGACATAAGGCTTGAGCGCCGCGATCGTACGCAGCGCCTCCTCCTTGGCCTCGTTGGTCAGGCCGACGGACAGGAAGGTGCGGCCGCAGCAGAGCGGTCGCTCGTCGCGCAAGCTCGCCGGCAGAACCTTGTAGCCGGCGCGCTCGAGCACGCGGACGGCGGCGCGCGCGTTCTCCGGCTCGAACCAGCGGTTGAAGGTGTCGGCGAAGAGCGCGACCTCGCGGCCTGGTCCGGCGCTGGCCGCGTCGACATAAGGCCGCGCGTGCCAGCGCGGCAGCCGGCGCCGCGCGCTGAAACCGGCGAGCGTCTCGCTGAGCCGCGCCAATCCCGGCACGCGATCGCGCAAATTAAGCAGGAACCCAAACCGCGACACCGTGGGCGCGTAGCGCGGCAGGTAGGCGATCAATCTTTCCCGCAACGAAAGGGCGTGCGTCTTGCGGTACTGGTGCAGGAACTCGATCTTCATCCGCGCCATGTCGACGCCGGTCGGACACTCGCGCTTGCAGCCCTTGCACGCGATGCAGAGTTCCATGGTCTCGCGCATCTTCTCGGAGACCAACGCACCGGGACCCAGTTGCCCCGACAACGCGAGCCGCAGCGTGTTGGCGCGGCCGCGCGTCAGGTGTTGCTCGTCGAGCGTCGCGCGATACGAAGGGCACATCACGCCGGCGTCGCGCTTGCGGCAGGCGCCGTTGTTGTTGCACATCTCGACCGCGCCATTGAGGCCGCCCCAATCCTTCCAATCGAGCGCGGTGTCGGGGTTCTGCGCCGCGTAGCCCGGCGCGTAGCGGAAGAGGGAGCGGTCGTCCATCCTGGACGGGCGCACGATCTTGCCGGGGTTCATCAACCCCTGCGGGTCGAACGCATCCTTGACGTCCTCGAAGGCGCGCACCAGACGCTGGCCGAACATCGGCGCGTGGAATTCCGAGCGCACCAGGCCATCGCCGTGCTCGCCCGAATGCGAGCCCTTGTATTCGCGCACCATCGCGAACGCCTCCTCGGCGATGGCACGCAGCTTCTTGACCTCGATCTCCTGCTTGAGATTGAGGATCGGCCGCACGTGCAGGCAGCCGACCGAGGCGTGCGCGTACCACGTGCCGCTGGTGCCGTGCTGCTTGAACACCGCATCGAGCCGCGTGGTGTAGTCGGGCAAATCCTCCAAGGGCACGGCGCAATCCTCGATGAAGGAGATCGGCTTGCCGTCGCCCTTCATCGACATCATGATGTTGAGGCCTTCCTTGCGCACCGACCACACCGCGGCCTGGAACGCATCGTCGACGATCTCGACGACGCCGTCCGGATGGCCGAGCGCGCCCATCAGCTCGACGAGCTGCTTCAGGCGGCGAAGGTTGTCGGCGGCGTCCTCGCCGGCGAACTCGACCAGGAGCAGCGCCGCGGGCTCGCCCTTGACGAAGCGGTCGACGGTGGCGCGGAACAGCGGGATGTCGCGCGCCAGGTCGATCATGGTGCGGTCGACCAGCTCGACCGCGGCGGGCCCGAGCGCAACGATCGGCTTCGCCGCCTGCATCGCGCGGTAGAAGCTCGGGAAATGGCAGACGCCGAGGACGCGATGCGGCGGAATCGGCTGCAGGTCGAGCTCGATGGCGTTGAAGAAGGCCAATGTCCCTTCGGAACCGACCAGGAGATGCGCCATGTTGTGGCCGGCATCCGCAATCATGTCGATGTTGTAGCCGCCGACCCGGCGCTGCAGCTTGGGGAAGCGGGCGGCGATCTCGTCCTTCTCGCGGTTGTGGAGATCGCGCATGCGCCGCACCAGGTCGCGATAGCGCTCGGGCATCGGGTTCGAGCCGGCGATGTTACCGAAATTACCCGGCACCTCGCCGAAGGTCGCCGTCGTACCGTCGAGCAGCAGCGCGTCGATGGCGCGCACGTTGTGCACCATGTTGCCGTAGCGCAACGAGCGCGTGCCGCACGAGTTGTTCGCCGTCATGCCGCCGATGGTGGCGCGGTCGCCGGTCGAGACATCGACCGGAAAGAACAGGCCTTTGCTCTTGAGCTGACGGTTCAGGCGGTCCATGACCACGCCGGGCTCGACGCGCGCGCGACGGCGCTCGACGTCGACTGCGAGCACCTGGTTCAGGTATTTGCTGCAATCGAGCACCAGGGCGCGGCCGACGGTCTGACCGCATTGCGAGGTGCCGCCGCCGCGCGGCAGCAGCGCCACACCTTCTTCGCGCGCGATGGCGAAGGCGGCGGCCACGTCGTCGGCGTCGCGCGGCACCACCACGCCGACGGGTTCGATCTGGTAGATCGAGGCGTCGGTCGCATAGCGCCCGCGCGCGAAGGCATCGAACAGCACTTCGCCCTTGAACGCGCGCTTGAGCCGGGTCTCGAGCGACGTTGCCGCCATCGCGCAATTAGACGGGAACGGGAACGAAAAAACCAGCGGCAGAAAGGCCTTTGCGCCCGCGGATCGCCATGCTTTTCTCGATCTATGCCGATCATTGCACAGCTGGTCGACCTCTACCGCGCCGAGGGCATCGAGATATCGACCGGCCTGCCGCCGCATCGTTTCGGCGGCTTTGGCGGCGCGCCGTTCACGTGGTTCCTCAAGGACGGCAAGAGCCTGACGAACGGCCTCGGCATCGCCATGCAGGAAGTCTATCTGCTCGAGCACCTGTTTGCCGCGATCCAGCCGCGCCGCGCCCTGGTCATCGGCAATGCCTTCGGCTGGAGCACGCTGGCGATCGCCGCACTGCTCACGGGCGGTCGCGTGGTCGCGATCGACTCCGGCGCCGACCGCAACAGCCTCGAGGGTCTCGATCTCACCAACCGCATCGCCACGCATGGCAAGCTGCCGGCCAAGGCGGTGCGGGGCGTATCGCCGCAGGATGTTGCGTCGATCGTCGATGCGGAGCTTGGCGGTCCCGTCGATTTCGCGTTCATCGATGGGCTGCACACCAGCGAACAGGTGGTGCTCGATTACAAAGCCGTGCGGGCCAAGGCCGCGCCCGATGCCGTCTATCTCTTCCACGACGTCCAGGAGTACGGCCTGGGCCCCGCGATCGCCGATGTCGAACGACTGGCGGGCCAGATGGCGACGATGCTGTGGGCGACACAATCAGGCATGGCCATTCTGTTCGATGCGGCACGGCATCCGGAACTGGCGCGCGCGGTCGCGGCCTTCGCGCCGCCCGAATCCGCGCTCAAGGTCGTGCGCCAGGCGGCCTGGGACCACCGCCACCGCCATATCGCGCGCTGGCGACGGAGCTACCGCAAGCGGCTCAACCGTCTGCGCGGACTTGCTGGCGGCCCGCCGCCCGTCTAGGCTCAATCCGATCGGCGAATGCCGCGCGGGTCCAGGGGAGGAAACAATGAAAAAGCTTTCAATCATCGCCACCGCTATTTTGTTGGCTGCGCTCACCGCTTCGCCAGGGTGGGCGGCGCCGCAGGAATTGAAATTCAGCCATGTCGGCTCGCCGGGATCGCTGTTCGACCTGTCGGCGCAGCATTTCGCGCAGCTCGCCAACGCCAAGCTGGGCGACCGCTACAAGGTCGTGGTCTACGGATCCAGCCAGCTGGGTGGTGACAAGGAACTGCTGGAGAAACTCAGGCTTGGGACCGTCGATTTCGCCTTGCCGTCGACGGTCATGTCGTCGGAGGTCGATCTTTTCGGCTTGTTCGAGTTGCCGTATCTGGTGCGCGACCGCGACCACATGAAGCGCATCGAGAAAGCCATCTTCTGGCCGGTTCTCGCGCCGGCGGCGGATAAGCGCGGCTACAAGATCTTGGCGGTTTGGGAGAACGGCTTCCGCCAGATCACCAACAACGCGCGCCCCATCGTCAAGCCGGCGGATCTGAAGGGCCTCAAGCTGCGCGTACCTCAAGGCAAGTGGCGGGTGAAAATGTTCGAGGCCTATGGCGCGAGCCCGAGCCCGATGAAGCTGTCCGAGGTGTTCGTCGCGCTTCAGACCGGCGTGATGGACGGACAAGAAAACCCGCTGTCGCAAATCTATGCGTCGAAATTCCAGGAAGTGCAGAAATATCTGTCGATGACGGGACACGTCTATACGCCGGCTTATGTCACCGCCGGAGCGAAGAAATTCGCCACGCTGCCGCCCGATGTGCAGAAGATACTGATCGATGCGGCGCGGCAGAATCAGGCCTTCGTCTACGTGACCGCAGCGCGGCAGGACAAGGAGCTTCTCGGCAAAATGAAGGCGGCCGGCATGAAGGTGAATGAGGCCGATAAGGACGCCTTCATTGCGGCGTCGAAGCCGATCTACGCCGAATTCGCCAAGGAAGTGCCGGGTGCGCAAAAGTTGATCGACGAGGCGATCAAGCTCGGCAAGACGCACTGAAAGGTCGCCGATTGCTGTTCTGTATCCGTCGTCTGCTCGAGCGCGCGCTCGAGACGATCGCCATCGTCCTGTTGACGATATTGTCGGTGCTGGTCCTGGTGGGCGTTCTCTTTCGCACGATCGAGCACCCGATCGTCTGGTACGATGAGGTCGCGTCGATCCTGCTGGCGTGGCTGACCTACTTCGGCGCAGCTCTCGCGGCCTTGAAGCGGGCGCATATCGGTTGCCCGGGCATTGTCGCGATGTTGCCGCTGCCGCAGCGGCGGGTTGCGCTGACGCTTGCCGAATTCTGCGTGTTCGGGTTCTTCGTGCTTCTCGCCTATACCGGCTGGAAGGTTTTCGAGGTGATCGCCGGCGATACGCTGGTCACGCTGCCGTGGGTTCCGCAGCAACTTGCACAGGCGATCATTCCGCTCGGCGCGGTGCTGTTCATCGTCGCCGAGGCGCTGAGCCTGCCCGAGGCCTGGCGAGGTCGCGTCGGCCATAATGTCGCCGAAGGTGACATCGTCGAGCAGACGACGGCGACGGAATAGCGCGGCATGGCGATTTTCTATCTGTTTCTGGGGCTGTTGGCGCTGACCGTCATCGACGTGCCGATCGCCGTCGGCCTCGGCATCTGCGCGGCAGTCGGCATCACGATCACGCAGGGGACGGATGCGCTCGCCAATATCGCGGTCGACATGTATCACGGCGCCACCAGCTTTCCGCTGCTCGCCGTGCCGCTCTTCATCCTTTCGGGGGCGATCATGAACGCCTCCGGGATCTCGCGGCGGCTGATCGCTTTCGTCACGGCGCTCGTCGGCTTCGTGCGCGGCGGGTTGTCGATCGTCTCGATCGTCACCTCGATGTTCTTCGCCGAGATTTCGGGTTCGGCCGTGGCCGACGTGGCGGCGCTCGGCTCGATCCTGATTCCGGCGATGAAGGCCAAGCGCTATCCGACGCCGTTCGCGGCCGCGGTGATGTCGTCGGCCGCGACGCTCGCCGTCATCATCCCTCCGTCCATCCCGATGGTGCTCTATGCGGTCATGGCTGACACCTCGGTCGTGCAGCTCTTCGTCGCCGGTATTGTGCCGGGCATCATCGGCGGATTTCTACTGATGGGCGTCGCCTATGTCTTCGCGGTCAAATACAACTATCCAGTGGAGGAAGCCTTCCGCCTGTCGCAGGTCGGGCGCACGTTTCGCGAGGCGATCTGGGCGTTCATCCTGCCCATCATCATCCTCGGTACCATATTCGGCGGCATTGTCACGGCGACCGAAGGTGCCGGCATGGCGGTGCTCGCTGCTTTCGCCGTCGGTTGTCTGATCTATCGCGAGCTCGATTTGCGCCAGCTCAAGGAGGCGATGGTCGACGGCACCATCCAGACCGCGGTCGTGATGCTGTTGGTGGCGAGCTCGACCGTGGTCGGATCGTTCCTCACGGAAATGCAGGCGCCGCAGCAGCTTGCCGCCGCCATCACCGGCTTCACGCACGATAAGGTCGTCGTGCTGCTGCTGCTCAACGTGCTGTTCCTATTTCTCGGCTTGTTCCTGCATTCGGCCGCCGCAATCATCCTGACCGTGCCCATCGTTCTGCCGCTGGTGAAAGCGGTGGGCATCGACCCGGTCCATTTCGGGCTCATCGTCACCATCAATCTCGGCATCGGCCAGCAGACGCCCCCCGTGGCCAGCGTCCTAATGACGGCCTCGGCGATCGCCAAGGCCGACATCTGGGCGGTCACGCGTGTGAATGTGTGGTTCATCATGGCTCTCGTTTTCGTGCTGCTGCTCTGTACCTACGTGCCCATCGTTCCGATGGCCTTGGTCAACCACTTCTACCGGTAGGTCGCCACACCGTCGCACCCTGAATCCGACCCTTGCGGCACTCGGGCATTTCTGGGCAAATTCCTCGCCTCTTTCCACCAGGAGCACTCATCATGGCGTTTCGGAGCGGCCGGCATTCCCTGCAAATTCCCGGCCCGACCAACCTGCCGGATCGCGTCTTGCGCGCGATGGACCAGCCGCTCATCGACCACCGCGGCCCTGAGTTCCCGGCCGTTACCAAGGCAGTCGTTGCCGGCCTGAAACGCGCGTTCAAATGTTCGGGTCCGGTCGCGATCTATCCTTCTTCGGGTACCGGCGCCTGGGAGGCAGCGATCCTCAACACGCTGTCGCCGGGCGACAAGGTGCTCGCCTTCGAGACCGGGCAATTTTCCACGTTGTGGACGAAGCTCGCCCAGCGCCACGGCATCGAGGTTGACCTGATCCCCGGCGACTGGCGGCATCCCGCCGACCCGGCGCAATGCGAGGCCAAGCTCGTCGCCGACAAGGGCCATGCAATCAAAGCCGTGCTCGTCCTGCAAAGCGAGACGTCGACCGGCGTCGCCAGCGATATCGCCGGCATCCGCCGGGCGCTCGACCGCGCGCGTCATCCGGCGCTGCTCCTGGTCGACACGATCTCCTCGCTGGCGATCCAGGATTTCCGGCACGACGAATGGGGCGTCGATGTCACGGTCGGCGGCTCTCAGAAGGGGCTGATGCTGCCGCCGGGTCTGGGCTTCAATGCCATCTCGAAGAAGGCACTGGCCGCCGGCAAGACGGCGAAGCTGCCGAGGGCCTATTTCGATTGGCAGCCGATGATCGATGCCAACGACAGCGGCTATTACCCCTACACGCCGGCGACCTTGATGTTCTTCGGCCTCAAGGAAAGCCTCGCGATGCTCGACGAGGAAGGGCTCGACAATGTCTTCGCTCGCCACGACCGGCTCGCCGAGGCGACACGGCGCGCGGTGCGTGCCTGGGGTCTCGAGATCCAGTGTGCCGATCCCAAGGCTTACACGCCGAGCCTGACTGCGGTGCGCGTGCCCGACGGCTTCGACGCCGACGAGGTGCGCAAGACCATCCTCGACCGCTTCGATATCGCGCTCGGGGCGGGCCTCGGCAAGGTGCTGGGCAAGGTCTTCCGCATCGGCCATCTCGCCTACATCAACGAGACGCTGCTGCTCGGTACCCTGGCCGGCGTCGAGCTCGGCCTTGCCGCCGCCGGTGTGCCGGTGAAACGCGGCGGTGTCGATGCGGCGATGGATTATCTCGGTGGCAACACGCCGGCGGCGGCAGCGCCGGCGGTGGCGGCGGCGCGCCGCTGAGATGGTGCAGGAGCGGCTTGCCGCCCTCCTGATTCAAGCGCGTATTTCCGGCCAGCGCCTCGGCGACATCCCGGCGGACCTCGCGCCGCGCGACGAGGACGCGGCCTATGCGTTGCAGGACTTGGTCGCGGACAAGCTCGGCGTGTGCGTCGCCGCGTGGAAGGTCGGCGCAGCCAGCCCGGCCTCGCAGCCGAGCTGTGCGCCGATCTTCGCCGGTCACGTGGTCAAGAGCCCGGCGCATCTGCTGGCGACCCGCGACGGCCTCAACGGTGTCGAGGCCGAGCTCGCCTTTCGCATCGGGCGCGACCTGCCGGCCCGCGCGACACCGTATGACGAGAACGAGGTCTGGGCGGCGATCGAAAGTCTGCACGTTGCCATCGAATATCTCGAATCGCGCTTCCGCGACCGCAACGCCACACCCGATTTGGCCGTGCTTGCCGATAATATCTCGAATGGCGGGCTCTGCTGGGGGCCGGCGGTCGAAGGCTGGCGCCAGACTGATTTCGTCAAGCCCGAGGCGCGGCTGGTCATCGATGGCGAGGAAGCGGCCAAGGCGGTCGGCGGCAATGCCGCCGGCCATCCGAAACGGCTCGTCGCTTGGCTCGCCAATCACGTGGCACGGCGCGGCCGGCCGCTAACGGCAGGGATTCTCGTCACCACCGGAAGCCATACCGGCCTCCATGTTGCGCCGCTGCGGGCGCCGGTGGTCGCCCGATTCACCGGCCTGGGCGAGGCGCAACTCACCCTCGTCGGAGCATGACTGGCGGGCTTCTTGGCCTGTACAGGTCGTTCACCAATCGTTAACCATGATTTACGAGGATTGATCCCGCTTGCCGCGCGGTCATGCGGCGCCGATACTTTGCCAGCGGGAAGATCTGTGCGGGATTTCTCGGTGACCGATACCTCGATTCCGAAGCGCCAGACGGTCGTTATCGTCGACGACCGCGCGACGAACCTCAAGATTCTCGAGCGTCTCGCCCGGTCCCTCGATCAGGTCGAGGTCCGTCTCTTCGATCATCCGCAGCGGGCGCTCGACGATGCCGCCAAGGCGCCGCCCGATCTGGTGCTGACCGACTTCAACATGCCCGATCTCGATGGCGCCGCTTTCATCCGCCGCTTCCGCGAGATCGCCGCCTGCGTGGACGTTCCGGTGATCGTCGTCACCGCCTACGAGGACCGCGATCTGCGCTATCAGGCGCTCGAGGCGGGCGCGACCGACTTTCTTTTGAGTCCGGTGGATCACCACGAGTTCCGCGTCCGCTCGCGCAATCTGTTGACCCTGCGCCGTCAGCAGCTGCTGCTGCGGGCGCGCGCGTCGTCGCTCGAGGAGAAGATCGTCGCGGACGCGCGGCGCCATCGCGACGCGCTGCGCGAGAGCCACGAGCTGCTGTTGCGCGTGATCGATGCCGTGCCGCTCGCCGTAGTCGCCACCGATCGCGACGGCCGCTACGTCTTCGTCAACGATTGGTTCGCCCGCAGCGTCGGCAAGACTCCGGCCGCGATCATCGGCCAGACGCCGGTGGCGGTGAGCGCCGACCCGTATGCCCGGGAATCACTGGAGCGCGACAAGCGCATCATGGCCGGAGTCGAGCCCGACGGCTCGTTCGAACATACCGTCAATACCCCCGCCGGCGAGGAACGCGTCATGCTCAGCAGCAAGGCGCTGCTGCGCGACCCGTCGGGCCGGCCGATGCTGGTGGTCAGCGCGGCGCTCGATATTACCGCGCGCAAGGAAGCCGAACTCGCATTGATCGCCGCCAAGGAAGAGGCCGAGCTCGCCAGCCGCAGCAAGTCCGAGTTCCTCGCCAACATGAGCCATGAGCTGCGCACGCCGCTGAACGCTATCATCGGCTTCTCGCAGGTGATGGCCGACGAAGTGATGGGCCCGCTCGGCAGCCCGCGCTATGCCGGCTATGCGCGCGACATTTGCGCCTCCGCGCAGCATCTCCTCGGCATCATCAGCGACATCCTCGATGTCTCCAAGCTCGAGGCCGGCAAGGTGGAGATCGACGAAGAGGACGTCGAGCTGCCGCAGGTCGTCCGCGACGTGCTCCAGCTCGTCGCCGAGCGCGCGCGAGCACTCGACATCAGCATCGACGCCGATCTGCCGCCCGACCTGCCGCGCCTGCGCGCGGACGGGCTCAAGCTGAAGCAGGTGTTGCTCAACCTTGTCACCAACGCGATCAAGTTCAGCCACGGCGGCGGGCGTGTCGTGCTCGCCGCGCGGTTCGGCGCCGACGGGTTCGAGATCACCGTCTCGGATCGCGGCATCGGCATGGATCCGGTCGAGATCCAGACTGCGGTCACCCGCTTCGGTCAGGTGGCGAGCACCTGGAGCCGCCGCCACGCCGGCACCGGACTCGGCCTGCCGCTGGCGATCGGCCTGGTCGAGCTGCATGGCGGCCAACTGTCGATCGAGAGTTGCAAGGATGTCGGCACCACCGTGCATGTCCGGCTGCCGGCCGAAAGGGCGCTTGCCGCATCCACACCGGCGGTGGTGTGACCCGCTAGGTATCGTTGCGACTCGCAACATAACCACCTAGCCATAGATTTTTTGCCGCCAAGCCGGCAGAATTACGATTCGACCCCGCGTTGGATTCGGGGGAGGGTCGGAAAAAGCCACATGACCGAACCGCTGGAACCAACAAGCACGCCCGCCGCTGGACGCGTTGGACACCGGGAGCGCGGCGTCGCCATCGCGCTGGCGCTGTTCGCCGTGCTGGCGCCGCTGGTGCTCGCGGCGGTTGCCGTTTTTCGCCTCGGCAGCGCCGTCGATCCGCCGATTGCGCTGCTGGCGCTGGCCCTCGTCCTGCTCGGACCCGGCCTCGCCGCGGTCGTCGTCACGGTCAAGGGCATGGCGGCAATTGCCGCCACGCTTGGCGCGATGCGCGAGTCCGAGCCGCAGCAGGCGGTGGTGCGCATCTTCTTCACCGGCGTGATGCTGCTCTACCTCGCAGCGCTCGCGGCGCTTGGTACCGGACCCGATGCGCTGCTGCCGCTGCTCGCAGTCGACGTTCCGGGCATCTTGGTGGCGTGGCTGCTTTTCGTCCACCTCGTGGCGGACCCGACGGCGGCGCCGGCACGGCGCCTCGCCGCCATGCTCAGCGACGTCGTGTTCATCTCAATCTTTCTGCATGTCGGCGACGGCTATGCGGCGCCGTGGTTCTCGATCTATCTGTGGGTGATCTTCGGTTTCGGCTTTCGCTATGGTCTGCGCGAGCTGGCGATCAGTGCCGTGCTGTCGGTGATCGCCTTTGGCGTCGTGGTGGCGACGACGCCCTATTGGCAGGCGCGACCGGCCGAATCGGCCGGCGTCTATGTCGCGCTCGCGCTGCTGCCGAGCTATGCCGCAACGCTCGTTCGCCGGCTCCATGCGGCGCGTGCTGTCGCCGAGGAGGCGGCAGCGGCGAAAAGCCGCTTCCTCGCCGTGATGAGCCACGAGCTGAGAACGCCGCTCAACGGCTTCATCGGCATGGGCGCGCTGTTCGCGCGCACCAAACTCGATGCCGAGCAGCGCGACATGCTGGCGACCATGCGGCTCTCGGCTCGGACGCTGCTCGGTCTGATCAACGACCTGCTCGATTTGTCGAAACTCGAGGCCGGCAAGCTGCGTCCGGCGGTCGAAAGCTTCGCCTTGCCCGACCTGTTGGGCGGCATCGTCGCGCTCGTGAAGCCGCAGGCCGCGGCCAAGCATCTGGCGCTTACCCTCAGCATCGACCCGCGCCTGCCGGTCGGCTATCGCGGCGCGCCGCTACAGCTCCGTCAGGTGCTGATCAACCTGGTAGCGAACGCGATCAAGTTCACGCCGCGCGGACGCATCGCGCTGACGGCGTCGTTCCTCGATCGCGAAGAGGGCCGGGTTCGGCTTCGCTTGGCGGTCAAGGACGAGGGCGTCGGCATCCCGCCCGAATCGATGGACCGCATCTTCGAGGTCTTCACCCAGGCCGACGAGACCGTCGCTCGCCGCTTCGGCGGCACGGGCCTCGGCCTCGCGATCTCCAAGCAGCTCGTCGAGCTGATGGGCGGCACCATCGCGGTAACGAGCGAACCGGGCAAGGGTTCGACCTTCACCGTGACCTTGGCGCTCGAGCCCGATGCGTCGGCACCGACCGCCGCACCCGACCTTTCGGGGCGTGGGCTGGCACTGGTGTCGTCCGACAGCGATCTCGCCGCGCTGGTGGGGGAACACGTGCGCGCCTGGCGCGGCGAACTGCGTTGGCAAGGGGAGGGGGAGGCGACATTCGCCGATCTCGGCAACGCCGCCGATGGCAAAGCCGCGCTGGTGCTGCTCGACGGCCGCGACAATCCGATGGCGTCTCTGGCGTTTGCCCATCGCCTGGCGACCGAGACGGCCGAGCCGCCGTTGATCGTGTTCATCGCGCCGGAGCGGGGCAGTGACGCCGTTGCCGGCATCGGCGCCTCCGAGCTTGCCGCCGTGATCGAGGCGCCGGTGCGGCCGGAAGCCCTGGCGAGTGCGCTGATGAGCGCGCTGGCGAGCGATCCGCGACAGCACACCGCCGAGCCGCTGCCGCTGACTGCGACTGCCACTGCGGTGCCGCAGCCTGCTCCGCGCGTCATCTCACCAGCGACGACTCCGGCAAAGCCGCCGCACCCGCTCAAGGTCCTGGTCGCCGACGACAATGCCGCGAACTGCAAGATACTCAAGAAGGTCCTCGAAATGGCGGGTCATCAGGCGGTGGTCGTTGGCGACGGCGAGGAAGCCCTCGCTGCGCTCGAGCGCGAGCGCTTCGACGTGGCGCTGCTCGACATCAACATGCCCGACGTCACCGGCTACGAGGTCGCCAAGCTCTATCGTATGAGCCACGTCGGCGAATGGCGACTGCCGATCGTCGCGCTCACCGCCGACATCACCAGCGAGACCGAGCGGCTGTGTCGCGAGGCGGGCATGGACGCGGTGCTGACCAAGCCAATGGAGCCCGCGCAGCTGCTTGCTGCGCTGGCTGACATTCATGCCAAGGCGAAATCGAGCGATCGCCGCCCGGTCGTTGCACCTCAGGTTGTGACTCCGATCTCCGCCCATCCGCGCTTCGTGCCCGATGCCGGCGCGGTGGTCGACGAGCATACCTTCGCCGCTCTCAAGAACCTGGGGGGCAGTGAATTCGTCACCGAAGTGATCGATACCTTCCGCAAGGATGCGCGGCGGCTGATCGAGGATTTGCGCAAGGCCGTCGAGTGCGGCAATCTGCGCGACTTTCGAGACGTGACCCATTCGCTTAGGAGCGGTGCGGCCAATGTTGGCGGCGTGCGGCTGTGCGAGACGCTGACGGCAATGCGCGAGGTCACGGTCCACGACCTGTCGCAGACCGGACCGGCTTATTTCGACAAGATCGTCAATGAATTCTCGCGCCTCGACGCGAGTCTCGAGCAGATGACGCGCGGCGAACGGCGCGGCTAGTTGGCCACGCTTGCTGATGCCCTCCTTCGGCGATGCCGACGTGCTCGCGATAGACCATCGCCCAGTTCTTCCAGCCGCTGAACGGCAGCAAACCGACGACGATTAGTGACAGGATCAGCCCTGTCGGCAACACCGCCGCAACGCCGCCGCTATCGCGCAGATGCCAGGTGATCGCGCTAAACACGCAAGAATCCTGCGGTTGTTGGGTGTGCGTATGATCCGTAGTCTAGGGCGGCGATCAACTGTCTTCCTCGTTTGGGCTCGACAAATCGTGGCCGCGATCCCCCGCTATCACAGGTACCATGGCCCGGCCTTACTATCGGCCGGCTTTCGTCCGTTCTTCGTCGTGGCGGCGCTGTGGGCGGCGGTCGTCATACCGCTGTGGCTCGCCTTCTATGCCGGCGCAAGCGCGGTACCGACCGCGCTGCCGCCGACGATTTGGCACGTCCATGAGATGGTCTTCGGCTATGCCACGGCGACGGTGGCCGGATTCCTGCTGACTGCGATCCCGAACTGGACCGGGCGCATGCCGCTTCAGGGCACGCCGCTCGTCGCGCTCGTGCTGCTTTGGGCCGCGGGCCGCGCCGGCGTGATGCTGTCGGCGCAGATCGGTGCCGCCACCGCGGCCGTCGCCGATCTCGTCTTTCCTATCGCCTTTCTGGCGGTGGTTGGGCGCGAAATCGTTGCCGGGCGGAATTGGCGCAATCTGCCGATGCTGGCGGCGCTCGCGTTCCTGCTGGCGGGCAATCTTCTCGTTCATCTCGAGGCGTTCGGATGGACTGCGACGGCCGAACTTGGGAACCGCCTCGGCGTCGCGACGCTGCTCATGCTCATTAGCTTCGTCGGCGGCCGCATCGTGCCGAGCTTCACCCGCAACTGGCTTGCCAAGCATCGGTCTGGAAACGCCACGCCGGCAGGCTTTGACTGGGTCGATCGCACGACGCTCGTCGTGACGGCGGTTGCCCTCGTTGTCTGGACGATTGCGCCCGACGCGGCGTGGACCGCATGGCCTGAACTCGCCACCGCTTTGGCTGTCGGCATACGCCTCGCGCGGTGGCGGGGCGGCAGCACGTTGCGCGAGCCGCTCCTGTGGGTGTTGCACCTCGGCTACGGCTGGCTCGCGCTGGGCTTCCTGCTGCTCGCGGTCAACGGGTTCGCGCCGCTCCTGCCGGCGACGACCGCGCTCCACGCGCTGACCGTCGGCGCGATCGGCACCATGACGCTCGCGGTGATGACCCGCGCCTCGCTCGGCCATACCGGCCGGCCGCTGGTTGCGGGGACCGGAACAACGACCATCTACGTGCTGATCACGCTGGCGGCCGTTCTGCGACTGCTGGCGCCGCTGGCTGGCGCGCAATACTTGCTTGTGTTGAGTCTGGCCGGTGCGGCATGGAGCGGCGCCTTCGGGTTGTTCGCGGTTCTCTACGGCCCGCCGCTGATGTCGCCGCGCGCTGCCGGCGAAGCGGCGCGACCGATCTGAACCAGCGGAGAGGGATCGCGATGGTCAAGCGACACGGAAAAATCGACGTCAATTTGAAGCGGGCCTACCTTCCGCCGTCGCCGCAGGACGGATACCGGGTTCTCGTCGATCGCATCTGGCCGCGCGGCTTACGGAAGAAGAAGGCGCGCATCGACCTCTGGCTCAAGGACGTTGCGCCGAGCACGGCGCTGCGCAAGTGGTTCGGCCACGATCCCGCGCGCTGGCGCGAGTTTCGCCGGCGTTATCAGGCTGAGCTCGCCCGCCAGGCGACGCCACTCGAAAAACTGCGGGCGATGGCACGGAAAGGCCGGCTGACGCTCATCTTCGGTGCGCGCGATGAGCGCCACAATCAAGCGGTCGTATTGAAAGATTTGCTCGCCCGCCAGCGCTCTACGCGTTCGCGCCGCGGCGCTCCTGCGCGGCGACGAGCCGCTCCATCCGCTTGAGGTCCGATTCCTCGAGCTTGAACGCCGCCTCGACCCAGAGGTCGGCGATGCGCGTCATCTCCTCGAAGGTCACCGGATTGACCAGCCGGCGCGCGCGATAAAGTGCGCGCTGCGCGGCATAGCGGCGCTCGCGGCGGCCGATGAAGTCGTAGAACGCCTGCACGCCCTTGCCATCGGGCGCCAGCACGTCGACGACGCCGAGGGCATGGAGCTCCTCCGCGGTGTAGATTTCGCCGCTCATGATGAGACGCTCGGCGATGCCGGGGGCGATGCGGCGCGCGAGGAAACTGTAGGCGCCCATGCCGGGGAACAGGTTGAACAGGATTTCGGGCAGGCCGAACTTGGCGCCGCGCTCGGCGACGATCAGGTTCGAGCTCAACACCGCCTCGAAGCCGCCGCCGAGCGCATCGCCCTGCACGAGGGCGACGGAAATCACCGGCAGGTCGAAGCCGAGACCGGTTGCGTTGGTGAAGCCGATCTCGCAGCAGGTGTGGGCATAGCGACGCAACGCCACTCGATCGCGGTTGCGGATCAGGCCCGAGAACAACTCGAGATCGCCGCCAAGATTCCAGATCTGCGGCGTACGCGAGCCCAGCACCATGTAGCGCAACGGCGGTTCGCCAATGACCCGGTCGCCGAACAAGCCGCGCACCAGGCGCTGGATCGCCTGCGCCTCGCGTAGCAGCGCCGGCGTGAAGCACGGTCGGCCGCTGTATTTGAAATAGCAAAATAGAATTTTCTTCGCGCGGTCGTAGTCGAGTTCGAATTCGCTGAAGCGCTGACTTGCAATTGCGGCCTCGACCGGATCGGGCAAGCGCTCGACCTCGGCGGGGCGGGCGGCCGCCAGGCGATCCTGCACAAGATCGGCGAGCTGCGTTACGGTCGTCATGGCCGTCCTCCCGGGTTCTCGGGAAAAGCAATGCCCCGCGGCGGCACCGCAGGGGCATGGTTAAGGTAGGATTAATTTCCTAGGTAAATCAAGGACTTTTTAACCACTCTTTAAGTCTTTGCTCAACTATACCTAGGGGGTCGCGCGCTGCCGGCCGCTAGGAATTCGGCTATTGCGAGTCGCTGGGGCTACACGCCGGGCATTTCCGACACTGATCATGCGGTCGCTCGCGTAGCATCCGGATGGCAGGCAAAGCAGGAGGACGGCCATGGATGATATTATCTCCCGCCGTTCGGTGGTGAAGGGCATCGCTGCCGGCGTTCCGCTGGCGGCGGTTCTCGCCGATCCGAACCTCGCGCACGCGGTCGCGCAGACGCTCGCGCCGGTGTCGATCACCGCCGAGGGCGGCCGCAAGGTTATCGGCGCGCTCGCCGTGCCGGCCGAGACGCAGGCGCTGGCGGTTCTGGTCATCCACGAATGGTGGGGCCTCAACGACCAGATCAAATCGGTCGCGGCGGAGCTCGCCACGAACGGCTTTTTGGCGCTCGCGGTCGATCTGTTCGGCGGCAAAGTCACGACGAACGCCGACGAGGCGGCGCGGCTGTCGCGCATGGTTGCGGCGAACCAACCGCCGGCGATCGACACGCTCAAGAGTTGGATCGCGTGGTTGAAGAAGAATCCGCGCTGCGACGGCCACGTCGCGACGCTGGGCTATTGTTTCGGCGGCGGCTGGTCGCTCAACGCATCGCTTGCCACGCCGGTCGACGCCACGGTGGTCTACTACGGCGATGTCAGGAAGACGGCGGCGGCGCTTGGCGCGCTCAAGGGTCCGGTGCTGATGCATTATGGGCTCAAGGATCGATACATCACCACGGCAATGGTCGAAGGCTTCGAGGCGGAGGCTCGCAAGGCGGGCAAGCGCGTCACGATCTACGCCTACGACGCCAACCACGCCTTCGCCAATCCGACCGGCGCCGCCTTTCCCTACGTCAAGGACGCCGCCGA
Source organism: Alphaproteobacteria bacterium (assembly GCA_028871055.1). GTDB lineage: Bacteria > Pseudomonadota > Alphaproteobacteria > ATCC43930 > CGMCC-115725 > REEB95. The sequence continues at coordinate 95,977 of JAGWON010000010.1, forward strand.
TCTTGCGTGGAAGCGCACGATCGCTTTCCTCAAGGCGAACGATACGTGACGGTATCGGATCGCCCTAGTCGCGAGGCAGAGGGCAGAATGTTTGAAGGCTTCACCAGGATCACGATCGAGACCGACAGCGCGCGCATTGTCACGGTGCACGGCGGCAAGGGGCCGCCAGTGCTGCTGATGCACGGCAATCCGTTCACCCATGTTTGTTGGCATCGCATCGCACCGGTGCTTGCCAAGGACTTCACCGTAGTTTGCACCGATCTTCGCGGCTACGGCGATTCGTCCAAGCCTGATTCGGTGTCGGACCACACCAATTATTCGTTCCGCGCCATGGCGCAGGACAACGTCGAGGTGATGAACAAGCTCGGCTTCGCGCGCTTCGCGGCGGCGGGACACGATCGCGGTGCGCGCGTGCTGCATCGCATGGCGCTCGACAACCCCGACAAGGTTTCGCGCGCGGCCATTATCGACATCATCCCGACGCACCATCTGCTCAACCACGTGTCGCGCGCCTGGGGGCTATTTTCGTGGCATTGGTTTTTCATGGCGCAGCCCCATGACCTGCCCGAGCGCATGATGCTCGCCGATCCCGATTTCTATCTGCGCAAGAAGCTCGGCAAGGGACCCGATGGACTCAAATTCTTCGCGCCCGACGCGCTCGCCGAATATCTCCGCTGCTTCAAGAATCCGGAGACGGTCCGCGGCATGTGCGAGGATTACCGCGCCACCTTCGGCGTCGACCTCGCGATGGATGACGCCGACTTCGAGGCCGGGCGCAGGATCGGCTGTCCGGTGCTGCTGCTGTGGGGCGCCAACGGCGGCGTCGGCCGCAACCATCGGCCGCTCGCGGTCTGGCGCGACTACGCGAGCGATATCCGCGGCGCCGAGGCACTGCCCTGCGGCCACTACGTGCCCGAGGAATGCCCGGCGGAAACCGCCGCGGCGCTTCGCGCTTTTTTCGCACCGTAACCGCGCGCCGCCTGGCCGTTTCACCGACTCGCGGCGGACTTGCTCCGATCTTTCGCTGATTGCGCCAGTGCCTGCAGCGCGGAATAAGTGAGACGCGTTTCGATCGTGCCGCCCTGCAATGTCTTGAGCGACCAGACGCGTTCCTTCATGCCTTTGCCGGCGAGATGGATAATACCGAGCTTCCGGTGCGGCTCGTGCGGCTCGACCACGAGAGTTTTCTTGGCGTCGAACATCGGTGTGCCCTTGCCGCAAAACCAGTTGCAATAGGCGGGCAGCAGCGTCGCCGGCGCGCCCTGGACGAATACGGCGCGGTTGAGCGATGTCTGGTCCGACAGGAAGAAGCTGATATTGCCTTTATACGTGCGCGGACCAAGGCGGAATCGCTTGAGAGCGCGCGCGTAGTTTTCCGACCACAGCCGCCAATGCGGCGCGTCGCCCTTGAGCGCGAAGACGCCGGCATTGAGTATGGCATTGCGCCCGTAGCGATAGCCCTCACGCAGGCCGAAGGCCCAAGCGAAAGCCTTCTGGTTCTGGCCCCAGAATTTCGGTCGCTTGTGGATGGTCCAATAGCCGCGATCGATCTCGGGCACGATCGCCAGGCTGCCCTTGGCCGCGCCACGGATGAAGAGATCGAGGACATCGGCGTCTTGTACCCAGCAATCGGCGTCGATCCAGAGATAGATGTCGTAACCCGGAAAATGCTTCGGCAGATGGGGCCGACCGGCAAGCACCTTGAAGGAATTCGGCGGATGCGAGCGTGCCGGGTAGGGTAGGTCCCAGCCGAGCGGCTCGATCGTGGCGTCGTAATCGCGCCGCAGGTCGTCGCGCTGCACCTCGGTGAGACCAATATCGAGGATCGACAACGGTGGGAGCTTGTCGCCGAGGCCGCGCCGCAATGACGCAAGCAGATCGCTCAGTAAATCGAAATAGCCTGCATCGGCCGCGGTGACGATGGTGACCGAATGACCGCGCGCCACGGCTGGGAACCTTTCACGGGAAGGGCCGGGTTTCTCCTTAGCGCCTTCCCGCCGTTCGGGGCAAGAGCGGGACGCGCGAAGCTGCCGCTCGTGGCGCTGCTCCCGCCGCGGCGCGGCTTACGGCGCCTGAGTAGCCGAAATCGCCGGTATCCCGCTTATTCGTCCGCCGGGCGGACGTGTCGCCAGGATGGAAAGCATAGCCAGGATGGCGGCGGCGGCGAAGATGAGAAACCCGTGGCGCACAGCTTTTAGACCCACTGTTCTCGTGGGTCGATAGGACGCGTTTACCGGCCGCCCACGCCATGATCTGAATCAAGCCGCCGCACCGGTTTTGGGCGATCCTGCTCCGACCCGATCGCTCCGCCGGCCCATAGGCGCGCGCCGTCCCTGCGCAATTTGGCGAGAATGTCGGCAATAACGGCGATGGCGCGCCCGGAGAGATTCGAACTCCCAACCCCCAGATCCGTAGTCTGGTGCTCTATCCAGTTGAGCTACGGGCGCCGCGACGGAGTGCGTTCCGCTTAAATCGGGGCGCAAGCTAGCGGCATCAAGGGACGATGGCAAGCCGGCGCGGGCCGTGTCGCGCACCGAGCCGCGGTCGCTAAACGCTTGTCGGGGTTTCCCGCCTTGCGTAGACTACAATGGCGTAACGGGGGCAATTCCGACATGTCGATTCGTGCGAGCCATTGCGCTATCCTTGCGACGGCGTTGCTGCTTGGCGGCTGCGCCTATGCCGACGACCTGTTCGGAACGAACTGGTCGGGCGAGCACTCCAACGCGAGCAGCGCGCCCGCGGGCCAGGTCACCAGCTACTCGATCCCGCCATCGCCTGCCGAGTCGAACCCCTTGCCGACCACTGGCGCGGGTTCGACGATGGCGGCCTCCGGCGCACCGACCGGTACGATCGTCGGCCAGAAGGTGCAGAGCCTGCGCAGCGATCTCGGGCGCCTCAAGGGCAATGTGGCGCAGCGCCAGCAGGATCTCGGCGCCGCGCGCGCTTCGGTTCAGCGCGACTCGCAGGCCTACTTCGACACCGTGGCGCGGATCAATTCGCGGCTGCAGACCGGCACTACGCCGGGCAATCCAAATCTTATCGCTCAGTGGAATCAGGCACAGACCTCGCTCGATCGCCTGAGCGGGGATATCGGTCAGCTCAACCGGGTTTCGACCCAGGCGGCGGCGGATTCCTCGTTCGCGTCGTACCTGACGAACGCGACGCGGGCGGCTTTCTCGCTCCAGGGCGCGGTCGAGGAGGACCACCGTCAGCTCGCCGAAATTCAGACCGAGGTCGACGCGACGAGCGTCAAGCTTGATGCGCTGCTGAATACGGTGAGCGACGAGATCGCCAGGCAAGGCAACTACGTCGCCAACGAGCGCGACAATCTCATCACTCTGTCCCAGGCGATCAAGAACGGACGCCTTTTCGGACCGAGCTTGGCGACCCGCGCCTTTGGTTCGCCGGCGGTCGCCAGCGCGCCGTTGCCGGCGCGGTCGCGGCGCGCGGCGACGTCGTCGCGGCCGCAACCGGTCTCGGCCGGGAATCGGCCTCTGGTGGTGATCCGGTTCGACCGGCCCAACGTGAGCTACCAGGAAGCGCTCTATACCGCGATCAGCCGGGCGCTTGAGCGCAAGCCGTCGGCAGCCTTCGAGCTCGTTGCTGTCGCGCCCAGCTCGGGCACCGCCGCCCAGGTTGCGGTCAACTCGAACGCCTCAAAACACAACGCCGAAGACGTGATGCGCTCGCTGACCAACATGGGGCTACCGCCCGACCGCGTGACGCTGTCGGCGACGACCAGCAGCGACGTGACGAGCAACGAAGTTCGCATCTACGTCCGCTGAGCGCTGGCGAGCTAGGCGGCGTTCGTCCGGCGCGGTATCGTGCGGCATGACCTCGCCGCGGCCGTTCACCAAGACGTTTCCGGTCTCTTGGGAAGAGCTGCACCGCCATTCGCGGGCGCTTGCCTGGCGGCTCCTCGATCTGGGCCCATGGCGCAGCGTCATCGCAGTCACCCGTGGCGGTCTCGTTCCGGCGGCGATCGTCGCGCGCGAGCTCGATGTGCGTCTGGTTGATACAATCTGCGTCGCAAGTTACGACGACCGCGAACAGGGCCCGGTCACGGTGCTGAAGAGCGCCGTCGGCGACGGCGCCGATCATCTCATCATCGATGATCTGGTCGATACCGGCCGCACCGCGGAAGTCGTGCGCCGGATGCTGCCCAAGGCGCATTTTGCGACCGTCTACGCCAAGCCCAAGGGCCGTCCGCTCGTCGATACCTTCATCACCGAAGTCAGCCAGGACACTTGGATCCTGTTTCCCTGGGATATCGAGCCGCAGTTCGCGCCGCCAATCGCGAATGCGCGCGGCGCCGGGCGGTGAGCTCGGCCGACTATCCGGTCGTAACCCTGGCACCCGGCCGGCACAAGCGCGCCGAGCAGGGCCATCCCTGGGTCTATTCGAACGAGATTCAGATGGACACGGCGGCCAAGGCGCTGCCGCAAGGCGGCCTGGTCCGGTTGACGGCTGCCTCGGGCAAGGCGCTCGGTGTGGCGACGTTCAACCCGCACACGCTGATTGCGGCGCGCATCGTTGACCGCGATCCCGGCCGCACCATCGACCGCGACTTCATTGCGGCGCGGCTCGATGCCGCCGTGGCGCTGCGTCAGCGCCTTTATCCCGAGCCGTTCTACCGCGCCGTCCATGCCGAGGCGGACGGCCTGCCGGGGCTGGTAATCGACCGCTTCGGCGGTGCGGTCGTGGCCCAGCTCAACACGGCGGGAATGGCTCGGCTCGAAAGCGAGATTCTCGCCGCAATCGATGTGGTGCTGACACCCGAGGCGGTCGTGCTGCGCAACGATGGCACCGGGCGCAGGCTGGAAGGCCTGGCCGAGGAAATCCGCATCGCCGCGGGTACCCTCGACGGACCGGCCGAGCTCCGCGAAAACGGCGCGCGTTTTTTTGCCGATCTGCTCGGCGGACAGAAGACCGGCTGGTTCTATGACCAACGCGAGAACCGGCGGACGGTTGCCGCCCTGGCGAAGGATTGCAGGGTTATCGATGTCTATTGTTTTGCGGGCGGCTTCGCAGTGACTGCGGCGCACGCCGGCGCCCGCGAGGTGGTCGCGATCGACCGGTCGGAAGCCGCGCTCGCGCTTGCCAGCCGAGCAGCCGCGGCAAATGGCGTCGATGCGCGATGCCACTTCGCGCGCGCCGAGGCCTTTGCCGAGCTCGAGCGCCGGGCCGCGTCCGGCGAGAGATTCGACATCGTCATCGCCGATCCACCGGCGTTCGTCAAATCGAAGAAGGACGCCGGACCCGGCCTGCGCGGCTATCGCAAGCTCGCGCGGCTTGCCGCGTCCGTCGTTGCGCCGCACGGCCTGCTGTTCATCGCGTCGTGCTCGCACAATGTCGGCGTGCCGGAATTCGCCGACGCCGTCCGTCGCGGTATCGCCGATACCGGCCGCACCGCGCGAATCCTGCAAAGTGCCGGCGCCGCGCCGGACCATCCGGTACATCCATTTCTGCCGGAAAGCGCCTACCTTAAGGCCGAGCTGCTGGCGCTCGACTAGCGGCGCCGTCGTCCGCCGGCAGAATGAGCGCGAACACCGTGCCCTTGGCGTCGCTTTGCTCCAGCACGATGTCGCCGCCATGGGCGCGCATCAGCTCGCGTGCGATGGCGAGCCCAAGTCCGGTGCCGCCCGGCCGTGCCGAACCGGAGAACGGCGTGAACAGGTGCGCCCGTGCCTTGGGCGGCAGGCCGGGCCCGTCATCCGTCACCGCGACGCGCAGGCCGGCGTCGTTTTGGGCTGCGCTGATGGTGCACATCCGGGCGCCGCATTCCGCCGCGTTGCGCGTCAGATTTTCGAGCACGCGGAAGAGCTGGTCACGGTCGGCGTGGGCAATGAGCCCAGGGGGCACCTCGTTGACCACCCTAAAGCCATTGCCGTTCGGCGCGGCGGCCGCGCCCGCAATCTCGTCGGTCAGCGCCGCCAAGGTAAACCGGCTGCGGCGGAGGGGCGGCGCGTTGTCGCGGGTGTAGTTGAGCGTGCCGGTGCACAGCGCTACGGCGCGATCGATCGCCGCCAGCAGCGCCGGGACCACGCGCTTCACCTCGGGTGAATCGCTGCCGGCCAGGCTGTCCGAGGTGAGCCGCGCTGTCGACAGAATGCCGCGCAAATCGTGATTGATCTTGGACACGGCCGTTCCCAGGGCCGCCAAGCGCTCCTTCTGACGCAGGGACTGCCGCACCGCGTCTTGCATCGCGGCAAGCTCGCGCTCGGCAAGGCCGACCTCGTCGTTGCGCTGAGACGGCCGGATGGCACGCGTTTCGTCTTCCGGGTTGCCGCGAAAGGCCATCATGCTCGCGGTCATCCGGCGCAGCGGCGCCACCAGAAGCCACTGCAGCGTGAAATAGAGGAGCGCCGCGGTAATGAGCGAGATCACGAACGAGACGGCGAAGACGCGCGCGCCGAACTCCCACAGTTGGCGGCGCAGCGGCGCTTCGTCGAGCAGAACCTCCACGGTAACGGCGCGGTCCTTGGGCGAGATGCCGAGCACGCGGATCACGCGATTGCCCGATTGGAACAGCGTCGCGACCGTGTCGCCCATCGTCTGGAGCATGGTTTCGTTGCGCAGGTCGTAAGTCGCGTCGACGGACGGCGGCATGTTCTGCGCCAGCATCAGCGTGCGGTCTGCCATGTGGACAACGATGCCGTGCGTTCCGACATGGGCCAGAAGCATGTCCGCAAGCTCCTTGCTCACCATATTGTCGGGGGTCGCCTCGAGGGCGAAGATCGCGAGACGCGCGGCGTCGAGGCGATCCTTGAGATAGGTCAGCCGCTCGCGAGTGACCGAGGGCACGAAAATCAGCAGGACGCTCGCCATAACGAAGGCGACGGTCAGGACGAGCAACCGGGCGGACAGACCGCCCGCGATGCGATGGCTGGTTGCGTCGGTCATGCACCTCCGCGGTCGGCGCCGCTGTCCGGTCTTCGGCGGGCCATCCTAAGCCATTGACCCCTCTCGCTTTGTCACTTCGGCGCGAGGCTGCGGCGTTGACTTAGGCCACTCGCTCTCGTATACAGCGCCGTCGATTTTGCGAGAAGTCTCGCCGGAGTATTCGCCGTGAAGCGCACATATCAGCCGAGCAAACTTGTCCGCAAGCGCCGCCACGGCTTCCGCGCGCGCATGGCGACGGTCGGCGGGCGCCGCGTTCTGACGAGCCGCCGCGCCAAGGGCCGCAAACGCCTATCGGCCTGACCCCGAGTTGCGGCCGAGGAGGCGCAGCCGATGACCAAGATCGCGCGCCTGAAGCGGCGCGCTGAGTTCCTCGCCGTTGCCGCAAGCCGGCGCAAGCAGGTGACGCCGGGCCTGATCCTGCAGGCGGCGCCTTGTCTCGGCGTGACCGTGCCGCGGGTCGGCTTCACCGCCAGCAAGAAGGTCGGCATCGCGGTCGCGCGCAATCGCGCGCGAAGGCGCCTGCGCGCCGCCGCCGAACAGGTCATCGGCCGGCACGGCGCGGCGGGGCACGATTTCGTGCTGATCGCGCGCACCGGGACGCTGACGCGTCCGTTCGGCGAGCTGCTCGGTGATCTCGAGTTGGCGCTGAAGCGGATCGGCGCCTACCGCGCGGATAGCTGCGACAGGGCCGGAGGCGCGCCATGAGTCTGGTGCTGCAGATCCTCATCCGGCTTTATCAGCTTTTGATCGCGCCCGTGCTTGGCGCCAATTGCCGGTACTGGCCAAGCTGTTCGCATTATGCCGCCGAAGCGGTGCAGGTCCACGGCGCCGCGCGCGGTTCCTGGCTCGCCTTGAGGCGTATCGCGCGCTGCCACCCCTGGGGCGGATCGGGCGTTGACCCGGTGCCGCCGGTGCGGGGCTGACATGGACCAACGCAACCTGTTCATCGCCATCGCGATCTCGATCGCGATTCTAATCGGCTTTCAGTACGTGGCGGAGCGCTTCCAGCCGCCGCCGCAGCCGACCGAGCAGGCGAAGACCGGCGCGGAGAGCGGCGCGAGCGCGCCCGGCGCCAACAAGGCGCCGTCGGGCGGCGTTCCGGCCGGGGCACCGTCGGTTGCCGGCGAGGCCAAGACGGCGCCGCGCGCGCAGGTTCTCGCGCGCTCGCCCCGTGTCGCCATCGACACACCGCGCCTCAAGGGCTCGATCAACCTGATCGGCGGCCGCATCGACGATCTCACGCTGACCGCTTATCGCGAGACCGTCGATCCCAAGAGCCCCGAGATCGTGCTGCTCGCGCCTGACGGGAGCGAGCACCCGTACTTCCTCCAGTTCGGCTGGGTTGCGGCCGATCCGGACGTGAAGGTGCCGGGGCCCGACGCTCGGTGGACATCGTCGGGCGGCACGCTCACGCCCGGCCATCCGACCGATCTCACCTGGGATAGCGGCACAGGGCTCAAGTTCACGCGGCACATCGCCCTCGACTCCGACTACATGTTCACCATCACCGACCGCGTGACCAACAGCGGCAGCGCCGCGGTGAAGCTTTCGCCCTATGTCGTCGACGTGCGCAAGGGCGGGATCGAGGTCTCCCGCACCTATTTGCTGCACGAAGGGCCGATCGGCGTCACCGACGGCAGGCTCCATGACGGTTCGTGCGTGCCGCTTCTGGGCTGTGATCCGTTCAACTACGACGAGATGAAGAAGAACGCGCACGAGCGGTTCGCCACCACCGGCGGCTGGTTCGGCTTCACCGACAAGTATTGGCTCACGGCTCTGGTCCCGCCCCGGGGCGCGCAGGTGACCGCGGAGCTGCAATACGGCAAGCCTGGCGACGTCGACGTCTATCAGGCCGATTACATCGGCGCGGCGCAGGAGGTCGCGCCCGGCGCGACCGTCACCGAGGAGAGCCGCGCCTTCGCCGGCGCCAAGGAAGTCGCGCTGCTCGACCGCTACGAGACCCAATACAGGATTCAGAACTTCGACCGGGCGATCGATTTCGGCTGGTTCTACTGGATCACCAAGCCGATCTTCCTGACGCTGGATTTCTTTTACAAGCTGCTCGGCAATTTCGGGCTGGCCATCCTGCTGCTCACCGTCATCATCAAGCTCGTCTTCTTCCCGCTCGCGAACAAGTCGTATCGCGCGATGAGCAAGATGAAGAAGCTGCAGCCTGAGATGCAGAAACTTCGGGAGAAATTCGGCGACGACAAGGAGAAGCTCAACAAGGAGACGATGGCGCTCTATAAACGCGTCGGCGCCAACCCGATGGCGGGATGCCTGCCGATCGTCATCCAGATTCCGGTCTTCTTCTCGCTCTACAAGGTTCTCTACGTTACGATCGAGATGCGCCACGCGCCGTTCTACGGCTGGATTCACGATCTGTCGGCGCCCGACCCCACCACCTTCGTCAATTTGTTCGGCCTGTTGCCTTTCGCGCCGCCCCACATCGCGTTCCTGCCGGTCTCGCTCCTGCACATCGGCGTCTGGCCGCTGATCATGGGCCTGACGATGTTCCTGCAGCAGAAGCTCAACCCGCAGCCGCCCGATCCGGTCCAGGCCAAGATGTTCATGATCTTGCCCGTGGTTTTCACCTTCATGCTGGCGCAGTTCGCCGCCGGCTTGGTGATCTACTGGAGCTGGAACAACCTGCTGTCGATCGCGCAGCAATGGGTGATCATGCGGCGCGCCGGCGCCGCCTGACGTCATGAACGCCGCGTCGCCGCCGATCCCGGGTCCGGCGGAGCTGGAGCGCGGCCGCCGGTTGTTCGCCGCCGAGAGCCGCTTCGTCGCGGCCGCCGATCGGCGGGAAGCACTCCCGCCCGAACGCCTGCCCGAGGTGGCACTGTTCGGCCGCTCCAACGTCGGCAAGTCGAGCCTGCTCAACGCGCTCACCGGCCGGAAAAACCTGGCCCACGTGTCGCGCACGCCCGGCCGCACGCGCGCGCTCAATTTCTTTTCCATCGGCGACCGCCTCATGCTGGTCGACTTGCCGGGCTACGGCTTTGCCGCAGTGTCGCATGGCGAGGCGCGGCGCTGGGGGCAGACCGTCGGCTTCTATCTCGAACGCCGCACCGAGTTGAAGCGCGCGCTGCTTTTGGTCGACGCACGGCACGGCCTCAAGGACAGCGACCGTCTTGCGCTTGATCTGCTCGCGCACCACGCCGTGTCGGTGATGGCCGTGCTCACCAAGGCCGACAAGCTCGCCGCGCCGGAGCGTGCTGGGCGCATGGCGGCGATGGCGGAGGCGCTTGCGCGGCATCCCAGTGCCTTTCCCGCCGTGATCGCGATCAGCGCCGAAACCGGTCTTGGCATTCCCGAGCTGCGCGCGACCCTCGCCGCGCTGGCGAGCTAGCGCCGATGCAGCTATAAACGCCCCGCCATGAACGAGAAGATCCAGCCGGCGCGGCCTGATGCGGCATTGAAGGCGGCGACGCTGTCCGAAGCGCTGCCCTACATGAAGCGCTATGCCGGCAAGACCATCGTGGTCAAATACGGCGGCCACGCGATGGGCGACGCCGAAATCGCCGACCTGTTTGCGCGCGATGTCGTGCTGCTGAAGCAGGTCGGCATCAACCCGATCGTCGTCCACGGCGGCGGGCCGCAGATCGGCCAGATGCTCGAACGATTGAAGATCAAGAGCTCGTTCATTGACGGGCTGCGCGTCACCGACCAGGCGACGGTCGAAATCGTCGAAATGGTCTTGTCGGGTTCGATCAACAAGGAGCTCGTCGCGGCGGTGAACCGGGCGGGCGGCCGCGCCATCGGCCTTTCCGGCAAGGACGCCGACCTGATCCGCGCGCGCAAGCTCACGCGCAAGCAGGCCGATCCCGGCAGTCACATCGAGAAGGTGCTCGACCTGGGATTCGTCGGCGAGCCCTATGCCGTCGACGCGCCGGTGCTGGAGTACTTCGTCAAATCCGACATCATTCCGGTGATCGCGCCGATCGGCGTCGGCACCGCGGGCGAGACCTACAACATCAATGCCGACACGGCAGCCGGCGCGGTCGCAGCCGCGGTCAAGGCCGCGCGCCTGTTGTTGCTCACCGACGTGCCGGGCGTGCTCGATGCCGACAAGCGCCTCGTGCAGGAGCTGTCGGTGGCCGATGCCAAGGCGATGATCGCTGCCGGCACCATTTCGGGCGGCATGATTCCGAAGGTCAACACCTGCGTCGAGGCGGTCGAGGGCGGTGTCGAGGCGGCTGTCATCATCGACGGCCGGGTGCCGCACGCCATCCTGCTCGAGCTTTTCGCCGAGGGCGCCGGCACGCTGATCCGGCGGCGCAAGGCGGGGTCGCGCGCGGGCGCACGCCGCTCCTAGGCCACCTCGCGCGGCGCGGCCGAAGCGCGGGTTTCGGCGGCGAGGGCATTCTCGAGCCGCTTCCGCGCGGCTTCCTGTTCGCCGGCGAGCGCGAGTCGTGCCACCGGGCCATCGAGAATCCGTTCCCAGAACGTCCGGCGCAATGTCGCATCGGTGATTTGCCGCTTCGCCTGCAGACGGAACTCGCTGACGAGCGTCGCCAGGGCGCCGAGCCGCCGCGGCACGATCGAGTCGAGTGTCTCGCGCAAACGCCGCGCCAGCGCCGGAGATACGCCGCCGGTCGAGATCGCCAGCGTGACCGGCGCACGGTCGATCACCGCCGGCATGATGAAGGTGCACAGCTCGGGCCGGTCCGCCACGTTCACCAGCATGCCGCGCGCGCGCGCGGCACGCCACACGGCCTCGCCCAATGCGAGGTCGGCGCCGGCCACCATCACCAGCGCGCAGCCGTCGAGATCTCTGAGCGCGAATCGTGACGACGACACGACCTGCGCTCCGGCGCGGCGCAGCGCCGCCGCTTTGCGTCGTGCTTCGGTATCCCCGCCGACCACTAGGCAGCGCTTGCCCGTGAGATCGAGATAGATCGGGAAATGCGCCGCCATCAGTAGATGTCTTTCACGAACCGGCCCTCGCGCCCAAGTTGTGCCAGATAGGCCTTGGCGGCGCCGACGCCCATGCGGCCCTGGCGGGCGACGATGGCGGCGAGTGCGGTCTCGACGTCGCGGCCCATCGCCATCGCGCCGCAGACGTAGACATGAGCGCCGTCGTTGATCCAGCTCCACAGCCGCACCGATTGCTCGCGCATGCGCTGTTGGACATAAATGCGCTCGGGCTGGTCGCGTGAGAATGCAAGATCGAGCTGTGTGAGCAGGCCATCCTTGTGCCAGGCCGTGAGCTCTTCCTCGTAAAGGAAGTCGGTGGCGCGGTGCTGGTCGCCGAAGAACAGCCAGTTGCGGCCTTTGGCGCCGTTCTCGCGCCGCTCCTGGAGGAACGCCCGGAACGGCGCGATCCCCGTGCCGGGCCCGATCATGATCATCGGCGCATCGTCCGATTTGGGTGGACGGAAAGGATGGACTGGCGGTTGAACGAAGACCGGCATTTCGAGCGCGGGCGTCGCGCGTTCGGCAAGGAAGCACGAGGCAACGCCCTTGCGGGCGCGGCCGCGCCTTTCCCAGTGCACCGCCGCGACGGTCAGGTGGACCTCGCCGCCATGGACCAGCGGCGAGCAGGCGATCGAATAGAGCCGCGGCTGCAACGGCGCGAGCGCCGACACCAGTTCCTGCAGCGGCGGCCGCGCCGACGGAAACGCGACCAAAAGATCGAGCAGATCGGCGCCCTCGGGCTCGGCACCGGGATAGCCTTCGGCAAGAGCCTGAAGCTTCTGCGATTGGTCAGGATCGAGCGCCCGCGACGCCAGCACCTCGACGGCTTCGTCCGACGGGCGGCCGATGTCGCAGGCGCGGCTCAGCGCCTCAAGCAGCGCCCGTCGAGTACCGTCGGGACAATCGACGTCCGTGTTCGGGTCGGCGCCCAGGGCCTCGATGATCGCTGCCACCGTCGCGGGACAATTAGTCGGCACGATGCCGACGCTGTCGCCGGACTGATAGCACAGGCCCGAGCCGTAGAGGCTCAATACGACCTGCCGCGTATCCTTGGCCGATCCCGCGCGGTTGAGCAGCCGGGCGATGCGGAATTGGGCCGCGACGGTTGCCGCCCCGGATGATGGTGCCGGCACCGTCGCGGCGGCCGGCGCGGCCGGTATGGTCGCCGGCACCGGCGCGCCGCCGGTCTCGAGAAGCTCCTTCAGTTTGCGCGCGGTCTCCTTGCCGCCGGGAACGCACCGGGTCAGCGCTTTTTCCGAGCCGGCGGCGATCGCCGCGGCGTAGCTGTGGCAAACGTAGCCGCATTGGCCGCAATCCTGCTGCGCCATTGCCGCCATCAGCCGCTGCGGCATCGACAGGCCCGCGGCGAGCTCCATCCGCTGGTCCATTGGCAGCGAAGGATCGTGCCAAGGGAACTCCTCGGCCGGCGGCGCAGCCGCTGCGGCCGGCGATTCCGCCGTCGCGCCCGGTGCGTAATAGGCCGCGAGCCATCCATTGATGAAGGCGCGCTCGGCGCTACTGAACGGCGCGTTGTCGGGAACGAGCGGTGCGATATGGCTCATAGCACCGGCTCCGCTGCGAACATGGTTTTCAGGTCGTCGACCGAATGCCGGCTGGCGAAGTCGTGGAACGACTCGGTCCCGCGACGTTGCGCGAGGTAGGCGCGGAGGAGCGCCTCGAGCCGATCGGCAAGATCGGCAAACGGCACGTCGCGCGCGACCTCACGCGCCAGGCTACGTTCGGTTCCGGCGCCGCCACCGACGACGACGGTATAGCCCTCGATCATCTCGTCGCCCTGCGCGACCTTCACGCCCAGCAGGCCGATATCGCCGACATAGTGCTGGGCGCAAGAATTGGGGCAGCCGGTGAGATGGATGTTGAGCGGCGCGTCGAGCTTCACGCGGCTCTCGAGATATTGCGCGAGATAGAGCGCCTGCGCCTTGGTGTCGGTGGCGGCGAACTTACAGCCGGTGTTGCCGGTGCAGGCGACGAGCGCGCCCCGGATCGGCGAGGCTTCGGCGCTCAAGTCGATCTCCTCGATCGCCTTGCGGGCGCCGGGCAACTTGACGTCGCTGATGTCCGACAGGATGACGTTCTGCCAGACCGTGAGCCGGATCGTACCGCTGCCGAATTGCTCGGCGATTGCGGCAAGACCGCGCATCTGCGCTGCGCTCAAGCGTCCGACGGGCAGCGCCACGCCGATATAGCTCATCCCCTTCTGCTTCTGCTTGTTCACGCCGATGTGGCCGTGCTTCAGCAGCGGGCCGCGCGGCAGACATCGGTCCAGCGGCACGCGGGGCGGCTTGAACGACAGCTCCTCCTCGACCTCGGCCATGAACCGCTCGATGCCCCAGTCGTCGATCAGGTATTTGAGCCGCGCGCGCTTGCGGTCGATGCGGTCGCCATAGGCGATGAAGACGCGCACCGCGGCAACGGCGGCGCCAACGCATTCCTCGGGCTTGAGCAAGACGCCAGCATCGCGCGCAAAGCCACCTTGGCCGGTGATGCCGCCGAGATACATCCGAAAATAGACACCCGGCGCGACCGCTGCACCGTCGGTCACGCGGACCGCCGCGAAGCCGATGTCGTTGGTGTCCTCCAGCACACTCAGCCGGCCGCCGCCGTCGAATGCGATGTTGAATTTGCGCGGCAGGCCATAGAGTTCCCGGTGGTTGAGAATGGTGTAATGCAGCGCGCGGGCGAGCGGCCTTGTGTCGATCAGCTCCTGCGCGTCGATGCCTGCCGTCGGGCTGCCGGTGATATTGCGGATGTTGTCGGCGCCGGCGCCGCGGGTCGTCAGCCCCGCCTCCTGGATGCCCATCAGCAGCTCGATCACCGAGCTCGGCTGAATCTCGCGGATTTGCAGGTTGGCTCGCGTCGTCACGTCGACATATCCGCCGCCCAGGCGTTCGGCGAGGTCGGCCAGGCTCGCGAATTGGTGCGCAGTCACGATCCCGTTCGGAATGCGCAGTCGGCACATGAACGAATCCTGCGCCGGCGCCACATAGAACAGGCCGAAGAATTTGTGCCGGAAGATGTCGATGCCCTTTGGCGCCCGAGCGGCGGCCACGTTGGCGCTGATCTCGTCCCACATGTCGAGCGGGTGGTTCTTGCGCTTGGCCTCCTCCTCGGCAGTGAGCTTCTTGCCCGCGGCGATGAACCGGTCCTGCGCCATGCGATGGACATCGGGCGCGCTCCCCGCGCCATTGCCCGGTCCGCCGTGCCGTGCCGCCACGGCGCTCAGGAACCCTTCGAGATACTGCTTTTGCTCGTCGGTCAGGATTGTATCGCTGGTCATTGCCCATGCCATCGGGGTCGTTATCGGCCAAATCCGCCCTATTCTGCTTTTCCGCATTGCAACCGCGATGCCAGCCGCTGCGCAGCGCCAAGCGGCCGATCCGTCGCGAAAAAGCTCCATCGCCGGCTTTGGCCAGCGTTCGTAATGCCCAAGAAATGTGATGAAGGCCCCCGGTTTTGCGAATTTTTTATGCACGATTCTTTTATGTGTGAAAAATAAGCAAAAGTTTCGTCCCGCGCTGACGATCAGGGCATGGACTGGATTGAGCTAGCGCGCGTCCGGCTCAAACCGCGGCTGTCGCGGCTGGCACACTCCTTGCGGCGTATCGACTAGAGGCCGGCATTGCGCGTCGATGCAAAGGGGTGCGGCGGCAATCCGGCGAGCGACTACCAACTGAGCGAGGCATCAATGTATCTGGAGACCGTCGACCAAATGGCCGCCACTGCGGCCGCCAAAAGCGCCTTTCTCAAGCGTACACCGTTCGGCTTTCTGCTGAGCGCGATGATGGCCGGCGCCTATGTCGGGCTCGGCATCATTCTGATCTTCAGCGTCGGTTCCGACGTTGATGCGGCCTATCGGCCGCTGATCATGGGCGTCTCGTTCGGCATCGCGCTGACGCTCGTGATCTTCGCAGGGTCCGATTTGTTCACCGGCCACACCATGTTCATGCCGCTGGGCGTCCTGCGCGGCAAGATCAAGTTTGGCGATCTGCTCGGTTGCTGGACGGGGTCCTGGATCGGCAATCTTCTGGGCAGCGCGCTGCTCGCGGTCATCTTCATCGCCGGCGGCGGCGGGTTGATGCTGCATTCGAAGAGCCAGTTCATCTTCGCCGTCGCCGCGGCGAAGATGAACGCGCCCGCCCTGTCGCTATTTGCGCGCGCCATCCTCTGCAATTGGCTCGTCTGCCTGGCAATCTGGATGTCGGCACGGATGGAAAGCGACGCCGCCAAGTGCATCGCCATCTTCTGGTGCCTGTTCGGCTTCATCGGCAGCGGCTACGAGCACTCGGTCGCGAACATGACGCTGTTGCTGATCGCGCTGCTCGACGACCATCCGGCCACGATCACCTGGGCCGGATTCGCCTGGAATATGCTGTGGGTGACGCTCGGCAACATCGTCGCCGGCGCCGGGTTCATGGGATTGGGTTATTGGGCCGCCTCGCGGCCGAAGGTTGCGGCGACAGCCGCGCTCGTGACCGCGACCGGCGCGGCCGATTAGGAGGTTGAATTGCGCGGACAGGCGCCGCGGTCGCGCGGCGCCTGTTTGCGCGCCCACGGAGGCATCGACAAAGCGGCGCGCGTGGGCCATATAACCCGCGCGCCCATGACCCTGCTCGATTCCCTGCCGCCGCACGCCCGTTCGTTCGACCGTATCGATACCTGGGTCTTCGATCTCGACAACACGCTCTATCCGTCGTCGTGCCGCCTCTATGTCGAGGTCGAGCAGCGCATGACCCGGTACATTATGGACGAGCTGCGCCTCGACCGGGACGGCGCGCACGCGCTGCGCCGCCGCTATTTTCAGGAGCACGGCACCACGCTGCGCGGCCTGATGAACGAATACGGCATCGAGCCGCGGCATTTCCTCGACTACGTGCATGAGATCGACGTGTCCGCGGTCAAGCCGGCGCCGGCGCTGGGCCGGGCGCTGGCGGCACTGCCGGGGCGCAAGCTCGTCTTCACCAACGGCACCAGGCGCCATGCCGAACGCGTGCTCGATCGGCTCGAGCTTGCGGAGCATTTTGCCGCCATCCACGACATCGTCGCCGTCGACTACCAGCCGAAGCCGGACGCTGCCGGCTACCGCGATTTGATCGAGACCTATGCCGTCGTGCCGTCGCGTGCCGCGATGGTCGAGGATATGGCGCGCAACCTGCCGCCGGCCGCCGCACTCGGCATGACGACGGTCTGGCTCCGGGGCGGTCCGCATGCCGAGGTCGACGTGGCCCACGCCGCTTCCATCCACCACACCATCGACGACCTGACGGCTTTCCTCGCCGCGCTCAGTCTGGCAGTGGAATGAACTCCACGCTGTCGCCCGGAATCTTCGGGAATCCGCCTTCCTTCCAGTCTCGCTTCGCCTGCTCGATGCGCTCGGCCGAACTCGACACCAGATTCCACCAGATGTGACGCTCGCCGTCGAGCGGTTCACCGCCAAGCAGTAGCAGGCGCACCGGTTCGAGCGCCTTGATCGCGGCGCGCGCCTTGCTGTCGAACACCAGCATTTGCGGCGGCGCGTGCCGTGCGCCAGCGCATTCGACCGCGCCTTCGAGCAGATAGGCCGCGCGCTGGGCGTAATCGGCGGCCATCGCCAGCGTCGCGCCGGCCCGCATCGTGACATCGGCATAGAA
The DNA here is from genome assembly GCA_028871055.1 of Alphaproteobacteria bacterium. Lineage (GTDB taxonomy): Bacteria > Pseudomonadota > Alphaproteobacteria > ATCC43930 > CGMCC-115725 > REEB95. Next base: position 113,451 of record JAGWON010000010.1, read on the forward strand.
CAGCGGCGATTGCGTCGCCACCGGCGAGGTCTGGCCGAACAGCGCGCCGGCAATGAGCCGTGCCGAAATCCCGTCGCCTTCAATAAGCGGCAGGGACGCTGCGGGATAATGCTCGAAGCCGGGGTCGATCTCCTCGCGTGCGCGCGGCAGCGCCACCCAGCTCTGGATGCCGTAGATCGGCGATGCGTGTTGGCGCGTCTCCGGCGGCGTGCGTTCGGAATGAACGATGCCGCGCCCGGCGGTCATCCAGTTGACCGCGCCCGGCCGGATGAGCTGCGCCGTGCCCAGGCTATCGCGGTGCATGATCTCGCCGCCGAACAGATAGGTGACGGTGGCGAGGCCGATATGCGGATGCGGCCGCACGTCGAGGCCGGTGCCGGCGCGAAACATGGTCGGTCCGAAATGGTCGAAGAAGATGAACGGCCCGACCATGCGGCGCTTGGCATAGGGCAGCACGCGGCGCACCAGGAAGCCATCGCCGAGATCGCGCGTGCGCGGCGCGATCACCACGCCGATCGCCGCCGCCGGATTGTCTTCGACCGACGGCTCGGGCGCGGGCTGCCAGCTCATCGGCGCCTCCATCGGCGGCCAGTCTAACGCCGCCGAGCGACGGTTGACAGCGCAGGGCGCGCACCGCATTTTGCGCGCGCCATGGATATTCCGCGCCTGCAAGCGACCATCGACGCTGCCTGGGACGCCCGCGACCGCCTCGATGCCAAGACCAAGGCGGCGGCGCGCAAGGCGGTCGCGACGGCGCTCGACCTGCTCGATGCCGGCACGCTGCGCGTCGCCGCGAAGCGCGACGGCCAATGGCAGGTCGAGCAATGGCTCAAGAAGGCCGTGCTGCTGTCGTTCCGGCTGACCGACATGATGCCGATCGGCGGTGGTCCCGCCGGTGCCCGGTGGTGGGACAAAGTGCCGTCGAAGTTCCAGGGCTGGACCGCGGCCCGGTTCAAGAAGGCCGGCTTCCGCGCCGTACCCGGCGCTATCGTGCGGCGCTCGGCCTATATCGCGCCCGGCGTCGTGCTGATGCCGAGCTTCGTCAATGTCGGCGCCCATGTCGGCGAGGGCACGATGATCGATACCTGGGCGACGGTCGGCTCCTGCGCCCAGATCGGCCGCAACTGCCACATCTCCGGCGGCGTCGGTATCGGCGGCGTGCTCGAGCCGGTGCAGGCGCAGCCTGTGATCGTGGAGGACCACTGCTTCATCGGCGCGCGCAGCGAGGTCGCCGAGGGTGCGATCATCGAGGAGGGCGCGGTGCTGGCGATGGGCTGCTTCATCGGCGCTTCGACCAAGGTGGTCGACCGCGCGACAGGCGAGACCTTCCTGGGCCGCGTGCCGGCCTACGCCGTGGTCGTGCCGGGGAGCTTGCCGGCCCGTGCGCCGGGCGGGCCGAATCTCGCCTGCTGCGTCATCGTCAAGCGGGTCGACGAACGCACGCGCTCGCGCACCTCGATCAACGAATTGCTGCGCGACTGATGGCCGCGAACTCCGCCGCAATCGATCCCGCCGCCCTCACCGCCGAGCTTGTCCGGTTCCCGAGCGTGACGCCACGGGACGCGGGCGCCATCGCGCATCTCGCGCACGCCCTGGAGCGCGTCGGCTTCGCCTGCGAGATGCTCGAATTCGCCGAGCCCGGCACCGAGAAGGTGCTCAACCTCTATGCCCGGCTCGGCAAGTCGGGCCGCAACCTGTGCTTCGCAGGGCATACCGACGTGGTGCCGCCCGGCAACGCCGCCAACTGGTCGGTCGATCCCTTTGCCGGTTCGGTCAAGGACGGTGTTTTAATCGGCCGCGGCGCCGCCGACATGAAGAGCGCCATCGCTTGTTTTGCGGCCGCCACCGAGCGCTTCGTCGCATCGCGCGGACCGGAGTTCGGCGGCTCGATCAGCCTGCTGATCACCGGCGACGAGGAGGCGGTGGCGATCAACGGCACGCGCAAGGTGCTCGAATTTCTCGCCAAGCGCGGCGAAAAGCTCGACGCTAGCATCGTTGGCGAGCCGACCAGCCGCAAGGAACTCGGCGACATGATCAAGATCGGCCGCCGCGGCAGCCTCAACGGCACGCTCACCGCCTTCGGCGTGCAGGGGCACACCGCGTATCCGCACTTCGCCGACAATGCCGCACATCGCCTCGTGCGGATGCTCGATGCGCTGACGCGGGAGCCGATCGACCAGGGCAGCGCGCAATTCGAGCCATCCAATCTGCAGGTGGCGACGATCGACATCGGCAATCCCGCCGCCAACATCATCCCGGATCGGGCCAAGGCCGTCTTCAACGTCCGGTTCAACGACCGCTGGACCGGCACGACGATGGAATCGTGGGTGCGCGAGCGCCTCGACCGCGTCGACGGCAAGTACGAGCTCAAGATCCAGGTCAGCGGCGAATCCTTCCTGGTGCCGCGGGGCGAGGTCAGCGACAAGCTTTCCCGCGCGATCGAAGCCGTCACCGGCCGCAAGCCGGCGCTGTCCACCGGTGGCGGCACCTCCGACGCCCGCTTCATCCAGCGCTACTGTCCGGTCGCCGAGTTCGGTCTGGTCGGTGAGACCGCGCACAAGGTTAACGAGCGCGTCAGTATTAACGATATTGAGGCACTGACGAAGATTTACTCTTCCTTCCTTGAACTTTACTTCGCCGGACGGTAAGCTTTTTAGGCGAAATCGATTTAACTCGCCTTTAACTGCTTACTGTTAATTTTTCCACCATGGCGAACCATGCCTGGCTGCGCGTACCGCGTGTGGGGCTTGTAGCCGCGCTTTGCGGCTTGGCGAGCGGCACCGCGCTGGCCGGCGATGAGACGCCGCATCCGCATGGCACCGTCACGGCCTTCATCGTCGGTCTCCGCCAGACCGTCTCCGAGTCGGGTGAGCGCGTCCTGGGCGAAGCGGCGCGGTGGCTCACCAAGCTCGAGCTCGGCACCGGCGCAATCCGCGACCTGCGCCCCGGCTTCAGCGCGTTGGCGTTGGAAGAGACGCGGCAGGCCGCGATACCGGTCGCGCGGATGCTGCCATTGGGCGCACGCGACTCCGAAACCGAGAACCGGACCGACGGCATGCTCGCCGCCTTGCACCGGCAGACGCGCCTCGGCCTCCAGGGTCTGGCCGAGGCGACGGTAGCGACCGCCGACCGAGGCTGGTCGTATGGCAACGCGCAATCCAATCTCGGCGCCGAGATCGGCGGCACGGCGCTCGATCCGGAGACCTATCTCGCCGGCAACATCAACCGTGGCCCGGTGACCGGCGCCGCTCTCGCCGAGCATTCGCTCGGCGAACGCGACATCGAGCTGGGCCTGCCGATGCCGCTGCTGCCCAACATGCACGTCACGGCGGCGCGCTACTGGTGGGGCGATCGGGCCTTCGCGCCGGCGGTCCAGGGCTATCGCTTCGGCTTGACCTATGAGATCACCCAGCATCTGCAATTCGAAGGCGGCCGCAGCGAGGACACGATTCATGGCGTGGCCGGGTTCTTCGGCCTGCATTACACGGTTCCCCTGGATACGAAGCGGCCGCCGGGCGTGATGCCGCCCTAAGCAGCTTCGGGATAGAGCACCGCCATCAGGTAAAGTCCCTCGGCCGGCGCCGTCGGTCCGCCGGCGCGGCGGTCACGCGCGTCGAGCGCCCGCTTGACGTCCGCCGCATCCCACTTGCCGGCGCCGACCAGCTTGAGCGTCCCGACCATGTTGCGCACCTGGTGATGGAGGAAGGAGCGCGCCCGCGCCTCGATCCAGATCTCCTCGCTGGCGCGCGCGACGTCGAGCGCGTCGAGCGTCTTCACCGGCGATTTCGCCTGGCACAGCGTGTCGCGGAAGGTAGTGAAGTCGTGCTTACCGACGAGCACGGCCGTTGCCGCCTGCATCGCCGCCAGGTCGAGCGCCGGACCGACATGCCAGACCCGGCCGCGTTCGAGCGCCGGCGGTGGCCGCCGGTTGAGGATGCGGTAACGATAGATCCGGCCGCGGGCCGAGCGCCGCGCGTCGAACGAATCGGCGACGCGCTCGACCGCCAGAATGGCGATGGCGTTCGGCTTGACGTGCTGGTTGAGCGCGCTGCGGATCACGTCGGGCGGCTTGTCGCGCGGCAGATCGATATGGGCGACCTGGGCCAGGGCGTGAACGCCGGCGTCGGTACGGCCGGCGCCATGAACCGTCAATCGCTTGCCGCAGAACCGCTCAACCGCGGTTTCGAGGGTTTCCTGGACCGACAGCCCCTTCGCCTGCCGCTGCCAGCCGACCAGGCCGCGGCCGTCGTATTCGATGGTCAGCTTGTAGCGGGGCATGGCAACAGCGTGTCGCGCGGGATCGGATAGCCGCGCAGGAATTCCGGGGTTGCGAGCGCAGCGCGGCCGGCCCGCTGAAGTTGCGTCGGCCGTAGCGCACCGTCGCCGCAGGCGATCGTCAGGGTATCGTCGAGCACCGTGCCAGGGGCCGCGCCGCTTGGCGCCTCGGCGACAGTGGCGGCGAGCACGCGGATGCGCTCGCCGCCGTGCGTGAAATACGTGCCCGGAAAGATCTCGAAGGCGCGCACCGCCCGCTCGAGCGCGGCCGCAGGCTTGAGCCAATCGAGCGCGCCTTCTTCGCGCCTGAGCTTCCGCGCATAGGTTGCGCCGTCGGCGGGCTGCGGCTTGGGGCTGAGCTTGCCCTCAGCCGCGGCAGCGAGCGCGGCGACGATGAGTCGCGCGCCGAGCTCGGCGAGCTCGCGATAGAGCGCGGCGGCGCCCATGCCCGGCGGAATAGCGAGGCGCTCGGCGAGCAGCACCGGCCCGGTATCGAGGCCTTCGTCCATGCGCATGATCGAGATGCCGGTGTCGCGATCGCCGGCAAGGAGCGCGCGCTCGATCGGCGCGGCGCCGCGCCAGCGCGGCAGCAGCGAGGCATGCACGTTGAGGCAGCCGAGCCGCGGTGATGCGAGCATCGCCGTGGGCAGAATCAGGCCATAGGCGGCGACCACCGCAGCATCGAATTCCAGCGCGGTGAATTTGGCGATCGATCCGGAATCCAGTTTTGCCGGCGCCACGACCGCGATGCCGCGCGCCTCGGCCAGTTCCTGCACCGGCGAAGGTGTGACGCGATGACCGCGACCGGCGGGCCGCGGCGGCTGGGTATAGACGGCGGCGATCTCGTGGCCGGCCTCGATCAGCGCGCCGAGGATGCGCGCGGCGAATGCGGGCGTCCCCAAAAACGCGAGACGCAATTTGGGCGGTGGCCGGAGCGCCATAGCGCCCTCAAGCGGGCACGGCGGTCTTGAGACGCTTGGTCTTGGCGAGCTTGCGCAGGATGATGCCGCGCTTCAGCGCCGAGATGTGGTCGACGAACAGCACGCCGTCGAGATGGTCGATCTCATGCTGGATGCAGGTTGCGAGCAGGCCCTTCGCCTCGATCTCGCGAATCTCGTTCTGCTCGTCGAGATAGCGCAGCCGGATCGCCGACGGGCGCTCGACGTCGGCATATTGCTCGGGCAGCGACAAACAGCCTTCGCTGCACACCACCGTCTCGTCGGATGCCCAGACGATCTCGGGATTGGCGATCTTGAGCGGCTGCGGCTTCTCGCCCTCGCGCGCGCAATCGACGACGATGACGCGCTCGAGCGCGTCGACTTGCGGTGCGGAAAGCCCAATGCCGTTCGACGCGTACATGGTCTCCAGCATGTCGGCCATCAGCTTGCGCACCCGGCCGTCGACCTTGGCGACCGGCTTGGATTTGCGCTTGAGCCGTGGATCGGGTGCGGTGATGACGGGCAACAGGGCCATGATGGCCATTTAGGTAGGACTTCGCCCCGAGTCCGTCAACGGATAGCTGGCGCCGCGCGGCTGGGCTAACATGCGGGCATGGAAGCGGTTTTGCTCGCCGTCGTGGCGGCGCTGGTGGCCGGATGCATCGGACTCGCGCTGGCGCGCGAGCGTGCGGTGCGCGCCTGGCATGCCGCCGAACGCGATCTTGCGGTGGCGCGCCAACAGCTCGCCGAGGCGCAGAACCGCATGCCCGATTTCGAGCGCCTGCGCCAGGAAAGCCTCCAGGCAGCGCAGGCGGCGATGCTCGAAACGGCACAGGCGCTGTCGTCCAAACTGCTCGACGACCACAAGCGCGAGAGTGCCGAGGCCAAGAAGGAAAACGAGACGCGGCTCAAGGAGTTGGCGCAGCCTTTGGTCGAGCACGCGACCAAACTCAACGAAGCGATAGCCGCGCTCCACGGCCAGATCCAGGAGAAGGGCCGCACCCTCGACACGGTGATGCGCGCCCTATCGAGTCCCGGGGGTGCCGGGCAGATCGCCGAGATCGGTCTTGCCAATACGCTCAAGTCCTTCGGCCTCGAAGAGGGCCGCGACTATGTGCTGCAGTTCCACGCGCCGGGCGAAGCGGCTGGCCAGCGCCTGCGCCCCGATGCCGTGGTGTTCCTGCCCGGCGACACGGTGCTGGTCATCGATTGCAAGGCATCGAAAGCGATTCTCGACATTGCCGAGGCTGAGAGCGAGGCGGCGGAGACTGCCGCCTACGGCCGACTTGCGGCGACGATGAACCAGCACCTGCGCGCGCTCGCGTCGAAGGATTACCGGGGCGCTGTGCTTACCACCTTCCGCGATGCCGGCCGCGGCGGCGAGGTCGGCCGCATGCTCAGCGTCATGTATCTGCCGAGCGAGATCACGCTCGACAAACTGTGTCGCGCCGACGGCGAGTTCCGCCGCAAGGCGCAGGACTTGAACATCATCCCCGCCGGGCCGGGTACGCTGCACGCCATCGTGTCGTTCGCCGCGAGCGACATCCGCCGCCAGCGCCAGGATGAGAACCAGGCGCGCATCGTCGAGGCAGCCGGCGTGCTCCTCGACCGCATGCGTGTCGCGCTCGAAGCCGCGGTCAAGGTCGGCAAGGGGATCGAGGCCGCCGCCAGTTCCTTCGCCGATTTCGCCAGTTCGGTGAACAAGCGCCTGCTGCCGCAAGCCGGCAAACTCGGCAAGCTTGGCGTCCAGACGCCGAAGGCCTTGCCGGCAAGCCTGCCCGCCTACGATGTGCGCCGGCTCGATGACGCGATCGACGGTGAGGCGGAAGAGATCACGTCGCCGCCGCGGCCGCGCCTCATCGGCGAATAGCTAGTCCGGCGTGAGCAGCTTGCGCGCGGCCAGCGCGGCGCTGAGCGTGCCGTCGTCGAGGTAATCGAGCTCGCCGCCGACCGGCACGCCGTGCGCCAGCCGCGTGACCTTGACGCCGGTCTCGGCCAGGCGGTCGAGGATGTAATGCGCCGTGGTCTGGCCCTCGACCGTGGCGTTCATCGCCAAGATCGCCTCGCGCGCCTTGGTCTTCTCGACCCGCGCGACCAGCGCCTCGATGCGCAAATCCTCGGGCCCGATGCCGTCGAGCGCCGAGAGCGTGCCGCCGAGCACGTGATAGAGCCCGTTGTAGGACGCGCTGCGCTCGATCGCCCAGAGATCGGCCATGTCCTCGACGATGCAGATCATGCCCTGGTCGCGCCGCGGATCGCGGCAGATGGCGCAAGGGTCGGCGGTGTCGAGATTGCCGCAGAGCGAGCACGGCTGGACCTTTGCCGCGGTCTCGGCCAGCGCCGCGGCCAACGGCTCCATCAGGCTCTCGCGCCGCTTCAGCAGGAACAGCGCCGCGCGCCGCGCCGAACGCGGACCCAGGCCGGGAAGCTTCGACAGCAGCAGGATCAGACGGTCGAGTTCGAGCATGGCAAGAAGCTATCAGCTTTCAGCTATCCTCGTCATCGCGAGGCCGCGTAGCGGCCGTGGCGATCCACGCCTGGATTGCTTCGCGCCTTGCGGCGCTCGCAATGACGCCCTGCGACTGAAGGCCCGCGGCTGATCGGTGACAGCTTTTTTAAAACGGCAGCTTCATGCCCGGCGGCAGCTTGAGCCCACCGGTGAGCTTCTCGGTTTCCTCGGTGACGTGGCGCTCGACGCGCGCCCTGGCGTCATTGAACGCGGCGACGATCAGGTCCTCGAGCACCTCGGTCTCGGCCGGGTCGACGATCGACTTGTCGAGCTTGATCTTCTTCACGTCGCCCTTGCCGGTGAGCGTGACCGTGACCATGCCGCCGCCGGAAACGCCGGTAACTTCGATCGCGGCAAGGCGTTCCTGCATCTCCTGCATGCGCGCCTGCATCTGCTGCGCCTGCTTCAGCATCTGGCCCAGGTTGTTCACAGGAAGTCGTCTCCCTCGATCGGATCCTCGGCGATCACCGCGTCCTCTTCCGGCTCCTCGGCGACCGGCGACCCGGTTTCGGCGGCCTTCTCGCGCACCGCCTCGATCCTGGCGCCGGGGAAGGTCTCGAGCACGGCGCGCACCAGGGGATGGTTCGCCGCCTCGCTCTTGAGCCCGGCGGCGCGTGCCTCGTCCTGCTCGCGCACGGTCGGCTCGCCCGCGTCGCCCGAGACGCTGACGATCCAGCGCCGTCCGGTCCATTCAGTCAGGAGCTGGCCCAGCCGGTTGGGCAGGTCGCGTGGCGCCGCCTCGGTCAGCCGCAGCTCGATGCGGCCGAGCTCGAACTGCACCAGATGGACGTTGCCGTAGAGGTGACTGCGCAGCAGCGGCTCGCGTTTCCGCTCGAACAGCCGAACCACGTCGAGGAAGCTCTGCGGGCCGGCGGGCACCGTTTCCGGCTCCGGCATCTCGCGCGGCTGCAGCCGCGGCGCGGCCGTGGCGCCGGAATCGAGCGGCGGGCGCGGCGCGGGCGCAACTCGCGGGCCCGGCACCGGTCCGCCCGCCGGCGCCTGTGCGCCGGTGCTCGCGCCTTCGAGTGCCTTGACCAGATCGGCGGGAGCGGGGAGATCGGCCACGTAGGCGAGCCGCACCAGCACCATCTCCGCCGCCTGGATCGGCGATGGCGCGCACTGCACCTCGCCCAGGCCTTTGAGCAGCATCTGCCAGGCACGCGCCAGCTCGGCCATGCCGAGCTTCTGCGCCAGCGGCAGGGCGCGACCGCGCTCGCCCTCGAAGCCGTCGCCCGACTCGGGCGCCAGCTTGAGCCGCGTCAGGTGATAGGTGAGGTCGAGCAGCTCCTGCAGCGCCAGCGCCGGATCGGCGCCGCCCTCGTAAAGATCGCCCATGCGCTTCACGGCGCCAGCGGCGTCGCCCTTGAGCACGGTCTCGAGCAGGTCGAAGACCAGGCCGCGATCGGCAACGCCGAGCATCTCGCGCACCATCGCCTCGGTTACCTTGCCGGCGCCGAGCGCGATCGCCTGGTCGAGGATCGACAGCCCGTCACGCACCGAGCCGTCGGCGGCGCGCGCAATCAGCGCGATCGCGCCGGTCTCGGCCTCGACCTTCTCGGCGGCGACGATCTTGGCGTATTGCTGCGCCAGGATGTCGGCCGGCACGCGGCGCAGCGAGAAGCGCTGGCAGCGCGACAGCACCGTCACCGGCACTTTGTGCACTTCGGTGGTGGCGAAGATGAACTTGACGTCGGGTGGCGGCTCTTCGAGCGTCTTCAACAGCGCGTTGAAGGCGTTTTTCGACAGCATGTGCACTTCGTCGATGATGTAGACCTTGAACCGCGCCGAGACCGGCTTGTAGCGCACGCCGTCGGTTAGCTCGCGGATATCGTCGACGCCGGTGCGCGACGCGGCGTCCATCTCCATCACGTCGACGTGGCGGTCCTCGGATATCGCGCGGCAATGCTCGCACTGGCCGCAGGGCTCGACCGTCGGCCCGCCCTTGCCGTCGGGCCCGACGCAATTGAGCGCGCGGGCGATGATACGCGCGGTGGTGGTCTTGCCGACGCCGCGCACGCCGGTGAGGATGAAGGCATGGGCGATGCGGCCGGCGGCGATCGCGTTGGCGAGCGTCCGGACCATCGCTTCCTGGCCGATGAGTTCGGCGAAGGTGGCCGGACGGTATTTGCGCGCGAGCACGCGATAGACGCTGCCCGGCTCGCTCATGTGACTTGCCTCTCCGTGGGAGCGCGGTGGGAGACTGAACGCCGACCCAGGCCGGAACTCGTTACGGCTGCTTCCTTCCGGACCTGACCGGGTTGGCGAGGGGCCTGTCCGCCGCCAGCCTCCCGTGCCACTATATCAGGCGATCCCATCGGCCGCGCAAGACCGAACGACGGGCGCGATTTTCGCGGCAGCGGGACTCGGCAAGAGGAGCGGCATGCGCGAGCTGAACGACGGGTTCGCCGGGGGCATCGGGACCGGCACGGCGGAGCCCGGAACTCATGCGGCCTGACTCGGCCGGTACGCGGCATTTGCTGAATTTCTACGCCGGCGGGCTCGATCGCGCCACGCATCGGCGCAAGGACGCGGCGTGGCTGGCGAGCCAGCTCGAGCATGCCGGCACGCGCTTCGTTCCGGTGTCGCAGGCGCGCAACCTCGTGCTCGGCGCCGATGGCCTGGCGCCGCGCGCGGTGCTGCTGGAGCGGGCGCAATTCGCGCCCGAAGGCGACGTCGTGCTGCTCGGGCTCGGCGGCGACCATGCCTATTTCGCCATCGACCTGTCGCATCTCGACGAGCCGCTTGCCCGCCTGCCGGCGCCGGCGGGCAGCGAATTCATCGATCTGCGCCGCGTCGGTCCGCTCCTGCCGCGCGACGAATCGGCGCTGCTCGCCTATGCGCGCGGCATGCTCTATTGGCACCAGCGGCATCGTCACTGCGCGGTGTGCGGCGCACCGAGCATCATGGCGGACGCCGGCCACATGCGCCGCTGCACCGACGCGGCCTGCAACGCCACGCATTTCCCGCGCACCGATCCGGCGGTGATCATGCTGGTGACCGACGGCGCGCGCTGCCTGCT
>JAGWON010000023.1 GCA_028871055.1 Alphaproteobacteria bacterium
GGTCTTTCCTTGCGGATCGTCCGGCAAAGTCCTGGCATCGTACGACTTGCATCGGCTCGGAATTGACTTCCTTACTGATGCGCATACGTACGGCGCCGAAGGCGCCGCCGCCTGCGCATCCCTTCCTCTTCTCAACGATGTCAAAGACCGCACCCTTCACGACGAAGGGTTCGCGCCAAACGAGCGCGCCACAATCCAAACCGTCGGCCGGCGACGCCTTACCGCGGCATCGAAGCCGACGAAACCACCCGCAGCCAAAACCGCTGCGTGGCGGCATTACCTGGTTCGCGGAGGCCACCCCGTCGGGTGACCGGGCGGTTGATATAGGCTGGTTGCCGCAGCTTGTAAAGCTTTTCTAACAGGGAATTCCGGGCTTTCCCCAGGCATTTCTGGCCTGCTGATTCGCGTTCGCCGCCAACTGGCTTCGTTCGGCAGAATTCTCAAAACGGCCGTTGATTCAGCGAGTTACTCGCTTACCGGCATCCCTTGGCGAGCGACGAACGCTGGCCGCGGTGGAGCGACCGGTTAAAGCAGGCCGAGATCACGGAGTTCGCGGGCGAGCTTGGGTGGCAGGCGCTCGCCCGAATCGACCCCAGCCGGCCGGTCCCGGGGCGCGTCCGCGGGGCCGAGGTACCGCCAGCCCTGGAACGGCCGGCACGGCCGCGGCATCACCGGCACCAGCTTCATCGCGTATTCGACCGCGACGCGGCGTTTGCCGTCCTTGCCGACGAACGGCATGAAGCCCTTCAGGCGCTGACGCGCGGCGACCTGGCGCTTGATCACCCAAAAGATCGAGCCGCCGTCGAGCAGCTCGTCGATCCGCTTCGGCATGTTGCGCGTGAAGAACACCGACCGGCCGCGCCGCTTGCGGCGCAGCTTCTGCAATTTCCTGAGCTCGGCCAAGTCGGACACGCCGACCGCCATCTTGATCAGATGCAGCGTCATCACGCGGCCTTCGCGGCAAGTGCCTTGGCGCATTTCGACGCCGGCTCGCGACCGAGCGCGTCGGAGATGAAACGGCCGGCGGCCGCGAGCTTGGCGAGATCGACGCTGGTGGCAATGCCGAGACCGTCGAGCATGTAGACCACGTCCTCGCTCGCGACGTTGCCGGCGGCTCCCGGCGCGTACGGGCAACCGCCGAGACCGGCGACCGAGCTATCGATCGTGGCGATGCCGCTCTCGAGCGCGGCGAGGATATTGGCGAGCGCCTGACCATAGGTGTCGTGGCAGTGGATGGCGAGACGCTCGTGCTGCACGCGCTGCGCCACCGCCTCGATCATCGCCACGACGCGCGCCGGCGTACCGGTGCCGATGGTATCGCCGAGCGAGATCTCGTAGCAACCGAGCGCATCGAGCCGCGCCGCGACATCCGCGACGGCCTGCGGCGCTATGGCGCCCTCGTAGGGGCAATCGACGACGCAGGAGATATAGCCGCGCACGGGAACGCGGGCAGCCTTCGCGGCATCCATTACCGGCGCGAAGCGCTCGATGCTTTCCGCAATCGAGCAGTTGATATTGCGTCGGGAGAACGTCTCCGATGCGGCGGCGAAGATCGCGACTTCGTCGGCCTTGGCCGTATGCGCCGCTTCGAAGCCCTTCAGGTTCGGCACCAATACTTGATAGGCGACGCCGGACCGGCGCTTCAGCGCCTGCATCACCGCGACGGTGTCGGCCATTTGCGGCACCCATTTGGGCGAGACGAAGCTGCCGGCCTCGATCGTCCTGAGGCCGGCGTCGGCCAGCCGCTCGATGAGCGCCACCTTGGTCGCGGTCGGCACCGTCTTGGCCTCGTTCTGCAGCCCGTCGCGCGGCCCGACCTCGACCACCCGCACCATCTTGGGCACTTGCATCACGTCGCCTCCTTCGCGCCCGCCAGTACCATCAGCTCGGCGCCTTCGGCAACCGGGTCGCCGGCAGCATAGCGGATTTCGGCGACCACGCCGTCGCTCGGCGCGGCAATGGCATGCTCCATCTTCATCGCCTCGAGCACCAGCAAGACCTGGCCGCGCGTCACGCTCGCCCCCTTGGCTACATGCACGGCGGCGATCTTGCCCGGCATCGGCGCCACGACTTGACTGGCGGCACTGGCCGTATCGGCGTGTCGTATTGCCGTCTCGACCACGCCGAGACGCCAGGTGCCGTCGGCCAGCGCGACCTGGACCGCACGATCGCCCCAGGCGACGCTGGTTTCGACATGGCGACCGCCGAGCTCGACCGCAAGGTCGCCCGCACCCAGTGCCCAGGCCAGCGCCGGCAAACACCGCCGGCCGAATTCGAGCTGCAGCCCGGCGCGTGCGAAGCGCATGCGGACGCGCCGCTTCGTGCCGCGGTCGTCGAAGGCGAAATCGAGCACGCTTTCTCCGCTCGGCCGCCACCCGTCGCGCAGGCGCCAGGGCGAGAAACGGTCCGCCGCGGGTTTCGGCGGAGCGGCAACGATGCGCGACAGCGCCGCGGCGGCAAGTGCCGGTTCGGGTGCGGGCGCCGGCAGCGCCAGCGCTTCGAGGTGACGCCCGATGAACGCCGTATCGACCGAGCCGCGCCGGAACGCCGGCTGCTCGATCAATCGCAGCAGGAAATCGCGGTTGCTGTCGACGCCGAGGATGCGGGTTTCGACCAGCGCCGCGCGCAGACGCCGGCGCGCGCCGTGGCGATCCTTCGCCCACGCCACCACCTTGGCGGCCATCGGATCATAGAATTCCGTGACCGCATCGCCTTGGCGCAATCCGGTCTCGATCCGCAGGTGGGTGTCGGCCGGCGGAAAGCGCAGCCGCGCGAGCCGGCCGGTCGACGGCATGAAGCCGCGCGCCGGATCCTCGGCGTAGAGCCGCACTTCGATGGCATGGCCGCGGGCGCGGATCTGCGCCTGTTTCAGCGGCAGCGCCTCGCCCGCCGCGACGCGGAGCTGCCATTCGACCAGGTCGATGCCGGTGATCATTTCGGTCACCGCGTGCTCGACCTGGAGCCTGGTATTCATCTCAATGAAATAGAAGCGGCCTCGCTCGACGATGAACTCGACCGTGCCGGCGTTCTGGTATTTGACCGCATGCGCCACCTTGAGCGCCGCCTCATGCAGGTTGCTCAGCAGCGCCGGCGCCAGAGCGGCCGGCGGCGCTTCCTCGAGCACCTTCTGGTAGCGACGCTGCGACGAGCAGTCGCGCGCGTAAAGGTGGACCAGATTGCCGCGCCGGTCGCCGAACACCTGGACCTCGATATGGCGTGGCGCGCGCAGGTATTTCTCCAGGATCAGGCGGCTGTCACCGAACGCGGCCGTCGCTTCGCGCCGGGCGCTCTCCAGCGCAGCGCCGAGCTCGTTCGGCCGTTCGACCACGCGCGTGCCGCGTCCGCCGCCGCCCGCCGTCGCCTTGACCAGCAAGGGATAGCCGATACGCGCGGCCTCGGCGGCGAAGATCGCCACATGCTGACGGTCGCCGCGATAGCCAGGCACGACCGGAACGCCGGCTCTCTCCGCCAGCGCCTTGGCCGCGGCCTTGTTGCCCATCGCCCGGATCGCCGCCGCCTGCGGCCCGATGAAGGCGAGCCCCGCCTTGACGCAACCGGCCGCGAACGCCGCGTTCTCCGACAAGAAGCCATAACCCGGGTGGATCGCTTCGGCGCGGCTCCGGCGCGCGGCAGTAAGGATCGCCTGCGCATCGAGATAGCTCTCGCGCGCCGGCGCCGGACCGATTTCATAGGCTTCGTCGGCCAGCGCAACATGGAGCGCCCGGCTGTCGGCGTCAGAATAAACCGCGACGGTCTTGATCCCGAGCCGCCGTGCGGTGCGGATCACGCGGCAGGCGATCTCGCCGCGATTGGCGATGAGGATCTTCTTGAACACCCTAGGTCCGGAACGAGGGCTTGCGCTTTTCGAGGAAGGCGGCGAGTCCTTCGCGCCCTTCGGGCGACGCGCGCGCCTCAGCGATGGCGTCGGCGGTGCGCCCCATCACCGCCGGTGTGACCGGTTTGCCGGCAACCGCGGCGATCATGCGCTTCGCCTTGCCTTGCGCGCCCGGCGCGCCCTGGAGGAGCGCGGCGACGGTTCCTTCGATCGCGGCGTCGAATTGCGCCAATGCCGCGACCTTGTGTACCAGGCCGATGCGCAGCGCCTCGTCCGCCGAAAACGCCTCGCCGCTCAGGTTGAAGCGCCGCGCCTGGCGCACGCCGACGGCGGCAGTGACGTAGGGCGCGATGGTCGCGGGCAACAGGCCGAGCCGCACCTCGGAGATAGCGAAGGTCGCCTCGGCCGCGGCGACGGCGATATCGCAGGCGCAGACCAGCCCGATGGCGCCGGCATAGGTCGCGCCGTTGACCCGCGCCACGGTCGGCTTGGGCAGGGTATCGAGGCGGCGCAGCATGCGAGCGAGGCCCATCGCGTCGGCGCGGTTCTCGCGCTTGCTGTAACCGGCGACGCGGCGCATCCAGTTGATGTCAGCCCCAGCCGAGAACGCCTGACCCGCGCCGGTCAAAACGAGGACGCGCACCGCCGGATCGCGGCCGAGCTTGGCGAAGATGCGGTCGAGCTCGCGGATCAGCGCGTCGTCGAAGGCGTTGCGCCGCTCCGGGCGGTTGAGCGTGACCGTGACAACGCCGCGCGCATCGTGCGAAAGCAGCACCGCGCTCATGTCACATCCGGAACACGCCGAAACGTGTCTTCTCAATGGGTGCGTTGAGGCTGGCCGAGATCGACATCGCCAGCACGCGGCGAGTGTCCTTGGGATCGATGACGCCGTCGTCCCACAGCCGTGCGCTGGCGTAGTAGGGATGGCCTTGCGTCTCGTACTGCTTGCGGATCGCGGCCTTGAAGCGATTCTCCTGCGCCGCCGGCCAGGCCTTGCCGCGGGCCCCGTCGCGTCGCACGGTCGCCAGCACGTTGGCCGCCTGCTCGCCGCCCATCACCGAGATGCGCGCATTGGGCCAGATCCACAGGAAGCGCGGGCCATAGGCGCGGCCGCACATGGCGTAGTTGCCGGCGCCGAAGCTGCCGCCGATGATGACGGTGAATTTCGGCACGCTGGCGCAGGCCACCGCGGTGACCATCTTGGCGCCGTCCTTGGCGATGCCGCCGGCTTCATATTTTTTTCCCACCATGAAGCCGGTGACGTTCTGGAGGAAGACCAGCGGAATGCCGCGCTGGGCGCACAGCTCGACGAAATGCGCTCCCTTCAACGCGCTTTCGGAGAACAGGATGCCATTATTGGCGACGATGCCGACCGGATAGCCCCAGATGCGAGCGAACCCGGTCACCAGCGTCTCGCCGTAGAGCGGCTTGAACTCGTCGAGCTCGCTCGCGTCGACGACGCGCGCGATCAGCTCGCGCACGTCGTAGGACTTGCGCGGATCGGCCGGCACCACGCCGTAGATCTCCTCGGCCGCATGAAGCGGCTCGCGCGGGTCGGTCGCTTCGAGCTGCACGCGTTTCGTGCGGTTGAGGTTACCGACGATGCGGCGCAACAGCGCCAGCGCCTCGGCGTCGTCGGCCGCCAGCTGGTCGGCAACGCCCGAAACCCGCGCGTGCACGTCGGCACCGCCCAGCTCCTCGGCCGAGACCGCCTCGCCGGTCGCCGCCTTCACCAGCGGCGGTCCGCCCAGGAAGATCGTGCCCGTGCCCTTGACGATGACGCTCTCGTCCGACATCGCCGGAACATAGGCGCCGCCGGCGGTGCACGAGCCCATCACCGCGGCGATCTGCGGCACGCCGGCGGCCGACAGCGTCGCCTGGTTGTAGAAGATGCGCCCGAAATGGTCGCGGTCGGGAAAGACCTCGTCCTGCGTCGGGAGGTTCGCGCCGCCGCTGTCGACCAGATAGAGGCACGGCAGGTTGTTCTCGCGCGCGATGTCCTGGGCGCGCAGATGCTTCTTCACCGTGATCGGATAATAGCTGCCGCCCTTGACCGTGGCGTCGTTGGCGACAATAACGCATTCGCGGCCCATCACCGGGCCGATGCCGGTGACGATGCCGCCCGCCGGCACGTCGTCGTCATAGAGGCCGTAGCCGGCGAAAGCGGAGAACTCGAGGAACGGCGCGCCGGGATCGAGCAGCCGCCGGATGCGCTCGCGCGCCAGGAGCTTGCCGCGCTTGGCGTGCTTGTCACGCGCCTCCTTGCCGCCACCCTCGCCGATCGCCTTGAGCTTCCGCTCGAGATCGGCGACCAGCGCCCGGGCCGCCTTGACGTTGGCGCGGAATTCGGCGGCGCGCGCATCGAGCGCGGACTTGAGCACGGCCATCTAGGTGGTCTCCTCGAACAGCTCGCGGCCGATCAGCATGCGGCGGATCTCCGAAGTGCCGGCGCCGATCTCGTAGAGCTTGGCATCGCGCAACAGGCGTCCGGTCGGAAATTCGTTGATATAGCCGTTGCCGCCCAGCGCCTGGATGGCATCGAGCGCCATCTGGGTCGCGCGCTCGGCGGCGTAGAGGATGGCGCCGGCCGCGTCCTTGCGCGCAGTCTGGCCGCGGTCGCAGGCGTGCGCCACGGCATAGACATAAGCGCGCGCGGCGTTGAGCCCGGTGTACATGTCGGCGAGCTTGCCGCGCATCAGCTGGAACTCGCCGATCGGCTGGCCGAATTGCTTGCGTTCGTGGAGATAGGGAATCACCACGTCGAGGCAGGATTGCATGATGCCGAGCGGCCCGCCGGCAAGTACGACGCGCTCGTAATCGAGGCCACTCATCAGCACCCTGACGCCCTCATTGGGTTGGCCGAGGACATTATCCGCCGGCACCTCGCAATCCTCGAACACCAGTTCGGCGGTGGGCGAGCCGCGCATGCCGAGCTTGTCGAGCTTCTGCGCGACGCGAAATCCCTTCATGCCCTTCTCGATCAGAAAGGCGGTGATGCCGCGCGCGCCGGCGGCGGGATCGGTCTTGGCATAGACCACCAGCGTGTCGGCCTCGGTGCCGTTGGTGATCCACATCTTGCTGCCGTTGAGGACGTAGCGGTCGCCCTTCTTCTCCGCCCGTGTCGCCATCGCGACGACGTCGGATCCGGCGCCGGTTTCGCTCATGGCGAGCGCGCCGACATGCGCGCCGGAAATGAGCTTGGGCAGATACTTGTGCTTCTGCGCCGCTGTGCCGTTGCGGCGGATCTGGTTGACACAGAGATTGGAGTGCGCGCCATAGCTGAGGCCGACCGAGGCCGAGCCGCAGCTCACCTCCTCCATCGCCACCACGTGCGCGACGTAACCCATGCCAGCGCCGCCGAATTCCTCCTCGACGGTAATGCCATGGAGGCCGAGCTTGCCCATCTTCGGCCAGAGCTGGCGCGGGAATGCGTCGGTGCGGTCGATTTCGGCCGCCAGCGGCGCGATTTCCGTCTCGGCGAAGCCGCGCACGCTGTCGCGAAGCATTTCGATCTCGGAGCCCAGGTCGAAATCGAGCGCCGGATAGCGGTTGCGCGGCATGGTTCCTCCCCTGAACGCCAGTTTAACGGGGCATTACAACGCTGCAAGGACGGCACGCGAACAGGGATAGGCCGGCTCCGTCGGCCCTAGAACCTGGCGACAGTCGAACTTCTCCCAGGAGCACCCCCACCGTGAATACACGTCGTTTTTCCCTACCCGCCTTTGCCCTACTCATGGGGCTGGGCGGGCTCGTCGCTGCCGCACCGGCCTTCGCCCAAGCCGCGCCTCCGGGTCCAACCGCACCGCCGCCGAGCTACGGCGCGCATCCGCCAGCAGCCGGCGCCCTTGGGCCATCCTGGCAGGCGCATCGTCCGAGCGCCGAACGCTTCGTTCCCGGCCGCATCGCGTTCCTGAAGGCCGAGCTCAAGATCACGCCGCAACAGGAGCCGCAGTGGACGAAGGTCGCCGAGGCGATGCGCGTCAACGCCCACGCGATCGACGCGGCGCGGAGCCAATTCCGCGGCGAATCTAAAGACGCGGTGCAGGCGCTAGAGGCGCGCGGACGCTTCGCTGCGACGATGGCGCAGAATAACGACCGCCTCCTCGCCGCGTTCCGGCCGCTCTACCAAAGCCTGTCGCCGGACCAGAAGAAGATGGCAGACGAAATCTTGACGATGCACTTCCACCATCGTCGCTTCGATTGATCTGCCGAGCGTGACGTTCGACCGGCCGGCCACCGTTCCTCCCCGTGGCCGACCGACCGGTCACTTCTTGCGTGGTTGCGGCGCCGAATCTAGGACCGGCGGCGTTTCCTGCGCGTCGCTCGCCTGGCGACCTTCCGGCCCCTGCCCTTGGTCGCGGTTTTCGTCTTGCGCTTGGGCTGGGCCAGGCGCTTCGGGCGCGGTTTGGGCCCGAGGTATTTCTTCATCGGGTCGAAATAGCTGCGTTGCCAGCCGCCGTCGCGGTAGCTCGTGTGGCCGTCCGGCACGCTGCGATGATTGACGGTGATCCGCGTTCCACCGGGAACCGGCTCGAGCAAAACCTCGATCTCGGAATCCGGATCGCTCTCGACAAAGCGCGTGGTCCGCCACGATTGAACGATGCGCTTTCCCGGCTCGAGGGCCAAATTCCGTCCGGTGATGAACCCGTTCCAGACCGTGAAGGCGCCGCCGACGACGGCGGAGCAGGTCGCCGGCTGGCCGCCGGTGATGCCGGCATGGCCCTTGCTGTCGAGCCAGGCATCGTAAATCGCCTGGGGTGTCGCAGGAATGACGTCAGAGACGCTGAAATCCAAGCTCATGCTGGTCCCCCGTGGAGACCTGCGCATCATAGACCGCAACCGCTGTCATATTCACCAGGCCGCGCACGGTGACGGACGGGGTCACGATATGCGCCGGCCTTTTCACGCCGAGCAGGATCGGTCCGATATTGAGGCCGTCGCCCAGCACCTTGAGCAGATTGAACGCGATGTTGGCGGCATCGAGATTGGGCATGATGAGAAGATTGGCCGCGCCCTTGAGCCGTGAATTCGGGAAGATGCGGTTGCGGATCTCCTCCAGCACCGCCGCGTCGCCGTTCATTTCGCCCTCGACCTCGAGCTCGGGCGCGCGCCGGCGCAACAGCTCCAGCGCCTGGCGCATCTTGCGCGCGCCCGGCGTATCCGAGCCGCCGAAATTCGAATGCGACAGCAGCGCGACCTTGGCCTCGACGCCGAAATGGCGCACCGCTTCGGCGGCGCGCAGCGTCATTTCGGCGATCTGCTCGGCCGACGGATCGTCGACGACATAGGTGTCGCAGAGGAAGAATGTGCCCTTGGGCATGATCAGCCCGGTCAGCGCCGCCGGCGCCGAGGCGCCCGGCACCAGGCCGAGAATGTCCAGAACGTGCCGCAGGTGGCGGTTGTATTGGCCGACCGCGCCGCAGATCATGGCGTCGGCCTCGCCACGCCGAACCATGAGCGAAGCGATCACCGACGTGCGCGTGCGCACGATGTGGCGGGCGAAATCCGGCGAGATGCCCTTGCGCTCCATCAGGTCGTGATAGAGCGTCCAGTATTCGTTGAAGCGCGGATCGCTGGTCGGATCGACCAGCTCGACATCGACGCCCGGTTTGATCCGCAGGTTGAGGCGCTCGATGCGCTTCAGCACGACATCGCGCCGGGCGATGATGATCGGCCGGGCGAGGCCATTGTCGACCACCTGCTGTACCGCGCGCAGCACGCGTTCGTCCTCGCCTTCGCTGTAGACGACGCGCTTCGGGTCCTTGCGCGCGTGCTCGAAGATCGGCCGCATGAGCAGGCCGGAGCGGAAGACGAATTCGTTGAGCCGGTCGCGATAGGCGGAGAAATCGGTGATCGGTCGGGTCGCGACGCCCGAAGCCATCGCCGCCTTGGCGACCGCCGGTGCGATCTCGACGATGAGGCGCGGATCGAACGGCTTCGGGATGATGTAGTCGCGCCCGAAGGTCAGGATCGTCTCGCCGTAGGCGGCGGTGACCACGTCCGAGGGCTCGGCCAGCGCCAGGTCGGCGAGCGCATTGACCGCGGCCAGCTTCATGGCCTCGTTGATCGCTGTCGCGCCGACGTCGAGCGCGCCGCGGAAGATGAACGGAAAGCATAGGACGTTGTTGACCTGGTTCGGATAGTCAGTACGGCCGGTGGCGATGACGGCGTCCGGCCGCACCGCGAGCGCGACCTCGGGCAGGATTTCGGGCGTCGGATTGGCCAGCGCCAGGATCAACGGATTGGGCGCCATCGCCTTGACCATCTCGGCGTTCAGCACGTTGGGCGCCGACAACCCGAGAAAGATATCCGCTCCGTTGATGACTTCGGCAAGCTTGCGCGCCTTCGTCTCCTTGGCATAGCGCGCCTTGCGCGGGTCCATATCCTCCTTGCGGCTCTTGTAGACGACGCCATGGATGTCGGTGACGACGATGTTCTCGACCGGCAGCCCCATGTCGACCAGCAGGTCGAGACAGGCGAGCGCCGCGGCGCCCGCGCCGGAGGCGACGAGCTTCACCTGATCGAGCCGCTTGCCGACCAGCTTGAGGCCGTTGCGCACGGCGGCGCCGACGATGATCGCGGTGCCATGCTGGTCGTCGTGGAAGACCGGTATCTTGAGCCGCTTGCGGAGCTGCCCCTCGATGGTGAAGCATTCCGGCGCCTTGATGTCCTCGAGATTGATGCCGCCGAAGGTCGGCTCGAGCGCGGCAATGACCTCGACCAGCTTGTCGGGGTCGCGCTCGTTGATCTCGATGTCGAACACGTCGATGCCGGCGAACTTCTTGAACAGCACCGCCTTGCCTTCCATTACCGGCTTGGCGGCAAGCGGTCCGATCGTGCCCAGGCCGAGCACGGCGGTACCGTTGGTGATGACCGCGACGAGATTGGCGCGCGCGGTCAGGTTCGACGCCTCCTGCGGATCAGCGGCGATGGCGAGCGAGGCGGCGGCGACGCCGGGAGAATAGGCCAGCGACAGGTCGTGCTGTGTCGAGAGCGGCTTGGTCGCGACGACGGCAATCTTCCCAGGCGTCGGGTGCCGGTGATACTCGAGCGCCCCGTCGCGCATGTCCTCGGCCATCGTTACTCCTCAGAATGCCGTACGGATCACTCGCGGCGGCCTGGGCCGGTCGTCCATCCGTCGGCGGGAAGGGAATGGTGCGGTCGAGAAGACTCGAACTTCCAAGGGGTTTCCCCCACTAGCACCTCAAGCTAGCGCGTCTACCAATTCCGCCACGACCGCGATAGGATTCGGCAATTGCCGCCGATGGCGCGGCTGATTACCAAATCCCCATGAGCATAGCAAGCGCGCCCCCCAGAACGGAAGCCATCGAATGGCGTACGGATGCCGCAGCGGTGCCCTATGACGAGGCGGTATTGGCGATGGAGGCGCGCGTGCGGGCCATCCGCGCCGGCGCGGCACCCGAGCTGGTCTGGCTGCTGGAGCATCCAGCGCTCTACACTGCCGGCACCAGCGCCCGCGATAGCGATCTCGTCACCCCCCTGCTGCCGGTGCATCGCACCGGCCGCGGCGGCCAATGGACCTATCACGGGCCGGGCCAGCGTATTGCCTATGTCATGCTCGATCTCAACCGCCGCGGCGGCGATCTGCGCGTCTATGTGCACCATCTCGAGGAATGGCTCATCCGCACCCTTGGCGGGTTCGGCGTAGCGGGCGAGCGGCGCACCGGCCGCGTCGGCATCTGGGTCGCGGACGGCGCCGGCGGCGAGAACAAGATCGCTGCGATCGGCGTCCGCGTGCGTCGCGGCGTGAGCTATCACGGCGTTTCGCTCAACGTCGCGCCCGACCTCGCCCATTACCGCGGCATCGTGCCCTGCGGCGTGCGCGAGCACGGCGTCATCTCGCTGGCCGCGCTCGGCCTTCGTCCCGCCATGGCCGAAGTCGACGCCGCCCTCCGGGCCAACTTCGCGGCGGTCTTTTCTTGAGCTATGATCGCGCCCTGCGAGGGGAGGCGTGAAATCATGATTTGGACGCGTCGCGGCGTGGTTGCCGGAATGGGCGCGAGCGTGGCGATGACCGCACGGCCGGCGTTCGCGCAGGTCGGCGCCATACTCGGCGCGCCGGTCACGCTGATCGATCGCGCGCTCGAGGACCGCAGCGCCGCCGACATCGCCAAGGACAACGAGATCGTCGTCAAGGTCAACGCCGTGATGGCCAAGGCCGGAACCATCAAGGCGTCGACCGAGATCTACGAGCAGCGGCTGCTGGTGACCGGACTGTTCGACGACAAGCCGACCTACGACAAGTTCGAATCCGGCGTTCGCGGCGTCGGCGGCGTCAAGCGGCTCTATTGGCACGTCGTCTACATGAGCGATGCCGACCAGAAGGCTCACAAGAACGGCATCATCTCCTGGGCGCGGGCGCTCGAGATCAACTCCAAGGCGGAGGCTGCGCTGGCCAAAGCCAAGGACGTGCATCACCTTAATTACCGGCTGGCGACCGACGCTTTCGCCACGCTCTACGTGGTGGGTCGCGCGCTCTCGGCACACGAACGCGATCTGACGTTGGCCTCTCTCAAATCGATCGGCGGCGTGCGCCGCGTGGTCGACTACATCGACGTGCGGCCGAAAGCGAAATGAGCCGCTTGCATCGCTTGGTTTTTCTGATCGGGCTCGTAGCGGCGCTGCCCGCCGCGGCGCAGCAGCCGGCCACCCGGCCACCGTCCGGACGCGAGGAAATTCACCTGTCCTTCGCGCCGGTCGTCAAGCAGGTGGCGCCCGCCGTGGTCAACGTCTATTCGCGCCGCGTGGTGCAAACGCGCGCGCCGGTCTTCAACGATGCGCTGCTGCGGCGGTTTTTCGGCAACGCTTTTCCGCTCGTTGTGCCGCGCCAGCGCGTGCTCAACTCGCTCGGCTCGGGCGTCATCCTCGATCCCTCTGGATTGATCGTGACCAATGACCACGTCATCAAGGATGCCGAAGAGATATCCGTGGTGCTGAGCGACCGGCGTGAGTTTCCGGCCAAGGTGCTGCTCGCCGACGAGCATCTCGACCTCGCAGTGCTGAAGATCGGCGTGCCGGGCGAGAAGCTGCCCGTGCTGCCGATCGGCGACAGCGACCGGCTCGAGGTAGGCGATCTGGTGCTAGCCGTCGGCAATCCGTTCGGCGTCGGTCAGACCGTGACCAGCGGCATCGTCTCGGGCTTGGCGCGCACCGGCACCGGGATCAGCGAATTCGGCTCCTTCATCCAGACCGACGCGCCGATCAATCCCGGCAACTCGGGTGGCGCGCTGGTCGACATGGACGGCAAGCTGGTCGGCATCAACACCGCGATCTTCTCCGAATCGGGCGGATCGATTGGCATCGGTTTCGCCATCCCGACCGGATTGGTCCAATCCGTGCTCTACGCCGCGCAGCACGGCGAACATGTCGTGAAGCAGCCGTGGTTCGGCCTCGAGGGCAAAGGCGTCGGCGCCGACGAAGCGCGGAAGCTCGGCCTGCCGCGGCTGGGCGGCGTGTTGGTCGAGGACGTTGCCGCCGACAGCCCCGCCGCCAAAGCCGGCATCCGTAAGGGGGACGTGGTTCTCGCGGTCGATGGCCACGACATCGAAGACGCCGAAGCCTTGCGTTTCCGGCTGGCAACGCACCGCATCGACAGCACGGCACAATTCACGCTCTGGCACGATGGCCGGACGCATATGATCATGGTCACGCTGGTCGCGCCGCCCGAACAGCCGCCGCGTGACATCACCCTGTTGACCGGCCATCACCCGCTCGCAGGAGCCTCAGTCGGCAATCTCAACCCCGCCTTCGCCGACGAGCTGAACCTGCCGCAAAACCGGCGCGGCGTGGTGATTTCGGCCTTCGAGCCGAACAGCACGGCCGCACGGCTTGGCCTGCAGCGGGGCGATGTCCTGCTCAGCCTCGACCGCCACCGCATCGACGACGTCGCACAGTTGCGCAGCATGCTCGCTGGCAGCGAGCCGCCCTGGACGCTGGACATCGAGCGCGGCGACAAGACCTTCACCTTCGTCGTGCGATGAGCCTGTTCGAGCAGCAGGCGCCGCGTCCACTCGCCGACCGGCTTCGGCCCCGAACGCTTGCCGAAGTGGTGGGCCAGGACCACCTGCTCGCGCCCGACGCGCCGATCGGGCGCATGGTCACGGCGCGACGGCTCGCCTCGATGATCCTGTGGGGACCGCCCGGCTGCGGCAAGACCACCATCGCGCGGATACTGGCCGAGGCGACCGACATGCATTTCGAGCCGCTCTCCGCAGTGTTCTCGGGCGTCGCCGATTTGCGCAAGGTGTTCGAGGCGGCAAAGCAGCGCCGCGTCGCCGGCCAAGGCACGCTGCTCTTCGTCGACGAAATCCACCGCTTCAATCGTGCGCAGCAGGACGGGTTTTTGCCCTATGTCGAAACCGGCACGGTGACTTTGATCGGCGCGACGACGGAAAATCCGTCGTTCGAGCTCAACGGCGCGCTGCTGTCGCGCTGTCAGGTCTTCGTGCTGCGGCGCCTCGACGACGACGCGCTCGAGACCCTGCTTGGACGCGCCGAAACGGCACTCGGTCGCAAACTGCCGGTCGACGACGGTGCGCGCCAGGCGCTCAAAGCGATGGCTGATGGCGACGGGCGCTACGTGCTCAACGTTGCCGAAGAGCTCGCCGCCCTGCCCGCGGCGACCGTGCTCGATACCGAGGGCCTGATGGCCGCCGTCCAGCGCCGTGTGCCGCTCTACGACAAGGCGCAGGAGGGGCACTACAACCTGATCAGCGCGCTGCACAAATCGGTACGCGGCTCGGACGTCGACGCGGCGCTCTACTGGCTGGCGCGGATGCTGGTCGGCGGCGAGCATCCGATCTACATCGCGCGGCGGCTGGTGCGCATGGCGGTCGAGGACATCGGCATGGCCGAGCCCAACGCGTTGCCGCAGACGATCGCCGCCTGGGAGGCCTACGACCGGCTCGGCTCGCCCGAGGGCGACCTGGCGCTGGCACAGGCGGTGATCTTCCTCGCCACCGCGCCTAAATCCAATGCCGGCTACGTCGCCTTCGGCAGTGCGACACGCACCGCCCAGGAGACCGGCTCGCTGATGCCGCCGATGCATGCGGTCAACGCGCCCACCCGGCTGATGCGCGATCTCGGCTACAGCAGCGGCTATGTCTACGACCCCGACGCGCCAGAGGGATTTTCTGGCCTCGACTATTTTCCAGAGGCGATGGGCCGGCGCAGCTTCTATCAGCCGATGGAGACCGGCTTCGAGCGCGAGATTCGCAAGCGGCTCGAACACTGGCAGAAGCTGCGGGCTGAGCGCGCGGCCGCGACGGCATCGCCTCGGCGCCCCAAATAAGCCTCGATCGGCCGATTTTCGCGAGCGAACGGAAAACTTCGCGCGGCGTTCGCGTTAATCTTGCACCCACATCCATATCCCTCCATCCACGATGGTTGATCATGGTGCGTAGGATTTCACCACTTGTCTGCACTGGGTTGGCATTGCTGTTGCCAGGCTGCTACACGCCGGAAACCGCGGCGCCGGCCGCACCGCCCGGTTATACCGGCTCCGCCAGCGGCGAATATGCTCCGAGCACCTATGCGCCGAGCCCACCGCCGCCGCCCGTTGCGGAAACGATTCCGGCGCTGCCGGGCCCGATGGTCTATTGGCAGCCGGGCCACTGGGCATGGACCGGCACGCAATGGACCTAGATCGGCGGCCATTATGCCGCCCGCCCGGCGACAGCGACGGCGTGGGTCCCCGGCCATTGGGAGCAGAGCGCCGCGGGTTACACCTGGGTTCAAGGTCATTGGGAATAGGGCCGTGCGGAAGGCTCGCGTCTGGCTCCCGGCCTATTGGGAACGCCCGGTTTGCGTCTGGCCTATAACAGAGATGAGCCCAACCGACAGTGGAGTGAGGCATGTCGAAATCGTCGTTCGTTCGGAGCATTGCCGTGGTGGCCGTGCTGCTGGCCGGCGGGTCACTGGCAAGCGCCGCCGAGGTGATAATCGGCGTGGCGCCGCCGGCGCCGATCGTGGAACAGGTGCCGCCACCGCCGGCCGCTCCCGGCTATTGGGTGTGGCGTCCGGGACACTGGCGGTGGAACGGCGTGCGTTACGTCTGGGTCCGCGGCCATTACGTGCACGGCCCCTATGCCGGCGCGGTCTGGGTGCCCGGCCGCTGGGTTGCGCGGCCGGGCGGTTACGTCTGGCGGCCGGGCCATTGGCGGCGCGGCTGATCATTTAGCCGACCGAACTGCGCGGCTCCGGCCCGGTAGCATCGACCAGCAGCGGCCGCTAGATTGCCTCACATGGGACAGGTGCAATCGATCGCGGTTTCGGCCGCCGACGCCGAGATCCGCCTCGACCGCTGGTTCAAGCGGCATTTCCCCGGACTGTCGCACGGCAAGCTCGAGCAGCTGCTGCGCACCGGCCAGATTCGCCTTGACGGCAGGCGCGCGGCGGCGCGCGACCGCATCGTGGCCGGCCAGATCGTGCGCGTGCCGCCGCTGACGACGGCGGCGCCGCGCGCCGCACCGCCGCGGCTGCCGGAACCCAGCGCGCGAGACGCCAAGATGATCCAGGCGCGCGTCCTGCACCGCGACGACGACGTGATCGTCATCGACAAGCCACGGGGCCTTGCGGTCCAGGGCGGTACCAATACCGAGCGCCATCTCGACGGCCTGCTCGACGCGCTTAGGTTCGGCGCCACGGAGCGACCGCGCCTGGTCCATCGACTGGACAAGGACACCAGCGGCGTGCTCGTGCTGGCGCGCAACACGCGCGCTGCGGCCAAGCTGGCGGAGGCGTTTCGCGGCAAGGCGACGCGCAAGATTTACTGGGCCGTGGTTGTCGGTGTGCCTGAGCCGCGCCAAGGCCGCATCGACCAGCGCTTGGCGAAGCTGCCCGGTCGGCTAGGCGAACGCGTCGTGCCGCACGAAGAAGGCAAGCGCGCCGTGACCTATTATCGCACGGTGGCGCATGCCGCCGACCGCGTCGCTTGGCTCGCGCTCGAGCCGGTCACCGGCCGCACCCATCAGCTCCGCGCGCATTGCGCCGCGCTCGGCACGCCGATCCTGGGCGACGGCAAGTATGGCGGCACGGCGACGCACGTCGCCGGCGTGCCCGGCAACCGGCGGCTGCATCTGCATGCTCGCGCGCTCGCGATCCCGCATCCCGCCGGCGGCACCCTCATCGTCATGGCGCCGCTGCCGCCGCACATGCGCGAGACCTGGGACTTCTTCGGCTTCGAGGACGGCCAGGAGCGCGACGTCTTCGCCGATCTCGCGCCCGAGAAGACCCGCGGCGAACAATGAAGCGATTCTTCAAGACGGCCACGGCCGGCGAGGTGACCGACGGTTATGCCGTGCTGCTCGACGGCAAGCCGGTCCGCACGCCGGCCAAGGCGCCTCTCGTCGTGCGTACCAAGAAGCTCGCCGAGGCAATCGCCGCCGAATGGCAGGCGCAGGGCGAAAAGATCAATCCAGCGACGCTGCCACTGACGCGGCTCGCCGGCACCGCCATCGACCTGATCGCCGAGCGGCGCCCGCAGATCGTGAGCGAGATCGCGAAATATGCCGCTACCGATCTCGTCTGCTATCGTGCCGAGGAGCCATCCGAACTCGCCGTGCGCCAGCATCGCGCGTGGCAAAAGCATCTCGATTGGGCGAGCAGCCGGTACGCGCCGCTCGCCGTTACCGCCGGCATCGCGCCCCTGACGCAGCCGCCGGTAGCGCTCGACGCCTATCGCCGCGCGGTTGCCGCCTACGACGACATGACGCTGGCGGCGCTGCACCTTGCGACCGCGGCGCTCGGCTCTCTGGTTCTCGCATTGGCGCTCATCGAAGGTCGGATCGACTCCGAAGAAGCCTTCGCCGCCGCCGAGCTCGACCAGAGCTTCCAGATCGAGCGCTGGGGCGAGGATGCCGAGGCGATGGCGCGCCGCGCCGTCATCCGCGACGACATCACGCTCGCGGCCCATTTCGCCGCCCTTCACCGCGCCGCCTAAACAGGCCAAACTGGCGCCGGACGCGCCAGGGGGAGGCCATGCGGGACATATTGCGGCGGTTGGAAGAGAAACGAGAAGCCGCGCGCAAGGGCGGCGGCGAAAAGCGCGTCGCCCAGCAGCACGAGAAAGGCAAGCTCACCGCGCGCGAACGCCTCGAGCTGCTGTTCGATCCGAGCACGTTCGAGGAATGGGATATGTTCGTCGAGCATCGCTCGATCGATTTCGGGATGGAGCAGCAGAAGATTCCGGGCGACGGCGTCGTCACCGGACACGGCCTGGTCAATGGCCGCCGCCTCTTCGCCTTCAGCCAGGATTTCACTGTCTTCGGCGGCTCGCTCTCCGAGGCCCATGCCGAGAAGATCTGCAAGATCATGGATCAGGCGCTCAGGGTTGGCGCGCCCGTCGTCGGGCTCAACGATTCCGGCGGCGCGCGCATCCAGGAGGGCGTCGCCTCGCTCGCCGGCTATGCCGAGGTGTTCCAGCGCAACGTGCTTGCCTCGGGCGTCGTGCCGCAGGTCTCGGTGGTGATGGGTCCCTGCGCCGGCGGCGCGGTCTATTCGCCGGCGATGACCGACTTCATCTTCATGGTGCAGGACAGCTCGTACATGTTCGTCACCGGGCCCGACGTGGTGAAGACGGTGACGCACGAGGCCGTGACACACGAGGAGCTCGGCGGCGCGCGCACGCACACCACGAAATCGGGCATCGCCGACCTCGCCTTCTCCAACGATGCCGAGACGATGCTGCAGCTGCGCCGCTTCCTCGCCTTCCTGCCCTCTTCCAACCGCGAGCTGCCGCCGGTCCGACCGACCGAGGACCCCGGCGATCGCGCCGAGAGCTCGCTCGACACGCTGGTGCCGGCCAATCCGAACAAACCCTACGACATGAAGGAGCTGATCGGAAAGGTCGTCGACGAGGGCGAATTCTTCGAGCTCCAGCCCGACTTCGCCCGCAACATCGTCATTGGCTTCGCGCGGTTCGAGGGTCATCCGGTGGGTATCGTCGCCAACCAGCCGATGGTGCTGGCCGGATGCCTCGACATCGATTCGTCGCGCAAGGCGGCGCGTTTCGTGCGTTTCTGCGACTGCTTCAACATTCCGATCGTCACCTTCGTCGACGTGCCGGGTTTCCTTCCCGGCACGGCGCAGGAATATGGCGGCATCATCAAGCACGGCGCCAAGCTGCTGTTCGCCTTCGCCGAGGCGACCGTGCCCAAGGTGACGCTGATCACGCGCAAGGCCTATGGCGGCGCCTACGACGTGATGAGCTCGAAGCATCTGCGCGGCGACGTCAACTATGCCTGGCCGTCGGCCGAAATCGCGGTGATGGGGCCAAAAGGTGCGGTCGAGATCATCTTTCGCGGCGATCTCAAGGACCCGAAGAAGATCGAGCGGCGCGCCGAGGAATACCGCGCGAAGTTCGCCAACCCCTTCGTCGCCGGATCGCGCGGCTTCATCGACGACGTGATCATGCCGCATTCGACCCGCCGCCGCCTGTGCCGTTCGCTCGCCATGCTGCGCGGCAAGCGGCTCGAGAACCCGTGGAAGAAGCACGATAACATCCCGCTCTGACGTGCCCTCGTTCAAGAAAATCCTCATTGCCAACCGCGGCGAGATCGCCTGCCGCATCATGCGCACGGCGAAGCGCATGGGCATTGCGGCCGTTGCCGTTTACAGCGAGGCCGACGCCGACGCACGGCACGTGCGCGATGCGGACGAGGTCGTTCCGATCGGTCCGGCGTCGTCGGCGCAGAGCTATCTCGACGTGAAGAAGATCGTCGCCGCCTGCCGCGCGACCGGTGCTGAAGCGGTACATCCGGGCTACGGGTTCCTGTCCGAGAACCCGGCCCTGCCGCGCGCCTTGGCCAAGGCCGGCATCGCCTTCATCGGACCGGATCCAAACACCATTGCGGCGATGGGCGACAAGATCGCGGCCAAGCAGATCGCCGCTAAGGCGGGCGTGCCCACGGTACCCGGCCATCTCGGCGTGGTACCCGATGCCAGGGCGGCGGTCGCCATCGCCCACCGCATCAAGTATCCGGTGATGCTCAAGGCGGCGGCGGGCGGCGGCGGCAAGGGCATGCGCATCGCGCGCACCGATGCCGAGCTCGAGGAGGCGTTCCGGCGCGCCGCGGGCGAGGCCAAGACCGCGTTCGGCGACGCCCGCCTGTTCATCGAGAAATACGTCGAGCGGCCGCGACACATCGAGATCCAGGTGCTCGGCGACGGCCACGGCAACGTCGTCCATCTGTTCGAGCGCGAATGCTCGATCCAGCGCCGCCACCAAAAGGTGATCGAGGAGGCGCCGAGCCCGTTCCTCGACGCCAAGACGCGTAGCCGGATGGGCGAAGCGGCGGTGGCGCTCGCCCGGGCCGCGAAGTATTGCTCGGCCGGCACGGTCGAATTCATCGTCGACCGCAAACGCAACTTCTATTTCCTCGAGATGAATACGCGCCTCCAGGTCGAGCATCCGGTGACCGAGCTGGTGACCGGACTCGACCTCGTCGAGCTGATGATACGTATTGCCGCAGGAGAACCTCTCCCCTTCGCGCAGAAGGACCTGCAGCTCGCCGGCTGGGCAGTCGAGGCGCGCGTCTACGCCGAGGATCCGCGGCGCGGCTTCCTGCCCTCGGCCGGTCGGCTGGTGCGCTATGCCGAGCCCGCGGGCGACGGTGTCCGCGTCGACGGCGGTGTCTACGAAGGCGCCGAGATTCCGATCTTCTACGACCCGATGATCGCCAAGGTGGCGGCATGCGGAAAGAACCGGGCCACGGCGGTGGCGCGGCTGGCGCAAGCGCTCGACGGCTTCGTCGTCGCCGGCATCTCTCACAATGTCGATTTCCTGGCGGCGATGCTGCGCAACCCGCGCTTCCGCCGGGGCGATCTATCGACCGATTTCATCGCCCGGGAATTCCCGAAAGGTTTCGGCGGCGTAAAGCCGGCGCGCGGTGAGGTCGAGCTGGCGGTGCTAGCCGCCACGACCGCGCATGCGATCACCACAAGGTCGCCGGGCGCCGAATCCGCTTGCGTCATGCTCGACGGCGACGATTTTCCGGTGATCGCGCGGCGCGCTGCCGACGGCGTCACCATCTCGCGCAGCCGCCGCACGCAGCTTGTGCGCACCGACTGGCAGCCGGGACAGCCGGCGATGCGCGCGCAAATCGGCAAGGTCGAGGCGGTATTCCGGATCGAGCGGCGCGGTCTCGCCTGGCGGTTGGCGCGCGGCGGCGCCGCGTTCGAGGCGATGGTGGTTCCGCGCCATGCCGCCGCGCTGCTCCGCCGCATGAAGCCGAAACCGCCGGCCGCGCGTTCGCGCCACTTGGTGTCGCCGATGCCGGGGCTTCTGGTGTCGATCGCGGTCACGCCCGGTCAGGAGATCAAGGCGGGCGAGGCGCTGGCCGTGATCGAGGCGATGAAGATGGAAAACGTGCTGCGCGCCGAACGCGACGGTCGGGTCGCGCGGCTCGTCGCCAAGCCCGGCGACAGCCTCGCGGTCGACCAGGTGATCCTGGAATTCGAATGAATTGTGACCGCATCCGGCGCGGGCATGGACAGCGGCGCCGCCGGTGCCTAGATTTTCGCCATGCACCGCGCCGTGCTTTTGCTCGCGATGGGCTTGGCTCTCGCGCTCGCGGACGGAGCGTTCGCGCGCGTATCCTGCGCCCCCGATGGCAAACGCGCGGCGTTCCACGTTCTGACCGGCGACGGCGCCTCCGCGTTGTTCGATCGCCTGCCACAGGCCGCGCAGACGCCACCCGCGATGCTGTGATCGCCCTCCGCCTTTCGGTCATCGGACGGGTCCAGGGCGTCGGCTTCCGCGCCTGGGCGGTGCACGAGGCGATGCGCCGGAATCTGCGCGGCTGGGTGCGCAACCGGCGCGACGGCAGCGTCGAGGCGCTGGTCATCGGCGAGAGCGAAGCGGTCGCCGGCATGGCTGCGGCCTGCCGCTTGGGCCCGCCACTGGCGCAGGTGATCGAGGTGCGGCAGAGCCCGGCCGAGGACGACGGCTCGGCGGATTTCTTCGAGTTGCCGACGGACTGACGCATGGCGACGGGGGGAGCGGCACTTCGCCTGCTGCCGACGCGGCGCCTCGGACCGCTGTTCTGGGCGCAGTTCGCCGGCGCCGTGAACGACAATCTGCTCAAGAACGCCTACGTCATCCTGGTCGCCTATCGCGAGGTGCAGTCGGGACGGGCGACCGAGGTGATCGTCACCATTGCGACGGCGATCTTCATCCTGCCGTATTTCCTATTTTCGGCGCTGGCCGGCGAGATCGCCGACAAATATGAGAAATCGTGGCTGCTGCGGCAGGTCAAGCTGGCTGAGATCGGCATCGTGCTGCTCGGCGCGTTGTCGCTGTTGGACGACAACATCGTCTTCCAGCTCGGCGTGCTATTCCTGCTGGGCACGCAGGCGACATTCTTCGGACCGGTCAAGTATGCGGTCCTGCCCGAGTTGTTGCCCGAAACCGAACTGCTCGCCGCCAACGCGCTGGTCGACGCCGGTACGTTCCTCGCCATCCTGCTCGGCACCATCGCCGGCGGTCTGTTGATCCTCGCACCCGGCGGCCGGCTCGCCACCGGTGGCGCGCTGGTGGTGCTCGCTTTGTTCGGCTACGGCGCGAGCCGGTTCATTCCGGCGACCGGCCGGGCCCAGCCCGACCTGCACCTGCGCGCCAATATCCTGGCTTCGACCTGGGAGATTGTCGACCAGGCACGCGAGCGTCCCGCGGTGTGGCGCGCCGTGCTCGGTATATCGTGGTTCTGGCTGGTCGGCGCCGCCGTGATCTCGCAGTTTCCCAACTATGCCAAGGAATATCTCGCCGCCGACAATCACGTCGTGACGCTATTCCTGGCGCTCAACTCGATCGGCATCGGCATCGGCTCGCTCGCCGCCAACCGCATCCTGCGCGGCGTGATCAGCGACCGGCTGGTGCCGTGGAGCACGCTGGCGATGGGCGCCTTCACCTTCGACCTGTGGCTCGCCAGTCCGCCGACGCACAGCGGGGTTGTGCTGAGTGGCACCGCCGCGTTCCTGGCCACGGCCGGGCACTGGCGCATCGTCGGCGACTTGGTGGGTATGGCGCTGGCCGCGGGAATCTTCGCCGTGCCGCTCTATGCCATCATGCAGGCGCGCAGCGACGAGGCCGAGCGCGCCCGCGTCGTCGCCGCCAACAATATCCTCAACGCGCTGTTCATCGTCGCCGCCGGCGGCGGCTCGGCGGTCATGCTCAAGCTCGGGACGGGCGTCCCGGCGATCTTCCTGGTGCTGGGCGTGGCGAACGTGGCGCTCGCGGCCGCGCTGGCGCTCAGGCGGCCGGGGCTTCTTCGGTCGCGGTCTCGGCCTCGGTCGTGACCGGGCCCGAATCCTGACCCTTGGCCGCGACGTCGCGGTCGACCAGCTCGATCACCGCCATCGCCGCGGCGTCGCCGTGCCGGAAGCCGGCCTTGAGGATGCGGCAATAGCCGCCCGCGCGCGACTTGTAGCGCTCGGCGAGCGTGGTCATCACCTTGTCGGCGATCTTGGCATCCTGCAGCGCCGCCAGGATCTGGCGGCGGGCGTGTAGGCCGCCGCGCTTGCCGAGCGTGATCAGCTTCTCGACGACCGGGCGAAGATCCTTCGCCTTGGGCAGGGTGGTGGTAATCTGCTCGTGCTTCAGCAGCGCATGGGCCATGTTGTCGAACATGGCCTTGCGATGGGCGGATTTGCGGCTGAAGCTGCGGCCGCGGAGACGATGACGCATGTTCAGTACGGCTCCTCGAGGCGCTTGGCGAGTTCCTCGATGTTCTCGGGCGGCCAGTTCGGGATCTCCATACCGAGATGGAGCCCCATCTGCGCCAGCACTTCCTTGATCTCGTTGAGCGACTTGCGGCCGAAATTCGGCGTCCGCAGCATGTCGGCCTCGGTCTTCTGCACCAAGTCACCGATATAGACGATGTTGTCGTTCTTGAGGCAATTGGCCGAGCGCACCGAAAGCTCGAGCTCGTCGACCTTGCGCAGCAGGTTCTTGTTGAACGGCAGCTCGGACGGACGCTCCTCCTCGCTGGCGGCGCGCGGCTCCTCGAAGTTGATGAAGAGCTGCAGCTGGTCCTGCAGGATGCGCGCGGCGAGCGCCACCGCATCCTCCGGCGTCACCGCGCCGTTGGTCTCGATCCGCATCGACAGCTTATCGTAGTCGGTGACTTGGCCGACGCGAGTGTTCTCGACCTTGTAGCTCACCTTCTTCACCGGGCTGAACAGCGCGTCGACCGGAATGAGGCCGATCGGCGCGTCCTCGGGCCGGTTCTGGCTGGCAGGAACGTATCCCTTGCCGGTCTCGACGGTGAGCTCCATCGAGATCTTGGCGCCGCTGTCGAGCGTGCAGATGAGATGGTCGGGATTCATGATCTCGATGTCGTGGCCGATCTCGATCATCCCGGCACGCACCTCGCCCGGACCGCCGGCCCGGAGCCGCATCCGCTTCGGCCCTTCGCCGTGCATCCGCAGCGCGATACCCTTGATGTTGAGGACGACATCGGTCACGTCCTCGAGCACGCCAGGAAGCGACGAGAATTCGTGCAGCACGCCTTCGATCTGGATCGAGGTGATGGCCGCCCCCTGAAGGGACGACATCAGCACGCGCCGCAGGGCGTTGCCGAGAGTGAGTCCGAAACCCCGTTCGAGTGGCTCGGCAACCACGGTTGCCATCCGGGCCGGGTCATCGCCCGCTTCGACTGCGAGCTGTTTCGGTTTGATGAGAGCTTGCCAGTTCTTTTGAATCACGAGTCTTTCCTTTGCCGTTGCGGACGAGCCGCCTTTGGCCATTTCCTGCGAGCGCGCCGACGACCCACCACGGGCCGGGGCAGCGCCGTTCCCTTAGAACTCCTTGTTAAACACGCCGCCGCTTCGGCGGACGGCAACCGTTGTGCGGTATCGTCGTCACGTCACGGATCGACGTGACGGTGAAGCCCACGGCCTGCAGCGCACGGAGCGCGGATTCGCGTCCCGAACCCGGGCCTTTGACCTCGATCTCGAGCGTGCGCATGCCGTGATCCATCGCCTTGCGACCGGCGTCCTCGGCGGCGACCTGCGCCGCGTATGGCGTCGACTTGCGCGAGCCCTTAAAGCCCATCGTACCCGACGATGACCAGGCGATGGTGTTGCCCTGCGCGTCGGTGATGGTGATCATCGTATTGTTGAAGGTGGCGTTGACGTGGGCCACGCCCGCGGTGATGTTCTTGCGCTCGCGCCGGCGGATGCGCGACGTGCCGGCGGCGCCGGTTCCGGTCGTGGCCGCGCCGGTCGGGGTC
This sequence comes from Alphaproteobacteria bacterium, assembly GCA_028871055.1. Taxonomy (GTDB): domain Bacteria; phylum Pseudomonadota; class Alphaproteobacteria; order ATCC43930; family CGMCC-115725; genus REEB95. The sequence goes on from JAGWON010000023.1 coordinate 25,084, forward strand.
GCGGGGGCTGCAGCAGCAGGCTTCGCCATGATCGATCCGTTCCTTCTGTCCTTTAGCCCTTCGACGGCGCCATCTTCTTGCCGGCAATGGCCTTGGACGGACCCTTGCGGGTGCGGGCGTTGGTGTGGGTGCGCTGGCCGCGCACCGGCAGACCCTTGCGGTGGCGCAGCCCGCGATAGCAACCCAAATCCATCAGCCGCTTGATGTTCTGCGCCACGGTACGGCGCAAGTCGCCTTCGACGGTGTAGTTCTTGTCGATCAACTCGCGGATGCGGAGGACTTCGCCGTCGGTCAGCTCGTGCACGCGCCGCGCCGCCGGAATAGCCAGTTCCTTGCAAATCTTCTCGGCCGTCGTGCGCCCGATGCCATGGATGTACATCAATCCGATGGGGACGCGTTTTTGACTCGGAATGTTGACGCCGGCAATGCGCGCCACTGCGCTCTCCGTTCAGCTTGCGATGTTGGACACGACCCAGCCCCGCTCCAGGCCGAGGGCGCGGATTATAGAAATCCGAGCCTTAAAGTCAACCATTCGAGGCGGCTCCCTGGGTCTCTAAAATCGCTTCAATCTGTGCCGCCACTTGCTCGATCGGCGCCATGCCGTCGACCGTCCGCAGCACCCCTTTGGCCCGATAATAGGGCAGGATCGGTGCTGTCAACTCGCGGTAGGTGTTGAGCCGCGCTTTAATGGTCCCCGGCCGGTCGTCTGGCCGGCGGGCGAAGTCGCGTCCGCCGCAGATGTCGCACACCCCGTCCTGCCTCGGCCGATTGTGGATGTCGTGGTAAGAGGCCCCGCATGTGGCGCAAGAGAAGCGGCCGGCGATCCGGTCGATCAGCGCCGCCTCGTCGACCCTCATCTCGATCACCAAGTCGAGTTTCAGTCCCTTCCGGCCGAGCATGGCATCGAGCGCTTCGGCCTGGGGCTGGGTGCGGGGAAAGCCGTCAAGGATGAACCCCTTACCTTTTGGCAGCCGGTCGATGCGCGAGGCGATGAGATCGACCATGATCTCGTCCGACACCAGTTGGCCCGAATCGATGACCGCCTGGACCTTCTTGCCGAGCGGGCTGCTCGAAGCGCGTTCGGCGCGCAGCATGTCGCCGGTTGAAAGCTGGATCAAGCCGTGCCGCTCCTCGAGACGCTTGGCTTGGGTGCCTTTGCCGGCGCCGGGTGGCCCCAGCAGGATCAGGTTCACCCGCTTCTCCCGCGCAGCTTCGCCTTCTTGATCAGACCTTCGTACTGATGCGCGAGCAGGTGCGAATGGATTTGGGCCACCGTGTCCATGGTCACGCTGACCACGATGAGGAGGCTGGTGCCGCCGAAGTAGAACGGCACAGAGTATTGCGAGACCAGGATCTCGGGCAGGACGCAGACGCCCGCCAGATAGAGCGCGCCGACCGCGGTGAGGCGGGTCAGCACGTGGTCGAGATACTCGGCGGTATTATTGCCCGGTCGGATGCCGGGGATGAAGCCGCCATACTTGCGCAGGTTCTCGGCCGTCTCTGCCGGATTGAACACGATCGCGGTATAGAAGAACGCGAAGAATACGATCAGCGCGACGTACATCACAATGTAGAGCGGATGGCCGTGGCCAAGAAAAGCCGCCATTTCGCCGAGGAAGCCGGTCTGGTTGGCGCCAAAGCTCGCCAGCGTCGCCGGCAGCAGCAGCAGCGACGACGCGAAGATCGGCGGAATCACGCCGGAGGTATTGAGCTTCAGCGGCAGGTGCGACGCCTCGCCGCCGAACATCTTGTTGCCGACCTGGCGCTTTGGATATTGCACCAGGATGCGCCGGTGCGCCCGCTCCATGAAGACGATGAAAGTGATGACCGCCACCGCCAGCACCAGGAACGCGATGATGAAGAAGGTCGATACCGCCCCGGTGCGGCCCAATTCGAGCAGCGCGGCCAGCGCCGACGGCATGCGCGCGACGATGCCGGCAAAGATGATGAGCGAGATGCCGTTGCCGACGCCGCGCGCCGTGATCTGCTCGCCGAGCCACATCAGGAACACGGTTCCACCGGTCAAGGTCACTACGCTCGTCAGGCGGAAGAACAGGCCGGGATTGGTCACCGCCGCGCCGGCGGCGCCGTGCAGGCTCTCGATACCGACCGAAATGCCGTAGGCCTGGATCGCAGCCAGGGCGACGGTGCCGAGGCGCGTGTATTGATTGAGCTTCTTGCGGCCGAGCTCGCCCTCCTTCTTCAGCGCCTCGAGCTGCGGCGAAACCGCCGTCATCAGCTGGACGATGATCGAGGCCGAGATGTACGGCATGATATTGAGCGCGAAGATGGTCATGCGCCCGAGCGCGCCGCCCGAGAACATGTCGACCATGCCAAGAATGCCGCCGGCATTGCGCTGGAACACTTCGGCCAGAACCTGCGGATCGATGCCCGGCAGCGGGATATAGGTGCCGAGGCGATAGATGATCAGCGCACCGAGCGTGAACCAGATGCGGTTCTTGAGATCGGTCGCCTTGGCGAAGGCACCGAGGTTGAGACTGGCGGCGAGCTGCTCGGCAGCGGAAGCCATCGGCGCCTAACCTTGCTGGGGTTGCGCCGCCGCCGGCGCCTTGGTCTTGACGGCGGGTAGGACGACTTTGCCCCCCGATTTCTCGACCGCGGCAACGGCGGCCTTAGACGCGCCGGCGACCTCGAGCGTCAGCGGCGCTTTCAGTTCACCCTTGGCGAGCAGCTTGACGCCGTCCCAGGTGCGACGGAGCACGCCCGCCTTGATCAGATCCTCGCCCTTCACCGTGGCGCCCGATTGGAGCGCGCCCTGGTCGAGCGCGCGCTGCAGCCGGCCGAGATTGACCACGGCATAGCGTTTGCGGAAATCCTCACGGTTAAAGCCGCGCTTGGGCAAGCGGCGGTGGAGCGGTGTCTGACCACCCTCGAATCCGTTCAAAGCCACGCCGGTGCGCGCCGTCTGCCCTTTGCCGCCCCGGGCGCTGGTCTTGCCCTTGCCTGAGCCGATGCCGCGACCGCGCCGCTTGGCGCGGTAATGGGCGCCGCGGTTGTCCTTGATCTCGTTGAGTTTCATTGTCCGCTCACCCAATTATCGCAAAACGCGAGCCGGTCCCGCAATCGCCGCCTCACGGCGCCGCTTCGACCCGCAACAAATGCTTCACCCGCTCGATCATGCCGCGCACCGCCGCCGTATCCGCGACCATGCGCGAGCGATGGCGCTTGTTGAGACCGAGCCCCTTGAGCGTCGCCAGCGCCCAGTCCGGCCGGCCGATCGGGCTGCCGATCTGGGTGATGCGGATGGCCTTGCCTCCGGGGGCGGCTTTCGCCGCCTTAGCCGGAGCCTTTTTCGCCACTCGCTTCGCCTTGCCCTGCTCGGCCATGCGCTACTCCCGCGCCTCGGCGGCGGCCGCCGCGCCCTTGCCGAGGATCTCGCTTACCTTCTTGCCGCGGCGCTGGGCGACCGACCGCGGGCTAACCGAGTGCGTCAGCGCCTGGAACGTCGCCTTGATCATGTTGTGCGGATTGGACGTGCCGACCGATTTCGCGACCACGTCCTGCACGCCGAGCGCCTCGAAAATGGCGCGCATCGGACCGCCGGCGATGATGCCGGTGCCCGGCTGCGCCGCCCGCAGCACGACGTGGCCTGCGCCAAAGTGCCCGATTATGTCGTGATGGAGCGTGCGGCCCTCGCGCAGCGGAATGCGCACCAGCGCGCGGCGCGCCTGCTCGGTCGCCTTGCGGATCGCCTCCGGCACCTCGCGTGCCTTGCCCGAGCCGTGACCGACGCGGCCCTTGCGGTCGCCGACTACCACCAGCGCGGCAAAGCCGAAGCGCCGGCCGCCCTTCACCACCTTGGCGACGCGGTTGATGCTGACCAGCTTCTCAACGAGTTCGCCTTCGCCCGCGCCTTCGCCGTCGCGCGGGCGCGGACGGCGTTCGCGCGGCGGCCGGGCGCCGTCGCCTTCGCTGCGGCGGGGCGGCCCGCCGGCCGTGCGTGATCCGGGTGTGCGTGCCATGATGCTTTTTCCTAGAACTGCAGTCCGCCCTCGCGGGCGGCGTCGGCCAGGGCCTTGACCCGGCCATGGAATAGATAGCCGCCGCGGTCGAACACAACGGAGGTAACGCCGGCCGCCTTGGCCCGCTCAGCCAGGAGCTTGCCGACCGCCGCCGCGGCGTCTTTGTTGGCGCCGGTCTTGACGCCTTCCTTGAGGCTCTTGTCGAGGCTCGATGCGGCCGCCAGCGTGCGGCCGTTCAGATCGTCGATCACCTGGGCATAGATGTGCTTCGACGACCGGAATACGGTCAGCCGCGGACGGCGCTGCGTTGCGCGGCCGATCCGGTAGCGGACACGGCCTTGGCGGCGGGTGAAAAGATCGACGGCTTTGCGGCTCATCGGCGCACCTACTTCTTCTTCCCTTCCTTGCGCCGGACGGTTTCCGTGGCATAGCGGATGCCCTTGCCTTTGTACGGCTCGGGCATGCGGAAGGCCCGGATTACCGCGGCCACCTGCCCGACCCGCTGACGGTCGGCACCGGCGATGGTGATGCTGGTCGGCTTCTCGGCGGTGATCTTGATGTCGGGCGGAATTGGAAACGCAATTTCGTGGCTGAAGCCGAGCTGCAGGACCAGGTTCTTGCCCTGCACCGCGGCGCGATAGCCGACTCCCTCGATCTCGAGGTTCTTGGTGAAGCCGCGCGAGACGCCGATGACCATGTTGTTGGCCAGGGCGCGCATCGTGCCCCAATGCATACGGGCGCGCTTCGACTCGGTCTTGGGCTCGAACGACACCTTGCCGTCCTTCACCGTGGCGTTGACCTCGATGGAAAGCGGCATGGTGAGGCTGCCAAGCTTGCCTTTGGCGGTGAGCTTGCCGCCGGACAGCTCGACCGTAACCCCTTGCGGGATCGCCACCGGATTGCGGCCAATGCGCGACATCGACGTTGCGCTCCCTAGAACACACGGCAGAGAACCTCGCCGCCGAGATTGGCGACGCGGGCCTCGTTGTCCGACATGACGCCCTTCGGCGTCGACAGAATCGAAATGCCCAGACCGTTATAGACCCGCGGCAGGTCGCCAATGCGCGAATAGACGCGGCGGCCGGGCTTGGAGATGCGGGTGATCTCGCGGATCACGGGCTCACCGTCGACGTATTTGAGCTCGATCTTGAGCTCGGCGACGCCGGGTCGGATTTCCTCGCGCGAGAAGCTGCGAATGTAGCCCTCGCGCTGCAGAACTTCGAGCACATTGGCGCGGATCTTCGACGCCGGTGATTGAACGATCGCCTTGCGCGCCTGTTGTGCGTTGCGGATGCGCGTGAGCAAATCGCTCAGGGGGTCGGTCATCATACCGTCTTCTCCCTTACCAACTCGACTTGACCATGCCGGGAACCTGCCCGGCGGAGGCCAACTGGCGCAGCGCGATACGCGATAGCTTGAATTTGCGGTAATAGCCCCGCGGGCGACCGGTCAGCTCGCAGCGATTGTGGATGCGCACCGCCGAGGAATTGCGCGGCAGTTCAGACAGCTTGAGCCGCGCGGCAAAGCGCTCTTCCGGCGTCAGCGACATGTCATTCGCAATCGCCTTGAGCTTCGCGCGCTTGGCGGCAAATTGCTTCACCATCCGCTCGCGCTTGCGATTGCGCCATATGGAACTGGTCTTCGCCATGTCGCTGTCCTCAGTTGACGAAAGGTAATTGGAAGCCGCGCAGGAGCGCCTTGGCTTCCTTGTCGGTTTTCGCGGTGGTGACGATGATGACGTCCATGCCGCGCACCGCGTCGACCTGGTCGTAGTCGATTTCGGGGAACACGAGCTGTTCCTTGAGGCCGAGCGCATAGTTGCCGCGGCCGTCGAAGCTCTTGCCCGAAAGGCCGCGGAAGTCGCGCACGCGCGGCAGCGCAACGTTCACCAGCCGATCGAGGAACTCGTACATCCGCTCGCGCCGCAGTGTCACCTTGCAGCCGATCGGCAGGTTCTGCCGCAGCTTCCAGGTGGCGATCGATTTCTTCGACAGCGTGATCACCGGCTTCTGACCGGTGATGGCGGCCAGCTCCTTGGCGGCGGCGTCGGTCTTCTTGGCATCCACCACAGCCGCCTTGCCGACGCCCATGTTAATTACGATCTTCTCGAGACGCGGAACCTCGAAGGGGTTCTTGTAGCCGAACTCCTTCATCAGTTCCGGCCGCACCACTTTCTCGTAGTGGTCCTTGAGCCGGGTTACGGGACGAGCTTCAGCCATCGACCACCTCGCCGGAACCGCGCGCGACACGCACCTTCTTGCCGTCAGCCAGGACCTTGAAGCCGACGCGGGTCGGCTTGCCGGATTTCGGATCCTTATGCGCGACGTTCGACAGGTGGATCGTCGCTTCCTTTTCGACGATGCCGCCGGGATCGCCCGGCCGCGGCCGCGTGTGGCGCTTCATCATGTTCACACCCTGCACGATGACGCGGTTTTCCTCGGCGAGAACGCGCAGCACCTCGCCCTCTTTGCCTTTGTCGCGGCCGGTCAGGACTACGACCTTGTCGCCCTTGCGAATCTTCAACATCACAACACCTCGGGCGCCAACGACATGATCTTCATGAACTTCTTGGCGCGCAGCTCACGCGTTACCGGCCCGAAGATGCGCGTGCCGATCGGCTCGTTCTGATTGTCGATCAGAACCGCGGCATTGCGATCGAAGCGGATGGCGCTGCCGTCCGCGCGGCGGATCGGCTGCGCGGTGCGCACGATCACCGCCTTGTGCACGTCGCCTTTCTTCACGCGGCCGCGCGGAATCGCCTCCTTGACCGAGACGACGATGACGTCGCCGACAGTGGCCCAACGGCGCATCGAGCCGCCCAGCACCTTGATACACTGGACGCGGCGGGCGCCCGAATTGTCCGCCACGTCGAGATTGGTCTGCATCTGGATCATGGCGTTTCCGCTTTCTGCGGCGCCGCTTCGGCGCCGCCGGCCTTGCCGCGACGGACGCGCTTGCGCCCGACCAGCGCCTCCGCCGAAACCGGATCGGCCACGCGCGGCGCCGACGGCGCTGGAGCGCGCGAGACCGCCTCGATCACCCGCCAGCGCTTGCGCTTCGAGATCGGACGCGTCTCCTCGATGCGGACGATATCGCCCACCTTGTAGGCGTTCTCCTCGTCGTGCACGGCGTACTTCTTCGAGCGCGTGATGAATTTCTTGTAGACCGGGTGCTGAAAGCGGCGGTCGACGCGCACCGTTACGGTTTTGTCCATGACATCGCTGGTGACGACCCCCTGCAGGATTCGTTTCGGCATGGCTTCTTGTCCCTAGGAGGTTTTGCGGGCGCGTTCGCCCACAATCGTTTTGATGCGTGCGATGTCACGGCGAACCTGACGCACGCGCGCGTTGTTCTCGAGCTGACCGCTGGCGCGCTGGAAACGCAGGTTGAACGCTTCCTTCGCGAGTTGGTCGAGCTCGCTCTGCAATTCGTCGTCGGTCTTATGGCGAATGTCGGCGGCCTTCACGCGCTCTTCTCCTCCTCGTGGCCGAGGCGGGTGACGAAGCGGGTGCCGATCGGCAGCTTGGCGGCAGCGAGGCCGAACGCCTCCATCGCAAGCTGGTGCGGCACGCCGTCCAGTTCGAACAGGATGCGGCCCGGCTTGACCCGGCAGACGAAGAATTCCGGGCTGCCCTTGCCGCTTCCCATGCGGACCTCGGCCGGCTTCCGCGACACCGGCACGTCGGGGAAGATGTTGATCCAGACGCGCCCGACGCGCCGGATGTGGCGCGTGATGGCGCGCCGCGCCGCCTCGATCTGGCGCGCGGTGACGCGGCCCGGCTCGATCGCCTTGAGGCCGTAGGTGCCGAAAGCGAGTGTATTGCCGCTGGTCGCGAGCCCGTGGATGCGGCCCTTGTGCGCCTTGCGGTATTTGCTGAATGCCGGTTGCAGCATGATGAAACCCTGACTCTCTCCTCAGGCGCGCGCGGGCTGGGCTTCGGCGGCGCGCTTGTCCTGCGCCATCGGGTCGTGCTGCAGCACCTCGCCCTTGAACACCCAGACCTTCACGCCACAGGTGCCATAGGTGGTCTTGGCGGTGCCGTAGCCGAAATCGACATCGGCGCGCAGCGTGTGCAGCGGCACGCGGCCCTCGCGATACCACTCCATGCGCGCGATCTCGGCGCCGCCGAGCCGGCCCGAGCAGTTGATGCGGATGCCGAGCGCGCCAAGGCGCATCGCCGACTGCACCGCGCGCTTCATCGCGCGGCGGAAGGCAACGCGGCGCTCGAGCTGCTGAGCGATACCGTCGGCGATTAGCTTGGCGTCGATCTCGGGCTTGCGGATCTCGACGATGTTCAGGCTGACCTCGCTGTTGGTCATCTTGGCGATATCGGCGCGTAGTTTCTCGATGTCGGCGCCCTTCTTGCCGATCACGACACCGGGCCGCGCCGAGTGGATGGTGATGCGGGTCTTCTTGGCCGCACGCTCGATCACGATGCGCGACACGCCGGCCTGTTGCAGCCGCTCGATCAGGAAGTTGCGCAGCTTCAGGTCCTCGTGCAGCAGGTTGGAATAGTCCTTGCGCGCGAACCAGCGCGAATCCCACGTCCGGTTGATGCCGAGCCGCAGCCCGATCGGATTTACCTTCTGGCCCATCAAGCCTTCTCCTTGTCGCCGGCCTTGCTCTTGGTCTTGGGCTTCTTGCCGGAACCGGCGGCTTTCGTGTCCGCCGCATCGGCCTTGCCCTGGCCCGCATCCTCGGCGTGCGCCTCCGGCGCACGCTCGCGCACGACGACCAGAAGATTCGCGTAGTATTTCTCGATCGGCGCGATCCGGCCGCGGCCGCGCACGTGGAAGCGGCCGAGCGAGAAGGCGCGCCCGACGGTCGCCTCCTCCACGTAGAGCCGGTCGACGTCGAGTTGGTGGTTATTCTCGGCGTTGGCGATCGCCGCCTGCAGCACCTTGCGCACGTCGCGCGCGATGCGTCGGCGGTTGAAGGCGAGTTCGTTCAACGCCGCCGCCGCGGTCTTGCCGCGGATGGCCTGCGCCACGAGGTTCAGCTTGCGCGGGCTCGTCTTGAGCGCGCGGGCGTAAGCCGAGGCCTCGGTCTCGTGCAAGCGACGGGGTGCGGCTTGCTTGCCCATCTATTGCCCTTCCTCGACGCGCTTCACCTTTTTGTCCCCGGCGGTATGGCCGTGGAACACGCGGGTCGGCGCGAACTCGCCAAACTTATGACCGATCATGTGCTCGGTCACCAGCACCGGCACGAATTTGTGGCCGTTGTAGACGCCGAAGGTCAGCCCGACGAATTGCGGAAAGATCGTCGACCGCCGCGACCATGTCTTGATGATCTCGTTGCGCCCGGACCCACGCGCCTTCTCGGCTTTCTTCATCAGATAGCCGTCGACGAACGGTCCCTTCCACACCGAACGTGCCACGCTCGTGTCTCCTACTTGTCGCGCTTCCGCCGCAAGATGTAGCGGTCGGTCGCTTTGTTGTGACGCGTCTTGTTGCCCTTGGCGCCCTTGCCCCAGGGCGACACCGGATGCCGGTTGCCGCGGGTGCGGCCGCCGAGCGGGTGATCCACCGGATTCATCGCCTCGCCGCGCACGTTGCCGCGCCGGCCGAGCCAGCGCGAACGGCCGGCCTTGCCGATGACGACGTTCTGCTCGTCGGGATTCGAGACCGCACCGATCGTCGCCATGCAGTCGGCGCGCACCATGCGCACCTCGCCGGAGGCGAGGCGCAGCAGCGCATTGCCGGCGTCGCGACCGACCAGCTGGACGAAGGTGCCAGCGGCGCGCGCGAGCTGGCCGCCCTTGCCCGGCTTCATCTCGACGTTGTGGACGATGGTGCCGACCGGGATATTGCGCATCGGCATGGCGTTGCCCGGCTTCACGTCGACATGGTCGCCCGAGACCACCTTGTCGCCCGCCTTCAGCCGCTGCGGCGCCAGGATATAGCTGAGCTCGCCGTCGTCGTACTTGATGAGCGCGATGAAACCCGAGCGGTTCGGGTCGTATTCGAGTCGTACGACCTCGGCCGGAATGTCCATCTTGCTGCGCTTGAAGTCGACTAGGCGATAGCGCTTCTTGTGGCCGCCGCCGCGCCAGCGCTGGGTGATGCGGCCGAGATTGTTGCGGCCACCCTGCTCGCGCTTGCCGATGGTGAGCGCCTTGACCGGTCCGCCCTTCCACAGCTCGCTGCGGTCGATCAGCACCGTGTGGCGCAGGGTCGGGGTGACCGGCCGGAATGTCTTGAGCGCCATGATTTAGACTCCCGTCGTCACGTCAATCTTCGACCCTTCGGCCAAAGTGACGATCGCCTTCTTGTAGTCGGAACGCTCGCCCCGGCGGCCGCGCATCATCTTGCGCTTGCCCTTGACGCGCACCGTGTTGACCGCGGCGACCTTGACCTTGAACAGCCCTTCGACGGCGGCCTTGACCGAGCGCTTGTCGGCGTCGAGCGGCACGCGGAAGGTGACCTGGTTGTGTTCCGAGATCATGGTGGCCTTCTCGGTGATCACCGGATGGCGCACGATGGCGTACATCTGGTCGCGGGTGAGTGCGGGCGTTTCCCGCTTGATATAGCGAAAGCGGCTCATTTGAGGCGCGCCTCCAGCGCCTGCACCGCGTCGCGCGTGAGCACGAGCGTGTCGCGGCGCATGATGTCGTAGACGTTGGCGCCCTGCTGCGGCAGTACGTCGATGCCGGGTAAGTTGCGCGCGGCGCGAGCAAAATCCTCGTCGAGGGTCGCGCCGTCGATGATCAGCGCCGATCCCAGGCCGAGCTTGGCGAAGCTCTTGGCGAGCGCGCTGGTCTTCGCATCCTTGACCTTGGCGCTGTCGAGCACGACGAGCTTGCCTTCGGCCTGCTTCGCCGACAGCGCGGTCTTGAGCGCCAGCCGGCGCACCTTCTTCTGGATACCGAATTCGTGGCTGCGCACCACCGGGCCGAAGATCACCGCGCCGCCGCGGAACTGCGGCGAGCGCAACGAGCCCTGGCGCGCGCGGCCGGTACCCTTCTGCTTCCACGGCTTCTTGGTCGTGCCCTGGATATCGCTGATGCCCTTGGTCTTGTGCGTGCCGGCGCGGCGCTTGGCGAGCTGCCATTGCACCACGCGCGCGAGGATGTCCTTGCGCATCGGCAGGCCGAAGACATCGTCGGCGACCTCGATGTCACCTGCGGCCTTGTTGTCGAGGCTCTTGACCGGAAGCTTCATTTCTTCTCGCCTCCCGCGGCCGGCTTGGCTGTCGGCTTTTCCTTGGCGGCCTTCGGCGTCTTGTCGACCGGGCGGTCGAGCGCCTTGAGCGGCGGCCGGCCAGGCTTCAACCGCTTGGCGGCATCGCGCACCAGAACGTAGCCGCCAGGCGCGCCCGGCACCGCGCCGGTCACCATCAAAAGGCCGCGCGCTTCGTCAGTCGCAACGACCTGGAGATTCTGCGTGGTCGCGCGCACGTCACCCATGTGGCCAGCCATCTTCTTGTTCTTGAACACCTTGCCCGGATCCTGGCGCTGGCCGGTGGAGCCATGGCTCCGATGCGAGACCGATACGCCATGCGAGGCGCGCAAGCCGCCGAAATTGTGACGTTTCATCACGCCGGCGAAGCCACGGCCGATCGTCGTGCCGGTGACGTCGACGTATTGCCCAGCGGTGAAATGCGAAACCTTGATCTCGGAGCCGGCTTCGAGCATCACATCCGCGCTGACGCGGAACTCAACCAGCTTGTGCTTGGGCTCGATCTTCGCCTTGGCGTAGTGGCCGCGCATGGCCTGGGAGACGTTCTTGACCTTGGCCTTGCCGGTTCCGAGCTGAACCGCGGTGTAGCCGTCCTTCTCGGCGGTGCGCACCGCAACCACGCGGCAATCGTCGACCTTCAGCACCGTGACCGGCAGATGGTTGCCGTCCTCAGTGAAGAGCCGGGTCATGCCCATTTTCTTGGCGATGAGGCCGCTACGCATGGTCCAAATGCCCTAAAGCTTGATCTCGACGTCGACGCCGGCGGCGAGGTCGAGCTTCATCAGCGCGTCCACCGTCTGCGGCGTCGGGTCGACGATGTCGAGAATCCGCTTGTGCGTGCGGATCTCGAACTGCTCGCGCGACTTCTTGTCGATGTGCGGCGAGCGGTTGACCGTGAACTTCTCGATCTTGGTCGGCAGCGGAATCGGACCGCGCACGCGCGCGCCGGTCCGCTTGGCGGTATTCACGATTTCGCTCGTCGACTGGTCGAGGATACGATGATCGTAGGCCCGCAGCCGGATGCGGATATTTTGATTCTCGATCGCCATGGTCGTTACTTGATGATTTTGGCGACGACGCCGGCGCCGACGGTGTGGCCGCCCTCGCGGATGGCGAAGCGCAGGCCCTCGTCCATGGCGATGGGGGCGATGAGCTCGACCTCCATCCGGATGTTGTCCCCCGGCATCACCATCTCGGTGCCTTC
>JAGWON010000011.1 GCA_028871055.1 Alphaproteobacteria bacterium
CCGCGCTCGGGCTGGGGCAAGTTCGGCCGGGACGGCCGCATCGAGCGCGAACCCTTCGCCTATCCGATCGCCGATTTCTATCGCACCGATCCGATCAGCCGCGCCTCGCCGACCATGGCGGAATGCGCGGCGCAACTTGGCGGCGCCGCGAGGACCGGCACGCATGGCTGAACTCTGGCGCAGCTACGGCCTGCCGACCACGATCACAGTCGCCGAGATCGTGGCGATCATCGTGCCGCTGCTGCTTGCCGTGGCGTATTTGACTTACGCCGAGCGCAAGGTGCTGGCGGCAGCGCAGCTGCGCAAGGGTCCCAACGTGGTCGGCCCCTTCGGCCTGTTCCAGCCGCTGGCCGACGGCCTCAAGCTGCTGATGAAGGAGACGGTGATCCCGTCCGGCGCCAACCGCGTCGTCTTTATCGCCGCGCCGATCATCACCTTCATGCTCAGCCTCGTCGCTTGGGCGGTAATTCCGTTCGACGCCGGCGTGGTGCTTGCCAACATCAACGTCGGCATCCTCTATCTGTTCGCGATCTCGTCGCTCGGCGTCTACGGCATCATCATGGCGGGCTGGTCGTCGAACTCGCGCTATGCCTTCCTCGGCGGCCTGCGCTCGGCGGCGCAGATGGTGTCCTACGAGGTCTCGATCGGATTCGTCATCGTCTCGGTGCTGCTCATCGTCGGCTCGCTCAACCTGTCCGACATCGTCGAGGCGCAGAAGACGGTCTGGTTCGCCCTGCCGCTGTTCCCGATGTTCATCGTGTTCTTCATCTCGGGCCTGGCCGAGACCAATCGCTCGCCGTTCGACCTGCCCGAGGGCGAATCCGAACTGGTCGCGGGCTTCTTCGTCGAATACTCGTCGATGACCTTTGCGCTCTTCTATCTCGGCGAATACGCCAACATGATCCTGATGAGCGCGATGACCAGCATCCTGTTCCTCGGCGGCTGGCTCGCGCCGTTCAACATCCAGCCCTTCACCGGCGTGCTGGCGCATCTCTGGGCGGCCGCCTGGTTCTTCGCCAAGATGGCGTTCGTCTTGTTCTGCTTCCTCTGGATGCGCGCCACGATGCCGCGCTTCCGCTACGATCAGCTGATGCGACTCGGCTGGAAGGTGTTCCTGCCGCTGTCGCTCTTCTGGCTCGCCGCGACCGCGGCGTTCCTCGTCTTCACCGGCAAGCTCGGGGCTTAGCCGATGGCGATGGCCCGCATCGATCGCCAAGCCTACAGCCTGCTGCTGGCCGAGCTCGTCTCCGGCCTGTGGCTGACGCTCACCTACATGTTCAAGCGCCCGGTGACGGTCAACTATCCCTACGAGAAGGGGCCGCTGAGCCCGCGTTTCCGCGGCGAGCACGCGCTCCGGCGCTATCCCAACGGCGAGGAGCGCTGCATCGCCTGCAAGCTGTGCGAGGCGGTGTGCCCGGCGCTCGCCATCACCATCGAGGCCGAGCCGCGCGCGGACGGCAGCCGCCGGACGACCCGGTATGACATCGATATGACCAAGTGCATCTATTGCGGCCTGTGCCAAGAGGCCTGCCCGGTCGACGCCATCGTCGAGGGGCCGAATTTCGAGTTCGCCGCCGAGACGCGCGAGGAGCTGTTCTACGACAAGGACAAGCTCCTGGCGAACGGCGACCGCTGGGAGGCGGAGATCGCGAACAACCTCGCGCTCGACGCGCCGTACCGGTGACGGCGATGACGGAAATTCATTCCTTTCAGCGTCACCCCCGCGCAAGCGGGGGTCCAGGGCCCTGGATTCCCGCTTGCGCGGGAATGACGAAAGAGGAATCGCCATGATCGTCCAGGCGCTCGCCTTCTACGCCTTCGCCGCCGTCGCCATCGCCTCGGGCGTGATGGTGATCTCGGCGCGCAATCCGGTGCATTCGGTGCTGTTCCTGATCCTGGCGTTCTTCAGCGCCGCCGGACTCTTCGTGCTCCTGGGCGCCGAATTCCTCGCCATGATCCTGGTCATCGTCTATGTCGGCGCCGTCGCCGTCCTGTTCCTATTCGTGGTGATGATGCTCGACATCAACTTCGTCGAGCTGCGGCAGGGCTTCCTGCAATACCTGCCGGTCGGCGCGCTCGTCGGCCTGATCCTGCTGGCCGAGCTGATTCTGATGTTCGGCGCCTGGGTGGTGGCGCCCGGCGCGCCGCAGGCTGCGGTCGCGCCGACGCCCAGCACGCTCAGCAACACCGCCGCGCTCGGCACGTTGCTCTACACCCATTACGTCTATGCCTTCCAGACCGCCGGTGCGGTCCTGCTGGTGGCGATGATCGGCGCCATCGTACTGACCCATCGCACGCGGCCCGACAGCCGCCGCCAGCGCATCGCTCGCCAAGTCGCGCGCCGGCGCGAGGACACGCTCGAGATCGTCAAGGTCCGGCCGGGAGAGGGGGCGTGATGCTCGAGATCGGCCTCGCCCACTACCTGACCGTGGCATCCATCCTCTTCACCCTCGGCATCTTCGGCATCTTTTTGAACCGCAAGAACGTCATCATCATCCTGATGTCGGTCGAGCTGATGCTCTTGGCCGTGAACATCAATTTCGTCGCGTTCTCGGCGTTCCTGCACGACCTGGTCGGCCAGGTCTTCGCCATGTTCGTGCTGACGGTGGCCGCGGCCGAGGCGGCGATCGGCCTCGCCATCCTGGTCGTCTATTTCCGCAACCGCGGCACCATCGCGGTCGAAGATATCAATCAGATGAAGGGTTGAGATGCACGTCGCCGCCGTCTTCCTGCCGCTGATCGCGGCCTTCATCGCCGGCTTCTTCGGCCGCTGGATCGGCGATCGCGGCGCGCAGCTCGTCACCTGCCTCGCGCTCGTCGCCGCGGCCGTGCTCGGCGCCATCGTGTTCTGGAGCGTCGCGATCGTCGGCCACGCGCGGACCATCGACCTGCTCACCTGGATCGATGCCGGCGATCTCCGGGTCCGATGGGCGCTGCGCTATGACACGCTGTCGGCGGTGATGGTGGCGGCGGTCACCTTGGTATCGGCCATGGTGCACATCTATTCCGTCGGCTACATGGCCCACGACAAGTCGGTGCCGCGCTTCATGTCGTACCTGTCGCTGTTCACCTTCTTCATGCTGATGCTGGTGACTGCGGACAACTTCGTGCAGCTGTTCTTCGGCTGGGAAGGCGTCGGCCTGATGTCGTATCTGCTGATCGGCTTCTGGTACGACCGGCCGAGCGCCAACGCCGCGGCGATCAAAGCTTTCATCGTCAACCGCATCGGCGATTTCGGCTTCGCGCTCGGCATCTTCGCGGTCTACCTGATCTTCGGCTCGCTCCAGTTCGACACCGTGTTCGCCGCCGCGCCCGACGTTGCGCACAACACCATCCCGTTCCTCGGCCATCAGGTCGACGCCATCACCGTCACCTGTATCCTCCTGTTCATCGGCGCGATGGGCAAGTCGGCGCAGCTCGGCCTGCACACCTGGCTGCCCGACGCGATGGAGGGCCCGACGCCGGTCTCGGCCCTGATCCATGCCGCGACCATGGTGACCGCCGGCGTGTTCATGCTGGCGCGGCTGTCGCCGCTGTTCGAGTATTCGCCGACCGCCCTCGCCGTGGTGGTGGTGATCGGCGGCTCGACCGCGATGTTCGCAGCCACGATCGGCATGGCGCAGAACGACATCAAGCGCGTCATCGCCTATTCGACCTGCAGCCAGCTCGGCTACATGTTCTTTGCCGCCGGCGTCTCGGCCTACGGCGCAGCGATTTTCCACCTAGTGACCCACGCCTTTTTCAAGGCGCTGTTGTTCCTTGCCGCCGGCTCGGTGATCCACGCCATGTCGGGCGAGCAGGACATGCGCAAGATGGGTGGCCTGCGCACTCTGATTCCAGCGACGTATCTGCTGATGTGGGTCGGCAGCCTGGCACTCGCCGGCATCTGGCCGTTCGCCGGCTACTATTCCAAGGACGTGATCATCGAGGCGGCGTGGGCGTCTGGCACCGGCGTCGGCCATTACGCCTATTGGCTCGGCGTCTTCGCCGCCTTCCTCACCGCCTTCTACTCGTGGCGACTGATCTTCCTCACCTTCCACGGCAAGCCGCGCGCGAGCAAGGAGGTGATGGCGCACGTCCATGAATCACCGCCGGTGATGATCCTGCCGCTGCTGGTGCTTGCGGCGGGCGCGCTCTTCGCCGGCATGGCGGGCTATCACTGGTTCGTCGGCGAGGGCCGCGACGCGTTCTGGGGCGATTCGATCCTGGTGCTGCCGGGGCACGACAATCTCGCCGGCGCCGAGACGGTGCCGTTCTGGGCCGCCAAGCTGCCGCTGGCGATGGGGTTGGGCGGCATCTTCGTCGCCTGGATCGCCTATGTCGTCGAGACCGGAATCCCGGCGTTGACGGCACGCTGGCTCCGGCCGGTCTATCTGCTGTTTCTCAACAAGTGGTACTTCGACGAGCTCTATGACGCGATCATCGTCCGCCCGGCGATGTGGCTCGGCATCCGGCTGTGGAAGGACGGCGACGGCGCGGTGATCGACGGCCTCGGTCCCGACGGCTTCGCCAAGGTGACGCGCGGCATGGCGGCGGTGCTGAGCCGGTTCCAGACCGGGTACCTCTATCACTACGTCTTCGCCATGTTCGTCGGCGCGGTGGTGCTGGTGTCGTGGTACGTGCTGCGGCAGGCGGGGTGACGGCGATGACGCACTGGCCCCTTCTGTCGCTCACCACCTTCCTGCCGCTGGCCGGCGTCGCGGCCATCCTGCTGCTGCGCGGCGACGAGAAGGATGTGGCGCGCAACGCGCGCTGGATCGCGCTGTGGACGTCGCTCGTCGTCTTCGCCGTGTCGCTCGCGGTGTGGGCGAATTTCGA
The DNA here is from genome assembly GCA_028871055.1 of Alphaproteobacteria bacterium. GTDB lineage: Bacteria > Pseudomonadota > Alphaproteobacteria > ATCC43930 > CGMCC-115725 > REEB95. The sequence continues at coordinate 4,819 of JAGWON010000011.1, forward strand.
TCCGACCCGGTCGGATTTCCAGCTCGTCGAGCAGGCCGACTGGCTGCCCGACTTCAACATCGGCTACCACATGGGGGTCGACGGGATCTCGCTGTTCTTCGTTCTGCTCTCGACCTTCCTGACGCCGATCTGCGTCGTCGCGAGCTGGACCGCGATCGAGCGCCGTGTGAAGGAATACATGATCGCCTTCCTCGTGCTCGAAACGATGATGGTGGGCATATTCTGCGCGCTCGACTTCATCCTGTTCTATGTCTTCTTCGAGGGCGTGCTGGTGCCGATGTTCCTCATCATCGGCGTGTGGGGCGGGTCGCGCCGGGTCTATGCCGCGTTCAAGTTCTTCCTCTTCACGCTCCTGGGCTCGGTACTCTCGCTATTGGCGATCCTCGCCATCTACTTCGTCACCGGTACCGCCGACATCCCCGAAGCGCTGGCGTTCAACTTTCCGCCGCATCTCCAGACCTGGCTGTGGCTCGCGTTCTTCGCCTCGTTCGCGGTCAAGGTGCCGATGTGGCCGGTGCACACTTGGCTGCCCGACGCGCATGTCGAGGCGCCGACGGCGGGCTCGGTGATCCTGGCCGGCGTGCTGCTGAAGCTCGGCGGCTACGGCTTCATCCGCTTCTCGCTGCCGATGTTCCCCGAGGCGTCGGCCTACTTCACGCCCTTCGTCTACACCCTCTCGGTCGTCGCCATCATCTACACCTCGCTGGTGGCGCTGGCGCAGGACGACATGAAGAAGCTGATCGCCTATTCGTCGGTGGCGCATATGGGCTTCGTGACGATCGGCATCTTCACCGTGACGCCCGAGGGGCTGCAGGGCGCAATGATCCAGATGCTGAGCCACGGCGTGGTCTCGGCCGCGCTCTTCCTCTGCGTCGGCGTGGTCTACGACCGGCTGCACACCCGCGAGATCGCGCGCTACGGCGGCCTCGCCGAGAACATGCCAAAATACGCCACCGCCTTCATGGTGTTCATGCTGGCCTCGGTCGGGCTGCCCGGCACCAGCGGCTTCGTCGGCGAGTTCCTATCGATGATCGGCGCATTCCAGGTCAACACCTGGGTCGCGTTCTTCGCCACCACCGGCATGATCCTGAGCGCGGCCTACATGCTATGGCTCTACCGCCGCATCATCTTCGAGAAAATCACGCATGCCGACGTGCGGGCGATGATCGACCTCACGCCGCGCGAGGTTCTGGTGTTCGCGCCGATGATCGCGGTGGTGCTATGGATGGGGGTCTATCCGGCCTCGTTCCTGAAGCCGATACAGCCGTCGATCGCCAATTTGATCGAGCGCGTCCAGGTGTCGCAACGCGCCGCCGCGACGGCGCTGGCGCAGCGGTGATGCGATGACGGCCGCGCCCGATTTCCTTCCCGTCCTGCCCGAGATGTTCCTGGGCGCGAGCGGCATGGTGCTGCTGATCGTCGGCGCCTATGCCGGCGCGCGCGCCATCCGCGCCGTGACCTGGCTTGCCGTCCTGGCGCTCGCGGCGACGGCGGCCATCCTGCTCTATCCGGCGTGGACGGCCGGCGTGACGCGGCAGGTGAGCCTCTTCGGCATGTTCGTCACCGACGGGCTCGGTGTCTTCACCCAGACGCTGGTGATCATCGGCTCCCTCCTCTCGCTGCTGATCGCCATGCGCTTCAACGAGCGCGAGGGCATCGCCCGCTTCGAGTTCCCGGTGCTGGTGCTGATCGCCACCGCCGGCATGATGATGATGATCGCGGCCAACGACCTGATCGCGCTCTATCTCGGGCTCGAGCTGCAGAGCCTCGCGCTCTACGTGCTGGCGGCCTTCGCGCGCGACGACGTGCGCTCGACCGAAGCCGGGCTCAAATACTTCGTCCTCGGCGCGGTCGCGTCGGGCATGCTGCTGTTCGGCGCGTCGATGGTCTACGGTTTCGCCGGCACCACCAGCTTCGACGGCCTGGCCAAGCTCTTCGCCGGCGGCGGCGCCGCCGGCGTCGGCCTCATCACCGGCATCGTCTTCATCTCGGTGGGCCTGGCCTTCAAGGTCTCGGCGGTGCCGTTCCACATGTGGACGCCCGACGTCTACGAGGGCGCGCCGACGCCGGTAACGGCGTTCTTCTCGATCGCGCCCAAGATCGCGGCCTTGACCCTGTTTCTGCGCGTCATGCTCCAGCCGTTCGGCGGCCTGTTCGGCGACTGGCAGCAGATCATCTGGGCGATCTCGGTCGCCTCGATGGCCTGGGGCGCCTTCGCCGCCATCGCCCAGCGCAACATCAAGCGGCTGATGGCCTATTCCTCGATCGGCCACGTCGGCTATGCGCTGATCGGCCTCGCCGCCGGCACGGCAGCCGGCGTGCGCGGCGTGCTGGTCTATATCGCGATCTACCTGTTCATGAACGTCGGCACCTTCGCGGGGATCCTGTGCATGCGGCGCAACGGCAAGATGGTCGAAGGCATCGACGACCTCGCCGGCCTGTCGCGGACGCATCCGGCGCTGGCGCTGGCGCTCGCCATCTTCATGTTCTCGCTCGCGGGCATACCGCCGCTGGCGGGCTTCTTCGGCAAGCTCTATGTCTTCATGGCGGCGATCGACGCCGGCCTGCCGGTGTTGGCGGTGATCGGCGTGCTGACCAGCGTGGTGGGCGCCTATTACTACCTGCGCATCGTCAAGCTGATGTATTTCGACGAAGCGCAGGGCGCCTTCGACCGGCCGTTCGGCGGCGAGGTCGCGGCGGTGCTGCTGGTCTGCGCCGTGGCGATCCTGTTCTTCATCGCCTGGCCCGGACCGCTGCTCAACGGCGCCGACGCCGTCGCCGCCACGCTCTTCCCGGGATGAGCGACGCGCTGCCGCCGTTCTTCCGGCTCGCTGCGTTCGACACGCTTGCCAGTACCAGCGACGAGGCCAAGCGCCGCGCGCGCGAAGGCGCGCCCGAGGGCACGCTGGTCACGGCGCGGACGCAGACCGCCGGCCACGGCCGCCAGGGGCGGCGCTGGGTGTCGGTGCCCGGCAATCTCTATGCCTCGCTGGTGCTCAGGCCCGATGCCCCTGCTGCGCGCGCGGCGCAGCTCGGCTTTGCCGCTTCGCTCGCCATCGGCGAGGCGATCCGGCGCTTCGCGCCCCAGGCGGTGCTCGCGTTCAAATGGCCCAACGACGTGCTCCTGGGCGGACGCAAGACCGCGGGAATTCTGCTCGAAAGCGAGGGCGATCCGGCGGGAAAGGTGCGGTTCGTGGTGCTCGGCGTCGGCGTGAACCTGGTCGCGCATCCGGCTTACACGGAATTTCCCGCGACGTCGCTGCAAGCGGCGACGGCGGAAACCGTGACGCCGGAGGCGTTTCTCGCCGCGCTCGCGCCGGCGCTGCTGCTTTGGTATGAGCGGTGGCGCGACGAGGGCTTCGCGGCGCTGCGTCAGGCCTGGCTCGAGCGTGCCGCCGGTATCGGCCAGGATCTGCGCGCGCGCCTGCCGGGCGAGACGCTGACGGGGCGCTTCGCCGGGCTCGACGACGACGGCATGCTGCTGCTCGACGGACCGGCGGGCCGGCGCCGCATCGCCGCCGGCGACGTGTTTCCGGCGGTTGCCGAGGGTCGCTAGGTGTCTGGCGTCGAAAAACGTGTTTCTCTTAGCGGCATTCCCGCGCCAGCGGGAATCCAGGGGCGAGCGCTGTGCCGTAGCCCTGGACCCCCGCTTTCGCGGGGGTGACGGAGAAGGGGAGTTTGCATGCTGCTCGCCATCAACGCCAACAACACCAACACGGTGTTCGCCGTATGGGACGGCACCCGGCTCAAGGGCACCTGGCGCATCGCGACCAATCCGCACCGCACGTCCGACGAATACGTCGTCTGGCTCGACCACCTGCTCGCGCTGGAGGCGCTGTCGCGCGCGCGGCTCGACCGCGCCATCATCGCCAGCGTCGTGCCCGAGGCGAATTTCAACCTGCGCCTCCTGTGCCGGCACTATTGCCAGACCGAGCCGCTGGTGGTCGGCGAGCCGGGCGTCGCGCTCGGCGCCAAGGCGCTGGTCGATCGGGCGGAAGAGGTCGGCGCCGACCGCCTGGTCAACACCGTGGCGGCGCACGATCGCTACAAGGGTCCGCTGATCGTGGTCGATTTCGGTACCGCCACGACATTCGACGTGGTGGACGGCGACGGAAACTACCGCGGCGGCGTGATCGCGCCGGGCATCAACCTCTCGCTTCAGGCGCTGCACCAGGCGGCGGCCAAGCTGCCGATGGTGCCGATCCGGCGCAGCGAGAAGGTGATCGGCACCAGCACCATCGCCTGCATGCAGTCCGGAATCTATTGGGGCTATGTCGCGCTGATCGAGGGCCTGGTAGCGCGCATCCGCGCGGAATTCGGCAAGCCGATGGGCACGGTGGCGACCGGCGGGCTGGCGCCGCTGTTCGAGGGCGCGACACCGGCGATCGAGCGCGTCGATCAGCATTTGACGCTGTGGGGCCTGCGCCTGATCGCCGAGCGTAATGCGGCGGCGGCAAAACCGAACGCGCGAGCGCGCAAGGCATCAAAGTGAGAATGGCACTTTCGGGTTGCGTGCTTCGAGACGCGATCCTTCGGATCGCTCCTCAGCATGAGGACATTTCTTTATGGCATTAAGAAAATTGCCTCATCCTGAGCGCGCACCTGGAGGGTGCGCAGTCGAAGGACGCACTATGCTCATCCAAGCGCCGGAAACTGCTATTCGGCGACAGGATTATCTGGCATGAACGGCGCCGGGCCTGCACCCAACCGGCCCGACGAACTCGCCTTCCTGGCGCTGGGCGGGGTCGGCGAGATCGGCATGAACCTGTCGCTCTACGGCTACCGCGGCCGCTGGCTGATGATCGATTGCGGTATCTCGTTCGCCGATGACACGCTGCCGGGTGTCGACGTGATCATGCCCGATCCGGCGTTCATCGAAGCGCATGCCGACGCGCTCGACGGTCTCGTCGTCACCCACGCGCACGAGGACCATATCGGCGCGATCCAGTACCTGTGGCCGCGGCTCAAATGTCCGGTCTATGCCACGCCCTTCACCGCCGCGGTGCTGCGCCTCAAGCTGATCGAGGCCGGGCTCGAGCATCAGGTGCCGATCACCGAAGTTCCGCTTTCGGGCAAGTTCGCGGTCGGGCCGTTCGAGCTCGAGCTGATCACGTTGACCCATTCGATCCCCGAGCCCAACGCCGTGGTGCTGCGCACGCCGCTGGGCACCGTGCTCCATACCGGCGATTGGAAGTTCGACCCCGATCCGCTGGTCGGCGATCTTTCGGACATGGCGGCGCTGCGGCGCCTCGGCGACGAAGGCGTGCTCGCCATGATCTGCGATTCGACCAACGCATTGCGGCCGGGCGAGTCAGGGTCGGAAGCCGACGTGCGCAAGACGCTGATCGACCTCATCGGGCAGAAGAAGAATCGCGTCGCGGTCGCCTGCTTCGCCTCGAACGTGGCGCGGCTCGCGTCGATTGCCGCGGCGGCGCAGGCGCACGACCGCCACGCCGCGCTGGTCGGCCGCTCGCTCTGGCGCATCGAGCACGCGGCGCGCGAGACCGGCTATCTCCAGGGCGTGCCGCCGTTCCTGACCGAGGAGGAAGCGTCGTATCTGCCGCGCGAGAAGGCCCTGCTAATCTGCACCGGCAGCCAGGGCGAGCCGCGCTCGGCGCTGGTGCGCATCGCCGCCGACGAGCATCCCGAGATCGTGCTCGAGGACGGCGATTGCGCCATCTTCTCGTCGCGCATCATTCCCGGCAACGAGCGCGCCATCGGCCGACTGCACAATGCGCTGGCGAGCCTCGGCGTCGAGATCGTCACCGAGCACGACGCGCCGGTGCACGTCTCGGGCCATCCGGCGCAGGACGAGCTCATCCGCATGTACCAGACCGTGCGGCCCAAGATCGCCGTGCCGGTGCACGGCGAGGCGCGACACTTGATGGCGCAGGCGCGGCTCGCCGAGCAATGCCAGGTGAGCCAGACGATCGTGACGCGGAACGGCGAGGTGGTGAAGCTCGCGCCCGGCCCGGCCTCGGTCATCGGCGAGGTGCCGACGGGGCGTCTCGCGGCGGACGCCAATACATTGTTGGACGCGAAAGGTGAAACCCTCAAAAACCGCCAGCGCATGGTGTTCAACGGCGCGGCGCTGGCGACGCTGGTGATGGATCGCGCCGGCAGGCTGCTGGCGCCGCCGCAGGTGACGGTCGAAGGCGTGCCGAGCGAGGATTCGGGCGAGGCGCTGGCCGCGCGCGTGGCCCAGGCGCTCGACGAGCTCGGACCGCGCGAGCGCCGCGACGACGACAAGGTGCGTGAGGCGGCGCGGCTCGCCATCCGCCGCTCGCTGCGCGACTGGCACGGCAAGAAGCCGGTGACGCAGGTCCATCTGGTGCGGATTTGACGCCAGCGGAAAGCCGTCATTGCGACGCCGAGCAAAGCCAGGCGGAAGCAACCCAGCGTCGTCCAGCATGGATTGCTTCGTCGCTGCGCTCCTCGCAATGACAATGTTGGCAGGGCCACCGGCGACAACCAGCGCTTCAATGCCGGACGGCGACGCGCTACAACTGCGGCATGATCGGACGCTTGAACCACGTCGCCATCGCCGTGCCCGATGTCGGTGCGGCGGCCAAGCTCTACCGCGAGCTGCTCGGCGCACACGTGTCGGAGCCGGTGAAGCTACCGGCGCACGGCGTCACCACCGTGTTTGTGACCCTGCCCAACGCCAAGATCGAGCTGGTGGAGCCCCTGGGCGAGAAATCGCCCGTCCGCGCCTTCCTCGCGCGCAATCCCGCCGGCGGCATGCATCATTTGTGCTACGAGGTCGAGGACATCCTAGCCGCGCGCGACAAGCTCGAAGGCGAGGGCATGCGCGTGCTGGGCGACGGCGAGCCGTCGATCGGCGCGCACGGCAAGCCGGTGCTGTTCCTCCATCCCAAGGATTTCTTCGGCACGCTGATCGAGCTGGAAGAGGTGTAGCTCTCGGCGCAAGAAACACCCCTCACCCAGCTTTGGGTAAGGCTCGCCCTTCGACAGGCTCAAGGCTCGCCAACCCCCCGCAACACTCTCCCCCATTTGGGGAGAGGGAAGGGCGAGGCGGAAATCTTCGATGTGATCGGATTCCGCGCTAAGCTCTCGCCATGAATTGGTTCCTCGACGCAGCGCTCTACGTCATCGTCTGGTGGATCACGCTCTTCGCCGTGCTGCCGTGGGGCGTGAAGCCGGTGGAAGAACGCGAGCCGGGCCACGATCCCGGCGCACCGGCGCGGCCCAATCTGTGGAAGAAGGCGATCGCCACCACCCTCGTCGCCGCTGTGCTGTGGTACGTGATCCACTCGGCGCTGATCTGGGAGCTGGCGCGGATCAGGACGCAGACCTACGGATGAGCGCCAAGTACTGCCGCGCGGCCCCGGGCCACGAATTTCACGGACCCTATCATGACGGCGAATACGGCTTTCCGTCGCGCGACGACGCCGTACTGTTCGAACGCCTGGCGCTCGAGATCAACCAAGCGGGCCTGTCGTGGCTCACCGTGCTGAAGAAGCGTGCGGCCTTTGCCCGCGCGTTTGCGAATTACGACATCGACAAAGTGGCCCGCTTCGGTACGCGCGACATCCGTCGCCTGCTGAACGACGCCGGCATCATCCGCAACCGGCTCAAGATCGAGGCGGTGATCGAGAACGCACGGCGGCTCCGGGCGATCCGCGCCAGTCACGGCTCGTTCGCGCACTGGCTCGACGCGCACCATCCGCGGTCCAAGAGCGCGTGGGTCAAGCTGTTCAAGGAGAATTTCCGCTTCAGCGGCGGTGAGATCGTCGGCGAGTTCCTGATGAGCCTCGGATACCTGCCGGGCGCGCACGTGCGGACCTGTCCGGTCTACAACCGCGTGTTGCGCCTCGAGCCTGCGTGGCATGCCACGCGCCGGGTGAAATAATTTTTAGTTTTGCCGTTCCGCCAAAAAATTAGGCAAGACCGAAGCGGTCTTGCCAGGAGACGAGGCCGCCTTGTTTGCGGCGGCTTGTCGGTTTAGGGGTCGCCCCCACCGTCTCGCGACGACACTTCCTCCCTAAACTTGGGCCCGGACGCATTCTCGCGTGCGCCGCTGTTGGCGGAAGGATGTTTACGGATTCCGCGCGCCATCGCAAATGAAATTTTCTGGAACCGGTCTAATCGCGAGCGCCATCGATGATGCCTCTCACCCAGCTTTGCGTAAGGCTCACCCCTCGACGAACTCAGGCTCGCCAGCTCAATGCAACCCTCCCAAGTTGGGGAACAGGAAAGGGTGAGGGGCGAAGCGCGATGCGTGAGTTTCGCTACAGCTCGACGAAGCGGATGAGGAACAGGAGGCCGAGCACGATCACCGCCGGGCTCGCCTCACGCGTGCGGCCGGCCAGCAGCTTGATCGCGGCGTAGAGAATGAATCCGAAGGCGATGCCGTTGGCGATCGAGAAGGTGAGCGGCATGGCGATCGCCGTCACCACTGCCGGCGCGTATTCGGTGACGTCCTCCCAATCGATCTCGGCGAGGCCGCGCGCCATCAGGCAGGCGACGTAAAGCAGCGCCGGCGCGGTGGCGTAAGCAGGTACGGTTTCCGCGAGGGGCGCGAAGAACAGCGTCAGCAGGAACAATGCGGCTACTACCACACCGACAAGCCCGGTGCGGCCGCCGGCGCGCACGCCGGCCGCGCTCTCGATGTAGCTGGTGACGGTCGAGGTGCCGAGCAGCGATCCGACCAGTGTCGCCGTCGAATCCGCGACGAAGACGCGCAACAGGCGCGGGATGTGCCCGTCCTTGCGGATCAGGCCGGCGCGATGCGCGACGCCGACGAGCGTGCCGGTGTTGTCGAACAGGTCGACGAAGAAGAAGGCAAAGACGATCACCAGCACGCCGGCGTCGAGCGCGCCGCGGATGTCGAGCTGGAGGAAGGTCGGCGCCACCGACGGCGGCAGCGACGCGACGCCGAGGAACGGCGAAACGCCGGCGACGATGCCGGCGACGGTGGTGGCGAGGATGGCGATGATGATCGCGCCCGGCACCTTGCGCGCGTCGAGCGCGACCATGAGCAGGAATCCGGCGATCGCCAGCAGTGTCGGCGGCGCCTTGAGGTTGCCGAGCGTCACGTAGGTGTCGGGCGAGGCGACGACGATGCCCGCGTTCTTGAGCGCGATGATGCCGAGGAACAAGCCGACGCCGGCCGAGATCGCCATCTTCTGCGATTGCGGAATGGCGTCGACGATCCATTCCCGCACCCGCGTCACGCTCAGCAGCATGAACAGCACGCCGGAGATGAACACCGCGCCGAGCGCGACCTGCCACGGATAGTGCAGGCCCTTGACCACGCCGTAGGTGAAATAGGCGTTGAGGCCCATGCCCGGCGCGAGCGCCAGCGGATAGTTGGCATAGAGCCCCATCACCAGCGTGCCGATTGCAGAGGCGACACAGGTGGCGACGAACACCGCGCCCTTGTCCATGCCGGCGTCGCCCAGGATCAGCGGATTGACGAAGACGATGTAGGCCATGGTGAGGAAGGTGGTGAGTCCCGCCACCGCCTCGGTGCGCACGTCGCTGCCGTGTTGCTTGAGCTGGAAATAGGTTTCGAGCATGGCTTCCCCCGTCGCCGTGTTCGCGCCTCTTGTCATGGCCGGGCTTGACCCGGCCATCCGCGACTTTCAAGACGTGGATGCCCGGAACAAGTCCGGGCATGACGGCAATGCCGTCATCTTGGCCTATCGCGCGGGCTTCGGCCAGACGGTTTACGGTTGCCGCGACAACGCACCCCTCACCCAGCTTTGAGTAAGGCTCGCCCTTCGCTCGTCGTGGCTGCCGACGACAAGAGCTCCCGCCTCGCCAACTCAAAGCAACCCTCTCCCCCAATTTGAGGGAGAGCGAAGGGTGAGGGGCCGGCGTCGAGGGGATTCGACTTGCGCGAATAACACGCTAGAGTGCGGCGCCGTTCCCGGCTCCCAGAAAGGCCCCCAGTCGCGATGCGCCTGTCCCAGTATTTCCTGCCGCTCCTCAAGGAGACGCCGAGCGAGGCGCAGATCGCCTCGCACCGCCTGATGCTGCGCGCCGGCATGATCCGCCAGGCGAGCGCCGGCATCTATACCTGGCTGCCGCTGGGCTTCCGCGTGCTGCAGAAGGTCGAGCAGATCGTGCGCGAGGAGCAGGATGCGGCCGGCGCACAGGAGATGCTGATGCCGACGCTGCAGCCGGCGGAACTCTGGCGCGAGAGCGGCCGTTACGAGGATTACGGCGAGGAGATGCTGCGCATCAAGGATCGGCACAAGCGCGAGATGCTCTACGGCCCCACCAACGAGGAATTGATCACCGAGATCTTCCGCCACGCGGTGAAGAGCTATCGCGACCTGCCCAAGAATCTCTATCACATCCAATGGAAGTTCCGCGACGAGGTGCGGCCGCGCTTCGGCGTCATGCGCGGGCGCGAATTCCTGATGAAGGACAACTATTCCTTCGACATCGACAAGGCGGCGTCGCTGGTCTCGTATTTCCGCATGTTCAAGGCCTATATGAAGACCTTCAGGCGCATGGGCCTGGCGCCGATCCCGGTGCGCGCCGCCACCGGTCCGATCGGCGGCGACCTGTCGCACGAGTTCCACGTCCAGGCGGACACCGGCGAGAGCCAGCTCTATTTCGACAGCGACATCGAGACCCTCGACGAGGACAAAATCGACCCGGCGAGCCCGACGGTGCAGGACGAGCTGCTGAAATGGTACGCCGCCACCGGCGAGAAACACGATCCGGCCGCCTTCGCGTGCGTGCCCGAGGCGCGGCGGCGCGAAGCCCGCGGCATCGAGGTCGGCCAGTTGTTCTATTTCGGCACCAAGTATTCGGCGCCGATGAAGGCGACGGTCGCCGGACCCAAGGGCGACAGCGTCGCGGTCGAGATGGGTTCCTACGGCATCGGCGTGTCGCGGCTGGTGGGCGCGATCATCGAGGCGAGCCACGACGAAGCCGGCATCATCTGGCCCGAAAGCGTGGCGCCGTTCCGCGTCGGCCTCGTCAATCTGCGGCCGGGCGACAAGGACTGCGGCGAGGCGGGCGAGAAGCTCTATCTGCGCCTGACCCAGGCGGGCACCGACACGCTCTACGACGAGCGCGAGGAATCGCCCGGCGCCAAGTTCGCCGCCATGGACCTGATCGGCCTGCCGTGGCAGGTGGTGGTCGGGCCGCGCGGCCTCAAGCAGGGCGTGGTCGAGCTCAAGGAGCGCAAGACCGGCGCCAAGCAGGAGCTGTCGCCCGACGCGGCGGTGGCCCGGCTGGCGGGCAACCGATGATCCTCGCTGCAAATAGGCCGTGCGTGCTTCGACAAGCTCAGCACGAGGACATTTCTTTATGGCATTAAGAACATTTCCTCAGCCTGAGGAGGCGGCGAAGCGGCCGTCTCGACGGCCGCACGATCTCGATCCGGCGCGTCGGGCGAACATTTCGACGCCGTTGTCCGCGTCAGTGCGCGCGTGGCCCACCCCCTTCCTAGTCCTCCCCCCTCAAGGGGGAGGGAATGGGTGGGGGGCGAATGGATGGGACGGGTCGGCATGAATCCGTTCGAGCGGATGGTCGCCTTCCGCTACCTGCGCGCGCGGCGGCAGGAAGGCTTCGTCTCGGTGATCGCGGTGTTCTCGCTCCTGGGCATCATGCTGGGCGTGGCGACGCTGATCATCGTCATGGCGGTGATGAACGGCTTCCGCGCCGATCTCTTGGGCCGCATCCTCGGCTTCAACGGCCATATCACGGTCTATGCCGCGCCCGGCGCGCCGCTCAACGACTTCGACCAGATCGCCGCCAAGATCAAGGCGGTGCCCGGCGTCACCGCCGCCTATCCCGAAATCGAGGGCCAGGTGATGGCGACCTCGCGCGACCAGTCCTCCGGCGTGCTGGTGCGCGGCGTCAGCGCGGAGACGCTCGCGGCGCAGAGCGAGATCGCCAAGAGCCTGTCGTCCGGCGCGCTCGTCGGCTTCAAAGACGGCGGCATCGTCATCGGTCAGCGGCTCGCCTTCAAGCTCGGCGTCAAGCCCGGCGATACGGTGACGCTGATCTCGCCGCAGGGCACGCCGACGGCGTTTGGCACCATGCCGCGAATCAAGGCCTATCGCATCGCCGGCACCTTCAACGTCGGCATGTACGAATTCGACAGCGGCGTCATCTTCATGCCGATGCCGGCGGCGCAAATCTTCTTCCAGCTGCCGAACGCGGTCTCGGACATCTCGGTCTTCGTCGCCAAGCCCGATGACGTGCGCGCCTACGACCAGGCGGTCTCGGCGGCGCTCGGCAACCGCATGCGCATTTTCGATTGGCAGCAGAGCAACCTGTCGTTCTTCAACGCGGTCGAGATCGAGCGCAACGTCATGTTTCTGATCCTGACGCTGATCATCGTCGTCGCCGCCTTCAACGTCATCTCGAGCATGATCATGCTGGTGAAGGACAAGGGCCGCGACATCGCCATCCTCAGGACGATGGGCGCGACGCGCGGCATGATCCTGCGCATCTTCATGTTGGCGGGCGCCTCGATCGGCGTCGTCGGCACGGCGCTCGGCTTCGTTTTGGGCGTCGAGTTCGCCGCCCATATCGAGGCCATCCGCGAGTTCATCCAGGGCATCATCGGCACCAATTTGTTCGCGCCCGAGATCTATTTCCTGACCCAGCTTCCGGCGCGCATCGATCCCTACGAGGTCGGCTCGGTGGTCGGCATGGCGCTGGCGCTCTCGTTCCTCGCCACCATCTATCCGTCCTGGCGGGCGGCGCGTCTCGATCCGGTCGAGGCGCTGCGCTATGAATGAATTCGCGCTGACGCTCCGCGACGTCGAGCGCACCTTCCTCCAGGCCGGCAACAAGCTGCCGGTGCTGCGCGGCGTGAGCTTCACGGTCAAGGCGGGCGAGACCGCGGCGCTGGTCGGGCCCTCGGGCGCCGGCAAGTCGACGCTGCTGCACCTCGCGGGACTGCTGGAAAAGCCGGACGGCGGCGCGGTGCTGCTCGGCGGTCGCGACTGCGGCCGAATGAACGACGAGGAGCGCACCGCGATCCGCCGCGCGACCATCGGCTTCGTCTATCAGTTCCACCAGCTGCTGCCCGAATTCTCCGCGGCGGAAAACGTCATGCTGCCGCAGATGATCGCCGGCGTGAGCAAAGCGTCGGCGCGGGCGCGGGCGATGGACCTGCTGAACCAGGTGGGCCTGACCGCGCGCGCCGATCACCGGCCGGCGCGGCTCTCGGGCGGCGAGCAGCAGCGCGTCGCCATCGTCCGCGCGCTCGCCAACCAGCCGTTGCTGCTGCTGGGCGACGAGCCGACCGGCAATCTCGACCACGACACCGCCGGCGAGGTCGTCGGCGTGCTGCTGAACCTGGTGCGGCGCACCGGCCTCGCCGCGCTGATCGCCACGCACAATCTCGAGCTGGCGCGGCGCATGGATCGCATCCTCGCGCTCGAGGACGGCAAAGTGGTCGCGGTCTAGCGCCGGGCCAACGCCGGCGGTTGCCCGGGGCAATCGCATATGAGGATTCGGCGAATGAAAATCTTCTGTCCCGGCAAAGCCGGGACCCATTTCGCCGATGGATACCGGCTTTCGCCGGTATGAGGTGAGCAGGGCTGCAGTACAAAAAATCCAAATTCAATCGCTCTGGACGGTCGCCGCCGCCTTTCGCATCCGGCGGCGGTGCGCTACATTCGCCCACCCCTTTTGGCCAACCGCCATGATTCCGAGATATTCCGATCACGCCGCCAACGAGCGAACGTTTCTGGCCTGGATTCGGACCGGAATCGCGGTGATTGCCTTCGGCTTCGTGGTCGAAAAATTCAATTTGTTCTTGGTCGTCCTTGCCGGTACCGCATCCGCCGACGCGGCGAAGCGCCTGTACGTCGACCGGCTGGCGGGGCCGCTCGGACGCTATGACGGCATCGCCCTTATCATCGTCGGCGTGAGCCTCATCTTGTTCGCGGCCGCGCGCTTCTTCCGCACCGCACGGCGCATTGACGATCCCGAGCCTCGCCCGGCGTTCGACACGCGCGTGGAGGTGATGTTCTCCGCGAGCTTGGCGCTGGCGGCGGCGGCGGTGGCGGTTTATCTCGTTCTCGGCTGACCGGGCGGCGAATGCGGCGGATCTGCGGCGCCGCGGCGCGCCTAGCCCGCGAGGTCCGGTTCCTCGATGGCTTCGCGCGCGGCGGATGGACCGCATCGTCGCGCTCGAGGACGGCAAGGCCCAAGCATTCGAGAAGTAAAACAGCCGGTTATCGCTGCCGCGTCGGTGCGACGGGCGATAAATATTTTCCCGAATCCATTGTAATGCGGGCGTCGGCGCCCGATTTGTTCTATTATCCGGTTCTCGGGCCGCCGATCGAATCCGCACGGTGCCCGCTGCGATCCGACATCGCCAGGAGTCTCCGATGAAGCGTCTGCTCGCGGCCGCCGCCAAGGGCGATCCCGACGCCGAATACAATCTCGGCGTCATGTACGACAACCGGATCGACGATCACGGCAATGCGGTCGATCCGACGGACGACAACGGCAACGCCATCGCCAGCAATCGCAGCGAAGCCATGAAATGGCTGCTGCGCGCGGCCGAGCACGGCCAGCCGCGGGCGCAAACGCGGCTCGCCGAGCTCTATGCCGCCGGGCCCGACACCGCCAGGAATTACGGCCGCGCCTGCCAGTGGTTCGTCGTGGCGATGACCGGCCTCAACGGCGTCCACCGCCAGCGCGCACAGGATGGCTACGCGAGCGTCTGCTCGCAATTGACGACGACGGAAATCCAGGCGGCACAGCGCCGGGCGCGCGACTGGGACCGCCGCCGTCGCCGCGCAATGCTGGCGGCGCCGATCCGGGCGGCGCGATGATGCCGGAGCGGTTCCAAGGCGGGGCGCGCGGCGTCATGGTGGCGACGCTGGTGGTTATGCTCGTCGCCGTCGGTATTTTCCGTTGAGGGGGCCCATGATCGGCACCGTGACATCGTTCAGTACCAAGAAGCGGTACGGCTTCATCAAGCCTGAAGACGGCGGCACGGCGATCTTCGTCCATATCTCGACGGTCGAGCGCGCCGGCATGAAGACGCTCACGGTGGGGCAACGCCTGGTCTACGAGGTCTCGTTCGACGAGGGCGAGCGGTCGATGGTCATCATTGGTCCGGCGCCCTGACGGCTGCTTGGGGGCAGGAGGCGGGCATGGAGCGTGAAACCGAGATCGACCGCTTGGCGCGCGAGACGATCGAGGTATACGGGCGCAGCGCCGGCATCATCGCCGACCAGCGCGCGGCGAGCTACATCGCGACCGGCGATCTCGGCCAATCGCGCGCCTGGCTCGAGACCGCCGCGGCAATCCGCAGGCTCGGCACGCGCGTCTGACGCGCCCAAGCCGCTAGAGCATGATGCAATCAAGACGAACCACCCCAGTCGTCGCACCCGCGAAAGCGGGTGCCCAGGGCAACGGCCGAAGCCTGTCCCGCAGAAGCGGGGTCACTTGCCCTGGATTGCCGCTTTCGCGGCAATGACGGTAGGCAGCGATTCGGCCTAACCGTATCACGCTTTAATCCCCCTCCGGCGTCTTGGGCGCGACGGCTGGGTTCCACTGCCCCTTGCGCATGCGCGAAATCAGGATGCTTTGGTAGAGCCCGGCCTGCCGGAACGGCTCGTTGGCGACGAAGGCGTCGGCGGCGGCACGGTTCGGCACGTTGATGAGCGCGACGCTGCCGACCCGCTTGCCGGAATCGTCGGTGAGCAGCGCGCCGCCCAGGACGAGAATGTCTTCGTGCTGGTCGAGATAGGTCAAATGCGCGTCGGTCTTGGCCTGGCGGATTTCGGCCGCGGCGTCCGGCCGGTCGCCCTGGACGATGAGGTAGAGCATCGCGGTTCCATCCCCTGTGAGCTTCCGCCGAGGGTCGTATGCCGCGCATGGTTTCGTCCAGTCGCTCGGTGCGTCTGTCCCGCGGTAGAATGGCGTCCACGGATGAGCTTCCGGTCGAGTGCGGCCCAGCGGACATGGTGGTCTCGGCTGTTGGCGAGGGAGAGAGACGGGGATGAGCGTGCACGCCGGCATTCTTCTCGGCATTGCGATTACGGTGGCCGCGGTGTTCGGCGCTTCGCTGTTACGGTTCACGCGTCGCCGGAGCGCGAGTGCGTTGGTGCAACTCCTCGGTGCGGCCGGCTTGGTCATGGTCGTGCTGACCCATGGCGCCGAAGCGCTGCACTGGCTGCCGGGAATGGGTTGGGGCCGGCCGAACAGCGCCGGCCATTACCTCGATCTCGCCAGCGCCATCGTCGGCGTCACGCTGCTGCCGATCGGCTATTTGGTGGGCGTGTCGAAGAAGCGGTCGGCGCCGGCGTCGCGCGAGGGCGTAGAGCTCAAAACGTCGCGCCGCTGACATCGAGAAAGCGAACAATCGCCCGGTTCAACCGAACCATGTCTTCGGCTGCCAGGATACCGATCCGCACGCCGACTTTCGTTTTTGGAACGGTGGCGATCTTGTCCACCATCAGTCGCGCAACGGTCCGTAGCCCGTTTTCGCCGCTCGGCTCGACCAGGATGCGGAAAAGGGGAGCGTCCGTCGGGTCGGTCGTGAATCCGCAAATCGTGATCGACTCCAGCGAATCAAAACGGTCGTTTTGAATGATCACCGACGGTCGCGGCTTGCCAGCGTAGTTCGGGCCGCTCGCGATCGTCCAGATTTCGCCCCGCTTCAACCACCGCTCCAGTCGGACACCGAATCGATGAATTCCTGGTCGTCCTTGGCGTGCTGGCTGCGCGCAACGGCCAGCGATTGCCGATGGGCCTCGGCGGCAAATGCGGCCGAATTCTCATAGGTGAGCCCAAGCACGTCGCATGCGAGCCGTCGCTTGTCTTCCGGCACCTCGCACAAGAGGGTTTCGTAAATGTCCTCGGGAACGATGAACCAGGTCGGCACGCCATGTGACACCGGATTACCCTTCCCGTCCGGCGTGTCCGCGCCGTTCCAGCGCATCGCCAGGCAGGGCCGGCTTTCGTCGTCGTCGCTCCAGCGCCCGAGGGCCAGGGACCATTGAGCTTCCTGGCGCAGCACGCTGACCAATGTCCAGTGCGCCCTCGGTGACACCACGGTTTTTGGATCTATCACCTGTGCCTCCAGCTGTACTCTTATATGTATAGGCAAATGAAAAAATCAACCGTTGCAGCCTTGCCGGCCGTACGCTATTACCGTACTATGCGCGTACACACGGGAGCGAGATATGACAACGCAAACTCAAATCGCAGCCAACCGGCGGAACGCCGGCAAAAGCACCGGTCCCAGGACGGCCGCGGGGAAGGCAGCGGTAGCGCGGAACGCGCTGCGCCACGGCCTGACGGCCGAGCACGTGGTGCTCTTCGACGAAGCGGGCGACGATTTCGCCGCCTTCCATGCCGAACTGCGCGCCACCTATCGACCCGGCGATGCCGTCGAGGAGGAGCTGGTCGAGCGCATCGTCGTATGCGCCTGGCGACTGCGGCGCGCTGCCCGCGTCGAGGCCGCGCTGTTGAAGCGGGCCACCGACGCTTGCCGCCAGGAATGGGAGCCGCGTGATCTCAGCAGGGTCTGCGCCTACGCGCTCAACGATCTGGCGGCGCTGTCGCGCCACGAATCGGGGCTCGACCGCGCGCTGCGGCGGGCCGAGATGCAACTCAAGCGCCGGCAAGCGCTACGGCGCGGCGAGGCTGTGGCACCGCCGATCGCCGTCGCGATTGCGGGCCTCGAAAGCGCGGACCATGGCGGCGAGAAAATTAAAATCGACAAAACAAAGCCAGTTTTCGAGTCGGCGGCGGCCCCTCACCCCTTGCCGCCATGCCAAGCGTCCCCGCGGACGCTCGGCTGAACATGCCAGGTGGCACGTTCACCGGCGGCAAGCTCCCCGCAAGCGGGGAGAGGGAGGCGCCGCGTCGGCGGGAGGGTGAGGGGCCGGCATGACAACAACACGAGTCGAGGAACCCGGAGATTGAGGGAGGCGGGAGGTGACGTCACGTCGTCGCCGCGCTTGGCGCGGCCATCCACGCGTTCAGGCCGAGGCAGGCGTGAATCATGAATGAATATGTATGTCGTCGCCGCGAATCATCGGGACAAATGCGCGGCGCTGCTTTGACCGGCGCGACGGTTATGCGAAGCTGACGCCATGGCGCATGCCGATTTCGTCCACCTGCGAGTCCATTCGGCCTATTCGCTGTCGTCGGGCGCCATCAAGATCAAGGATCTGATCGCGCTGTGTCGCCGCCATGCCATGCCGGCGGTGGCGATCGCCGATTCCGGCAATCTGTTTGGCGCGCTCGAATTCGCCATGGCGGCGAGCGAGGCCGGCGTGCAGCCGATCGTCGGCTGCGAGTTCGGCATTCGCCGCGTCGAGGGTGAGGCCAACGGTCGCGCCGGCGCCCGCGTCGGCCCGGCGCTGTCGCCCGATTCGGTGGTGCTGCTGGTGCAGAGCGCGGCCGGCTATCGCAACCTCTTGAAATTGGTCAGCAAATCGCATCTCGAGAGCCCGCCGGGCGAGGCGCCGCAGCTCGATGTCGGCGCGTTCGACGGCCATACCGAGGGCCTGATCTGCCTCGCCGGCGGGCCCAAGGGTCCGGTCGGGCGCTTGCTCGGCGAGGGCCAGGCGCCGGCCGCCGCGGCGATGCTGGCGCGGCTCGCGGGCCTGTTTCCCGGCCGGCTCTATGTCGAGTTGCAGCGTCACAATACCGCCGCCGAGGAGCGTATCGACGCCGCGCTGATCGAGCTGGCGCTGGCGCACGAGCTGCCCCTCGTTGCCACCAACGATGTTCATTTCGCCGAGCGCGACGACTACGAGGCGCATGACGTGCTGCTGTGCATCGCTCAGGGCACGACGCTCGCCGACGGCAGCCGCCGGCGCCTGACGCCCGAGCACTATTTCAAATCGGCGAACGAGATGCGCATCGCCTTCGCCGACGTGCCCGAGGCCTGCGACAACACGCTGGCGATCGCGCGGCGCTGCGCCTTCATGCCCGAGCCGCGCCAGCCTATCCTGCCGCCGTTCAAGAGCGCGTCGGGCCGCGATGAGGCGGCGGAGTTGCGCGAAGCCGCCGCCGCCGGGCTCGAGCGGCGCTTGGCCGCGCAGGTCTTCCGGGACGAGATGAGTCCGGCCGAACGCGCCGCCGCCGCCGCGCCCTATCGCGAACGGCTCGAATACGAGATCGACGTCATCGTCACGATGGGCTTCGCCGGCTATTTCCTGATCGTCGCCGAGTTCATCCAGTGGGCCAAGGCGCAGGGCATTCCGGTCGGCCCCGGCCGCGGTTCGGGCGCCGGCTCGCTGGTCGCCTGGTCGCTCACCATCACCGATCTCGATCCGCTGCGCCTCGGTCTCTTGTTCGAGCGCTTCCTCAATCCCGAGCGCGTGTCGATGCCCGATTTCGACATCGATTTCTGCCAGGACCGCCGCGACGAGGTCATCCGCCACGTGCAGGAGCGCTATGGCGCCGACCGGGTGGCGCAGATCATCACCTTCGGCAAGCTGCAGGCGCGCGCGGTGCTGCGCGACGTCGGCCGCGTGCTCGGCATGCCCTATGGCCAGGTCGACCGCATCTGCAAGATGGTGCCGAACAATCCGGCGGCGCCGGTGACCTTGCAGCAGGCGATCGACGGCGAGCCGATGCTGCAGCAGATGCGCGACGAGGATCCGCAGGTGGCGCGCCTCATCGAGATCGCGCTCCAGCTCGAAGGCCTCTATCGCCACGCCTCGACCCACGCTGCGGGCGTCGTCATTGGAGACCGGGCGCTGGACGAACTGGTTCCGCTCTACCGCGATCCGCGCTCGGCCATGCATGTCACGCAGTTCAGCATGAAATACGTCGAGGCGGCCGGGCTGGTGAAGTTCGATTTCCTCGGCCTCAAGACGCTGACAGTGCTGGCCAAGGCGCGCGACCTCCTGGCGGCGCGCGGCGTCGTGTTGGATTTGAGCAACCTGCCGCTCGACGACAGCAAGACTTACCGGCTGTTGGCGCACGGCAAGACCGTCGGCGTGTTCCAACTCGAAGGCGCCGGCATGCGCGACATGCTGAAGAAGCTCGATCCCGACCGCTTCGAGGACATCGTTGCCGTGGTCGCCCTCTACCGCCCTGGTCCGATGGAGAACATTCCACGCTACATCGCGGTGAAGCACGGCGACGAGCGGCCGGAATACCTGCATCCTGATCTCGAGCCGATCCTCGAGGAAACCCAAGGCATCATCATCTACCAGGAACAGGTGATGGAGATCGCCAAGGTGCTGTCGGGCTATTCCCTGGGGCGTGCGGATCTCCTGCGCCGCGCCATGGGCAAGAAGATCAAGTCCGAGATGGAGGCGCAGCGCAAGCAGTTCATCGATGGCGCCAAGGTGCACGGCGTTGACGACGGCCTCGCCGAATACATCTTCGAACAGGTGGCGAAGTTCGCAGGCTACGGCTTCAACAAGTCGCACGCCGCCGCCTATGCGCTGGTCGCCTACCAGACCGCCTATCTCAAGGCCAATTATCCGGTCGAATTCATGGCCGCGTCGATGACGCTCGATCTCGGCAACACCGACAAGCTCAACGTCTTCCGTCAGGAATGTGACCGGCTCGGTATCAAGCTGCTGCCGCCCGACATCAACCGCTCCGACGTCGGCTTCGCGGTCGAGAGTGCGGGCGAGGGCGGCGCGATCCGCTACGCGCTCGCCGCGGTCAAGGGTGTGGGATCGCTGGCGATGAAGCAGCTCGTCGCCGAGCGGGCGGCGCGCGGGCCGTTCAAGGATCTGTTCGATTTCGCCGCCCGCATCGAGCCCAAGAGCTTCAACAAGCGCCAGTTCGAGAGCCTGGTGAAGGCCGGCGCCTTTGACACTATCGCGCCCAACCGGGCGCAGGCCTTCGCCGCGATCGAGTTGCTGCTGCGCCATGCCAATGCGGCGGCGAACGAGCGCGTCAGCCAGCAGGTGAATCTCTTCGGTGGCGACGCCGGGCCGACGGCGATGCCGCCGCTGCCGGCGGTCACCGATTGGCCGCCGGCCGAGCGGCTGCAGAAGGAGTTCGAGGCGATCGGCTTCTATCTCTCGAGTCATCCGCTCAATCCCTATGGCAAGAGCCTGGCGCGCCTCGGCGTGTTGCGCTTCGCCGACCTGGCACGGCGGCCCGCCGGCGCCGAGACCCGTGTCCGGCTCGCCGGCGTCGTCATCGGCAGCAAGGAGCGCACCTCGGCGCGCGGCAATCGCTTCGCCTTCCTCCAGGTCTCGGACATGAGCGGCGCGTTCGAGGTCATGGCGTTTTCCGAGGTGCTGCGTGACAGCCGGCCACTGCTCGATTCTGGCCCGCCGCTGCTGATCACCGTCGACCTCCGCGTCGACGGCGACGGCTTCCGCCTGACGGCGCAGCGCATCGAGGCGCTCGACAAGGTCGCCGCCGGCGCCGCGGCCGGATTGCGTCTGGTGGTCGAGCGGGAAGAGGCGCTTGCCGGCGTCCGGCGCGCGGTCGCCGCCGAGAGCGGCGGACGCGGGCGGGTGAGCGTGGTGGTGCCCTTGGACGAGAGCCGCGAAGTCGAGATCGCGCTGCCCGGCGGCTTTAAGGTGACGCCACGGCTCGCTGCCGCGCTCCAGACCGTGCCCGGCATCCGCGACGTGGCGGAAATTTGAGACAGCGGCCGGCCCCCGACGTCGGCGCCGTTGACGCGGCGTGCGGCCGAACGGCAACCCGGCCGACGAAAAGTTAACGATCCGCGCTCGACTTGACATCTCGGCGTTAACTATTTGGGTGTAACAGTCCAATAGTTTGTCTCGACTGGTCAGACTTTGCGCTTGCAATAGTAATTCCCACGGCTATATTAACATTATCTTTTGGTAATCTTAACGCGGCGCGGGCACGAACCACGCGCCGGACGACGGCGGGGGTTGAGTCGCGATGGTGGGACGCAGCGGTGGCGTACAAAGCCGTCCGGGGTGGGTTCTCGAACCCGACCTCGATCCAGTCGACGAACAGTTGCGCCGTCGGCGCTGGCGCATTCTGCGCGCGGTGCTGCCGATCGGCCACGGCCTCGATCCGCTGCCGACCTGGGTCAAAACGCCGGAGCAATTCATCGGCTGGCTGATCGGCCGGCTGAGTCCCGCGGGCCTCAGGACCTATTTCGAGGATCTCGAGGAGATCGCCAAGCAGACCTGCGATCTCGAGCTGCTGCGCCTGGCGCGGCGCTATCAGGGCCAACGCTGATTTCTTGCGGGACTCGGCGCGTTGGCGCTTGAGCGCGGAGGCGGAATCACCCTAAGGTTTCGAGCGTGTGACAACGGCGTGCCGGCGAGGGCCTCATGGGTTGCAGCGGCCAGTTGATCTATCGGCAAGCCAAGTTCTCGGTGGGCCAGATCGTGCGCCACCGGCTCTATCCGTTCCGCGGCGTGATCTACGATGTCGATCCGACCTTCAACAATTCCGAGGAATGGTACCAATCGATCCCGGCCGATCGCCGGCCGTCGAAGGACCAGCCGTTCTATCACCTGCTGGCCCAGAACGCGCAGGGCGGCCCGTACGAGGCCTATGTCTCGGAGCAGAACCTGCTGCCCGACGGCGACAATGGCCCGATCAGCCATCCGATGATCGACATCATGTTCGAGAAGATCGCCGGCGACCGCTATCTGCTGCGGCCGCAGCGCCGGCAATAGGAACATCCAGCGGCTACTTGCGCTTCCAGGTGAAGACCGAGGAGACGGCGTAGTTCCACACCGAGCCGACGACGACGCCGGCGAGGCTGGCGAGCCACGGGATGCCGGCCAGGCCGCCGAGCCAGTGCGCATCACCGCCAAAGACAAAGGCGGCGAAGCCGACATTGGCGACGGCGCCGAGCGAGCAGATGACGTAGAACGAGAACAGTCCGCGCCACAGCCGCCAGCCCGTGAGTCGCTGATCGCGATAGGTGAACACGTTGTTGAGGAAGAAGTTCGAGGTCATCGCCACCACTGTCGCGACCGCCTGGGCGGCAACGAAGCCGGCGCCGGCGGCAAGTGCCGCCCACAGCACGACCAAATCGACGGCTACGCCGATCACGCCGATCAGCGCGAAGAGCGCGAAGCGCACCGGCACGATGTGACCGACCAGCTTGTCGGCCAGCAGCATGCCGAACTCCCACGCCACCATGGTATCGAGCTTGCTCTCGCCATAGCGCCGGGCGCGGAACTGATACGGCAATTCCTTGAGCCGCGGCGGCGCCGGCAGCGAGGCCAGCAGGTCGAGCAGGATCTTGAAGCCCTGACCCGAGAGGTCGCGCACCGTCGATTCGAACACGTCGCGGCGCAGCATGAAGAAGCCGCTCATCGGATCGGCGATCTCGGTCTTGCAGATGAGGCGCGACAGCCTGGTGGCGAGGCCGCTCATGCCGGCGCGGGTCTTGTCCCAGTCGCCGATGCCGCCGCCGTCGACATAGCGCGAGCCGACGACGATGTCGCAGGGCTCGTGGCGCAGGGTGTTGAGCATGCCCGGCAGCAGGGCTTCGTCGTGCTGCAGATCGGCGTCCATCACCGCGACGAAAGGCGAGGCCGATGCGAGCACGCCTTCGATGCAGGCGGTCGACAGACCGCGGCGGCCGATGCGGTGGAGGCAGCGCACGCGCGGATCGGTGCGGCCGATCGCGCGCACCAGGTCGGGCGTGCCGTCGGTCGAATCGTCGTCGACGAAGATGACTTCCCAGCGCGTGCCGGCCAGCGCCAGATCGAGGCGCTCCAACAGCGGCGCGACGTTCTCGCGCTCGTTGAGGGTCGGGATCACGACGGTCAGCTCCGGCGCCCGCAGCGCGGCGGGCTGCGGTTCGATCCGGCGGGCGGTGGCTTCGCTCATACGATTACGGTTCCTGCACGAAAAATGCCCCGATTCGCCCTGATTCCTCAAGGCTTAATGCGCTACAGCCGGGTCGCGGAAATCCCGGCATTATAATAGGATCGCGACCCGCAGGAGGACCGTAGCAGGCCATGGTTAAGCGCGCGTTGATCACCGGCATCACCGGCCAGGACGGTGCCTACCTGACCGAATTCCTGCTGGCTAAGGGCTACGCAGTCCACGGCATGCTGCGCCGGGCGAGCTCGTTCAACACCGATCGGATCGACCACCTCTACCACGACCCGCACGTCAAAGGGGCCAACCTAACGCTCCATTACGGCGACCTCGCCGACGGCACCGTGCTCCGCCGCGTGCTCGAGAAGGTCGAGCCCGACGAGGTCTACAATCTGGGCGCCCAGAGCCACGTCAAGGTGTCGTTCGAGGTGCCGGAATACACCGCCGACGTCGACGCGCTCGGCACGCTGCGTGCGCTCGAGGCGCTGCGCGACCACGTCGCGCACAGCGGCCGCCAGGTCCGCTTCTACCAGGCCGGCTCATCGGAGATGTTCGGCGGCGCCAAGCCGCCGCAGAACGAGAAAACGCCGTTCGAGCCGCGCAGCCCCTATGCCGCCAGCAAGGCAGCGGCGCACTGGTACGCGGTCAATTACCGCGAGGCCTACAACCTCTTCATCTGCAACGGCATCCTGTTCAACCACGAGAGCCCGCGCCGCGGCGAGACCTTCGTCTCGCGCAAGGTGACGCGCGCCGCCGGCCGCATCAAGGAGGGGCTGCAGGACAAGCTCTTCCTCGGCAATCTCGAGGCGCGGCGCGACTGGGGCTTCGCCGGCGACTATGTCGAGGCGATGTGGCTGATGCTCCAGCAGGTCAAGCCCGACGACTACGTCGTCGCCACCGGCGCGTCACACAGCGTGCGCCAGCTGGTCGAGATCGCCTTCGGCGAACTCGGCCTCGATTGGCAGAAGCACGTCGAGCTCGACGCCCGCTATCTCCGTCCGACCGAGGTCGACGCGCTCGAAGGCGACGCGTCGAAGGCGCGCAAGCTGCTCGGCTGGCAGCCGAAGATGGATTTCGCGACGCTGATCAAGCTCATGGTGACGCACGACCTCGACCTGGCGCAGCAGGAGAAGACGCTGCGCCGCGCCGGCTATGAGAGCCCGGCGCGCGGCGCTGCGTCGACGGGCGTCGGCTGATGCACAATGCCGAGACCGCGCCCGTGGCGGTGCCGGTGATTTTTCCGCTCGCCGGCAAGCGCGTGCTGGTCGCCGGCCACCGCGGCATGGTCGGGAGCGCCGTGGTGCGGCGCCTGGGCGGCGCCGGTTGCATTGTCCTCACCGCCGGGCGCGGCGAAGCCGACATGCGACGCCAGGACGCGGTCGAGGCGTTGATGCGGAAGCTCACGCCCGACGCCGTGTTCGTTACTGCCGCGACGGTCGGCGGCATCCTTGCAAATTCGACCCGGCCGGCGGAGTTCCTCTACGACAACCTGATGATCGCCGGAAACATGATCGAGGCGGCGCGCCAGGCCGGCGTCAAGAAGCTGCTCTATCTCGGCTCCTCATGCATCTATCCGCGCCTCGCCAAACAGCCCATGATTGAAGCGGAATTACTCGCTGGGCCGCTCGAGCCGACCAACCAGTGGTACGCCGTCGCCAAGATCGCCGGCTTGAAGCTGTGCGCGGCCTACCGGCGGCAATGGCGCTGCGACTTCATCTCGGCCCAGCCGACCAATCTCTACGGCCCGGGCGACCGCTACGATCTCGAAGGCAGCCACGTCATCCCGGCGCTGATCATGAAGATCGACCGCGCCAAGCGGGAGAACGCGCCGAGCGTCGAAATCTGGGGCAGCGGCAAACCGCGGCGCGAATTCCTCCATGTCGACGATCTCGCCGACGCGATGGTGTTCCTGATCGAGCGCTATTCCGACGAGAGCCACGTCAATGTCGGTTGGGGCAAGGACCTGACCGTCGCCGAGCTCGCCGGTCTCGTTGCCGAGGTCGTCGGCTACAAGGGCAAGTTCCGCTTCGACACGTCGAAGCCCGACGGATCGCCGCGCAAGCTGCTCGATACCGGCAAGCTCGACGCGCTCGGCTGGCGGCCGCGCGTCCGCCTCAAGGACGGGCTCGCCGACGCCTATCGCTGGTATCGCGAGCACGCCGCCCGATGAGCGGCCGCGCATGAGCCGGGGTGCGGTGCGCCACAAGGATAAGGAGATGCCGGCGGACGAGATCGCGCGGCTGCTTGACAGCGCGCGGCTCGGGCATTTCGCCACCGTCGACGCCGACGGCGAGCCCTACGTCATTCCCAACCTGTTCGTCCATGCCGAGGGCCGCCTCTATCTTCACACCAGCGCCGGCGGCCATTTCAACCGCAACGTCGCGCATGCGCCGCGCATCTGCTTCGAGATCGCCGAGATGGGTACGATCTATCCCTACGGCGAGTTCGAATGCGACACGACGGTGAGCTATGCCAGCGTGGTCGGCTTCGGCACCGTCCATATCGAAGAGGATGCTGCGGCGAAGGCGCGGTTCTTCGACCGCTTCATGGCGAAATACGGTGATCCGAAATGGGTGCGGCCGAAGGGCTTCTACCCGCGGCTCGACCAGGTGACGGTCTATTGCATCGTGCCCGAGCGCGTCACCGGCAAGATGGGCGCGCTGCCCGCGGTCGCCGACCAGTGGCCGGCCAGGAACCTGACCAAGTCGCCGGGCGCCAAGCCGCCGAAGGGCTGAAGGGCGGCCGGAGAATGACCAGCGAAGTCGTCTATGCGCTGGCCGCACTGGTCTGTTATGGCCTTGGCGACATCATCTACAAGCGCGCTGCCAGCGCCGGCTTGGCGTCCGACTATTTCCTGATGGGGCAGGCCTGGTTCTTCTGTCCGGCGGTCATCGTCTATGCGTGGATAACCGGAACACTTGAATTCAGCCCGGCCGCGATATGGGGCAGCGTCGCGGGTCTGGTCATTCTCATCGGCTTCTACAATTTCTCGCGCAGTCTGCAGACCGGCTCTGTCAGCGTTATCGCGCCGGTATTCCGGCTCAATTTCATCGTCACGGCGGCCCTCGCGATCGGCTGGCTCGATGAGCCGCTGACAGCCCAAAAGCTCATGGGCTTCCTCCTCGCCGTCGTGGCTGGCTGGCTGCTGCTTGGCGGTTCGTTGCGCCGCGATAGCATCGCTCCGGCTGCGGCGCGCCGTTCTCTCCTTCAGGTGCTGATTGCAACGACCGCGGTGGGTACGGGGAATTTTTGCTACAAACTCGGCCTCATCGGCGGCGCGACGCCCGAAACCATGTTGGTTGCCCAAGCGGTCGTGTTTTGCAGTCTCGTGACGGTGATGACCTATGCGAGGAATGGCACGATCCGGCCGCCCGATGGTTTCGCGATACATTCAGTCTCAGCCGCGGTCGTGCTCGTCGCGGCATTCCTGTTCCTGCTGCACGGACTGAAACACGGCGAGGCCAGCGTCGTCGTTCCGATCGCCCAGATGGGCTTCGTGGTCGCTGCCGTGTTCGGCGTCGTGTTCTTCAAGGAAGGTTGGACGGCACGCAAGGTCGCCGGCCTCTGCGCCGCGACCATCGCACTCATAGTGCTGGCGATCGGGTGACGGTCTACTGCATCGTGCCCGAGCGCGTTACCGGCAAGAAGGATCCGTTCCTGGCGGCCGCCGAGCCGTGGACGGCCAGGAACCTGACCAAGCCACTGGTCGCCAAGCCGCCGGGCGGACGCTGACATTCAGCATCTCAGCAAATCTCTCCGCAGTTGGGCGATTAGGCAACGATCACTTCAATAGCTTGCGCCTATTTCAATTTCACTTTTTGGGCTTTTTCAAAAGCTCTAAATTCAGCGAGCAGGCCGTCCATTTCTGACTTGGTCCGCGTTGACCAATTTAGGAACTGATCAGTAGCTGCTATCACGGCTTTCATGAGTTCAGGAGATTTTTTCAATTCGGATACGCCGACATTTTCCGGCGATCCCGTTATGGGCTTAGGTCCGACACCATCTTGAAAGCGATAAAGGCCAACGAAGCCACCTCCGAGTAGGCTGCGAAAATTATCATCTGAAAGCTTCCACATAATCTTTATTGCGAGCTTCAATGTATCTTTGTCTGCTGGCAAGACGGACGCATCTACATATCCAGCCGGATACTTTTCCATCAATGCGCCGTAAGCGTCAATGAGCCGCTGAGCACCGAGCGCAATCCTCTTTGCCTCGGCTTCTTCCCTAGCTTGCTTGCCAAAACGCTTGGCCCACCATTTGCGTAACTGTGTAAGGGTTCTCATACGCCTACTCTTATCCGCCGCCGCCATTCGCCGCGTGGATCGCCCGCCACAGCCGTTCGGGCGTCGCCGGCATCTCGAAATGGCGGATGCCGAGCGGTGCGAGTGCGTCGTTGATCGCGTTCATCACTGCCGGCAGTGCGCCGACGCAGCCGGCCTCGCCCGCGCCCTTGATGCCGAGCGGATTGCTCTTTGACGGCACATTGTGCTCGCCGACCTCGATCGGGCAGAAATCGGTCGCGCGCGGCATGCAGTAATCCATGAACGAGCCCGACAGGAGTTGGCCGCTGTCGCGGTCGTAAACCATGGTCTCGCACAGCGCCTGGCCCGCGCCCTGGGCGATGCCGCCGTGGATCTGGCCCTTCAACAGCAGCGGATTGACGACGCGGCCGACGTCGTCGACCACCGCGTAGCGCACAATAGCCGCCACGCCGGTCTCGGGATCGATCTCGACCTCGCAGAGATGGCAGCCGTTCGGGAAGGTTCCGGCAGGCGGACGGAAGACGGCGTTGGCGTCGAGCCCGATTTCCATGTCGGGCGGCATCTTTGCCAGGTTGAACGATGCCTTGGCGACCGAGATCAAGTCGATCGACTTGTCGGTGCCGGTGACGGTGAACCTGCCGTCGGCGAACTCGATGTCGGCGGTCGCCGCCTCGAGCACGTGGCCGGCGACCTTCTTGCCCTTGTCGATGACGCGCTGGGCCGCGACCTGGAGCGCCGCGCCGCCGACCGACAGCGAGCGCGAGCCGAAGGTGCCGCGGCCGTGGAACACCTTGTCGGTGTCGCCGTAGATCAGCGTCACCTGGTCCGGCTCGAGGCCGAGGAAATGATAAGCGAGCTGGCGGAACGCGGTCTCGTGGCCCTGGCCGTGATTGTGCGTGCCGAGCAGGACGGTGGCGCCGCCGGTGGCGTCGAAGCGGATCTCCATCGCTTCCTCGAAGGGCGCGGCGGCGGGGCCGCCGGCGACCTCGATCACCGAGGCGACACCGACGCCGTAGAGCTTGCCGCGGCGCTTCGCCTCCGCCTTGCGCCCGGCGGCGCCTTTCCAGTCGCCCAGTTCGAGGGTCTTGTCCATCACCGTCCCGAACTCGCCGCTGTCGTAGGTGAAGACCAGTCCGGTCTTGAACGGCATCGAAGCCGGCGGGATCAGGTTGCGGCGGCGGAGCTCGACGCGGTCGATGCCGAGCTGGTGCGCCGCGATGTCGATGATGCGCTCGATGCAGTAGGACGCCTCCGGCCGCCCCGCGCCGCGATAGGGGCAGGTCGCATTGGTGTTCGAGAACACGCCGGTCACCTTCACGTGGATCGCGGGCGTGGTGTAGGGACCGGCGAGACCGCCCAGATTGCCGACCGGCACGTGCAGGCCGTTCGAGGCGATATAGGCGCCGATATTGGCGATGGTCTCGACGTCGAGGGCGAGGAACCTGCCGCTTTCGTCGAGCGCCAGCGCGACCTCGGACACGTTGTCGCGCGCGTGATGATCGGCGACGAAGGACTCGCTGCGCTCCGCGAACCATTTCACCGGCCGGCCGATCTTCTTCGCCGCCCACAAAACCAGCGCATATTCCGGAAACGCGCTGCCCTTCATGCCGAAGCCGCCGCCGACATCGGGCGAGATCAGCCGAAAGCGGTTCGCCGGCAGCTTGAAGACCTGGCCCGCGAGATCATTGCGCATCAGGTGCGGCGACTGCAGCGCGGCATAGAGCGTGTAGCGTTCCTCGCGCGTGTCGTAGAACCCCAAAGCGGCGCGGCCTTCCATCGGCGAAGCGGTCACACGGTTGATGACGAAGCGGTCCTTCACCACGTGCCTGGCGCGGGCGAAGGCCTCCTTGACCTTGGCCTCGTTGCCGATATGCTCGATGAAGCAGATGTTATCGGGAATCTCGTCCCAGACCTTGGGCGCGTCGGTGGCGAGCGTGCCGGCGGTGCCGGTGACCGCGGGCAGGATCTCGTAGTCGACCGCCACCAGCTCGGCCGCATCCTTGGCCTGGGCGAGCGTCTCGGCCACCACCGCCGCCACCGGATCGCCGACGTGGTGCACGCGATCGAGCGCCAGCACGCGATAGGGCGGCTGGAAATTGGGGCTGCCGTCCGGCCGCCTGCGCGTGACGCGGGCGCGCAGCGTGCCGAGCTTGTCGGCTTCGGCGTCCTGGCCTGTGAGAATCTCGACCACGCCGGGCGCCTCCTGCGCCGCTGCGACGTCGATGCGCCGAATCCGCGCCGCCGCGTGCGGCGAACGCAGGACGTGGAGATGCGCCGTGCGCGGCAGGGCGATGTCGTCGGTATAGCGCCCGCGTCCACGCAGCAGAAGCAGGTCCTCGGTTCGCGGTACCGCCCGGCCCAGGTCGAACTCACGCATCGGCTTGCGTTCCTCGTTGTCGCGGGCGGCGATCCTGCCCAATCCGCCGTATCCATGTCCAGCGCCCGAACATGTTCGAGGATGGGTTGACATTCGCCGTACGGGACCGCAAAAGTCCTGCGGGCGTCGCGCGAGCGGTGCTCGGGAGGAGATAAAATATGCGTAAGAATCGTGCAGCGGCGGTAGCCGTCGCGCTGGCGGTCATCCTAGGGGCGGGGTTGGCGCCGGTGCGGGCGGCAGAGCCGCTGAAGCTCAGGATTTCCTGGGCGGTCATCCCGGGGCAGCTGACCGCGGTGCTGTTCCAGAACCCGACCATCCTCGAGCACTACGGCAAGAGCTATACCGTCGAACTCACCCATTTCCGCGGCAGCACCCCACAGATCATGGGCCTCGCCAGCGGCGATTTGAGCTTCGCTTCGCTCGCCTTCTCGTCCTTCGGCCTGGCGATCCAGAACGCGCACCTGAACGACATTCGCGCGGTCGCCGACCTCTACCAGGACGGCATTCCGGGCTATTACACCAACGAATACATGGTCCGCACCGACAGCGGCATCAACAAGGCTGCGGACCTCAAGGGCAAGATCGTCGCCACCAACGCCATCGGCGGCGCGGTCGACATCGCCTCGAAGAAGTTCCTGCTGACCCACGGGCTTCAGGCGACGCGCGACTACCAAGTGGTCGAGGTGCAGTTTCCCAACATGCTGGTCTCGATCGAGGAGAAGAAGATCGATCTTGCCACCATGATCATGCCGTTCTCGATCGAGGCGCACCGCCAGAGCAACCTCAAGACGCTGTTCACAGTCGGCGAGGCGATGGGCCCGGCGCAGACCACGCTTCTGGTCGCGCGCGTGCCGTTCATCGCCGCGCATCGCGCCGTGCTGGTCGATTTTTTCGAGGATTGGATCCGCGCGCTGCACTGGTTCTACGATCCGAAGAACCGCGAGCAGGCGATCAAGATCGTCGCGGACTTCACCAAGAAGCCGCCGTCGGAGTATTCCGGCTGGCTGTTCACCCACAAGGACTACTATCGTAATCCAAACGCGCTGCCGAACCTGCAAGCGCTGCAGAACAACCTGAACACGCAGAAAGAGCTCGGCTTCCTCAAGATCGCCATCGACGTCAAGAAGTACGCTGACGTTTCGCTTGTGACCGAAGCGGCGAAGCGCGCGCGCTGAGGCAGCCGGTTTCGATCATGGCAGGAATTTCCTTCAGCGAGGTTCGCCACACCTACCGGCCGCCGCGGGGAAAGCCGGTCTTGGCGCTCGAGAGCGTGTCGCTCGACGTGCAGGACCGCGAGTTCGTCGCGCTGCTCGGGCCGTCGGGCTGCGGCAAGAGCACGCTGCTCTATCTGCTCGGCGGATTCATACCGGTGGAGTCCGGCGCGATCACCGTCGGGGGCAAACCGGTCAACGGGCCGGGCCGCGAGCGCGGCATCGTCTTCCAGAACTTCGCGCTCTTCCCGTGGAAGACGGTGCGGCAGAACATCCTCTACGGGCTCGAGAAGCAGGGCATGGCCAAGGTGGAGCGCGAGAAGCGCACGCAGGACCTTGTCGAACTGGTGCACCTCAAGGGCTTCGAGGACAGCTATCCGTCGCAGCTGTCGGGCGGCATGAAGCAGCGCGTCGCGATCGCGCGGACGCTTGCGGTGGAACCTGAAATTTTGCTGATGGACGAGCCGTTCGGCGCGCTCGACGCGCAGACCCGCGCGTTGATGCACGAGGAGCTGCTGGCGATCATGCGGCGCGCGCCCAAGACGGTGGTGTTCGTCACCCACGACGTGCGCGAGGCGGTCTATCTCGCCGACCGCGTCGCGGTGATGTCGGCGCGGCCCGGCCGCATCAAGGAGATCGTCGACACCAAGCTTAAGAGCAACGCGCGCGGCGAGGAGCTGCTCCAGACCCGCGAATTCAATGACAGGGTCGACCATCTGTGGAAGCTGGTGCGCGACGAGGCGATTCGCGCCCAGGGTGCGCACGAATGAGCCGCACGCTGACCCTTGAAACCGCGGCGCGGCGCGGCAGCCTGATTCCCCTGTCCACGCGCCTGGCGCGCGCGCTGATCCGCGGGCTGCCGCTGATCCTGGTCGCCGCGGGCTGGCAGATCGCGCCCAGCGTTGGGCTGATCAGTCCCGAGGCGCTGCCGCCGCTGAGCGCGGTGGCGACCGCGTGGTGGGGCCTGCTGATGGACGGCAGCCTCGCTAGCAACGGCGTTTCCTCGTTGTGGGAAGTCACCGCCGGGCTCGGCCTTAGCATCGTCGTCGGCATCGGCGCCGGCGTGCTGATGGCGTGGTATGCGCCGGTCGACGCGATCGTCAGCCCGTTGATGAAAAGCCTCTATCCGATGCCGAAATCGGCCCTCATACCGGTGATGATCCTGTGGTTCGGCCTGGGCGCCGGCTCCAAGATCGCGTCGATCTTCGCCGGCTGCCTGCTGCCGGTGGTCTTGAGCTCCTACAACGGCGCGCGCGGCGTCGATCAGAGCCTGGTCTGGTCGGCCATGGGCCTCGGCGCGTCGCGTCGCCGCGTGTTATGGGAGGTCGTGATTCCCGGCGCCCTGCCCGAGATCATGGCGGGCATCCGTAACGCGCTCGCCATCTCGTTCATCCTGATGGTGGCGGCCGAATTCCTGGTCGGGCAGAACGGCCTGGGTTATCTCATCTCGTTCCTCGGCGACGGCGGCGTCTATGACGCGATGTTCGCCGGCGTCCTCACCGTGGCAGCCTTCGGCTTCTTCGCCGATCGCGTCTATCTCCTGTTGATGCAGCGGATGCTCCGATGGCGGGAATGATGGAACCAGCGCGACGCGAATCCCTTCTCACCGCGCTGCGCGTGGGCTCGGGCATCTTGTTCTTCGGCGCCTGGCAGCTCACGGCGATGTCGCACGTGTTCTCGGAATTCCTGCTGCCCTCGGTGCCGGTGGTCGCCGAGCGGCTGTGGCACGACCTGGTCTCGGGCGACCTGGTCTCCGGCATCGTCCTGACGCTGATCCGCACCTTCATCGGCTTCGCGCTGGCGGCGGTCGGCGGCATCATACTCGGCGTGTCGATCGCGCGGGTGCCGCTGGTGCGCTGGTTCTTCGATCCGCTGGTCTCGGCCGGCCTGCCGATGCCGAAGGTCGCCTTCCTGCCGATCTTCATGCTGTGGTTCGGCGTGTTCGATACGTCGAAAATCCTGATGGTGGCGTTCTCGTCGATCTTTCCGGTGATTGTAGAGGCCTGGGCCGGCACCCAGAACATCGACAAGTACATGACGTGGTCGGCCATGAGCCTGGGCGTCAACCGCCACCGCTTCCTGTGGGAGATCGCGCTGCCGGCGGCGCTGCCGCAGGTCTTCACCGGGCTTCAGGTGGCGCTGCCGATCGCGCTCATCGTCGACATCGTGTGCGAGATGCAGATGGGCGGCGAGGGCATGGGCGGTTCGATCATGACCGACATGCGCTTCGCCGATTCACCGGGCGTGTTCGCCTACATCGTCGCGATCGCGATCGTCGGCATGGTCCTGGTCAAGGCGATGGAGATCACGCGCCGCCGGCTCCTCCTCTGGCACCAGGAGACGCAGACGGCGTAGCGCTCGTTTACGGCGCCTTCACCGCCGGGAAGGTGACGATCTCCTTGTTGACCAGTTCGCCGTTCACCCGCTCGACCCGGCGGATATAGATGTTCTCGATCATCTCGCGCGTGGCCGGGTCTACTTCGATGGGCCCGCGCGGGCTCTCGAACTTGAGGCCCTTGAACGCCGCCATCGCCTTGTCGCCGTCGATGATGCCGTGGAGGCGCTTCACCACGGCATAGATCGCGGCCATGCCGTCATAGGCGGCAACCGACATGAAATCGGGTTGAGGATGGGCGCCAAAGCGTTTCTTCCAATCGCTGACGTATTTGCGGTTGAGCGCGCTGGGGTGCGCGTAGGAATAAACCTGAGTCGAGATCACGCCGAGCGCGTCGTCGCCTAGCATGCCGAGCGCCTGATCGTCGATGATCTCGGTCGCGCCCAGGAGCTTGATGCCGGCCTTGCGCAGGCCGAATTGAATATACTGCCGCACGAAGGCGGTCGGCTGCTGGCCGGTGGGCAGGAACAGGAACACTGCCTGCGGCTTGGCGTCCTTGATGCGCTGGACATAGGGCGCGAATTCCGGATTGAGCAGCGGAATGTGGACCGAGCCGACGATATGGCCGCCCGCCGCGGTGAACGCCTTGTCGAAGGCCTTCTCGGCCTCGTAGCCCGGCGCATAGTCCGACACCGCGATGTAGACGTTCTTGAGGCCGTTCTGTACCGCCCATTGGCCCAGCGGCGTGACGAGCTGCGCCAGCGTGAAGGAGAAACGCACGAAATAGGGCGACTTCGCCGTGATGAAGCCCGTTGCAGCATTCATAATTACCATGGGCACCTTGGCCTCGGTGCCGAGCGGCCCCGTCGCCAGCGCGTCGGGCGTGAGTCCGAAGCCGGCGAGGAACTGGACGTGGTCGCGCGTCAGCAGCGCCTGCGCCTGACGCTTGGTCTGCGCCGGGTCGACGCCGTTGGCGTCACGCTTGAGCACGACGATCTTATGTCCGGCGACGGTATCGCCGTGTTCCTGCATGTAGATCTCGACGCCCTTCATGAACTGATCACCGAAATCCGCGAATGGGCCGGAGAAGGGCGCGAGCAAGCCGACTTTAATCGCATTGGCCGGCGCGGGCTCGGCGGCCGCGGCGCTTGCCAGCGGCAGCAGTGCCAGCGCGGCAGCCAGCAGCGCGCGCCAGATGAATTTGTGCTTCGGCATGGCTCGTCCCTCCCCATGTGTGCCGCGCGCGCTTTGTCGGCCTGCGCCGCGGCTTATCGGTTCGGCCGCAGGATAGGGCCTGGCCTATGTGCTGCCAAGCCTTCGCGCGCCATCGGCGCGGCTTACAGCGGAATCGCCAGCAGTGTGTCGATCCGCCGGCTGTCGAAGATCACCAGCTTTTCCCCGAACACCGGCGCGGAGCCGTCGAAATTGATGCGGTCGAGATAGCGGCCGGTGCTGAACAGCGCGGTCGCCCCGTCGTGCATGATGCGGATCACCTGATAGTTCGACTGCGCGCGCACCACGCCCCGGGCGTTCTCCAGGATCAACGTCGACGAGACCAGATGGCGGTAGCGCTGCGCCTCGTAAATGTTGGCCTCGCGCAGCGCGGCGACGCGGTCCTTGAGCATGCCCTGGGAAGTCGCGACGAACACGCCGATCGGCAGCTTCCGGCCGTAGTTCTCGCTCGAGATGATCTGGTAGCGGCAGGGATCAGCGAAGAATGCGGGCCATTCCTCGAGCCGGTCGTCGTCGATGCACGCGACATAGCGCGCCAGCAGCCGCTCGACGGCGAATTGAATCGCGATCTCGTCCATGCGACGAGCGTCAGGGACGCTCGTCGTCCCCGCGGAAGCGGGGACCCAGGGCAACCGATCGGTTGTCGGCCCTGGACCCCCGCTTTCGCGGGGGTGACGGCAAAGTGCTGGTTTGGCGAGCCATCGCTACAGCTGCATGTGCTCGCGATAGGTCTTCCAGAATCCGCGCAGCGGCGATTCGGTCGCGCGCGTCTCCTGCGAGCGCCACTCGCGCCCACCCATCTCGATCACTTCGGTATCGCGGTCGGCGCCGGTGATGCCGCGCTGGACGAAGCCGCCGACCGCGCCGTCCTCCATCGAGATATAGCCGCCGGGGCCAACCAGGTTCGCCTGCTTGAGGCGCAACTCGCGCAGCTCGGCGTCGTCGTCGGCGAAGCCATAATAGGTCCACAGCAGCTCGGTCTCGGTAAGGCCGCGCGGCACGAGCTGGCGCACGCACAGGCTGTTCTGGATCTGCTGCGAGATGAAGCATGGGAACAGCGCCAGGATCTGCAGCGTGATGCCGTCGCCGAACTCGTCGCGACCCTGGATGAGCGACGGATCGTTGAGCCGGAAGCGATCGCTTTTGACGCGCAGATCGGCCTTGTCGTAGTCGGCACTGACGCGATCGGTCGCGGCCTTGGAATAGCTCACGTGGTTGGCGCCGGCGTCGTCGATGATGATGCCGCCCTCGGCCGACAGCCTGTTGAGCCGGAAGGTGGCGAAGAACAGGTGCAGCAGGCTGGCGTGATAGGGGTCCTTCACGTTCTCGGCATAGAGCTTCCAGTTGCTCGGCAGGATCTGGCTGTTGTAGCCGAGCAGCTCGATGGTCTTGCCAGCCGGCAGCACGCGCCTGAGCCGCGCGACGATTTCGGGCCCGAGGAATTTTTCCAATGGCGGCGTTGCCTCCGAGAACGTGCCGAAGATCAGCCCGGCGATGGTCGCGATCCGCAAGCCGCGCCGCTTGTGGTCGGCGAGCTTGAAGTCGGCCGGCATGCCGCCCTTGCCGTTGATGCCGCGCTGGAACGTGACCGCGGTCAGGTTGCCCTTCAGGTCGTAAGTCCAGCCGTGATAGACGCAGCTCAACCGCGCCGCGTTGCCCGATTGCTTGTGGCAAATGAGCGCGCCGCGATGGGCGCAGCGGTTCTCGAAGGCACTGAGGCTGCCGTCGAGGTCGCGCGCGACGATGACCGGCACGTCGCCGACGAAGGTCGCGCGCCAGTCGCCCGGCTTGGCGATCTCGGCCTCGAGGCAAAGATAGTTCCAGGTCGCGCCCATGAAGATGCGGGCGCGCTCCTCGGCATAAACGTCGTCGCGCGTATAGAGCTGATAGGGCACGCGTGTCACGCCCTCGTTGGGCCACGCCAGATCAAGCCCGTTCGACATGTTCCAAGTCTAGCAAGTGCGCGGCGCGGGCACGAGCGTCACTCGCCGAGCATGACGCCGGCCTCGATGCCGGCTTCGCCAGCGGGCACTTTCTTGCTCTCGCCCAGGCGGCAGCGCTTGACTTCGATGAAGCCGCCCTGCGCGTAGACGCCGAAGCCCTCGGGTGTCGCCGCAACGATCTGACCGGCACGCAAGCCGCGCACCGCACCGAAGGTGGCGGCCGGCCGCTTGCGCGCGTCGAAGAGCTGAAGCTTCTGGCCGCGATAGGTGGTCCAGGCGCCGGGCGCCGGATCGCAGCCGCGAATGAGGTCGTAGATGCGGTCGATCGAGCTTGCCCAGTTGATGTGCGATTCGCGCTCGCGCACCCAGCCTTCGTAGGTCGCGAGACTCTCGTCCTGCGGATGCTCTCGGGCGCGGCCGTCCACCACCGCCTGCGCCGTTTCGATCATCGCCGCGACACCCATGTGGAAGATCTTGTCGAAATAAAGCGTGCCGACGGTGTCGTCCGGGCCGATCTCGACTTCGCGCTGGAGGATGATCGCACCTTCGTC
This sequence comes from Alphaproteobacteria bacterium, assembly GCA_028871055.1. Classification (GTDB taxonomy): domain Bacteria; phylum Pseudomonadota; class Alphaproteobacteria; order ATCC43930; family CGMCC-115725; genus REEB95. The sequence goes on from JAGWON010000011.1 coordinate 42,452, forward strand.
GAGTCCGTCCGAGGGCCGGAGAATGGTCAACCCGGTCCGCTTCTCGCCGTTGATCACCGCCCAGTTGATCGCCGACGGTCCGCGATGCAGCGGCAAAAGCGAGGGATGGAACAACAGCATACCGTACTTCGGCAGACGCACGAAAGCCTGCGGCAGGAACTGCGTGACGAACGCGAGGAGGCCGATATCGGCCTTGAGATCGCGCAGCGCCTCGAGCGCCTCCGACGTGCCGTAGTTCTGGAACTGGAAGACCGGGATCTGCTTTTCGGTCGCCGCTACCCGGAGCGGATCAGGCTTGCTGCCCGGCTGCTCGGGCGGACTGAAGACACCGACCACCTGATCGCCGCGGCCGGCGAAAGCATCGAACACGGCCTTACCAAAAGCCTGCTGACCAACGATGACTACGCGCATTTCGATGTCTCCCCGCCATCATCTAACATGCGCTGCGTCGCAGCAAAAGAGGTCGGCGAGGGCGGCGAAGGCGGCGTGCGGCGCGCCAGGCGCGAGCCTGGGGAGGGACACGACTGGTACTGGAGAGGCAAAGCGCGCAAGGGAGCGCACGGTCTCGTCGAGCCCCACCGCGGAATCTGGCGTCTCGTTGGCAACCAGCGCCGCAACCGTGATGCCGCGGCCGCGCAGGGCAGCAAAGGCGGTGAGTGCATGGCTCTGTGCGCCAAGATAGGTGCCGGTGACGAGCAACGCCGGCAGGTTCAGCGCGACAATCCAATCGAGCACGGTGTGGCGTGCGGCAACCGGCGACATCGCGCCGCCGACGCCTTCGATGACGACCGCGTCGGCCGCGTGTGTCGCCTGGTGGGAAAAGGCGACCACCGCATCGAAATCGACGCGCTTGCCCTCCGCTTCGGCCGCCATGTTCGGCGCCAGCGCCGCCTCATAGCGCCAGGGTGCGATGCGATCGAGCGTCGTGAGCGACACCGGTTCGCCGAGCGCCGCCAGCAGCGCACCGGGGTCGCCGGCCTCCGGGCACGCCGGATCGAAGCCGCTCGCCAGCGGCTTGAACGCCGCGACCGCGCGGCCGCGACGCCGGAGCTCCCCGATCAGTCCGCAAGCGACGAACGTCTTGCCGATATCGGTGCCGGTGCCGGTGACGAAGATCGCGCTCATGCCAGTACGCGATCCCGAACCAGCTCCGCCAGGCGGTCGATGTCGATATCCGCATGGCCGGCCGTGAACGCCAGGCGCAGCCGTGCGGTGCCGTCGGGCACCGATGGAGGCCGGATGGCGACGACCAGGAAGCCCTCGTCCTCCAGCAGTTGCGCCGCGGCGAGCGCCTTGTCTGCCGTGCCCAGCACGACCGGCACGATCGCGCTTTGCGCCTCGGCCAAGCCGGCCGCGCGCGTAAAGCGGCGTGCATTGCGGCGCGGCCGCGTGACAAGCTCGCGGTCGACCGAAATGAGATCGAGCGCGGCGATTGCGGCGGCGACGGTCGCCGGCGGCAGGCCGGTCGAATAGATGAAGCTGCGCGCGCGGTTCTCGATCAGCTCGATCACGGCGCGCGAGGCGCAGAGATAGCCGCCATAGCCGCCGACCGCTTTGGACAGTGTGCCCATCTGCAGCGGCACATCGGGCACATCGGCATGCGCGAAGCGCGAGCCGCGCCCGTCACCGACCACACCCAGTCCGTGCGCATCGTCGACCAGAAGCCAGCTGTCGGTTCGGGCGGCGAGCGTCGATAGCGCCGGCAGCGGCGCCAAATCGCCGTCCATCGAGAACACGCCGTCGGTCGCAATCAACGCGTTGGCATGCTGTGGACGGTATTCGGCAAGCAGGGATGCCGCGTGATCGATGTCGTTGTGCCGAAATGCCAGGACGTTGGCACGCGCCAAGCGCGCTCCGGCCCAGAGGCACGCGTGCCCGAACTCGTCGAGCAGCACCAAGTCGTCTCGGCCGACGAGCGCAGGGATGATTCCTGCATTGGCCAGATAGCCCGAGCCGAAGACGCAGGCGGCCTCGGTGCCCTTGAGCTGCGCGAGTCGTGATTCGAGCTCGGCGAAAAGTGGATGATTGCCAGTGACGAGACGCGACGCGCCAGCGCCGGTGCCATAACGCTCGAGCGCGGCGATCGCCGCCGCCTTGACCTGCGGATGGTGCGACAGGTTGAGGTAGTCGTTGCACGAAAACGACACCAGGCGTCGCTCGTTGCGCATTGCGTGGGTGCCGTCGGTGCGTGCCGTATCCACCAATCGGCGCCGCAGCTGCCGCGCCTCGAGATCCTGGAGCTTCTGAGCGGCGAAACGATCGAGCGCGGTCACGGGGCTTTCGCTTGACGGTGGATGTCTGTAGCGTTACCCCGGCGTCGCGTGAAAGCAAGGCCGGAGGGACGGCCGAGGAGTTGCGTGGTGGCGAGTCAAGTGAAACTGCTGATCGTTCAGTTTCTCGCCTGGGTGCGAAGTCGGCCGCGCACTCGCGCCGACGTGCAGGAGGCTTGGCAAAGCACCTGCCCGCTCAACAGCGCCTGGGAGGACGCCGTGGCCGACGGGCTGGTCGAATTCGGCCCGTCCGGTCACCTGGTATTGACCGCGCTCGGCCGGGCCCGGCTTGAGCAGCAGACCTGAACCGGTGGCGGAAGGGAACATGCCGAAGGACGCCGACGACCGCGACATCCGGCACGACTGGACCCGCGCCGAGATCGCGGCGTTCTACGACTTGCCTTTCGGCGACTTGATATTCCGCGCGCAGACGCTTCATCGCCGCTACTTCGCGCCCAACCAGGTCCAGCTTTCGACGCTGCTCTCGGTCAAGACCGGCGGCTGCTCCGAGGACTGCGCCTATTGTCCACAAAGCGCGCATTACGAGACCAGCATCGGCGCGGACAAACTGATGGATGTCGAGGCGGTGCTCGCCGAAGCGCGTGCGGCGAAGGCGCAGGGCGCGCAGCGCTTCTGCATGGGCGCCGCCTGGCGCCAGCCGAAGGACCGCGATCTCGATGCGATCTGCGCCATGGTCTCCGGCGTCAAGGCGTTGGGGCTCGAGACCTGTGCGACGCTCGGCATGCTGGCCGCCGATCAGGCGCAGCGCCTCAAGACGGCGGGGCTCGATTACTACAATCACAATCTTGATACCGCGCCCGAATTCTACGGCGCGATCATCACCACGCGCGTCTATCAGGATCGGCTCGACACGCTAGATGAGGTGCGGGCCGCCGGGATGAAAGTGTGCTGCGGCGGCATCGTCGGCATGGGCGAGAATCGCGATCATCGGGTCGGATTGATTGCGGCGCTCGCCAACTTGCCCGAGCATCCCGACAGCGTACCGATCAACATGCTGGTCAAGGTTGCCGGTACGCCGCTTGCCGAGGCTGCGCCGGTGGACGAGATCGAATTCGTGCGCACGATCGGGGTTGCGCGCATCTGTATGCCGAAATCGGCGGTGCGGCTTTCGGCCGGGCGGGAAGGGATGAGCGAGGCGCTTCAGGCGCTGTGCTTCCTGGCCGGCGCCAACTCGATCTTCTGTGGTCCGCGGCTCCTCACCACGCCCAACCCGACGCGCGACGCCGACCGTGAGATGATGGACCGGCTCGGCCTGTCGCCGATGGCGCCGTGACGCACGTCGCGGCTGCGGCGCGAACGGCGCCGCTAGCGGGCCTTGACCACCTTTGGCTGCCCTATGCGCAGATGCAGACGGTGCCGGCGCCGCTGCCGGTGGTTCGTACCGAGGGCTGCCGCATCCATCTCGCTGACGGGCGCGTGCTGATCGACGGCATTGCCTCGTGGTGGACGGCGTGCCACGGCTACAATCATCCGCACATTCGCGAAGCCGTCGCGCAGCAACTCGAAACGCTGCCGCATGTCATGATGGCTGGACTGGTGCACGAGCCGGCGGTGCGGCTTGCGACGCGCCTCGCGGCGATCTTGCCGGGTGATCTCGATCACGTGTTCTTTTCGGATTCGGGATCGGTCGCGGTCGAGGTTGCGCTCAAGATGGCGATTCAATTCTTTCTCAATCGTGGCCAGGTCAATCGCAACCGCTTCGCCTATTTCACTCACGGCTACCATGGCGACACGTTTGGTGCGATGGCGATAGGCGACGGCAGCACCGGCATGCATGGACGGCTCGCCGGCCTGACGCAGCGACATTTCCCGTGCAAGCTGCCGCGCGACGCCGTGGGCGAGGAAGCATTCGACGCGCTGCTCGAGAACCACGACGGTGAGATTGCCGGCATTATCGTCGAGCCGCTGGTGCAGGGTGCGGGCGGCATGGTGTTTCATCTGCCCGAAGTCCTGCGACGCCTGCGCCGGCTCGCCGACCGCCACGGCGCGCTATTGATCCTCGACGAGATTTTCACCGGCTTCGGCCGGACGGGGCGCATGTTCGCGATGGAGGAAGCCGGTGTGGTGGCCGACATCGTGACCTTGTCGAAAGCGCTCACGGGCGGCACGTTGCCGCTCGCCGCGACGGTGGCAAGGCGCAAAGTCTACGAGGGCTTTCTGTCCGACGAGCCGCAGGCGGCATTGATGCACGGCCCGACGTTCATGGGGAACGCACTCGCCTGCGCCGCCGCCAACGCGTCGCTCGATCTGTTCGAAAGCGAACGGCGGTTGGAACAGGTTCGCGCGATCGAACGCCAGTTGGTGGACGAACTCGCGCCCTGCCGCGGCGCGGCCGGCGTCATGGACGTCCGCGTCAAGGGCGCGATCGGCGTGGTCGAACTCGAATCGATCGACGATGTTGCGGCACTGCGCGGACGGTTCATTGACGAAGGCGTCTGGATCCGACCGTTCGGCCGCATCGTCTACCTGACCCCGGCGCTGACGATTGCGCCCGCGGAGTTGTCCGCTCTTACCGGCGCAATCCGGCGCGTCATTACGCGTTCGCGCTGACGATCGCGTGCTTCACCGCGGCGGTGACCTGGAGGGTCGTCGCCGTGCCGCCGAGATCGGGCGTATGGTTGGACTTGTCCGCGGTGACGCGCTCGATCGCCGTCATCAGCCGCGACGCGGCGGCGGGCTCGCCGAGATGGTCGAGCATCAGCGCTGCGGTCCAAAAAGTGGCGATCGGGTTGGCGACACCCTTGCCGGCGATATCGAAAGCCGATCCATGGATCGGCTCGAACATCGACGGAAACCGCCGCTCGGGATTGAGATTTGCCGTCGGCGCGATGCCGAGCGAGCCCGCAAGCGCCGCCGCTAGGTCGGATAGAATATCGGCATGGAGGTTGGACGCGACCACCACATCGATGCTTTTCGGCTTCGATACCATGCGTGTCGTCATCGCATCGACCAGGGCCTTGTCCCATGTGACGTCGACGTAATCGCGCGCGATCTCGGCGGCGATCTCGTCCCACATGACCATGGCATGGCGCTGAGCATTCGATTTGGTGACGACGGTCAGCTTCTTGCGTGGCCGCTTGCGTGCAAGCTCGAAGGCATAGCGCATGATCCGGGTTACGCCTATCCGCGTGAAAATTGCGACCTCGGTGGCGACTTCCTCGGCCAAGCCGCGATGGACGCGACCGCCGCTGCCGGAATATTCGCCTTCGCTGTTCTCGCGCAAGATCAGCCAGTCGATGTCGCCCGGTACACAATCCCGCAGCGGCGGGACGATGCCCGGAAGGATTCGCGCGGGCCGCAAGTTGGCGTATTGGTCGAGCCCCTGGCAGATCGGCAGCCGTAAACCCCAAAGCGTCACGTGGTCGGGGATCGTGGCGTCGCCGACGGCGCCAAAGAAGATGGCATCGAATAACTTGAGGGCCGCGACGCCGTCCGCGGGCATCAGCCGCCCGGTCTTGCGGTAGAAATCCGAGCCCCACGGAAACTGCTCGACGATGAGCCGGAAGCTGCCGTCGCGGCGCTCGAGCGTTTCGAGCACATCGAGCCCGGCCGCGATCACTTCCTTGCCAATGCCATCGCCGGGTATGGCCGCGATCCGGTGCTCGCGCATGGCATCAGTGCAGCTGTGCCGGCGTACCGGTGCGATCGGTCGGGATGACCGCGCTTGCTTGGTGATGGATCATGCGCCAGGCGCCTTCCTCGCGAATGAAGATATTGGTGGCGGCCAACAGGCCGCCGGACAATTCCTCCTCGCATAGCACGATGGCGATGTCGCCATAAAGATGGACGCGCTCGTTGTGGCACATAATCCGGAAGTCGGGATCGTTCAGCACGCGGCGCCAGCTTTCCATCACGGCTTCGCGGCCTTCGACCGCGTTCCAGCCCGGATGTAGGCATAGCACGGCCGCCTGCCGGGCCCAGATCGCCTCCATGCCCGCGTAATCGCCGCGGCCGAAGGCGCGGTAAAACTCGAGATTTGCCGCGAGAACCGCGTCAGTACCGGTCATCGACACGGGGAGATGGGGATCGGTCATCCGGCGGCCTCCAACCAATTCACATTTTGGACGGCATTTTGAGCGGATCGGGCCTATTGGTGGTTTAACGCGGCGTCTGCGGCATATTGTCCCTTATGAGGCACGTGCGGGCCGGGACAAGAATGCGACCGCTTGCATGATCGGAGCGGCGTCGATACGTTGCGAACGCTTCGCATTTGCACACTAGAAGGGCTATAATTTCCGATGCTTGCCGTTGCCGTCATCGTGTTTCGCGAAGTCCTTGAGGCTGCCCTCATCGTCAGCATCGTCCTCGCCGCCACGGTCGGCGTCGCCAATCGCGCTCGGGCGGTCGTGCTTGGCATCGTCGCGGGCATCGCCGGTGCATCGCTCGTGGCGGCATTCACCGGCGAAATCGCGAGCGCGGTGGCGGGCATGGGGCAGGAGCTGTTCGACGCGACCGTCCTCTTCACCGCCGTTGGCATGCTTGGCTGGCACAACGTCTGGATGCACCGGCATGGGCGCGAGCTTGCGGCCTCGGCATCGCGGGTGGGTGACGCCGTGCGGACCGGCTCGAAGCCGCTCTACGCGCTCGGCATCGTGGTCGCGCTCACCGTGTTGCGCGAAGGGTCCGAGGTCGTGCTGTTCGTGTACGGCATTGCCGCGGCGGCGGGTACCAGCGCGATGGCGCAGCTTGGTGGCGGTGTTCTTGGCTTGGCCTTTGGTGTGGCGGCCGGTGTCGCGCTCTATTGGGGATTGCTCCGCATTCCAATGCGCCATCTCTTCACCGTGACGAGCTGGCTGATTCTGCTGCTCGCCGCCGGCATGGCGTCCCAGGGCGCGGCATTCCTGAACCAGGTCGGTGTGTTGCCGTCGCTCGGCAGCGCGCTGTGGGATAGCTCGTTCTTGTTGAGCGAGAACAGCATTCTCGGCAGAACGTTGCATGCGCTGGTTGGTTATGTCTCGCATCCGCTCGGCATCCAGATCGTGTTCTATCTCGCGACGATCGCGGTCATTGGCATACTGATGCGACTGAGCGGCCGCAACAACGCGCTCGCGCCATTCAAATCAGCGGAATAGGGACCGCCGGTTTGGGTGTTGCCGTGCGCGGCAAAACCCAATAGGTCTAAAGGCCTTCCGCCGAGACCGGAGGTCCCGCCTGACATCCCGCCGCGCCGCGCAAATTCTCGTCGACCAACTCAAGATTCATGGCGCCGACACCGCCTTTGGCGTGCCCGGAGAGAGTTATCTCGCATTACTCGATGCGCTGCATGATACGAACTCGATCCGGCTGATCGTTTGTCGCCAAGAGGGTGGCGCGTCGATGATGGCCGACGCCTACGGCAAACTTACCGGTCGACCGGGCATTTGCCTCGTGACGCGTGGCCCGGGCACCACCAATGCCGCCGCTGGCATTCACGTCGCGATGCAGGATTCGACGCCGATGGTTGTCCTGATCGGCCAAGTCGCCCGCAATGCCCGCGGCCGCGAGGCGTTGCAGGAGCTGGATTACAAACAGTTCCTCGGCGGCATGGTGAAATACGTCGAGGAGATCGTCGATCCGAAGCGTATCCCCGAATACGTCAGTCGCGCGTTTCACGCCGCAGCCGGCGGACGGCCGGGTCCGGTCGCCTTGGCCCTGCCGGAAGATATGCTCGAAGAACTGGCCGAGGCTGCCGACGCCGCGCCTTATAGCCGGATCGAGCCTCATCCGTCGCCGCAGCAGATGGAAGGCCTGGCTGCACTCCTCGCCAAGGCCGAGCGGCCGATGATGCTGCTTGGCGGCAGTCAATGGGATGCCGCCACCGTCAAACAGATTGAAGATTTTGCCGCAGCCTTCGCGCTTCCGGTCTGCACCGGGTTCCGCCGCCAGGACCGGTTCGACAACCGCCATCCGAGCTTCGCCGGCGATCTCGGCATCGCCGCCAATCCGAAACTCGCGGCCCGGGTGCGCGACGTCGATCTTCTGGTCGCCGTCGGCGGCCGGATGGGCGAGGCAACGACCGCCGGCTATAGCCTGATTACGGTGCCGCATCCACAGCAACAGCTCGTCCACGTCCATCCCGATCCGAACGAGCTCGGCCGCGTCTACCAGCCGACGCTTGCGATCAATGCCAGTCCGCGCACCTTTGCGCCGCTCGCGTCCGTGCTCAAGCCTGCGGCCGCGCCGCGCTGGGCGGCCGGAACCGTGGCGGCGCATCAGGATTATCTCGCCTTCATCGAACCGTCAAAGCTGCCGGGCGCCCTCCAGCTCGCACCGATCGTGCGCTGGCTCGACGGGAATTTGCCGGCGGACGCGATCTGGTGCAATGGCGCCGGCAACTTTGCCGGCTGGGTGCACCGGCACCACCAGTATACCGGATACGGCACGCAGCTGGCGCCAACCAGCGGTTCAATGGGCTACGGCTTTCCCGCCGCGGTGGCGGCCAAGCTCGTGCACCCTGATCGGCCGGTTGTGTGCTTCTGCGGCGACGGCGATTTCCTGATGACCGGGCAGGAATTGGCGACGGCTGTGCGCTACCGGCTGCCCATCATCACGTTGATCGTCAACAATGGCATGTACGGCACCATCCGCATGCACCAGGAAACGTATTATCCCGGTCGCAGCTTCGGCACGGATCTCGTAAACCCCGATTTCGCCGCGCTAGCCAGGGCCTATGGGGCTCATGGCGAGACGGTCGAGCGCACCGAGGACTTTGCGGCCGTATTCACGCGCGCGGCGGCTACAGGCAAGCCGGCGATTCTCGATCTCAAGGTCGATCCCGAAGCGATCACGACCCGATCCACCATCGCCGACCTCCGCGCCGCCACGAAGGCGCGGCACTGACGGAGGGGTCAATGGTCGCTTTCAAGAATTACGTCGCCGGTGAGTGGGTCGATTCCAGCCAAGCGATCGTCAATCGCAATCCTGCCGACCTTGCGGACGTCGTTGGCGAATATGCCCGCGGCGACAAGGCACTCGTCGGCCGTTCTGTTGCCGCGGCGCAGGCGGCCGTCGGCAAATGGTCGCAGGCGACGCCGCAGGAGCGCGCCGATGCGCTGGATCGCATCGGCACCGAACTGCTCGCCCGCCGCGACGAGCTCGGCAAGTTGCTGACGCGCGAGGAGGGCAAGATCGTGGCGGATGGCGTCGGCGAAGTTGCCCGTGCCGGCGCGATCTTCAAGTTCTTTGCCGGCGAGGCAGTGCGGCTGGGTGGCGAGAAGGTGCCGTCGGTGCGGTTCGGCGTCGAGGTTGAGATCGCGCGCGAGCCGGTCGGCGTGGTCGGAATCATCACGCCGTGGAATTTTCCGATCGCCATCCCGGCGTGGAAGATTGCGCCGGCGCTGGCCTACGGAAACTGCGTGGTGTTCAAGCCGGCGGAGCTGGTGCCCGGCTCGGCCTGGGCATTGACCGAGATCATCGCGCACAGCGGGCTGCCGGCCGGCGCCTTCAACCTAGTGATGGGATCGGGAGCGGAGATCGGCGACACGATCTGTGGCGCTGCCGGCATCGACGCCATCAGCTTCACGGGCTCGACCGCCGTCGGCGCGATCGTGCGGCGTGCCGTCACCGAGCGCGGCGCGCGGGTGCAGCTCGAAATGGGCGGAAAGAATCCGCTCGTCGTGCTCGACGACGCCGATCTGCCGAATGCGGTCGGCTGCGCGATCAATGGCGCCTATTTCCAGACGGGTCAGCGATGCACCGCGTCGAGCCGTCTGATCGTCACCGCGGGCGTCCACGACCGGTTCGTTGCGGCGCTTGTCGAACGGCTGCAGAAACTCGCCGTTGGTCCAGGGCTCGATCCCGCCAGCGAGATGGGCCCAGTCGTGAGTGAGGCGCAACTCGCGCAGGACCAGAGATATCTAGCCATCGGGCGCGACGAAGGCGCGCGGCTGGCCTTCGGCGGCGAGCGGCTCAATCGTCCCGCGCAGGGTTATTACATGGCGCCGGCGCTGTTCACCGATACGCACAATGCGATGCGCATCAATCGCGAGGAGATATTCGGTCCGGTCGCCAGTGTGCAAAAGGTCAACGACTTCGATACCGCGCTCGAAACCGCGAATGATACGGAGTATGGCTTGTCGTCCGGCATCTGCACGCGGTCGCTCAAATACGCCAGCGCGTTCAAGCGTCATTCGCGGGCCGGCATGGTGACGGTAAATCTGCCGACTGCCGGCGTCGATTATCACGTACCCTTCGGCGGCCGGAAAAATTCGAGCTACGGCCCGCGCGAGCAAGGTGCCTATGCCCGTGAGTTCTATACCGCCGTCAAGACGAGCTACATTCTGCCCATCTGACGTCGCCGCCGTATGCGCCAACAGACATAAGTGGCCGCGAGCGCGAGCACGGCGCATCCCGCGCCGATCGCGAGCGGTTCGACGCTCTGCATCGTCGCAAGAAAGCTGAAGACCCCCTTGCCCAGCCAATAGGCGATCGTGCTCCAGAAACCAACCCACAGTGCCGCGCCGATGCAGTTGAAGGCGAGGAAGCGCAGCCAGTGCATGCCGAGGCTGCCGGCGGCAACGCCGTTGAGTTGCCGTGCGATCACGACAAAGCGGGCGACGACGATGATTGGCGCACCATAACGCTCGACGAAGCGCTCTACCTTGGCCAGGTTATCCGCCGTGAGACCGACCCGGTTGCCATAGCGGATCAGCAGAACATGGCCGCCGGTGTGGCCGATCAGGAAGCCGACATTGTCGCCGAACACTGCGCCGAGCCACGCTATGCCGGCCAGCAGCCAGATGTTCAATGCGTGCTGGGCCGCGACCGCGGCGGCCGTCACCAGCAGCGTCTCGCCCGGAACCGGAAGACCGAAGTCCTCGAGGAAGATGGCCAAAAAGACGGCGAGGTAGCCGTAGTCGCCGATGGAGCGATGGATGATATGGACAAGCTCGGCGAGCACCGGTTTCAGCCGCGGCTAATGAGCGTGCGCCTGTTTAGGGCTAACGCCGGCCCACGGCAACCGGCGTCGCGTATCCAGACCCAGACTGTAGTCGTAGGCAAATTACGGCATATAGCTGCATATTTTACACAATTCAGAATTCACGGTGACTGATGCATAGTCTCCCGAGAGCGCCGGGACGCGTGCGTCCGAACGCGCAATCTCGAGCATATGGGGACGCAGGATGAACCGAGGACATGGGCTGATTTTCGCGTTGGTCGCCGCGCTGGCGGTGACGGCTGGTGGCGCGCCATCGCGGGCTGCGGACGAAACGACGCTCACCATCTTCGCGGCCGGCACCCTCGCGGTCCCGTTCAAGCACGTCGATCAATTGTTCGAGCAGGAATATCCCAACGTTGTCGTTCAGCCGCAATTCGGCGGCAGCGTCAAGATGGCCAAGCACATCACCGAGTTGCATCAGGACGCCGACATCCTGGCGGTCGCAGATTACACCGTGATCCCGAAATACATGTTCGGTGGCGACGGGAAAACATCCTACGCCGATTGGTATGTCGGCTTTGCGCGCAACGCGATCACCTTCGTCTATACCGACAAGAGCAAGTTTGCGAACGCGGTCACGCCGCGCAACTGGTATCACGTGCTGGCGCGCAAGGGTGTCGAGATCGGCCGGTCCAATCCCGATACCGATCCATCCGGCTATCAGACGGTGCAGATGCTGAGCCTAGCGGAGAAATACTATTCATCCCCCGGTCTCGCCGAGAAAATCCTCGCCAATGCGCCGCTTGCGAACATGCGCGACACGGAAACCGCGCTGATTGCCGCCCTGCAGTTGAGCCAGATCGATTATCTCGCGATCTATCGCTCCGATGCGCTCCAACATCATTTCAAGTTCATCAACCTGCCAGCCAAAATCAACCTGAGCGATCCGGCTTATGCATTGGCCTATGCCGGGGGCGTGGCGCATACCAAGAATGGCGACCTCACCGGTAAGCCGATCGTCTATGCGATCACAATTATTGCCAATAGTCCGAAGAAGGATTTGGCCGAGAAATACATCGCCTTCTTACTCGGTCCAGCGGGGCAGAAAATCTTACGGAAGAGCGGATTCGGCACGTTCAGTCCGGCCTATGCGATGAATCCCGACAAGGCACCGGCTGGGCTGCGGTCGCTCGTCAAGCCATGGCCGGCTTCCTGATCCGATAGCGCGCGCGGCACCATGAACGGCGGGCAGCGAGCGTGGCGCGGCGCAGAGAGCGCCGGGTTCCCTGTGGTGTTGCTCATATCGTGGTTCTTGGGCGGGCTGTTGCTCGCTTTCATTCTACTGCCGCTCATCCAGTTGCTGGTGGCTCAGACTGCCGGGACCATGCTGCGGGTCGCAGCCGAGGCCGACGTGCGCAATGCCGTGGTGCTGAGCGTCGGCGCAGCGTTCCTGACGGCTCTGGTTGCCGGAGCGTTTGGTATCCCGCTGGCTTATCTGCTGGCGCGCGGCGTTTTCCGCGGCAAGGGCATGGTCGCGGCGATCGTCGACATACCGCTTACGGTTCCGCACACCGTAGCCGGCATCGCTTTGCTCATGGTCTTCGGCCGGTACGGGGTGATCGGTGAACCACTCGAGAATTATCTCGGGCTGCGCTTCTGGGGCACGCTTGCCGGTATCGTCGTGGCGATGCTCTTCGTCTCAGTGCCGTACACGGTCAATGCCGCGCGCATCGCCTTCGAAGGAATCGATCCGAGGATCGAGATGGTTGCGCGCACCCTCGGCATGGGCCCGTTGCAGGCCGTGGCGCGGGTCACCTTGCCGCTCGCCTGGCGGGGCATCGCGACAGGGCTGACACTGACATTCGCGCGCTCGATCAGCGAATTCGGCGCTGTCGTGATTCTGGTCTATTATCCAATGACCGCGCCGGTGAAGATCTACGACATGTTCCTCAACTACGGACTCCAGGACGCCTCGGCGGCGGCGGCTCTGCTGCTGCTGGTCTCGCTTGCGCTGTTCATCCTGTTCCGCCACCTCGCCTACGGCCGCTGGCCGATTGCCGGCAACGGGAGATGACGGCTCTCGCGGTCGCCGGACTTTCACTCAGGCTCGGCGCGTTCACCCTCGGCGACCTCTCGTTCACGCTAGCCGCCAATGAGATCTTGGTCGTGCTCGGCCCCAATGGCGCCGGCAAGTCGGTGATGCTCGAAACGATCGCCGGCTTCCACCGTCCGGCGCGCGGGCGCATTCTGATCGGCGGGCGCGACGTGACCGCGTTGCCCCCCGAACAACGCCGAGTCGGCTTTCTGGTTCAGAATTTCGGCCTATTTTCGCACCTCACCGTGGCGCAAAACGTCGCGCTCGCCGCCAAAGCCCGGCGCGGTGTCGAAGATGGGCACCGCGTTCCGAATGTGACGCAGCTGCTCGAGCGCTTCGGCATCGCCCATCTCACCGATGCCAGTCCCTTGGTGCTTAGTCCCGGCGAGAAGCAACGCACCGCCCTGGCACGCGCGGAGGCGAGCCACCCCGATCTCTTTCTTCTGGACGAGCCGTTCTCGGCACTCGATACCAAGGCACGCGACGAGTTGCGCACCGAGCTTGGGCGGTTCCTCCGCGAGGTGCACGCTTCTGCGCTGTTCGTGACGCACGATTATATCGACGTTGCGGCGCTGGGCGACCGTGTCGCCGTTATGCACGACGGCAAGATCATCCAGCTTGGCACGATCGCTGAAGTATTCCGTCGGCCATCCAATCGGATAGCGGCAGATATTCTCGGTATCGAGAATCTGCTGAACGGGCAGGTCGAAACTGGGAACGGCCGGCTTTTGTGCATTGTCGTTGCCGGCGCGACGTTTCATGCCGAGATCGCCGATGGCACGGCCTTGACTGGTGAGGTCTGCGTCGCTGTCCGCGCCGAGGATGTTCGCCTTGCGCGCTCCGGTCATGGCCGCGCGGCGACCTTGGACAACCGGCTCGCCGGCAAGGTCATTGCGCTGCAGCCTCTCGGAGCCCTCACCAAGGTCACGCTCGATTGCGGATTTCGCCTGGTGGCGTCGCTGATGACGCGGGATGTGGCCGAGCTCGGTTTGTTTCCCGGCGCCGCCGCGGTGGCGGTCATCCCGGTCGCCGACGTCCATGTGCTGGCGCCCTAGACTCCGGCGGCTTCGCGGTCCCATATAACCGGCATGGGCGACGATCGCGAGCGGCCGCGGCCGGTGCCGGCAAGCCGCCAATCGGCCGAGGTTGCAGCATTTCTTGAAAAACTCGACACGCTGCCGGTGCGCGCGCGTCCGGCCTCCGTCAAAGGGCGGCTCATGTTCGCAATGGATGCGACGGCCAGCCGCGAACCGAGCTGGGATCGGGCGTGTTGCATCCAGGGCGAGATGTTCGAGGCGGCCTCGGGTCTCGGCGGCATCGAGATTCAGCTCGTCTATTACCGCGGCTATGCCGAATGCAAGGCGAGCCGTTGGTTCACGACCGCGGCCGAGCTGCAGAACGCGATGCGTGCCGTATCCTGCGTCGCCGGCGAGACGCAAATCGAGCGCGTACTACGCCACGCGATCGCGTCGGCGCGCGCGGAACGGCTCGATGCGCTCGTATTCGTCGGCGACGCGATGGAGGAAAACCCCGATGTCTTGGTCCAGCTCGCCGGCGAACTCGCGCTGTTGAACGTGCCGGCATTCCTGTTTCACGAAGGCAATGATCCGGTCGTCGCGCGCACCTTTCGCGAAATTGCCCGGCTGTCGCGGGGCGCGTATGCCCCGTTCGATTCCGCCAGTGCTGCGGAGCTTAAGGTGTTGCTCGGTGCGGTGGCGGCGTATGCCGCAGGCGGCCGCAAGGCGCTTGTGGATTACGGGCAGAAGGCGGGCGGCGGTGCGCTGCTCTTGGTGCACCAGATCGGCAGCTCATGATCTATTTCGTGGTCGGCGTCGGCGCCTTGTTGGCGCTATTCGTGCTGGCGCGCGCCTTCGTCACCACCGATCCCGTGCGCCTCAACCGGTTCGTTACGTGGTTCCTGGGGGCGCTCGCCATGCTCGGGACGGGGGCCGCATTGGTCCTGTTGCTGTTGAGCGAGCGCCTGCTGCCGGCGGTGGTCGCGGCCGGCGCGCTTTCGCCCATCGCGATCCGCTTATGGCGTCAATGGCGGGCGCATAGTCCGTATAGCGGAACGAGACGCCGCCAGTCCTCGCATGTCGAGTCCGAGATGATCGCGATGACGCTTGACCACGTCACCGGCGAGATGAGTGGCGTGGTGAAGCGCGGCGCTTATGTCGGCCGCAGCCTCGCGCGGTTGAGCGAAAGCGAGATCCTTGACCTGTTGCGCCTGTGCCAGGCATCCGATGCCGATGGTACGCGGTTGCTCGAGGCTTATCTCGATCGGGCCATGCCCGACTGGCGTCAGAAGGCCGCTAGTGGTGCGGCGCCGCGCGGCACAACCGGCGATTCGATGACGCGCGACGAGGCTTATGCCATCCTTGGTCTCGCATCGGGTGCAAGCGAAACGCAAATCCGCGATGCGCATCGACGCCTGATGAAGAAACTCCATCCCGACCAGGGTGGCTCGAATTACCTCGCCGCGAAGCTCAACCGCGCGAAAGAAGTCCTTCTCGGCGATTGAGCACTATTTTTGCTGGCCCACTAGCGCCGGGGAGGCCCGCGGCAAATATCTCATTATGCTCGGCGGTTGCGGGGATTGCTTGTGCGTCGGCAACCTCGACCAGCGCGATCAGTGCAGCGAACGCGGCGACACTGCCGATTCGGCGCGGTATCGAATCCATGCGGTCCTCCAGCATAAGGCGCCGGACTCGCGCCTGCGCGGAATCATCGAGCCCACGGTCCGGGGACGCAAAATAGCCACGGTCGGCCGGCACATCTGCGGCTGGATTAGCGCCGGGAAGCGGTATAAAAGCGGCGCAACGCAGTGAAAGCAGGACGGGCCGGAACATGGCGCAGCGCGTTCGCAAAGCAGTGTTTCCGGTTGGCGGCCTCGGCACGCGGTTTCTTCCGGCCACGAAGGCCATGCCGAAAGAGATGCTGCCGGTGGTCGACAAGCCGCTGATCCAGTATGCCGTCGAGGAGGCGCGTGCGGCTGGAATCGAAGAATTTATCTTCGTCACCGGTCGATCCAAGAGCGCGATCGAGGATCATTTCGACCATTCCTACGAGCTCGAGAGCACGCTGCAGGCGCGTGGCAAGAAGGCCCAGATCGCCGACGTCAAATCGTGGATGCCCGAGCCGGGACAGATCGCCTATACGCGCCAGCAACACCCGCTCGGTTTGGGCCACGCCGTCTGGTGCGCGCGGGCCCTGGTCGGCGACGAGCCTTTCGCGGTGCTGCTGGCGGACGACCTCATCCTCGCTGAGCGGCCATGCCTGCAGCAGATGGTCGAGGCGCAGGTCACGACCGGCGGCAACATGGTTGCGGTCATGGAGGTACCGCGCGAGCAGACCAGCCGATATGGCATCCTCGACGTGGCGAAGGACGATGGCCGACTGGTCGCTGCGCGCGGCGTCGTGGAGAAACCCGATCCAGCCAAGGCGCCGTCGCGGCTGTGCATCATCGGCCGCTACATTCTGCAGCCCGAAGTCTTCGACCAGCTCGGCCAGATCGGCAAGGGCGCCGGTGGTGAGATCCAGCTCACCGACGCACTCGCCCAGCTGATCGCGGCCAAGCAGTCCTTTTACGGCTTGCGGTTTGAGGGCCGGCGCTTCGATTGCGGCGACAAGGTCGGCTTTCTTGAAGCCAATATCGCTTTCGCCCTCGCACGGCCTGAATTGGGGGCCGCGGTCAGGGACATCATCAAGCACTACGCATGAGGGCTGGTTCGTGACACTTATCGCCGAGGGCCATGTTTTTGATCCGACGATCCTACGCGAATACGACATTCGCGGCGTCGTCGGCGAGACGCTGCACGAGGCCGATGCTTGTGCCATCGGCCGTAGCTTTGCGGCGGTGCTTGCCGAGAAGGGTGGCAGGCGCGTCGCGGTGGGCCGGGACGGACGGTTGAGTTCGCCGGCGCTCGAGGCGGCACTAGTGGCCGGTCTGGCCGAATCAAGTGTCGATGTCCTGCGGATCGGCGTCGGCCCGACGCCGATGCTCTATTTCGCGACCAACACGCTCGACGTCGCGGGCGGTCTCATGGTGACCGGCTCACACAACCCGCCGACTCACAACGGCTTCAAGATGGTACTGGGCCAGAAGTCGTTTTTCGGCCCGGATATCCAGCGCCTAGGTCGGATCGCGGCGGCAGGGCAGTTCCCATCGGGCAAGGGCAGCATCGACGAGAAGCCCGTGCTGGCCGCTTATGTCGCGAGGTTGGCAGCGGACTATCGCGGCCAGCGCGCATTGTCGGTGGCGTGGGATGCCGGCAATGGCGCCACCGGCGAGGCGCTGCAGCGCCTCGTCAAGGCGCTGCCGGGACGGCACTTGCTGCTCAACGAGACGATCGACGGACGCTTTCCGGTCCACCATCCGGATCCGACCGAGCCCAAGAATCTGGTGCAGCTTCAGCACGCCGTGCTCAGCGAGAAATGCGATCTTGGTATTGCTTTCGATGGCGACGGCGATCGCATCGGCGTCGTCGACGGGAAGGGCCGCATCCTGTGGGGCGACCAGCTCATGATCCTGCTCGCCGGCGAGATCATCGCGAAGCAGCCGGGAGCGACCATCATCGCCGATGTCAAGGCGAGCCAGACCCTTTTCGACGAAATCGCGCGCATGGGCGGCACGCCGATGATGTGGAAGACCGGCCATTCGCTGATCAAGGCGAAGATGGCCGAGATCGGTGCTCCGCTTGCCGGCGAGATGAGCGGCCATATCTTCTACGCCGACGGCTATTACGGCTACGATGACGCCCTCTATGCCGCCGTGCGTCTCCTGAACATCGTCTCGCGCGACGCGGAAAGCTTGGCGGCCCTGCGCGATCGCATGCCGCGGGTCGTGAACACGCCCGAGCTGCGCTTTCCCTGCGCGGAAGAGCGCAAGTTCAAGGTGGTCGAGGAGGTGCGCGCACGGCTCAGAGCGGCGAATGCCGACGTCGCGGCGATCGACGGCGTGCGCGTCAAGACAGCCGACGGGTGGTGGTTGTTGCGCGCCTCGAATACCCAGGACGTCCTGGTCGCGCGCGCCGAAGGCCGCAACGCGGCGGCGCTCGCGCGGCTCAAAGCGTCGCTTGCCGACCAACTCAAAGCGAGCGGTATCGCGCCGCCGGCCGAGTTTTAGCGCGACGAACGGACCTAGTTGGCGCTCGCGTCGGTTGGCTGAGGTGCGCTTAGGTCGAGCGTTGCCGGGGTAGGGAATTCGGCCGCGACCGCCTGCATCGGTGGAATCACCGCGCAGAGCTTGTGTCCGAGCTTGGCGCGGAGCGAACGACACGCCCTCTCTGCTTGGGTGTGCGAAAAGCCGGCGATACGGGCGCGGTAAAGCGGTTCCTTGTCGGCCGGGCCCGGCGGGAGGACGTGTGCCGTCTTGCCCTTGAGGCGAAGTCTGGTCAAAGCGATAGCGCCGGCCCGTTCGGCGGCCTCAGGCTTGCTGAACGCACCGACCTGGATCGCCCAGGCATGCGCGGCTTCGGGCTTGCGACGCGCATGATGCCCGAGTTTCGCCGTACGCGCACGCGCCGGCACCGCGGCTTCGGCGCGGCCGACCGGGCTGAGCGCGGCGATCGTCGAAGCGGCGCGCGTCGCGAGGGTGTTGCCCGTACCGTCGTCGCTGCTTGCCGTACGGATCGTCGTATCAACCGGATTGATGCCGGCGAAGCCGTCGTCCAGCAGGTTGGCCATCTGTAGGTCGCGTGCATGTGCCGAGCTGCCGCCCATGATGACGCCGATCAGGCGCCTTCCGTTGCGGACCGCCGATGCTGCCAGGTTGAAGCCCGAGGCGTGGATGTAGCCGGTCTTGATGCCATCCATGCCAGCGAAGCTTTCCATCAGGTGATTATGGGTTTCGTAAACCGCGCCGTTGAATGTGAACTGCTCAGTGGCGAAGAAACGATATTCTTTCGGATAGTCACGCCACAGCGCCCGGGCCAGCGTGGCGAGGTCGCGCGCGGTGCTGATATTTGGCGGACTTGGCAAGCCAGATGCGTTGCGGAACGTGGTCGCGGTCATGCCAAGCGCATGCGCAGTCGCGGTCATGCGCTGCGCGAAAGCCGACTCGCTGCCGGCGAGGTTCTCGGCAATCGTCACCGCCGCGTCGTTTGCCGAATGGGTGACGATGGCGAGGATCAGATCGCGGAGCGAAATACGCTCGTTGGGCCGCAAGCCGAGTTTTGACGGTACTTGCCGCGAGGCGTGCAGGGACACAGTGAACAAGTCGTTGAGCGAAACCTTACCCTGCTCCAAAGCTCCGAAGGTAAGGTAGAGCGTCATCATCTTGGTGAGCGAAGCCGGATAATCCGGCCGGTCCGCGTCATGCTCGCTCAACACCTTGCCGGTTTGCGCATCGATGATGATCGACGAAGTCTGGCTTGGCGGATAAGGAGAATGCAGCACGTGTCGACGTGCCAGCGCAGGCTGAAGCGTGAGCAGAAAAACCAAGGCGGCGTAGGAAACGAGCCGCCGGAACCGGAATCGCGCAGGACGCGGAGACGCCGCGGCAATCATCGTGTATTCACCCCACAAACAACTCTTCCCCCAAAACCGCCCCGAACTGGGTGAGCGGACGCAAACGAAAGAATCCAACACCCAAGAGATTAGAAATTTGATGATTCCATGTCCAGTTATTCCGTGTTCCTCATGTAAAGTTTTCGAATAAATCCGTATTACGCCGCATTTGCCGAGGCGAACGCGCGGCGTCGCAACAAATCCGTGATCAGCATGGGCAAGGCCGGGCTATTCTGCCTGTTGCGGTGCGACGTACCCCTTTGCATCAGCCCTAAAGCGTGGCAATATAGCTATGTTGCAGCGCAATATGACAGCCGGGAACGGATGATGCGCCGCAAGCCAAGTTATTCTCAGGAGGTCCGATGAGCCCAAAAGCGAAGAAGCCGGCGATGGTAATCGCCGGGCCACAAGCCGTCGTCGCCGAGCCCAAACGCGCCGTACGCGAGACAGTGGCGGCGCCAGACGATGCGATGCAAGGCTACTATGATCAGTTGGCGGCGCTGTCACACGAGAACTTCGACGCCGTTCTCAAGGCCAATGCCGCGCTCGCCGAAGGGTTCGAGGCGATGGCCAATGAGGCCGTCGGCTATGCCCGGCAGACGCTCACCACAGCGGGTACGGCGACAAAGGAGTTGCTCGAAGCCAAAACGCTTGACCGTGTGATCGAGATCAACGCCGGATTCGCCAAGAGCGGGCTCGAGGCGCTGGTTGAGCGTACGGCGCGCCTCTCGGAATTGAGCCTCGCGCTCGCGAACGGCACCTGGGCGCCGATCGGCGGGCGCGTCGAGGCGACTCTGGCGAAGCTGACCAAACCCGTCGCAGCCTGAAGCGGCGCACACCGGGCGCCCGTTGCTCCGGCCACAGCGCCAGGGATCGGGTCCGTCGGTTTGGCAACTTCCTTTTCACGCCGTTAACCGCGCCGGCGTAGGCTTGCGGTACACGGCCATGTTGGCCATGTTTCCATGTTTCCGCGGCGGTTCACGTCGGGCGCAAAAGCCCCTTTTACGCCGCCTTCGGCATCCAATATCATGGCCTGGATGGTAAATTCGGCTTTGGAGTCGGATCCGACCGGGTAGCTCGAGCCATGAGCGATATCGAGAAGCGGAACGGCAACGAGGGACCGTCGACCGGAGTAATCGTCAAGGCGAAGCCGAAGACGAAGAAGCCGTCGATGTACAAGGTCCTGATGCTGAATGATGATTACACGCCCATGGAGTTCGTCGTCCATATTCTCGAGCGGTTCTTCGGCAAGAGCCGGGACGAGGCGACCCGAATCATGCTTCACGTTCATCGCCGGGGCGTCGGCGTTTGCGGCGTGTATACTTACGAAGTTGCCGAAACCAAGGTGACGCAGGTGATGGACTTCGCACGCCA
This sequence comes from Alphaproteobacteria bacterium, assembly GCA_028871055.1. Classification (GTDB taxonomy): domain Bacteria; phylum Pseudomonadota; class Alphaproteobacteria; order ATCC43930; family CGMCC-115725; genus REEB95. The sequence continues at coordinate 63,576 of JAGWON010000011.1, forward strand.
ACACCAGCATCCCCTGCAATGTACCCTGGAGAAGGACTGAACCGGCCTTGGAGCCCGTAGCCAGTAGAAGGATCTAACGTCGATGCTATCGCGTAATCTCGAAAAGACCCTGCACCGCGCTCTCGGTTATGCCAATGAGCGCCGGCACGAATATGCGACGCTGGAACACCTGCTGCTGGCATTGACCGAGGATCAGGATGCGATGGCGGTGCTGCGCGCCTGCACGGTTGACATCGAGAAGCTACGCCGCGAACTCATCAACTACGTCGACAACGAGTTGGTCAACCTGGTGGCGACGCATGTCGAGGATGCCAAGCCGACCGCCAGCTTCCAGCGCGTTCTCCAGCGCGCTGCGATCCATGTTCAGTCGTCCGGTCGCGAGGAAGTGACCGGCGCCAACGTGCTGGTGGCACTGTTCGCCGAGCGCGAGAGCCACGCCGTCTATTTCCTGCAGGAGCAGGACATGACGCGATTCGACGCGGTCAACTACATCTCGCACGGCATCGCCAAGGCACCCGGCCGCTCCGAGGCGCGGCGCGTTCAGGGCGCCGAGGAGGAGGATCGTGCCGAGAAGCAGCCAAAGCGCGCGCACGACGCGCTTGACGCCTATTGCGTCAACCTCAACAAGAAGGCGCGCAACGGCAAGATTGATCCGCTGATTGGGCGTGAGGCCGAGGTCGACCGCACCATCCAGATTCTGTGCCGCCGGTCGAAGAACAACCCGCTCTATATCGGCGATCCCGGGGTCGGCAAGACCGCCATCGCCGAGGGCCTGGCGCGCCGTATCGTGCAGCACGAAGTGCCCGAGGTGCTGCAGAACGCCACCATCTATGGCCTCGACATGGGCGCGCTGCTTGCCGGCACGCGCTATCGCGGCGATTTCGAAGAGCGGCTGAAGGCGGTGCTGGCCGAGCTCGAAGCCATGCCGGGCGCGATCCTGTTCATTGACGAGATCCATACGGTGATCGGCGCCGGCGCCACGTCGGGCGGCGCGATGGATGCATCGAATCTGCTGAAACCGGCACTCGCCTCGGGCGCGATCCGCTGCATCGGCTCGACGACCTACAAGGAGTACCGCAACTACTTCGAGAAGGACCGCGCGCTGGTACGGCGGTTTCAAAAGATCGACATCAACGAGCCGACGGTCGAGGATTCGGTGAAGATCCTCCGTGGCCTGAAGCCCTACTATGAACGGCACCATCGCGTCCGCTACACCGCCGACGCGATTCGCGCTGCGGTCGAGCTATCGAACCGCTACATCGGCGACCGCAAGCTTCCCGACAAGGCGATCGACGTGATTGACGAGGTGGGTGCGTCGCAGATGCTGTTGCCCGAGAGCAAGCGGCGCAAGACGATCACCGCGAAGGAGGTCGAGGCCGTCGTTGCGATCATGGCGCGCATCCCGCCAAAGAGCGTGTCGCGCGACGACCGCGAAGTCCTTAAGAATCTCGATCGCGACCTCAAGACCATGGTCTTCGGCCAGGACAAGGCGATCGAGGCGCTGACCGCGGCGATCAAGCTTGCTCGCGCCGGATTGCGCGAAGCCGAAAAGCCGATCGGCAGCTATCTCTTCTCCGGACCGACGGGCGTCGGCAAGACCGAGGTGGCACGGCAGTTGGCGCGCACTCTCGGGATCGAGCTCAAGCGCTTCGACATGTCCGAGTACATGGAGCGGCATACCGTGTCGCGCCTGATCGGCGCGCCGCCGGGTTATGTCGGCTTCGACCAGGGCGGCCTGCTGACCGATGCGGTCGACCAGCATCCGCATTGCGTGCTGCTACTCGACGAAATCGAGAAGGCGCACCCCGATCTGTTCAACATCCTGCTCCAGGTGATGGATTACGGGAAGCTGACCGATCATAACGGCAAGAACGTCGACTTCCGCAATGTCATCTTGATCATGACGACCAACGCGGGCGCCTCCGAGTTGGCGAAGCCGGCGATCGGCTTCGGCAGCGATGTGCGCTCGGGCGACGACGAAGAGGCGATCAACCGGATGTTCACGCCGGAGTTCCGCAACCGCCTCGACGCAGTGATTTCGTTCGCGGCGCTCCTGCCCGAGACGGTGGGCCGTGTCGTCGACAAGTTCATCCTCCAGCTCGAGGAACAGCTTGCCGACCGTAATGTCACCATCGAGCTCGACGAGGCCGCACGGAAATGGCTGGCGGAAAAGGGCTACGACCGGCTCTACGGCGCGCGGCCGCTGGCCCGCATCATCCAGGAGCACGTCAAGAAGCCGCTGGCGGAGGAACTGCTGTTCGGCAAGCTCGCCAAAGGCGGTGTGGTGCAGGTGAAGCGCGACGGCGACAAGCTCGCCTTTACCTATATCGAGGCGCCGCCGAAGCTGCCGAGCAAGGACCCGGGCGAGCAGCCCGAGCAGGAACTCGTCGACCAGTGAACGGGAGGGGCGCTCTGGGGTGCCCTCCTTCGTCCCGCTACATCGCTGCGCCGGCGAGCCGCCACATGTAAAGCGCGAGCAGCGAGCGATAGGGCGCGAATTGTGCCGCGACGCGGCTCGGCTTCCGGCGGCGCGCGAAGCGCTTGAGGCTGCGGGTCACGGCGAGATCGGTCTCCGGCCAGATGTCGAGTTCGTGGCAATAGAAGATGGCCAGCATGTCGCAGGTCCACTGGCCGATGCCCCATATCTGGGTCAGGCGTTTCGATCGCGCCGCATGGTCGAGCGCGCGAATCTCGGTGCGATCGAGCAATCCTGCCGTATGCGCCGCGCCGATGTGGCATAACGCCTTGACCTTGCTGCGCGACAGGCCGCACGCGCGGAGCGCGTTTGCATTGCCCTCGCGGAGGAAGGCGGGGTATTCGCCGCCGCTGGCAGCTTCGACGTGTGCCCAGATGCTGCGCGCCGCCTTCGCCGAAACCTGCTGACCGGTCACTGCGCGTGCCAAGAAGGCCGCGACGCCCTTGTCTTCGCGCTCGGGAAACCAGATCGGCGCGGCCGCAATGTGCGCCCGCAACTCGTGCGACACCGTGGCCGCAGTGGCGATCAGGTGCCGGTGCAGCTCAGGGTCCATCGTTTTCGCGCCGGAACGGCGACAAGCCTTCCACCAACTCTTCCATCTCGTTTTCAACGGCGACGGCCTCGCGCCGCAGAAAATCCTCGACCGCACGCCGGAAGCCGGGATCACGAATCCAATGCGCGCTGTAGGTCGGCTGCGGCAGATAGCCGCGCTGGATCTTATGGGCGCCTTGTGCGCCGGCCTCGACACGTTTCAGGCCACTCGCAATCGCGAACTCGATTGCCCGGTAATAGCACGCCTCGAAATGCAGGAACGGGAAATCACCGATGCAGCCCCAGTTGCGGCCATAGAGCGTATCCGGCCCGATCAGGTTGAGCGCGCCGGCGACGTAACGGCCATCGTGCTTCGCCATCACCAGCAGAACCTTGTCGGCCATGCGCTGACCCAAGAGATCGAAAAATTCGCGCGTCAGATAGGGTGAACCCCATTTCCGGTCCGATGTCGAGATGTAGAAACGGAAGAACGCGTCCCAATGACGCGTCTTCAAGCCGCCGCCGGAGAGCATCTCGATCGCGACCGTCGCGTTCGCCTCGCGGCGTTCGCGCCTGATCTGCTTGCGTTTGCGTGCGTTAAGCGCGGCGAGAAATTCGTCGAAGCTGCGGTAACCGTGATTTTCCCAGTGAAACTGGCGGCCGACGCGTCGCAGGAATCCGGCCTCGGCGAGCGCGTCGCAGTCCGCGGCGGTCGGGAAGGTGACGTGAAGCGAGGAGACTTCGGAGCGCTTCGCGACTTCGATCAGACCGGCGATCAGCGAGCATGTCGCGTCGGCCATGGCATTCGGCCGCAGCAGCAGCCGCGGTCCCGGCACTGGCGTGAATGGCACCGCGACCTGGAGCTTGGGGTAATAGCGTCCGCCAGCGTGCTCATAGGCGGCGGCCCAGCCGTGGTCGAACACGTATTCGCCATAGGAATGACTCTTGAGGTAGAGCGGCGCGGCGCCAATCAGCGTGCCGGCGCCATCTTCAAGCAACAAGTGCCGCGATAACCAACCGGTCTCGTCGGTCGCCGAGCCCGATTCCTCGAGCGCCTGCAAGAACGCATGGCCGACAAAAGGATTGGTGCCGGCGCACGCGTCCCACGCTGCCGACGGCACCTTGGCGAGGCTGTCGATCACCCGAAGTGTCAGCCGATCGCTGCCATCCATCAACTCACCTCGAAGATCGCGTCGATCTCGACCGCGGCGCCGCCCGGCAAAGACGCCACGCCGACGGCGATGCGCGAATGCCGCCCGGCATCGCCGAGCACCTCGACGAACAGATCGGAACAGCCGTTGATCACCTGCGGCTGCTGCACGAAGTCGGGGGCGCTGTTGACGAATCCATTGATTCGGACGCAACGGCGAACGCGATCGAGATCGCTCACCGCCGCGCGCGCCTGCGCCAGGATATTCAGGCCGCAGAGTCGCGCTGCCTGCTGCGCGCTCTCGAGGGATATTCCAGCGCCAACTCGGCCAACGAACCGCCGTTTGTTGTTCCACTGGCAAATCTGGCCGGAGACGAACAGCAGGTCGCCGGTGCGCACGAACGGCACATAATTCGCCACCGGCGCGGCAGCGTCGGGCAGCTCGATTTTCAGTTCCTGAAGCCGCGCATCGATCCGGCCTGCCATGATTTCAGCTCCCTTTCGCCGATTATCGGTCGGAAGGGCGCCCTTTGCCCAGTATCAGGCACGAAAAAAGCCGGCCATCCGAGGGATGGCCGGCAGTCAGCTGCGCGTGGCCCTCGCCGAGGAAGGCGAGGGCATAGGGTGATAGGGCGCCAAACGCGCCGCATCCCCCCCCCCCGCGAAAATCCGATTTGATGACTTATTTGAGACGGATTGTGCCGCTGCTGTCGGACAGACTCGCCTTGACGTCGTCCGGCACCGACCCGGGCCTGATGTCGCCGTCCATCCATGCCACCCAAAGCATCGAAGTTCTCGAAAAAGGAGGGGGCGCGGTTCGCACCGCGCCCCCCAATTTCTGCCTCAGTCGCGGTGCCGGCCGGGAGGCTGTAGCCGGGGTCCGCGTTGCGATCAGCTACAGCCGCTGGTGCTGCCGCAAGTGTCGCATTTGAGGCAGGTCCCGTTCCGGACCAAGGTAAAGTTGCCGCACTCGCCGCAACTGTCGCCCTCGTAACCCTTCATACGCGCCGCTTTGATCTGTTCCAGACGGCCGTCGGTCTTGACCACTTCCACCGTCGAAACGAGCGCTTCCGCAATCGCGACGTTTCCGGCGCCGACCCGCGCCACGACGGCTGGCTGAGCCGCGGCAGCTTGCGCCGACTGACCGCCATGAACGACCGTCAACTTCTTGCGAATGAAACCGGTCGACGCCACTCTCTGCATCACCGCCGCCACATCGGATTTGCCGCCGTCACCCGGCAAATTCGATTCCACCGCTCCCTTGCCAACGGTGTCGGGCAGGACGTCGGCCGGCTGGACATGCGCCAGATCGTTGCGGCCGAGATAAGAGATCGCCAGCTCACGGAAGATGTAATCGATCAGCGACGTCGCCATCTTGATCGTGTCGTTGCCCTCGACGATGCCGGCCGGCTCGAAGCGGGTGAAGGTGAACGCCTCGACGAATTCCTCGAGCGGCACGCCGTATTGCAGGCCGATCGAGATCGCGATCGCGAAGTTGTTCATCAACGAGCGGAAGGCGGAGCCCTCCTTGTGCATGTCGATGAACACCTCGGCGAGCTTGCCGTCCTCGTATTCGCCGGTGCGCAGATAGACCTTGTGTCCGCCGACGATGGCTTTCTGGGTGTAGCCCTTGCGCCGCTGGGGCAGTCGCCGACGTTCACTCTTTTGTGCGATGCGTTCGATCACACGCTCAACGATCCGCTCGGCGATCACCGGTACGCGTTCGGCCGGAACCTTCTCGATCAACTCAGCGACGGCATCCTCGTCCGCGTCGTCATCGATCAGCGTCGATTGCAAGGGTTGCGATAGCTTCGAGCCATCGCGGTAGAGTGCATTCGCCTTGAGGCCAAGCTTCCAGGACAGCATGTAGGCGTCCTTGCATTGCTCGACCGTCGCCGCATTGGGCATGTTGATGGTCTTCGAGATCGCGCCCGATATGAAGGGCTGGGCGGCGGCCATCATTCGGATGTGGCTCTCGACCGAAAGCGAACGCTTGCCGATGCGCCCGCATGGATTGGCGCAATCGAACACCGGCAAATGCTCCGATTTGAGATGTGGTGCGCCTTCGAGTGTCATCGCGCCACAGCAGTAGGTGTTTGCCTGGTCGATTTCGGCCTTGGAGAAGCCGAGCGCGCCCAACATATCGAACGACACTTCGTTCATCTGGGCGTCGGCGAACCCGAAGGCCGCCTTGCAGAAATCTTCGCCGAGCGTCCACTTGTTGAAGGCAAATTTGATGTCGAAGGCGGCCGCAAGCTGGCTCTCCAGCGCCTCGATCGCGCTTTCGGTGAAGCCCCGAGCCTTGAGGGTGGTGTGGTTCAGCGCCGGCGCATCCTTGAGGGTGCCGCGGCCGACCGCGTAGCGCGTGATCGCCTCGATCTCCTTGGCCGAATAGCCGAGTTTGGCGAGGGCCTCGGGTACGACGCGGTTGATGATGCGGAAGTACCCTCCGCCGGCAAGTTTCTTGAACTTGACGAGGGCAAAATCCGGCTCAATGCCGGTGGTGTCGCAATCCATCACCAGGCCGATCGTGCCGGTCGGCGCGATGACCGTTGCCTGGGCATTGCGATAGCCATGCAGCTCGCCGAGCTGCAGCGCGTGGTCCCACGCTTGCCGCGCTGCCTGGATCAGGTTGCGATCCGGGCAGTTCACCGCATCGAGCGGTACCGGCGGGACCGACAGGCCCTCGTAACCGCTACGTTCGCCATAAGCGGCGCGGCGATGGTTGCGGATTACGCGCAGCATCGCTTCGCGATTCTTGGCGAAACCGGGAAATGAACCGAGCTCGCCCGCCATTTCAGCTGACGTGGCATAGGCGATGCCGGTCATCACCGCGGAAATGGCCGCGCACAAGGCGCGCCCCCCGTCGCTGTCGTAGGGCAGGCCGGATGCCATCAGCAGCCCGCCGATATTGGCATAGCCGAGGCCAAGGGTCCTGAACTCGTAGCTAAGCCTGGCAATCTCGCGCGACGGAAATTGCGCCATCACCACCGAAATCTCGAGCGCGATAGTCCACAGCCGAACAGCGTGTTCGAGAGCTGGGGTGTCGAACGCGCCGCCGTCGTGGCGGAACGCCATCAGATTGAGCGACGCCAGGTTGCAGGCCGTGTCGTCGAGAAACATGTATTCCGAGCATGGATTCGACGCATTGATACGACCCGATTCCGCGCAGGTGTGCCACTCGTTGATGGTGGTGTCGTATTGCAGGCCCGGATCGGCGCTCGCCCATGCGGCGTAGGCGACCTTGTCCCATAGCTCGCGTGCCTCGACGGTTTTGTGGGTCTTGCCGTCGATGCGGCGGATCAATTCCCACTTGCCGCCCTTGAGGACGCGTTCGAGAAAATCGTTGGTAACGCGCACCGAATTGTTCGAGTTCTGGCCCGAGACCGTGAGATACGCCTCGCTGTCCCAATCGGTGTCATAGGTCCTGAAATCGATCTGGGTGTATCCCTGTTGCGCGAACTGGATTACGCGCTGGACGTAGTTCTCGGGAATCATAACCTTGCGTGCGGCCTTGATCTCGCGTTGCAGCGCTAGGTTACGGCTCGGATCGAAACGCGCCTCGGCGAGCGCCTGGGCCTCGGGTCCGTGGCACGCCGCCATGATGAGATTGAGATGTTTCTGCGCGAGCTTGGATCCGGCAACCAGCGCCGCAACCTTCTGCTCCTCGATCACCTTCCAGTTGATATAAGCCTCGATGTCGGGATGGTCGATGTCGACCGTCACCATCTTGGCGGCGCGCCGCGTCGTGCCGCCGGACTTGATCGCGCCGGCAGCGCGGTCGCCGATCTTGAGGAAGCTCATCAGGCCCGATGAACGCCCGCCGCCCGACAGCCTTTCGCCGTCGCCGCGCAGCTTCGAGAAGTTCGAGCCGGTGCCCGAACCGTACTTGAACAGCCGCGCCTCGCGCACCCAGAGGTCCATGATCCCGCCTTCGTTGACAAGATCGTCGGCGACCGACTGGATGAAACAAGCGTGCGGCTGTGGATGCTCGTAGGCGCTCTTCGAGGCAGTCAGCTCGCCGGTCTTGCAATCGACGTAGAAGTGGCCTTGCGCCGGACCGTCGATGCCATAGGCCCAATGGAGCCCGGTGTTGAACCATTGCGGCGAGTTGGGTGCCCCCATCTGGCGGCACAGCATGACGCACATTTCGTCGTAGTAGGCGCTCGCGTCGGCTTCGCTGTCGAAATACCCGCCCTTCCAGCCCCAGTAGGTCCACGTGCCGGCAAGGCGATGGAACACCTGTTTGGCGTTGCGCTCACCCTCCGTGCGATTGGCGGGCGGCAGCTTGTCGAGCGCCTTCGTGTCTGCGGTCCTGCGCCACAGCCAAACCGGAACGTCCTTTTCCTCTACCGGCTTGAGCCGGGCCGGAAGTCCGGCCTTGCGGAAATACTTCTGTGCCAGGATATCGCATGCGACCTGGCTCCAATCCGCTGGTACCTCGATATCCGGCAAATGGAAAACCCGCGACCCATCGGGGTTGCGAATCTCGCTGGTGGCTGATTTGAACGCAATGCCCTGATACGGATCTTGGCCGGCTGACGTGAATCGACGATCGATACGCATAGGCTACATCCCCCCGACGCCGACGTAACATCTCCCTGCGTCGGTCTCACAACATGTTGTGCAACCACAAACGCAGAATCAAAATGTTGACAGAAGGGCGGGAGCCTATCAACTACATTTTGTGCCACGCGCAACGTCGGCACCAAAATGTAGTAAGACCAAGGCTTTATACAAAGGCTAAGGCAAATTTCGAAAGGGAAGCCTCGCTGACGTACGAAAAGAAAAAGCCGCGACGCGGGGTTGCGTCGCGGCCTTCATGTTGATGCTGACTTATTGGGCAGCATTATAGGGATGGTGAAACGTCCCCGATTTGAATTCCGGCGGATAGAGGATGACCTGCGTTCCAGTTTTGCGGAATTGGTCGAGCCCGTTGCCGGTCACGCCTTGGTATTGGACGAATAGGATACGCGACTTCTCCCACTCGCCGTTGTTCGCGAACTTCACGTCGCCGACGACGGTCCTGAACGCGTGGGCATGAATGTATTGCGCAATTTTGGTCTGGTCGAGGCTGCCCACAGCTTTGATCGCATCGCCGAGAATCTGCATTTCGGCATAGGCGAACGGCGGCAAGTAGTAACCCAATGGATCGACGCCCGCTGCCGGCGCTTTGGCTTGGTAGCGCTTGAGGAAATCCTCGACACCCGGGAACTTCATCGTCGGCTCCGGCACATAGACATCGTAGGCCACGATACCGTTCAAGAGCGGACCGAGCTGCTGCTTGATCGGTGTGAAAGCGATTCCGATCATGCCACCGCCGAAGATGCGTGCTTTCAATCCGATTTCGTGTGCCGCACGGACGATGCCGACGCTGTCGGGCGGATAGGAGGCAACATAAACGATCTCCGGGTTGGTCGCCTGAACTGCCCGCATGATCGGAGTGTAATCGACCGTGCTCGGCGGATAACTCTTATCATAGACGACTTTGAGCCCGAGCTTCTTGACTACGCGGCGGGCGCCGCCGATGACGTTCTGGGCATATTCAGCATCGGCAGCGACCAGCGCCACCGTCTTGGGCTTCGGCTTCAGCGTCATCGCGACCTGAAAGAAACCGTATGACGGGCCGATGGCGGTATCCTTGCCATTCGGCAGGATCTGGAAATATTTGTCGTAATTGAACTTGGCATTCACCGCCGTGCCGAACAGCGCCATGAACACCATGTTGTGTTGCATCACGATCGGCATAGCCGGCGCGATCTGGCCCGTCGCGTAGGCCGAAACCACGAGATTACATTTGTCGACGTCGATGAGCTTCGTATAAATTCCGGGAACGTTCGAAGGCGTGCTCTGATCGTCGTAATAGACGAGCTTGATGGGCCGACCGAGCAAACCGCCCTTGGCATTGACGTCGTCCGCCCACATCTGCATCGCCAGGAGCGATGGCTTGCCGCCGCCGGCAAGGCCACCCGTCAGCGACATGCTGAAGCCGATCTTGATTGGCTCAGCGGCTTGCGTCGAAGCTAATCCGCTGAGCAACGCAAATAATAGGGTCAGCACCGTCCATGCGAGACGGCGTCCAAAGGTGAACATGATAGAAATCCTCCCCCACTGGCTTGATGAGAAATTCTAGGGCATCTGGATGGGCTTTGCGAGATGCGATGAGGCCTGGATCAGCGGGTGCGGAGGGGCCGGCGATTGCCCACGTTCTCGCGATGCCTGGCTGGTCTAGACGGGCGGAATGGGCAGTGCCATAGTCCGGGCCGGTTTTCGAGGACTCTGATTTCAAAGGCGCATGTGAATGCGCCCGGACGACGATGACCATCGGCACACGGATTTTTACCTGGCTCAAAGGTGAACTCGCCGGCACCGACGCCTTCGGCAATCGTTACTATCGCGAGCGCCATAGGCGACGGCTCAAGCTCGGCGGTGGCCGCGACAGCCGCGAGCGCCGCTGGGTGATCTATCACGGCGACGAGGATGCTTCGCGCGTGCCGCCGATGTGGCATGCCTGGTTGCATCACACGACCGATCAGCTTCCGGCCAATGGCGGCAAGCCGCTCTACCCGTGGCAGAAGCCGCACGAACCGAATCTCACCGGCACACCCGCCGCGTACCGTCCATCCGGCTCGGTGCTCAAACGTGGACCGCGTGCGCGCGCCACCGGGGATTATGAGCCGTGGACGCCGGAGTAATGTTTCTGCAAGCTGTGGGTGGATTCGAGCCGCCGATGCCGCCCGCCAGGTCCTGCGCATAAGGAGCCGAATAGCCATGAACCGCAACGCCATCGAAACCATTATGGGCGCGGTCGTCTTGGTCGTCGCTGCCGTTTTTCTCTTTTTCGCCTATACGACGACCCAGGTAAACGCGACCGGGGGCACCGAGTACATCGCCCAATTCGATCGTGTCGATGGCCTGCGCGACGGCAGCGACGTCAAAATCAGCGGCATCAAGGTCGGGACGGTCGAGTCCCAGACGCTCGATCCCCGGACGTTCCTCGCCACGATCAAGATCAGCATCGATCCCAAGATCAAGCTGCCCGATGATTCGGTGGCGGTGGTCGCGTCGTCCGGTTTGTTGGGTGATAATTTTTTGTCAATCGAGCCGGGCAACGAGGACGAGATCATCCCGCCGGGCGGCCGCATCACCCATACCCAGGCGGCTATGAGCCTCCAATCGCTCATCGGCCAGGTGATCTACGGCGCGGCGCAAAACAAAGGCCAGGGCGGCGGTGCGGCGCCGCAAAGCCCGCAGCAGAGCCCGGCACCACCGAAACCATGATCGCCGGCGACTCACGCGGCGCGGGGGTCGTTCCGGGCAAAGCGGAAGTCGAGCAGCACGGGGATTCGGAATGCAATCGGCGCAATGGCAAGTTCGTGCCGGTCGATAACGATCGGCGGAACTTTGCAACGCTCAAGTCTTGTACAAGCGCACGGGATTGCGAGGCGACATGAGCAAGCTGCCGCTTCCAACCTGGCTGACGAAGGGAGGCGAGCCGGTTTCCTGTCTCGACAAGATCAAGGTGCTTAACGAGAACCTCGAGGAGATTCGCCAGCTGGCCCAGGATGCGCTGGAAGACGCCGTCCTGATGGGCTGCGACGAAGTGCAATTCCGCCGTGTCATGCGCGAACTTGCGGCAAGCCTCGAGAACCCGTACCGGAAAAAGCCCAAACCGTGAGACCTGTTCGGAATACGTTCCTGGCGACCGTGCTCGCTGTCGCGCAAACGCATGCACAAGCTCAGCCGCAGACGCAGGCACCGAGCACGGCTCGGACGCCGACCCACGTCGTGGCCGTGCTGCAAGGGCTGGACAAGATAACCGCGCGCGTCTCGCGCTTCGATGCGCCGATCGATCAGCCAGTGCGTTTTGGCACGTTGCTCATCACCGTCCGGGCCTGCATCAAGCGTCCGCCGGAAGAGCCGCCCGAGACCGCTGCCTTTCTCGAAATCGATGAAGTGCGAGCCGATGGAAACTCGGCCGCCACGAAGCGCGTTTTTAGCGGGTGGATGTTTGCCTCGTCACCGGCGATCTCGGCGCTCGAAGATCCGGTCTATGATGTCAACGTCCTCGATTGCAAGACCGATACCGCTGCTCCACCATCGAGCCCCGCGACAAAATGAGCTTTGACCTGAAGCGCCGCGTCGAGCCGCTTATGATACTCGGCGCGAGGAATCTCCATGGCGCCGAAACGCTTGAGGTGCGGCGTGACGAACTGCACGTCGAGCAATATGAACCCGCCGAGCCGCAACATCGCCACCAGATGGGTGAGCGCAACCTTGCTCGCATCGCGCTCGCGCGAAAACATGCTTTCGCCGAAGAAGACGCCGCCGAGCGCAACGCCATATAAGCCGCCAACGAGGACGCCGCCGCGCCAGCATTCGACGCTGTGCGCAAATCCCTGCCGATTGAGCGCGGAATAGAGCGCGACAATCTCGTGGTTGATCCAGGTCTTCGGTCGCTGCTCGGTCGATGCCGCGCAACCGCGGATCGTAGCGCTAAAATCGGTGTCGCAGCGCACCTCGAAGTGGTTCGACTTGACAGTGCGTGCCAGGCGCTTGGCAAGGTGAAAGCGATCAAGTGGCAGAACGCCGCGAAGTTCAGGATCGATCCAAAAGACGTCCGGATCGTCCGCCGATTCCGCCATCGGAAAGATTCCGGCCGCGTAAGCGCGCAACAGCAGGGCAGGGCTCAGCTCGGGCGTCATGCGACGACGAAGCGTGGTACGCGAACGGCGCCGGATCAAGTCCGGTTTTGGCGCGACATGGCCATCAAGGCGTCTGATCAAATGTGCGCTCGAACCAGCCGATATCATAGTCGCCATTGAGGAAGGCGTCCGATCGCATGATCTGCTGGTGGAGGGGGATGGTCGTTTCGATCCCCGAGATCACGAATTCCTCGAGGGCTCGCCTGATCCGCATCAAGCATTCGTTTCGTCCGCTGCCATGCGCGATCAGCTTCGCGACCAGGCTGTCGTAATGCGGTGGCACGCTATAACTTTGGTAGAGCGCACTGTCGACACGTATGCCCATGCCACCCGGTGCATGATAGCGCTGCACCGTGCCCGGCGAGGGGGCGAATGTGTCAGGATGTTCCGCATTGATGCGGCACTCGATCGCATGTCCGGAAAATGTGATGTCTTCCTGGCGATAGCCAAGCGTCGCGCCGGCGGCGATCCGGATCTGCTCGCGTACGATGTCGATGCCTGTCACCATTTCGGAGATCGGATGCTCTACCTGGAGGCGCGTGTTCATTTCGATAAAGAAGAACTGGCCGTCCTGATGCAGGAATTCGAGGGTGCCGGCACTCTTGTAGCCGAACTTCCGCATGGTCGCGGCGGCAAGGTTGCAGATACACTGGCGCTCTGACGCGTTGAGGCCGGGCGACGGCGTTTCTTCCAGCAGCTTCTGGTGCTTGCGCTGGAGCGAGCAGTCGCGCTCGCCAAGATGGACGACACTACCCTGGCCGTCGCCGAGTATCTGGACCTCGATATGCCGCGGTTTAGCCAGGAAGCGCTCGAGATAGAGTGCACCGTTGCCGAAGAAGGTTTGCGCCTCGGCCCGCGCAATCGGAAAGACCGCTTCGAGCTCACTCTTGTCGCGTGCGACGCGCATGCCGCGACCGCCGCCTCCAGCGGCAGCCTTGATGAGCATCGGATAGCCGACGCGATCGGCTTCCTGCCGGGCATGGTCAAGGTCATCGACCGCCTCGCCACCCGGCACCACCGGAATGCCAAGCTCTTTGGCGGTACGTTTCGCCGCAATCTTGTCACCCATCAGCCGGATGTGCTCGGGCGATGGTCCGATGAAGACGAGGTCGTGTTCGCCGACGATCTGTGCGAAATCCGCGTTCTCGGCAAGAAAGCCGAGTCCCGGATGGATTGCGTCGGCGCCGGTGATCGCTGCCGCGGATAGAATTGCGGGAATGTTGAGATAGCTGGCGCGCGCCGGCGGCGGACCGATACATACGCTTTCATCGGCGAGCCGCACATGCATGGCATTGGCATCGGCGGTCGAATGCACGGCGACCGTGCGGATGCCCATTTCGCGGCAGGCGCGATGGATGCGCAACGCAATCTCGCCGCGGTTGGCGATCAGCACCTTGTCGAACATGTCACCAAATTTCCGCCACGCGGGGGCGAATACATGCGCCGATCGTCGCGCTGCCATCTTGGCACGGCGCTCGCAGGCGCAACAAGAAATGTCTCAACGCGTCTACTCCAGCACCATCAGGATCTGGCCAAACTCGACGGGTGTGCCGTCGGCGACCAGAATTTCCGTCACCCGACCGGCATGAGGTGCATGGATTTGATTCATCACCTTCATCGCCTCGATGACCAGTAACGGCTGGCCCTCGCGTACTTGGTCGCCGACATTGACGAAATGCTGCGCCCCCGGTTGCGGCGCGAGATAAGCAGTGCCAACCATCGGGGACTTGATCGCGCCGGCTAGCTCGGTCTCGGCAACGGCTGCGCCACCCGCTGCCGTCGCGGGTGGCGGCATCGAGACAGTCACGGCCGGTGCCGCCGGCGCGTTGCGCACGACGCGGATGCGCCGGTCACCTTGTGCATACTCTATTTCGCTGAGGCCGGTTTCCTCCAAAAGCGCGGCGAGCGCGCGGACGAGCTCGCCATCGACCGTCAAATCGTTCTGCTTGGTCATCGTGTTCCGGTGATCAATCAGTCGTTTTCGGCTTCGAGCAGCTGCGCCATCGCTTCGAGCGCGAGCAGATAGCCCTGTGCGCCAAGGCCACAGATGACGCCCGTCGCAGCTCGACTTACCAGGGAATTCTGGCGAAAGACTTCGCGTCGGTGGATGTTCGACAGATGCACCTCGATCACCGGCAAGTCGGCTGACAGCAGCGCATCAAGGATGGCCACGGATGTCGTCGTATAGCCGGCCGGATTGATGATGATGCCGTCGGCATTCTCGCGCGCTTCCTGAACCCACTCGACGAGTTGGCCTTCTTGGTTGGACTGGCGGAAATCGACCGCCAGACCGAGCACCGACGCGCGCTCCATGCAGGCTTCCTCGATGTCGGCGAGTGTGTCTCGCCCATACGTTTCCGGCTCCCGGACGCCGAGCAGGTTCAGATTGGGACCATTGAGGATCAAAATCGTCGCGCCGGCCACCGCGGTTGCCCCGAAATGCCTTGTCGAAAAAAGGCTTATAGCACGGGTTAACGGCACGCAATCCGTTTCTCCGATCTTAACTTTCGCTCAATAGACTTGTTCGCGATCGGGAGGGATGGAGTGGTTTCGCCTTCGGCGACGGACGCAGGTTGGCGCGCGGCAGGACGCGCCAGAAGCTGGTGGCGCGTCGCCTGCCGGCTCGCGCCGTTCGTCGCCATCGCCGGTGCCGCGGCGGCGCTGCTCGCGACCTCGCCGGTCGGTGGCGATTTCGCGTGGAGCGATGCGCCGCGTCACGCGCTCGATGGCGTCTTCCTCAAGGATTTGATCACCGCGCTGCCGCGTCATCCGGTGACCTGGGCCGAGGCCTACTACCTGCAATATCCGGCGCTGTCGATCCTGTTCTACCCGCCGCTGTTCTATGTCTTCGAGGCCGTAGCCTTTGCGCTGCTTGGCGTCACGCAGTTTGCCGCACAGGCGACCGTCGCCGTTTTCTACGGTCTTTTCGGCCTCGGGGTTTATCGTTTGACGCGGCTCTGGGTTTCGCGCCCGGCCGCGCTTGGCGCCGCCCTGATGTTGATGGGCGCGCCCGAATTCGCGCTCTGGGGCCGACAGGTCATGCTCGATGTCCCGGCCACGGCGTGGCTGGTCTGGGGTGTCTACGCGTTCGCGCGCTTCATGCGTTTTAATAGCGGCCGCGACCTGGTGCTATCGGCTGCATTGTTTCTGGCTGCGCTTTATACCAAATACAATGTTGTCTTCATCGCGGCGGTTCTGCTGCTGACGCTTGTCGCAACACGGTGCGGCGCGGCCATGCGTGATCGTCGTTTGTTGTGGGCGACCATGACGGCCGTTGTTGCAGCGGTGCCGGCCATCGCTCTGGTGCTGACTTTCGGTTCCGCCAATTTCCAGTCGGCGGCCGATCTTGCCGGCGAGCTGCCGCGCTGGAGCCTCGCGGCTTGGCTTTACTATCCGTCGTTGCTGCCGGAAATTGCCGGCTGGCCCGTGCTTGGTTTGGCGATTATCGGCCTCGGCCTGTTCGTCGCCGGCCGGCTCCCGGTGCTGAAAGGGTGGCCGGCTTGGCTTCTCTTCGGCTGGGCGTTGATCGGCTATGTCTTCTTTACCGCAATCGCGGTGCGTGAGCCGCGCCATCTTATGACCGCCGTCCCGCCTCTCGCCATTCTTGCCGCGTGTGCGCTCGACCAGATCGTGCCTCGTCGCGCGGGCGGTTTCGCTGCGCTGACCGTAGGTGTCAGCATATTGGGTTGGGCCGTCGCCTATGATCCGGTTCCGGTCGTCACCGGCTACAAGCCGATGGCGGATTATGTTGCCGACCGGGCTCCGGCCGACGCGCGCGTGCTGTTTTCGGGCTACCGCGATGGTAACTTCATCTTCGACCTGCGGATGCGCGAGGACCGGCGGGACATTTGGACGATCAGGGCCGACAAACTGCTGTTGCGAATCGCCATCGAACGGCGCCGCGGCCTCGGCGAGGAACGATACTCCAAGGACCAGATCGCCGTGCTGATCCGGAATCTGGGCATCGATTTGGTCGTGGCTCAGGACGGATTCTGGAAAGATCTGACGGAAATGCATCGCCTTGCCGGGGTTCTAACCGGGCCCGATTTCACGCCGGTCGCGCATTTTGACATCGGCGGTACGATGGGCCGCACGGACAGGTCGTTCACGATTTATCGGCCGACATACCCGGTCGAGCCGAAAACCCGAAACATCGAACTCGATATGCCGATTTTTGGAGGCCACATCGAAGGCCAGCTGCGCTAACTAGGGTCCGGACTCATAACCAGTAGCAAATTGTGGCGGTGAGGCAGACGGCGGCGAGGAAGTTTTGGGCGAGGCGATCGTATCGGGTGGCGATTCTGCGGCAGTCCCCCGCCTTCGCGGGGGCAGGCTCTTGAGCCGTCCGAACATGCGCTCGATGGCATTGCGCTGACGGTAGAGGTAGGGCGAGAAGCAATTCTTCCAGCGGCGGTTGGCCTTGGGCGGGATGTTCGGAGCGGCGCCCTTGCTTTCGATTTTGCGGCGGACGGCATTGCTGTCATAGCCCTTGTCACCGTGCAGGAGGTCCATTCGGGAGACCTGGTCGAGCAGGGTATCGGCGGCGACGCAGTCGGGCGACAGAAGCGATCGGTCAGCGCGTGGATTTTCGTTGTCCGTCCGCCGCGCGAACGGCCGATCGCTTGAGTATGCTCCCCCCTTTTCCGCCCCGCGGCGCAGCGATGAGCCTTAACCGCCGAAGAGTCGATCAGCAGTTCCGCCGGCGGACAGCCGGCCGTGGCCAAGGCGTGGAAGATGTTCACCCAGATGCCTTTAGCCGCCCAGCGCACGAAGCGGTTGTAGAGCGTCTTGCGCGGACTGTAGACCGCAGGCGCATCGACCCAGCGACAGCCGGACTTCAGCACGTGGATGATCCCGTTGATCACGCGGCGGTCATCGGCTCTCGGCATGCCGCGCGTGTCCGTCGGAAGATGCGGCGCGAGCCGCCCAAATTTGGCGTCATCCAGCCAAAAATAATCTCGTTCCATGCGTGGTCCCCCTTCGGGTACTTTGAATCGCGAAACGAGCAATCCGGGAATCCCTTTTATTGGGTCCGGAGCCTAATCGTCGCGGTCGTCATTCCCGCCGCGGTATTGAGCGATCGTCGCGCCGCGCTGTTCGAGCTTGCTGAGAACATGTTCGAGGGCGCTGCGTTCCTCGGTATTGAGGTTGGTAAGGATTTCGTCCTGGACCGCGCGCAGCCACGGCACGATTTGCTGATAGGTCGTGGTGCCTTGCGCCGTCAGATCGAGGATGGCCCGGCGATGGTCTGCCGGATCGATGCGACGGGTAATGTGGCCAGCCGCGGTCAACCGCGCAACCGCTCGGCTGACGCGCACCTTATCCATCGCCGTGCGGTCGACGACGCTGTTGGCATTCATCGCACCATAACGACCGAGCACGGCCATCGTCCGCCACTCCGGGGCTGATAGCCGAAACCGACGCGAATAGACGCGCGCCGCGGCACGGGTCAGTCGATTGCTCAGGACGGAAAGGCGGAAGGGTAGGAACTGTTCGATCGCGAATGCCGGTGCCGTTTGGATCTCAACCATCCCACCTCGCCCCCGGTGAATTTAGTTTCATTGTTAACCATTCCTCTTTTGCGGGTGGGGCGTCAAGAGTGGTCCATTGCCGCAGTGCGACTTGACGCCGAAGGATGTGCCGACGACAACGGCAAACACAGAGCGAGGCAGAAACCGATGTTGAAATTATACGGCTATTTCCGCTCTTCAGCGGCGTTTCGGGTGCGTATCGCCCTCAATTTGAAAGGGCTTGCATACGAGCAGCGATTCATCCATCTGCGGAAAAATGAGCAACGCGCTCCCGAATACCTTGCAAAGAATCCGCAAGGACTTGTGCCGCTCCTCGAGAACAACGGTGCGCGCCTCGTCCAGTCGCTTGCGATCATTGAATATCTCGACGAGGCGCATCCGTCGCCCAAGCTCCTGCCTGAAGGTCCGGAGGATCGTGCGCGGGTGCGCGCGCTGGCGCAGATCATCGCCGCCGACATCCATCCACTCGACAACTTGCGCGTGCTGCGCTACCTCGCCAAGCCGTTCGGTCACGATGACAAGGCGATCGAGCAGTGGTTCAACCACTGGATCCGGCTGGGCTTCGAGGCGCTCGAGCCGATGCTGCACGACGAGCGCACCGGCGAATTCTGCCACGGCGATGCGCCCGGACTTGCCGATATCTGCCTGGTGCCCCAGGTGTTCAATGCCAAGCGTTATCCAAGCTTCGACATGACGCCCTTCCCGACCATCGCGCGTGTATTCGGGAATTGCATGACGCTCGATGCATTCATGCATGCTGCACCCAACCAGCAGCCGGATTTCGAAAAATAGCTAGATCGATGCAAACCGGAGCCGCAACGCGTTCGTGACAACCGAAAGCGAGCTGAAGCTCATTGCGGCGGCGGCGATGATCGGACTCAACAACAATCCGAAGACAGGATAGAGAACGCCCGCCGCAAGTGGGATACCGAGAGTGTTGTAGACGAAGGCGAGCACCAGATTCTGCCGGATGTTCCGCATCGTCGCACGGCTCAGGTGTCGCGCCCTGACGATTCCGGCCAAATCGCCCTTCACCAAGGTGACACCCGCGCTCTGCATGGCGACATCGGTGCCGGTGCCCATCGCCACGCCGACGTCGGCTTCTGCGAGGGCGGGAGCGTCATTGACGCCGTCTCCAGCCATGGCAACGATACGTCCTTCGCTCCTCAAACGGCGAACGATTGCGTTCTTCTCCTCGGGCAAGATCTCCGCATAAACCTCGGTAATGCCGAGTTTCGCGGCGATCGCCTGCGCAGTGGTGCGATTGTCGCCCGTGAGCATGACGATACGAATGCCGTCTGCGCGCAGGTCGTCCAACGCGCGAGAGGTTGTTTCCTTGATCGGATCGGCGACGGCGATGATCCCAGCTGGGCGGCCGTCAACGGCGACGAATATCGTTGTCGCTCCGTCCTTTCGCAGGGCATCCGCTCGCGCTTCCAGTGCGGTCGCCGCGACACCGAGATTTTCCAGGAGCTTTGCATTGCCGATCGCCATACGCCGGCCGGCGACGCCCCCCGTCACCCCCTTGCCGGTGACCGAGCCGAAGTCGATAACGTCACCGATCAACAGGCCGCGTTCACGGGCCGATGCGACGATGGCGGCAGCGAGCGGATGTTCGCTCGATTGCTCGAGACTGGCGCCGAGCGACAAGACCGAAGCCTCATCGAAACCTTCGGCGGGCGATACCGCCACGACGCGAGGCTTACCCTCGGTCAGCGTGCCGGTCTTGTCGACGACGAGGGTGTCGATCTTCTCGAATCGCTCGAGGGCTTCGGCATTCCGGACCAGGACGCCAGCCGTGGCGCCTTTGCCAACACCCACCATGATCGACATTGGTGTCGCCAATCCCAATGCACATGGGCAGGCAATGATGAGGACCGAAACCGCGGCAACCAATGCGGAGGCAAATACCGGTGGCGGCCCCCAAATCATCCAGGCGACGAACGCGGCCGCGGCGACGACGATCACCGCCGGCACAAACCAGGCGGATACAACATCGGCCAAGTGCTGGATTGGGGCGCGGCTGCGTTGCGCCGCCGCGACCATCTGGACGATCCGCGCCAACATGGTGTCGGCACCGACCCGTTCGGCGCGCATCACCATACTGCCGGTGCCATTGATCGTGCCACCAATCAACTTCGCGCCCCGCTCTTTGGAAACCGGCATCGATTCACCGGTTACCATCGATTCATCCACCGCAGTCCGTCCGTCGAGGACTACGCCATCCACTGGCACGCTCTCACCAGGCCGAATTCTGAGACGGTCTCCAATATGGACCTGGTCCAGAGATATCTCTTCGTCGGTACCGCCGTCGTGGAGACGTCGGGCGACCTTGGGCGCAAGGTTGAGCAATGCACGAATCGCACCGCCGGTCCGTTCGCGAGCACGGAGTTCCAAGACTTGGCCAAGCAGAACAAGAACGGTGATCACGGCGGCCGCCTCGAAATAAACGGCTATGACGCCTTCCGTTCTGAGGCTGACAGGAAAGAGGCCTGGCGCAACGACTGCAGCGACGCTGTAGAGATAGGCGGCACCGACGCCGAGTGCGATCAACGAAAACATATTGAGGTTGCGGTTGACGATCGAAGCCCAGCCGCGCTGGAAGAACGGCAATCCCGCCCACAACACGACAGGTGAAGCGAAGATGAGCTGGAGCAACTCCGAGGTACGGGGCGAGACGAGTCGCGAAAGGTTGGAGCCGGCGATATGCGCACCCATTTCCAGCGCCACCACCGGCAGTACGAACACGATGCCGATCCAAAGGCGGCGTGTCATGTCGGTAAGCTCCGGATTCGCTTCCGCGACTGCTGCCGGCGTCATCGGCTCCAGCGCCATGCCGCAGATCGGGCACGAGCCGGGGTCATCGCGCACGATTTCCGGATGCATCGGACAGGTCCATTTCGTGCCCGGTTTGGCAACTGGTGCTGGCGCCGCCGGGTGCAGATATTTGTCGGGCGAAGCCTCGAATTTCGCGCGGCAGCCGGCATTGCAAAAGAAATAATCCCGATCGTGATAACGCGCGCGATGAGGCGTGGTCGCCGGATCGACGCTCATGCCGCACACCGGATCGGTCGCGCGTCCGCCGTCATTTTTGGCGGCCTGATGCACCGTGTCGTGGTCGTGGATTATCGCATTCATGAATCAATCATTGGCGCTGATATCGGCTTTCGCTCTGATCTGGATCAAGACCGGCCGCCGGCCAACTCGTCGAGGATCGGGCATTCCGGCCGTGCGTCGCCGTGGCAGTTGACCGCAAGGTAATGGATTGCGCGCTTCATCGATTCCAGCGCCGCAATCTTGCGCTCGATCTCGTCGATCTTGGCGAGTGCAATGAGTTTCACGGCCGCGCTCCGCCGTCGCTTGTTGCGCCACAGGGCAAGCAATTCCTCGATTTCGGCCACCGAGAAGCCGAGCTCGCGCCCGCGCTGTACGAAGCGCAGCGTGTTGACATCGGCTTCGTTGTAGGCGCGATAACCGTTGTTGCGCCGAGCCGCCGTCGGAATCAGGCCAACGCTTTCGTAGTAGCGGATGGTCTTGGGCGAGACTCCCGCTTGCGTAGCCACTTCGCCGATGTTCATGAGCGCCTCGTTCGCCGCGATGCTCCTCTATAAAGGTTCCAGTGACTGGAAGGTCAAGACCGGCCGCCCGCCGCTACCCGCGTGGCTCGACGAGCAGGAGAAGGTGCTGGCGGCGCGGCTCGAGGCGTTCCGCAGCGGATTCTGAGCGCCGGCGGCGCGGCCGGCTATTTCCGCTTGGCCGGCTTGCCTTCGATGATGCCCATGAGGTCGCTCTCCTTCATGATGAGGAGTTCCTCGCCGTCGAGCTTGACCTCGGTGCCCGACCATTTGCCGAAGAGGACGCGGTTGCCGGCCTTGACCTCGGGCGGATGAATCTTGCCGTTGTCGTCGCGCGCGCCCGGGCCAACGGCGACCACCTCGCCCTCCTGCGGCTTCTCCTGGGCGGTGTCGGGGATGATGATGCCGCCGGCGGTCCTTTCCTCCTGCTTGAGGCGGCGGACGACGACGCGATCGTGCAAGGGGCGGAACTTCATGAACGTCTCCCTGAGGTCTGGCTGCGGTCTGGTTGGCGGTCGGCTCGTCGCGGACGAATGGTGGACGCTGCCGGGATCGAACCGACGGCCCCATCCCTGGGGTAATGGATAGCCAAGGCCACGCCCGAGGTCCAGGGTCGCGGCAGGCCGTCATCGTCGATCGGGTTTGGTTCGCGCCGATTTCGACCCCCCGCGCGCGCGGTCGCCAGCGATGACCGCGGTCGTGGGCCGGCGCACCTATCATTTAATATGATCGATCATCCCATAATTTGGCCGGTATTCAAGATACATAACCGGGCGCATGGTCCGCGACGCGGCGTCAATACCGGCGCCCTCGCTTGAGAAGGAGATGATCATGCGTACGTTCTCGATTTTCCGCGCGTTGGCCGTGGCCGCCGTTCTGTCGGCACCGCTGGCGCAGGCCGCCTTTGCCGGCCAGCAAATGCAGCAGGCGGCGATCCAGGCATCCGCCGCCACGCTCACCGGCGGTGCCTACGGCAACGATACCGTGACGTCGCCCGCCGTGGGTGACTAGCGGTGACGGCTCGCGTGGGTTGGGCCACCGCCGGCGGGCGGCGGCTCAACGCACGCCAGAGCTTCGCGCTTTCCGTTCTCGCGGCGGCGCCGGCAGCCAGGCGGTCGGACCGCCGCGCCGCTCGAAGTTGGCCGGAACGACGTCCGGCATCCCGACCGATCAGCCGCCCGCACCCTTGGCCTTCGCCGTGCACGATCGTGGCGCGACCCTGCGTCGCGTCCGCGCGCGACCCGGCCTGGCGCTGTCCGCCGGTGTCGCAAGGCTTGCACGCTCCGCACCCACGGCGCAATCCGCCAGCCGTCCGCGCAGATCGGCGATCAGCATCCGGCCGGCGCGGCCGGGCGGCCGGCTGCGCGGGTGCACGACGTGAATCGGAAACGACCAGCGGTCGTTTTCCGCCAGCTGCAAGCGTTTCAGCTGTCCCGCCGCGATGGGCGCGGCGACGAGATGAAGCGGCATGTTGCACCACCCGAACCCGCCCAGCAGATAGTCCAGCCGCGTGTTCAAGTCGGCAAATCGCCAGATGCGCCGGCTGATGACGCCGGCCGAAAAGCGCGCGGTGATCTGGGTGCGGTCGGTGAGGACAAGCTGAACCTGGTCCTCCAGGACCGTCCGCTCGATCGGCGCCTTCGCCTGCGCCAGCGGATGCGACGCGGCGACGACGGGAACCATGTCAATCGCCGCCAGAAATTCGGTCGCGAAATCGTCCTCCGCCGTCGGCCGCGGCGAATAGAACGCGAGCCGCGCGGCTCCTTCGCGCAGACGCTGCTCGGCGCCGCCCAACGTCTCGGTGAACAGCCGAACCGGCAGGTCCGGAAACGCCGCCGTCAGCACCCGCAGGCTTTGCATGAGCAGCCGGTTGGGAAACATCGACTCGACGGCGAGCGTGAGCTCGGGCTCCACGTCCGACGCGATGCTCTCCGCGCGCGCTCGCAAAGCGTCGGCGCCGGTGATCAGTCGCCGCGCATCGGCGAGCAGCGCTTTGCCGGCCTCGGTCAAGACCGGGCTTTTCCGCGTGCGGTCGAACAATGCAAGGTCGAGCGTGGTTTCGAGCGCCTGGATCGTTTGGCTCACCGCCGACTGAACGCGCCTGAGGCTGCGGCCGGCGGCCGAAAAACTCCCGGTCTCGGCGACCGCGATCAGGGTGCGCAGCTGATCCAGGGTGAGGCGATCGAGCATTGCGGTGATATATCATTTAATATGATTGAAACACACATAATTTGGCCGGTTCCAAAGATACATGACGCGGGTCACTCTGGCCGCCGCACGCCGCCAATGACGGCCGGCACGTTGCTCAGGAGGATGAGATGCGCAGTGTCCTGTTTGTCAGCTCGAGCCTGATGTCCGAGACCTCCAAGTCGCGGCAGATCGCGGCGGAATTGCTCGCGGCGATGACGGACGGCCGCCCGGACATCCGCGTCACCGAACGCCATCTGCAGCCGGACACGATTCCGCATCTGAGCGGCGGCGTGCTCGCCGCGTTGGGCACGCCGGCGGAGCAACGCTCGACCGGCCAGCAGGCGGCGGTCGACTTCGCTGATCGCCTGATCGCGGAAGTCGAAGGCGCCGACGTCATGGTGATCGCGGCGCCGATGTACAATTTCTCCATCCCGTCGACCTTGAAGGCGTGGCTCGACCATATCGCCCGCGCCGGGCGAACCTTCCGCTACACCGCCAGCGGGCCGCAAGGCTTGCTCGGCGGCAAGCAGCTTTATGTGGTGGCGAGCCGCGGCGGCTATTACGCCGGCGAAAGCCCGGCCCGGGTGATGGATTTCCAGGAGCCGTACCTGCGCGCCTTCTTCGGCTTCCTCGGCATCCGCGACGTGAAGTTCATCTACGTCGAAGGCCAGGCCGTCAGTCCCGAAGCCGCGGCCAAGGGCGTTGCCGCCGCGCGTGCGGACATCGGCTCGGCCCTCACGTCCGCCGCTTAACGAAGCGCGAGTCAACCGAACCGGCAGCAGCCCATAGAGCCGTGTTACTGAGAGCGATCCCAATCCGCTACGACAGTGATGCGGCCGTGTTGCTCGTCGATAGCATCGAGAGCCGCATTAGCGGCCCGTTGAGGTAGTCGTCGCAGAAAGCCTCGCATACGGGGACGAAACACACGAGCAATCGCACGACGACCGCCGATGCGGCGCACTATTTCATCCACGTCGCTGAAGCCATCCAGCAGACCAAGCTCGCGGGCGCGGGTTCCGACGAACCAGCTTCCGTCAAATAGCGTTGCCTCGTCTCCAACGAGGCGAGAGCCGCGCCGTGTGCGAACCCATTCTTTGAAGCGCTCGTGCAGTTCATCGAGGACCGTTTTGACGAACTCGATATCTTCAGTGCGTTCAGGCTTGAACGGGTCGAGCCGCGCTTTATGCGCCCCGGCCGTATGAGTACGGGCCTCGATCCCTAGTCGCTCGATCAAGCCAACGAGTCCGAAACTTCTACCAAGCACGCCGATGGACCCGACGACGCTCATTGGGGTCGCAAGGATCTCGTCGGCCGCACAGGCCAACCAATAGCCGCCGGAAGCGCCTACGTCTTGTATTACGGCCACGACCTTCACGCCTGCGTTATCGGCCTGCCGCCTGATCAAAGTGGCGATCAGATGAGACTGAACCGGCGAACCGCCTGGACTATCGATATCGAGGACAACGTGTCGGCACTTTTTGGCGACCCGGAAGGCTCGCTTGATCAACGGCGCGTAAGATTTTGAGTTCAGTGAGCCACCGCGCGAGGAAAACAATCCGTGAAATTCGATCACGGGTACGCGCGGGCGCCGCCAGAATAGAAGCCACTGGATCATTCTTGGCGAGCGTATATCGCCGAGGATGTGCAATCCAGCTAAGCCGCGACCACCGTTGGATCATCGCCCACCACACGGTCCACCTAGAACCTCCAACGCCCGACCTGCGAGGCCGCCACCCAGGATGGGTCAGCGTCGCGCCCCGGCGGTCACAGCGGGTGCAGCGGGCGGATCTTCGCAGCGTGTCGCTCGACGCGTCAGCGCCCCAGCGGATGATGAACAGGGTGAGCGCGACCGGCCGGTGATGGCCACACCCAGCGACGCCGTCGAGCCAAAGCCAGGGCGAGGAGCAGCGGAGGTCACCGAGGGTGGGGACACGCCGTGAGTCACGTCGATGCATCGCGGAATTATTGTGCTGAACGCGACGTGAACAAACTCCGCGGATACGCGTGATACGCCGCCGCCTTCATCCGTCTTGCCATGATCCGCATCATGCTCAGACGCCAGATCATTGCTCCTGAATCCTAACTTCTTGGATCGGCACTAATTACGCGCGACGTTCAGCCGGATAGAGCCGAAGACTAACCGGCACCGCCCCACACCCGTAGTCACGTCGTGCCAAAATTTTTGGCTATCACTGACAATAAACATATGCTGACGTGTCGTTGCTCATTTGCAAAGCGGACGACATGAACGGAAGCGATTTTCGCCGATGGCGCACCGGGTTTGGACTGAGTCAGCAAGACCTCGCGGACAAGATGGGCGTCACCCGCAATACGATCCAGAATTGGGAAGCGCAGTCGGGCGACCTATCGACCATCGCGGCGAACGGCGTGAAGATTTGGGACCGGCGTCTCCGGCAGGAAGAACCGCTACGCGGGCCAGTGACGCTGATCTATGCGGATGGGCCGATGATGCTTCCATCGCATGGGCCGCAGCGTGTGGCGATGATGCAGCAAGAGTCCCATCTGTCGAATGCGGCGGTTCTCTGTCGCGTGCAGATGCTCGCCAGCCATCCCCGGTTCTTCAATCCGTTCGTGATGGAGGGAGATCGCTACGACCTTTGGAACATGATGGAGCTTCAACGCGCGATTGATGGCGACGATGAACAGGCGCCGACGCTGCGGAACCTGTTGCGCAGGCTCGCGACCGGCATTCGGAGCGATGCTCCGAACTTCGTGCGTTCGGGTCCCGCCATGCCCACGGCTCAAGAGCAACGGAAGCGGGAGCGCGAGTTGATCGCGCTGGCAGTTCAGTTGGAACGCACCGCTGACGGGCACCTTCAAGGCATTCTCGCCGAATCCAGCACCATCGAGTCGATCCTGGCCCAGACACGCGCGCTCGGCTTGCGCCCGAACGACGCATTGGTCAGCGCCGTCGCGCAAGCATTCCATGCCGCGCGCATGCCGCTTCCGAATGGGGGCTAAGATGATCGCAGGCCCGATCAACACGACAGGCGTTGCGGCGAAGGTGGGCGATGCGGTCAAGAATTGGCCGCTTTGGTTGTTGGTCGCGGTTGCGCTGGGCCTCACAACGCTCGCACTGGTTCCGGCATTCTGCGCTTTGGTCCCCGCGCCATACGCGCCTTTGTTGTGGTTCGCGGTTCTCATGTCGTGGATCGTGGTGGGAACCAAGAGCGCGTCCCATCTGCCCGCTTGGTGGTCGGCGCGCGAGGCACACCGCGCCGCCCAGATGAAGTTCGTTGCCACGCCGATTGAGAGTCAAAGCTTCTGGGCAATCGCAAAGCAGCCTGACGGCTCTTACGTCACACAGATCACGGTCCGGTGCATGGTCAAGAATCGAACCGGCGAGCCGCTTCATCTTCTGAAAGCGAAGCTCCTAAGGCCCAAGATTAGCGGCGAGGAATTGCCGGGGCTGGTGACGATGCAGGCACCCGATAGCAACATGCACGGCACCGCATATGTGTCCGGCTACAATATACCCGCCGGTCAGACGCTTCCCGCGTCGGCGGTGATCCTCATTCGCGGTATGCCGAACCAGCGCAGCGGCACCTTGGCGGCGACGGTTGAGTTTCAGGACGCCGACGCGAACCGCGTGCGGATACCGATTGTCCTCAATATGGCAAGCCCATCCGGCCCACCGCGAACGAATTGGCTAAATCGCTTTGGCGTGCGTGGGAAACGGGGATAGCCGCCATGGCCTCGCTATTCTCGGATGCGCAGATCGCCGAACTCCATGATGGCAGGGCGACGGCGAACCGCACGTTCGCCGATCTTTGCGAACGCTATCTGGTGCGACGGTATAAGAACGCCCAAGCGGAAGAACACGCAACGCATGGATTCTCGCGAAGGCTCGGGACGCTCATTCGTGCCGTCAATCTGGTCTTCGACCTGCTACCGCCCGAATTGGACGCCATACCTGAACGGGACACCGTTGTTGACGCGACCATCGCAATTCAGTCCTTCGTTCTGAATACGTTCGGATGCTTGGACAACCTGGCTTGGATTTTCGTCTATGAGAAGGGCGTGACGAAAGCGGACGGGGCGGCCATCGATCCGCAATCTGTGAGCTTGGGCAGCAAGGCCGTCCGCGCCAAGTTCTCCAAGGAGTTCTCAGACTATATCGACAGCCGCGATGGTTGGTTCAAAGCCATCAAGGATTTTCGTGACGCGCTCGCCCACCGAATTCCGCTCTATATCCCACCGTTCATTGTCACGCCGGACGCGGTGGACGAATACAACCGCCTTGCACGCGCGTCCGGTGACGCGATGCGCGCGGGCAAGTTTGAGGAATACGACCGGCTTCAAGAGGAGCAAAAGAAGTTAGGCCGCTTCCGTCCGTGGATGACTCATTCGCGCACTGAGAACGCGCCGTCAATTGTGTTTCATCCGCAGTTGCTCGCGGACTTCAACACGGTCGATGAGTTCGGACGCAAGATGTTGGAAGAGCTGGCCCGTTAGCGGCCTTTGCCGCCGCCGTGAAGGGGACAGTCCCGGATGTCAATTCAAGGCGAGCCGCCATTAGGAAGCATGCCGTGTCCTACCTCATCGGGCTAACAAAGCGGTGAGATGATCCGCGCGTAACTACTCAGCCACGATTTGGTGAAGCGTGGCCCTGGCTTTTGGCGCATCCGGTTCCACATGCAGCAGCGTAGTCCGCCCGCGCGCTCTTAGCGGCGGATATACGGGCTTTCGTCCCGCCGTGTCATTGGGCGCCCATCGCCACGGCGTGCAACCGCGCCGGCGCGAGGATGCGCACGCCGCTATGCGAGGTTTCGATCAAGTGCTCCGACGTCAGCTCCGAGATCACCCGGCTGACGGTTTCCCGGGTCAAGCCGAGAAGTTCCGCGATCTCTTGCCGCGTCAGCGGAAACGGCAAGGTTTCGCTCGGCTCGACCTCCGCCGGGCAGAACGACAGGATGAACGAGGCAATGCGCTCGTGGGCATTCTTGCCGCCGAGATCCCGGATCAACGCCCGCGCCTGGGCGAGTTCTTCCGCGACCCGCCGGACAATCCGCAGCGCCACGGACGATTTCTCCTGCAGGACCTGCAACACGGCCTTGTGCGCGATTTGGCACACGTCCACGTCGGTCAGGGCGGTGGCGGTATAGGGGTAGACGACGTCCTCCCAGGCAAAGCCGACGAGCTGACCGGGCTGGCGCAGCGCGGTGATTTGCGCGCGTCCGGTGGCGAGCAGGGTGGTGAGCTTGACATAGCCGCTGCGCAACACGAAAAAATGGGTGCGCGATTCACCCTCGCGCACGAGAGTCTCATGGGCGCTGTAACGCGCTCGATGCACGCTGCCGTGCAGGGCGCATTGGCCTCGCACCTCGAGGCTGGCGCTCAACAATCCGCTTGCACAGAACACGCACTCGCCGCTTCCGCAAAGGCAATTGTACATGTGTCACCTGCCTCGAAAGACCGTAGGACGCCCCGCTGGGTTTAGACCCTTTCCAAGGCCGTCAACCGCCCGCGCGCAAAATGTCGCATGCCACGGCGTCAGATCGCGTCGATCGTGCAGTTCCGCCGTTTGCCGGTTCGTTGGTTTAGTTGTCTTTAGCACCCCGATCGACCCACTCCTTGATCAATGTCAATTCGTGCTGCGATAGCCATCGCGCCGACTGCGACGCCAGCGCACATTTTTGGAATTCCCGAGACACCTGCTCGCAGACCTTCGGCATGTTGATGGACGCGTGAGCGCGATGGTCGAGCAGCCACATCAGGTTGCTCGAGATGCTCGAACCCG
Organism: Alphaproteobacteria bacterium; assembly: GCA_028871055.1. Classification (GTDB taxonomy): domain Bacteria; phylum Pseudomonadota; class Alphaproteobacteria; order ATCC43930; family CGMCC-115725; genus REEB95. Next base: position 93,495 of record JAGWON010000011.1, read on the forward strand.
GATTGATCACGGCAGCGTACTTCGTGCCTTCCATGAGCGTCTGGTAGGTCTCGACGCTGAATCCGCTTTGCGCATAACCGATCCCGCCGGGGGAGTGGCAGAGGGCGCAATTGGCCTGCAAGACGGGATAAATGTCCTTCTGGAAGCTGACCTCTCCTCCATACGCCGCGACCACGGAGCCCAGCATGATCCACACCACCGCGAGAGCTCTTGTTCCGATCATGGATTTGCCCTCCATTCGTTGAACCGGCGACCGGTTGACTGTTCCTCAACGTCATCGCCGTTTCCCTTCCAGCCACGCGGACCGGTCAGCCGCGCGGCACGTGAGCATCGCGATGGGCCGGTTCCCAGGGGGGAAACAGCCGCACGAACAACCACAGGAGAAGAAACGGCACAGTCAGTAGGCCGGCGGCCGCGACCAGACCGTCGCGCCCGAGCACGGGAGGGGCGTAGACGAGCAGCCCGCGCATGGTCTTCGACAGCTCCTGGCCGCCGATCACCACGTTCCAGCGCATCGCGAAGACCTCGATCAGGACCACGACCGCCGCGACCGCAAGGCCGCGCACGAGGGTTTTCCCGCGTTCACGGAACACGATCAGCCAGGTCAGCAGGATCAGCGCGATCGCGGATCCCGCCGCCTGGATCGTGAGGCCCGCGCGGATCGGTCCGCGGATCAGCGCTTCGATCATCTGGATTCCTTCCTCGCTTCGGTAGAACATCGTCAGATATTCCAGTCCCTCGACGACGACGACGACGATCAGGAACGACCACAGGGCCTGGGCGAGCGCCCGCAAGCAGGTCTCGTCGGCCGGCGTCCTGCGGATGCGGGACGTCGCGATGTAGAGGACGATCAAAAGCCCGATTCCGGATACCACCGCGGACAGCAGAAAGATGACCGGCATCAGGTCGGACGACCACCATTGGCGCGATTTGAGCGATCCGAAGACGAAGCCGACATATCCGTGCAGCAACGTCGCCGCCGGAATGCCGATCATCGCGAGCGCGCGCGCCCATCGCCGGTCGTAGCCGAGGGCGCGTTCGGACACGTCGTCGGAATCCAACGCCAGAATTCTGTAGAAGAGTTTCCGCAGGCCGCGGTTGTGTCCGGCCGACGCGACGAAATCCGCGCGAAACGCGAACCAGGTCTCCAGCATCAATACGACGACATAAAAGCTGGCGACATAACTGAAGGCGGCGAACGCCGAGCTCCAGTGCGGCGTGATCATCGCCTCGAAGGCGCGTTCCGGATGGCCGAGATGCAGCAGCAGCGGCGCGGGAACGCAGATCATGAACGCGAGCGCGGTCAGGAGCGCGAACCGCGCCACCGGCTTGAACTGCTGCATACCGAACACGTGGTAGAAGCTCGAGACGATGAATGCGCCGGCGACCAACCCGGTCAGATAGGGATAGATGACGATCAGCTCGCTCCACGGGATGATCGTCTCGTTCGGATAGACGTAACCGACGAACGGCGATGCCTGGAACAGGGGAACCTGAAAGAGCGCCGTCACCATCGCCATGTCCTCCTCATCGCACGTCCCGATTGATGCCGACGTAATAGACGCTGGGATGCGTGCCCATTTCCGGCTTCAGGACGTTCACGCGGTTGACGCGGATGAATTGGCTGATATCGCTCTGCGGATCGTCGAGGTCGCCGAAGATGCGCGCGCCGACCGGGCAAGCTTCGACGCAGGCCGGCTTGAGTCCCTTGGTGATGCGGTGATAACACCAGGTGCACTTGTCGGCGACGCCGAGCGCCTCGTTGAAGGAACGGCTTCCGTAGGGACAGGCCTGCACGCAGTATCGGCAACCGATGCAATAATCCTGGTCGATCAGCACCACGCCGTCCGCGGTCCGGAAGGTCGCGCCGACGGGACAGACCTGCACGCAGGGCGGGTTCGCGCAGTGATTGCAGAGCTTCGGGACGAAGAACGCTTTCTCGACGTTGCGGTCGTCGCGATCGTCGAACCGATAGGCATCGACCGACCCGGACGAAGCGGCGATGTCGCCGGCATCCGCTTGGCTGTCGACCCGCGGTCGCTCCTCGCCTTCGAGATAGACATAGCGTTCGACCCAGGTCCGGAAATGGTGCGGATCCATCGACACGCCGTTTTCCGTCTTGCAGGCGGTCACGCAGGAGAGACATCCGATGCAGCGCGTGGCATCCACGCCGAAGCCCCAGCGGTGCTTGGTCCAGTCGTAGCTCGCGGTCGGGAACGAACCTGCCGCAGACGCCTTGGCCGCGACGGAGCCGCTCGCGCGCTTGGCAAAGCCGCCGAGAAACTGCAGCGCCGTCGCGCCATAGACCGCGATCGCACCGATGAGGCGCAGGACGTGACGGCGATCCACGGGGCGGGTTTTCTTGGTCATGGCGCGGCCTTGCATGCGGGTGAGGTCTTCGCGCCGCCGCAGGTCAAGCCGGCGTAATACGCCGCCAGCTGCTTGATATCCGCGGCGCTCAGACCGTGCGCGATCCGGCTCATCAGGGCGTCTTGGCGCGTCCCGATCCGATAGGCTTCGAGGGCGGCGGTCAGATACGTTTCGCTCTGCCCGGCAAGGTTGGGCACGACCCGATTGCCGCTGATGCCGCCCTCGCCGTGGCAGGTCGTGCACGCTGCCGCCGACGCTTTATCGCTCCCGGCATCGGAAACGAGCCGGACGGCGGTCGGCGTTTGTCGGCCAAGGCCGGAAAAATAGGCCGCCACGTTCGCGATATCCGTCGCGCTCAGGCTGGCCGCCATCTCGTTCATCATGGGCGCCTTGCGTGCGCCGGTCCGGTAGGCCTCCAGAGCGCCGACGAGGTAAGCTCTCTGCTGCCCGGCGAGATTGGGAAACTCCGGCGTGAGGCTCTTGCCGTTGGCGCCGTGGCAACCGGCGCAGGGCGCGGCGGCGACCTTGCCGGTCACGGCCGAACCGACCAGCGCCGCTTTCGGGATCGGCGGAAAGACGATCTTCGGCGCGTGCGGGCTGTGACAGGCGATACACTGCTGCGTTCCGGCGTGCTGCCGCACCGCGATTTGAGGCTGCGTCGCCGGTCGTCCCGCAATCGCCGCGTGGCATTGCGTGCAAAGCTGCACCGTGTCGGTCGGAACGCGCATCTTGCCGGTCACCAGCCCGTACCGCGCATCCATCAGGCGCTGGTGCGTATCGGCATTGGCCGGCGGCACCAGCGTGCCGACCTGCGGATGTCGGCCGGCCGCGCCGTGGCAGTCCTCGCAGTTGACGCGGTGCTGGCTCGCGGACCATGCCGTGAACTCCGGGCTATGGCAGGATGCGCACGAGCGTGCGCCCTGGTAGACGGGCGCGTCGCTCGCGATTTCCGTCACCGACTTGGCCCGGAAATGGCCGTAGGTCCAAAACGAGTGGGGAACCAGATAGATCTTGACGGCGAGGGCGAGAACGCCGGCCGCGGCCAGGAGCACAACGAGACGGACAATGTGCTTAGGCATCGCGTTGGCCTCCGCACGGCGGTTGTGATCCTTGGCACGGCAATTGCGATTTCATGCGATTAGCCGGGTAGAGTGTGATTAATCGCATCTTCCTGCTCCCGGCGCAGGGGCCGGTCGGTGATAATTATCACTTAATGAGAAATATTAATTGCATGGCTGGGCGGCGATTTGAGGCTGGCTCACGGCCGATCCGCTCGCCGTCCGGCGTGACGAGGCCGTCGTCGATCGTCGCGAACCGGTTGGGCCTCTGCGTTCGGCGGCGGCGACGTAGAATTATTCGATGTCCAGAAACTCGCCCGCGATCTTCGGTGGAAGGTTGGAGGCGGGACGACGCGAATCGGATTCGCGCGGGCTGAGGAAAAATTGTCGAACGCGGTCGCCGCCGACCGGACTCATCCGAACGGCGGCTAACCGTGCTCGACGTGCACGCATGACATTCCGGCGGCAAGCAGCTTTATGTGGTGGCGAGCCGCGGCGGCTATTACGCCGGCGAAGGGCCGGCCCGGGTGTCGGCGTGCGCATGACGTTGCCGCCGGACAGTATTGCCGGCGAAGGATTGGCATGCCCGCCCATGCCAGAAGCAGCACGACCGCGAGCACAAGCGGAACGAACGTCACCAGCATTATGATTCCCTCGTGGTCAGACTCCAACGGATGTTACCCGCTTTCACCCGTCACCCCGGGCCAGCGGCGACGCCGCGCGACCCGGGGGTCCACCGCGCCGCTCAGCCATGGACCCCGGCTCGCGCTTCGCTTGGCCGGGGTGACAATTTAGAAAAGGGTCGGACTCGCGTATTTGCATCGGACCACTAGTGTGTGCCGCACGCCTGTTCCAGTGCGACGATGATGGATCCGGCGCGGCGCATGGTGCGAAAGCTTGCATGAACCGCTGTCGCACCGGAGCTTGTCTCGAAACTCTCGCAGCGTCGGATCGCCCTGCCTTGGCGCAGATCGAGCCGCGATAACAAGATTCGGACTTACGCCCGCCACAATGACGACAAAGCTTCACAGCTTGGTCACCTCGTTAACAGATTTATCACTTCGTCCTCCGGCCTAAGGCTGTCACGCTTTTTTCGATTCTGGACGACGTCCAGGTTGCACCTTGCGGTGCGGGGAGGATCGGTGATCCGCCTCGGGCGTCGTCCCGTTTGTCGGTGATCGCAGTCGAGCGCTCGACCGAGAGCGGTCTTCTCAACGTCGATCTCGTGCGTCGCTCGTCGGAATAGCGGGTCACGCCTATCGAGAGTCATCGTCCGGCGGTCCGGCCAAGGGAAAGGCAGGCAACCATGACTAGCCAGGAAGTCGCACGACTCAAGACCATCTCGGCGAAGGAATTCGCGTATTGGGGGTTGCAGGACTTCGCCTATATCCGGTCGATCGTGGTCGAAGGGCAGCCAGCCTTCGCGATCCACGCCGCCAACGGTGCGCCGGTGGCGGTGTTGGAGACGCTGGTGGTCGCCCAGGCGGCTGTCCTTCAGAACGATCTGGAGCCGCTCAGCGTTCACTGAGCGCCGTCGCCATCACGCATATTCGGGAGGATTACATGGCGCTCGATCCCGGGCGTCGGGCCGCCGGCATCCGCATTGCCCCGCGAGCGATCGGCGCCGCCTCTCTCCCGTTGGTGGTGTCGCCGCTCGGCGGATGCGGATCGAGCAAGCCCCCCGAGTACGGTCGTCGCCGGATCGCTGGCCAACTGCGTTCACGACGGCAATACCTATAGGGGGTTCCTGCGCGCCGCTGCCGGTGGCAGCGCAGCAGGGTAGCTAGCGGTCAGAATCCAACGGATGTTGCCCGCTCACGCGTCACCCCGGGCGAGCGGCGACGCCGCGCGACCCGGGGTCCACCGCGCCGCTCAGCCATGGACCCCGGCTCGCGCTTCGCTTGGCCGGGGTGACAATTTAGAAAAGGGTCGGACTCATATATTTGCATCGGATCACTAGCGCGCTGGCGCATTCTGTCGAACGACATCCGGGTCGTGGCGGCTATGCGGGCATGGAACCGCGCGTGCGACGTTGTTTGGAAAAATCCGAGCCCGAGCCACCATCGGCGCCGATCTGCCCGAGGCGCTAACGGCGGTCCGATGTACGCGCCAATCCGTTAGGGTGCTGCTACGCCGCCATTTCTGTTAGTAATGTTCCGTACAGCCCCGGTTTCTGTTGGTAATGTTCCTAACATTACGTCAAGCTACCGTGATCGTTGGCTTGGTTCGTTCAGGCCGCCGACGACCGAGAGACACGCTAGAACTCGACAGAAAACGGGCCGCGCGCACTCCCGCCTGGGGCACAGAGGGGAGGCTGTTGTGCGCTGTTATTTCATGCGGAACGGACATATCGGTGCGGTCGAGCTTGTGACCGACGCATCCGACAGTGCCGCGATCACACAGGCCGAGGTACTATTTGCGAAGCGCCAAGACAAGTTCGAGGGCTTTGAAATCTGGGATCGCACGCGGCTCGTTCATCGGCATCCGGTAGCGTTGCCGAAGTACGGGTGAGGCCGAACTGTCCGGCGAGGCTCGCGACCAAGCGAGACCGGCGGCCCGCACGGCGAGTTGTCGAGCTTAATGCGCGGGGTCGCTGCGGCCCTGCGCAAAGGGAGGCGAAGATGCATTACAACGTGAGCTTCTTCAAAGACGTCCTCAGTTCCGACGGGCACGCGTTCAAATGCGTCCAGCGGGTGATCGCGGTGGACGCCGATAGCCCGAACGAGGCCATCAACGCCGCCAAACAGCAGTTCGAGCATCATTGCAGTAATTACAGTATCGGTGACTGGCGGCTGTATGCCGAGGCCGTCGAATGCGCGATTAAACTACGGCCGCTCCGGCGCATGCCGAAGGCGACGCAGCACTCCGTCACCCGAACGGAGCAGACGGAGAAGGCGTCGTGATCGCGGTCAGCAAGAGTGACGTCGCAATGCGTGCCTACCAGATCTGGGAGTCCGAAGGCTGCCCCGAGGGGCGAGACCTCGATCACTGGTATCGGGCGGAAACCGAACTCGCCGTTACGGCCTCACCGACGGTCGTCGCCGAAGATCCTCCTTCTCGGCCGTCGAACATGAGGCAGCGGCGATCGCGGAAACGCTAGGCCTTGTCATGCGGGCCCCTCTCGCTTTTGCATAAGAGGGGCTGCTCCGAAGCCGAAGGGCGTTACTATGCGCAATCCCAGGAGCTCGCCATGGCGGCGTGACTCAAACCAGAACGCCTCCGGCAAACCCGGGGCGGTTCAGAATTTCCTGTGGCGGGTGCTACACAATATCGCGCTAGCGCATGTTTCGCTCAGGTCGAATCACATCGTCTTCGTCGTTCCCGCGCGAGCGGAACCCAGAGGCCGGCCCCGGACGTGATCCGAAGCGCCGCGCCGTTGCCCCGGATCAAGTCCGGGGCGGGCTCTGGACCCCGCTCCCCGCCGGCGCGGGGACAAGCTTCGCGGGGGCGACGGAAAATTGATCTAGATCAAGACGGGGCGCGACGACATGGCGCAACCTAGCCCTTTGTTCATTCGTAAATCGGTGCCGTAATATCGATTTCAGCGCCAAGACGACCGATGGCAAACCGGCGGCGGGGCCCTTGGCCCCGAATGGCGTGGGAGGAAATGGGGGAAATGGTTGAACCGACCTAGTGCGGTGGGTGACGGCGACGGCCCGGCAGCCGTATCCGCTTTCGGCGTGCGATCCCCGCCTGCGCGCGGGCGGCGCAGTTTGCCCGTGATCGCCATTTTCGCGGTGGCGAGAGAGATATCCTGATGCTCGCGGCGCGCGCGATCGAGTTTAGGACCGGGGAGGTTTCGGCATAATGGCGATTTTCGGCAGCGACGTTCATCGCGTCAAAGCGGATGTCGCGGTCATCGGCGGCGGCACCGCCGGTCTCAACACGGCGATCGCCGCGGCCGAAATGGGTGCCGACGTGCTGATCGTCGACAAGGCGCACATCCAGCGCAGCGGCGCGATCGCCGGCGGCATCGACCACTTCTTCGCCTATCTCAATACCGGCGAGAAATGGGACACGCGCGACGCCTATCTGGCTTACGTCGCCAAAGTCGCGCGCGGCGCCGCCAATATGAAAATCCACGAGAAGGTGCTGTGCGACGAGCTGGTCCCGGCCATGGAGCGCATCGAGCGCATGGGCGTCTCGCTGCGCCAGCCGGACGGAAAAATCATGCGCACCCAGGCGCTCGGCCAGCCCGGTCCCTACGCGATCAATTTCGACGGCAAGTTCCTGAAGCCGAAGATGGCGATGGCGGTGAAGAAAAAGCACATCCGGGTGCTCAATCGCGTGCAGGTGAGCAATCTCTACCTGCACGAAGGCGAGTTCGCGGGCTTTTCGGGCTATGACGTTCGCAACGGCGATTTCTACGAAATCGAGGCCAAAGCCGTGGTCATCGCCACCGGCAACACCAATCGCATGTTCAAGAGCCAGACCGGCAACCCGTTCAACCTCTGGTATTGTCCGGCCAACACCGGCGACCTGCATCGGGCCGCGTTCGACGCCGGCGTCGAGCTCGCCAACGTCGAATATATCCGCATGACCGTCGTGCCGAAGGGCTTCAGCGCGCCCGGCTTCAACGCCTTCTTCGGCATGGGCGGCAAGTTCGTCAACGGCCTCGGCATGGAGTTCATGAAGAACTACCACCCGATGGGCGACAAGGCGCCGCGCAACATGATGGTTTGGGGAGCGCTGCAAGAGGTGCGGGCCGGGCGCGGACCGATCTATATCGACGTGCGCCATCTTTCGCCCAAGGACCTGGCGCACCTGTTCTCGACGCTCGGCACCGACAAGGACACGCTGCCCGAATTCTTGACCGCCAAGGGCTACAGCCGCGAAGGGGCGATGATCGAGATGACGGTGTCGGAGCCGATGCAGGCGCGGCCGTCCGAGCTGTGCGGCAGCGGCATCAAGATCGACGAGACCTGCGCCTCCAACGTCCCCGGCATTTTCGCCGCCGGCGACGCGTCCGACCAGATGGGTTGCCTGAACATGTGCGTGGCCGGCGGCTATGCCGCCGGCAAGCATGCGGCCCGCTACGCCGCCACGGTCAACTACAATCGTCCGTTCAAGTCCAAGGCGCTGGCGGACGAGCACAAGCGGGTGTTCGCTCCGTTGATGCGCAAAACGGGCATCGCCCCGGGCGAATTCGAAAACATCGTGCGCATCATCACCACCGATAATTTCGGGCCGTACAAGAGCGAGATCAGCCTGACCTCGGCGATCGCCAAGCTCGATGCGCTCGATCGTTACCGCGACGAATTGAAGGCCAACAACCTGCACGAGCTGATGCGCTGTCACGAGGCCATGAACATCCAGTCGGTGGCCAAGATCGTCGCCCACGCGGCGCTGGCGCGAAAGGAATCCCGTTTTCCCCCCTATCACTATCGCTCCGACCATCCGGAAACGAACGATAACGACTGGTGCGGTCTCGTCGTCGTGCGGCGCGACGGTGCGAAGGGGGTTGCGACCCGCTTCGAGCGCTTGCCGTACGCCGCCTGACGGAGAGGGCAAGGTCATGCCTGCCGTGATCGACAAGGGCAAGTGCAACGGCTGCGAGCTCTGTGCGCTCTACTGCCCGCTCGACGTCATCCACATGGAGGAGGGGATGGCGGTGGTCAAATATCCCGACGAATGCTGGCACTGTGGCGCCTGTCGCCAGGACTGCGCGCACGGCGCCATCACCTTCCAGTTCTCGCCGGCCATGCTGGGGGTTTGAGCGTGCGACGGCCGGGAACGGCTCAATCGACGTAAAAAAACACACACCTAGGGGGAAACGCCATGGCAAGTCCGCGATCCACGCGCTACGAGTACGGCATTACCGCGCTGCTTGTTCTGTTCTGGGGATTCGTCGGCCTCAACCGGGTGGGGATCGGCTTCATCTTTCCCAAGATCGTGCCCGAGTTCCACATGGCGATGTGGCAGGCCGGGCTGCTGATCTCCGGCACGTCGGTCACCTGGGCGTTCTCGAGCTGGATCGGCGGCTGGCTCTCCGATCGTTACGGCCGGCGCAATGTGCTGTTGCCGGCGGTGGGCTTCACGTGCCTCATGACCGCGGCGATGGGCGGGGCGTGGAACTTCCTGTCGATGTTCGTGGTGCGCGATCTGCTTGGCATCGGTGACGGCGTGGGATGGTCGGTCGGTGAGGCCACCATCAACGAGGAATCGGCGCCGCAGCGCCGCGGCTTCAACCAGGCGGTCTTCACCGCCGGATACACGTTGATCGGTGCCGGCCTCGGCGCAATCATCATCACCACGCTGACCAACGATCTCGGCTGGCGCTGGGTTTTTCCCATCATCGGCGCGGCCGGCATGCTCGTGCTGATCGCGCTATACGCGGTCATGCGCGAGCCGCCGGTTCGTACCGAGCACCATCCGATCGCGTGGCGCGCCGGCGTGCGGCAGCTGCGCGATCCGTCGATGCTTGCGGTCACCATCGCCGGCTGCGCGGTGCTGAGCTGGCTCCAGGTCACCATCGGCTTCAACGTCTTGTTCCTGACCCGGGTGCGCCAATTCAGTCTGGTCGAAGCCGGCGGCATCGCCGCGGTGTGGGGTTTCTCCGGCGTTGCCGGCCAGATCATCTTGCCGCTGATCTCCGACCTCTGGGGCCGCAAGCGTACGGTGATGGTCAGCGCGCTGGCCTGCGCCGTGATACTCGGTTTCTACATCGGCGGCGGCTACGGGACGGGCGAAATGCGGCTTCTGCTCGGGCTCAGCGGCTTTTTCGGTTGGGGCCTGCTCCCGATCGTGCTTGCCACCTGCGTGAGCGAACTCGTATCCGACGAACTGCGCGGCGCGGCGCTCGGCATGACCAACTTCTTCGCGGTGATCTTCGGCACCACGGTGATGCCGGTGATTGGCGGCCTGGTCGCCGACCACTTCGGCCTGGGTGCGACGTTATGGCTCTGCGTGGGGAGCGAGATCGTCGTCGCCATCGCGATCATGACCGTGAGGGAGACGGCGCCGCGCGTGGTCTTGCGGGCGGGTGTGGCTGACTGACGCCGAAGAGCGCGACGCCGTCATCGCCGCTTCCGTCGGGTGACTTCGAGCGTCCGTGGCTGGCCGTGCTCGCACAGCCGCCGGCCCGGGAACAGGCTTCGCGGGGACGACGGTCGAATTATTCGACGTCACAAGCTCGCCCTTGCGACCTCGAGCGGTCAATTGCCGTCACGAAAAAATGGTGGGCGCTGCAGGGATTGAACCTGCGACCCCACCCGTGTGAAGGGTGTGCTCTCCCGCTGAGCTAAGCGCCCGTGGGGGCTGAGATAAGGCGCGGGCGCCGGGCCTGTCAAGGAATCGCCGCCCCGCCGGCCGCGTATGAAGTCTTGGCCGCGCCCGGCCGCGTCGCCGGCTCCATATAAGTCTAGACGCGCCCGGCGCCTTCTCTTAAGAGACGCCCATGGCCGCTCCTTTCGCCGCTCTCATCCTGGCCGCCGGCAAGGGCACGCGGATGCGCTCGGCGCGTCCCAAGGTGCTGCACGAGCTGGCCGGCAAGCCGATGATCGCGCACGTCCTGGGCGCGGTCGCCGGCCTGAAGCCGCAGCACACCGCGGTGGTGATCGGCCCCAACCAGAACGCGGTCGCGGCCGCGGTGGCGCCCGCCGATTTCGTCATCCAGCGCCAGCCGCGCGGCACCGGCCACGCCGTGGCATCGGCCAAGGCGCTGCTCGGCCGCTATCCGGGCGATGTCCTGATCGTCGCCGGCGATGCGCCGCTGGTCACGCGCGACACCTTTCGGCCGCTGTTCGAGGCGCGCCGGCGCCATCCCGAGGCCGCGGTGATCGTGCTCGGCATGCGCCTGGCCGACGGCGGTCCCTATGGCCGGCTGATCCTGGCCGACGACGGCTCGCTCGCGCGCATCGTCGAGGCGGCTGATTGCAGCGAGGAAGAGCGCGCCGTCGATTTCGTTTCCTCCGGCGTGATGCTGGCGCGCGGCCCGGTCCTGTTCGATCTCGTGGCCGGGCTCGGCGCGCACAACGCGCAGGGCGAGCAGTATCTCACCGACGTCATCGGCCTGGCGCGCGGCAAGGGTCTGTCCTGCCGCACCGCCGAGGGCGATCCGGCCGAGCTCCTCGGCGTCAACTCGCGCGACGAGCTCGCCTATGCCGAGGCGGTGATGCAGCAGCGCCTGCGCTATGCGCTGATGGAGGCGGGCGTCGGCTTCACCGCGCCCGAGACCGTCTTTCTCTGCGCCGACACCAAGATCGGCCGCGACACCGTCGTCGGACCCTTCGTCGTCTTCGGCCCCGGCGTGAAGGTGGGCGAGGGCGTCAGCATTCCGGCGTTCTGCCATATCGCGGGGGCTACGATAGGCGATCGCGCGATCATCGGTCCCTTTGCTCGTCTCCGTCCGGGTGCATTGCTGTCCGACGAAGTCCACATCGGCAATTTCGTCGAGGTCAAGAATTCGCGCCTGGCTGCGGGCGTCAAGGCCAACCACCTGGCCTATCTCGGCGACAGCGCGGTGGGCGAGGGCGCCAACATCGGCGCCGGCACCATCACCTGCAACTACGACGGCATCGAGAAATTCCGCACCAATATCGGCAAGGGTGTCTTCGTCGGCACCAATGCGTCGCTGGTCGCGCCGTTGACCATCGGCCCCGGCGCGATGATCGCCGCCGGCAGCGTCATCACCGACGACGTGCCGGCCGACGCGCTCGCCCTGGGCCGCGCGCGCCAGCGCACCAAGCCGGGCGCCGCCAAGGCCTGGCGCGCCCGCCGCAAGGCCGCGATCGCCGCCCGCGACGCCAAGCCGCAAGCCAAAGGCCGGCGGTAAGGGTGCCTTTGCCGGTTTTGGTCTATTCTGGCGCGGTCATGGTTGCGCAACGATGTATGGTCTCATGTACCTCCCCCCTTGAGGGGGAGGTCGACAACGCGTCAGCGTTGTCGGGAGGGGGGTGCTGGCGCTCCGCGCCTCTGACTCTTCTACCCTCGCCCCTTGCGGGGGGCCGAGCGCGAAGCGGTCGGCAGGAAGGGGGGTGGCGTCGTACGGCGCGTTCCGGCAGCATTCGCGCATGCCGTCGCCACTCGCGCGCAAACTCAGGCAGACGCCGACTGATGCCGAGTTACGGCTGTGGTCGCGACTGCGCCGCAAACAGCTCGACGGCTACCGCTTCCGCCGCCAGCAGCCGTTCGGCCGCTATGTCGTCGATTTCTTTTGTCCGGAGGCGAAACTCATCGTTGAAGTTGATGGCGGGCAGCATGCCGATGACACCGGTGAGCGCACGCGCTGGCTCGAATCACGCGGTTATCGTCTTATGCGCTTCTGGAACAACAACGTGCTCGCAAACACGGAAGGCGTCTTGCTCAAAATCCGCGAAGCGCTGCGTGCTTGACCCCCCACCCGACAACGCTTGCGCGTTGTCGGCCTCCCCCTCAAGGGGGGAGGCGAGGAATATTGAAAGCGCTGGCGCGCTTGCCCTTATTTCCTCTCCCCCCTTGAGGGGGCAGGGACGTGTTTTACATCGGTCTCGGCTGTCGTGTCGCATCACACTCACCCTAACCCTCCCCCCTCGAGGGGGAGGGAAGGGAGGGGGGCACGGCAGCGCCCTCGCGCGCATCTTCGCGCCGCCGACGCGCTGATGTGCGGCATTGTCGGCATCGTCGGCAAGGGCGAAGCGGCGCCGCTGCTGCTCGAAGGCCTGAAGCGCCTCGAGTACCGCGGCTACGATTCGGCCGGCATCGCCACGCTGGTCGAAGGATTCATCGACCGCCGCCGCGCCGAGGGCAAGCTCGACAACCTCGCCCGCCGTCTGGCGCGCGAACCCGTCACCGGCCGCATCGGCATCGGCCACACCCGCTGGGCGACGCACGGTGTTCCGAACGAGACCAACGCGCATCCCATCGCTACCGATCGCGTCGCCGTTGTCCACAACGGCATCATCGAGAATTTCTCAGAGCTCAAGGCCGAGCTCACCGCTTCCGGCTACAAGTTCGAAACCCAGACCGACACCGAAGCCGTCGCCATCCTGCTGACGCGCTATCTCCACGGCGGCGCGTCGCCCCAGGAGGCGGTGGCCCAGGCGCTGGCGCGTCTCCACGGCGCCTTCGCGCTCGTCATGCTTTTTGCCGGCCACCACGACACGCTCATCTGCGCCCGCCGCGGCTCGCCGCTCGCCATCGGCTACGGCGCCGGCGAGATGTATGTCGGCTCCGACGCGCTCGCCCTGGCGCCGCTCACCCAAAATCTCGTCTATCTCGAGGAAGGCGATTGGGCGGTGGTGACCCAGGACGGTGCCACCATCTACGACGCCGAGAACCGCCTCGCCAACCGCGAGATCCGCAAGACCGCGCTCTCCGGCGCGCTCATCGGCAAGGCCGGCCATCCGCATTTCATGAAAAAGGAGATCTTCGAGCAGCCGGCGGTGATCGGCGACACGCTGCGCGCGCTGTTCAATCCGGCGACGCGCTCGGTCCACCTGCCCAGGCTGCCCTTCGATCTCGCCGCGATCGAGCGCATCTCGATCGTCGCCTGCGGCACCTCCTACAACGCCGGCCTGATCGCGCGCTATTGGATCGAGAACCTGGCGCGCGTGCCGGCCGAGGTCGACATCGCGTCGGAGTTCCGCTACCGCGAGAGCCTGCTGCCCAAGAACACGCTCGCGCTCTTCATCTCGCAATCGGGCGAGACCGCCGACACCCTCGCCGCGCTGCGCTATGCCAAATCGCAGGGCGCGCCCATCCTGTCGATCGTCAACCAGCCCGAAAGCTCGATCGCCCGCGCCGCCGACGCGGTGTTCCAGACCATGGCCGGTCCCGAGATCGGCGTCGCCTCGACCAAGGCCTTCACCACCCAGCTCGTCGTCCTCGCCTGCCTGGCGATCGCGCTCGCCAAATCGCGCGGCGCCATCGACGCCAAGCGCGAAGCCGCGCTGACCATGGCCTTGACCGAAGTGCCCGAGCGCGCCGCCGACGTGCTGGCGCACGATTCGCGCATCGAGGCGATGGCCGAATGGCTGGTCGCGACCAAGGCGCGCGACGTGCTCTATCTCGGCCGCGGCACCGCCTATCCGCTGGCGCTCGAAGGCGCCTTGAAGCTCAAGGAGGTCTCCTACATCCACGCCGAGGGCTATGCCGCCGGCGAGATGAAGCACGGGCCCATCGCGCTGATCTCCGACAACGTGCCGGTCGTCGTGCTGGCGCCCAGCGACGCGCTCTTCGACAAGACGCTGTCGAACGTGCAGGAGGTCCTGGCACGCGGCGGCAAGGTGATGATGATCTCCGACCGCGACGGCCTGGCGCGGCTCGACGGCCAGCTCGCGCACGAGATCGAAGTGCCGCGCTGCGATCCCTTCGTCGCACCCTTGCTATACGCAATCCCGGTGCAGCTCCTGGCCTATCACGTCGCGGTGCACAAGGGCACCGACGTCGACCAGCCGCGCAACCTGGCGAAGAGCGTGACGGTGGAGTAGGGGGCGCTCGCCCGCACAATCCGGACACTCATCCCGAGCCGTTGCTCGTTGAGTTGTCGCCCCCTCCCGTCCCCTCCCCCTCGAGGGGGGAGGGTTAGGGTGGGGGTGAATGCTTGGGTCAGTCGAGCGGGGAGCGCTCGTCATGCCCGGGCTTGACCCGGGCATTCACGCCTTGTTTCGGTCTTTGATGATTCCCGTGATATGGTTCGGCCGCGTGGAGCCGACGATGCTTGCTGACATCGAAAACCGCCGAACGGAGCTGAGCGCGCTGTGCCGGCGCTTCCATGTTCGCCGGCTCGATCTCTTTGGCTCGGCTGCGCGTGCCGATTTCGATCCCACGCGCAGCGATATCGATTTCCTGGTCGAATTCGATCGCGGTCATCCCGACGCGTTCTCGCTCGCGACCTACTTCGGACTGAAAGAATCGCTCGAGGCGCTCTTTGGCCGGCCGGTCGACCTCGTTGAGCCGCGCGCCGTCGAGAATCCCTATCTCAAGGCCAGCATCGAACACTCGCGCGAGCCCGTCTTTGCGGCGTGATCCGAAAGGCCTCTTGTGGGGCGCGCGAGCCGATGCCTGAAATCAGCCGGTTCTTCGGCATCGTCATACGCATGTTCTACAGCGATCACGAGCCGGCGCATTTCCCCGCCTTCTATGGCGAATACGAAGCCTTGATCGAGATCGAAACGCTCGAAGTTTACCGCGGCGAGCTTCCGCGCCGCGCCTTGGCCCTGGTACTGGAATGGGCCGAAGCGCACCGCGGCGAATTGCGCACGGACTGGCGCCGCGCGGTGGGCGGCGAAGCGCTCGCGTCCATTGCGCCGTTGGACTAGGATAAGGGCCGGAGATACAGATGGCGTTGGTGCGAATTAAACAGGCCGAGGCGCTTCCGGGTTTCAAGCTGCGGCTGACGCTCGACGATGGCCGTACGATCGAGCGCGCGGTCGGGCCGCTGCTGCGCGGACCGGTGTTCGAGCGCATCCGCAGCGACCCGGCGGAGTTCGCGCGCGTTGCGGTGGAAGCAGGAACCGTCGTGTGGCCGAACGGCGCCGATTTGTGCCCCGACGTGCTGATCTGGAATGGTCCGCCACCTGAGCGCGAACCGGCGGGTGCCGAAACGACAGGTGCGCGGGCGCGTCGCTGACGTTCTCGCGCTCAGCGACGCGTTCTTCGACAAGACGCTGTCGAACGTGCAGGAGGTTTTGGCGCGCGGCGGCAAGGTGATGATGATCTCCGACCGCGACGGCCTGGCGCGGCTCGACGGCCAGCTCGCCCACGAGATCGAGGTGCCGCGCTGCGATCCCTTCGTCGCACCCTTGCTCTACGCCATTCCGGTGCAGCTCCTCGCCTATCACGTCGCGGTGCACAAGGGCACCGACGTCGACCAGCCGCGCAACCTGGCAAAGAGCGTGACGGTGGAGTAGGGGACGTAGCTGCGACTTTTATTCCACGCTTACTTTAACCCAGCCTTCACTGCCTTTGGCGTTTTTCAGTTCGAACGTTGCGAGATTTACCAAGCCATCCGGTACCGCTTTCGCTGCGTAGCGCAACTTCACGTCGATCTCCCTTCCGACGATAATTCCGCGGACCGCGGCACCTACCTTTGCGTATTCGGACTTAATGCAGCCCATGTATCGACAAATTTGCCCGAAGACTTTGTCTGCTGCGCGTCCCTTCTTAAGTTCAATGACAACAAGGTCTCCGTTTTTTGCTTGGGCAAATAAATCTATTGGCCCTACAGTTGTAGGGAACTGTCGCCCCTTCCACTTGAGCCCGGGCTCGATCTCATCGAGGCGTTTTTCCAAATATTCCTCGAGGTCTTTCTCGAGTAGCTGTTCACGCTCAAATTCTTCCGGTGTGATGTCACCGCGCACTTCCTTCGGCAATTTTCTAAAAGCAGCTACCGCGTTTTTTACGTCGGACACGTCGACGTAATATTCGAGCGCCTCGATTTGGGTCGGTTGCCTTCCCGGCTCTCCGTAGAACGCGATGGTGTCGGGCTCACCTTTGAACTCGATCGGCGTAGATAAGCCACTATGAGTTTCGAAGAGCTTTCTAAGTGCTTCGCTATTCGCGGCGGTGACCGACAGCCTATCGGTACGGCGCTCGAGCAATAAGTCGCAGCGGTGAAAGGCCATTGTGTAGCCGCTGTCGTCTTTGATGGTGCCGTATTTTGTTTTGGCGAGCCGGTTCAGGATTACGGTCCTAGTGGTCTCGGGCAGTTTCCGCCATTCGGCAATTCTTGCGATGGTGGCGGGGATCTCTCCAGGTCTTTTTATTCGTGCGACGAACAGGACGAATTCTTCAGCTGTAATGTATCCGTTGCACGCTAGCAGCACTTGCACGACGACGTGGTGGGGAAATAGTGAGATCCCCCGTGTTGCCGAGACGCTATTGAGAGGATTTGGGAGTTGGTATCTCCAAGCCTGCGCGTTAAGAACTCTACTTCGTCCGTTTTCTCTTAGGTACGCTTGCCCAGCCGGTGTTAGCCGAATTGGCTCGCCGGCGGCGACCCAACAAAGCCCGAGGTTTTCATAGACTCGCTTTAACATTCGCGGTAGCGCCGTAGTTTGGCCAACCGAAAGTCTGGCTTTGCGGAGAGCATTTAGGAATTTTGCCTGGAGAGCGGGTGTCCAATCCTGGCCTTCGAAGGA
>JAGWON010000012.1 GCA_028871055.1 Alphaproteobacteria bacterium
TGATGAGGAAAAGGGGCAAATCGGTCTCTCTGGAATGGTTCGCGGAGCTCAGCACGCCGGAAGCGTCCCGGACGCCGCCTTTCGGTTTCCGGGTACTCCAGCAGCATGCTATCGTTCACGCCGATCCCTGGTCATCTGGGGAATGTCGGATCAATACGGTTCGACGAGTAGACGGGCTATAGCCGCGGGGAGAACGTTACGATGAACACCATGCCGCAGAAGCATCGCGAATGGAGCTGGTGGTACCTGCTCTTTCTTGTCGAGTTCGTTGCCGCTCTGTGGGTGCCGTTCTACAACACCATCGAACCCAGCTTCATTGGCATACCGTTCTTCTACTGGTTCCAGCTGGCAGTGGTACTCGGCGGGGCAGTACTGACCGCGATCGTCTATTTCGCCACCGAATAGCCCGCCTGCCGCCTTGCCTGTTTATTAGGAAACCGATCGGGGGAATGCCGTGAAGGACGTGAACTGGGTCGCGCTCGTCGTCTTCGTGCTGCTGTTCGGTTTCATCACGTGGCTGGGCTTCGCCGCCGCCCGCTGGCGCCGCGGCGATCTCGATCAGCTGCATGAATGGGGGCTCGGCGGGCGGCGCTTCGGCACCGTCGTCACCTGGTTCCTGGTCGGCGGCGACGTCTATACCGCCTACACCTTCATCGCCGTCCCGGCGCTAGCCTTCGGCGCCGGCGCCGTCGCCTTCTTCGCCGTGCCCTACACCGTCATCATCTATCCGCTGCTGTTCCTGGCGTTTCCGCGCATGTGGCAGGTGGCGCGCAAGCACAGCTACATCACCGCCGCCGATTTCGTGAAGGGCCGCTACGGCAACCGTTGGCTGGCGCTCGCCGTGTCGGTCACCGGCATCGTCGCCACGATGCCTTACATCGCGCTACAGCTCGTGGGATTGCAGGTGGTCATCGCCGCCATGGGCGTCGCGGGCAAAGGCCTAGTCGGCGATCTACCGCTCATCATCGCCTTCGTGGTCCTGGCGGTGTTCACCTACAGCAGCGGGCTACGCGCGCCGGCCGCGATCGCCATCGTCAAGGACACGCTGATCTATCTGACGGCTTTCGTCGCGGTGATCGTGGTGCCGATCGAGCTCGGCGGCTTTGGCCATATCTTCTCGGCGGTGCCGGCGCAGAAGCTGCTACTCGCCGCGCCCGGCGCCCATACCACCGGGTCGTACGGCGTCTACATCACGCTCGCCATCGGCTCGGCCATGGCGCTGTTCCTTTACCCGCATACGATGACCGGCATTATGAGCGCCACCAGTGGTCATGTGGTGCGGCGCAACGCCGCTCTGTTGCCGGCTTATTCCTTCATGCTCGGACTCTTGGCGTTGTTGGGCTTCATGGCGCTCGCCGCCGGCGTCGACAAGCTGCCGGAATATGCCGCCGGCTTCGCGCAGTACAAGGCGAATTTCGCGGTGCCGGCGCTGTTCCTGCACAGCTTCCCGTCCTGGTTCGTCGGAATCGCCTTCGCGGCGATCGGCATTGGTGCCCTGGTGCCGGCCGCGATCATGTCGATCGCCGCGGCCAATCTCTACACGCGCAACATCCACCGCGAATTCATCAACCGCAATCCCACCGACAAGCAAGAAGCGCAGATGGCGAAATGGGCGTCGCTGGTCGTTAAGTTCGGCGCGCTGGTCTTCGTCATCTTCGTGCCGGCGCAATACGCCATCCAACTGCAGCTGCTCGGCGGCATCTGGATCATCCAGACCTTCCCGACGATCATCATCGGCCTCTACACCCGGTGGTTCAATGACTGGGCCCTGTTCTTCGGCTGGCTCGCTGGCACGGTTCTGGGCACCGCCATGGCGGCGGTGATGAACTTCACGCCGACATACCCGCTGGCAATCGATGGCTGGACCTTCCCCGGCTACACCGCGCTTTACACGGTGGTGCTGAACTTCGCCGTGGCGATCGTGCTGACGCCGGTGTTCAACGCCATAGCGGCTGGAACCAAGCGCGACCAGACCGCTGCGGTGGATTATCACGCCTGAAACGGTCTTGTTCATCGGGGCGATCTAAAATAAACCCGCCTCGGCAACAGGCGGCGGAGTAGGCGCGCGCTCTTCCATGCCGCCGAGGAAGCAGTCACGTTCGCGCGACGCCGAGCCGCGGCGACTCGTTGGTTGCGCTGTGAGACGGACACTTTTAGGCCACCGCACGCGAATTTCCGCGTGACGGTAAACGCGAATCAACCAATACTGGGCGCCGTGGCAACGGAGGAACGGAGGACTGTCATGCGACAGTTGCTGTCCCGTGCAGCCCGTGTCGCGGCTGTCGCGCTTGGCGCGCTCGCTTTCACCGCCGGCGTCGCGACGGCGGGCGATCACGAGGCCTTCATCGCCGGCACCGCGACGACCAAAACCAGCGCCACCAGCTTTTTCGCGCCGCTCTGGGTCTATCCGTCGATGCAAGGGATCGCACCGCTGATGGTCGCGCCGCCGCCGGCCGGGCCGGGGACGCTCGTCATCCGCGAGGCGCCGTCGCTGCTGACGCCGGCCGATCTGCGCTTCTCGGTCGAGAGCGAGAACGGCGTCACGGTGGTGCGCGGTCCGCGCGCACGCTGATTGTCGGCGTGGGAGCGCGCGGGGATTCGTTCCATCTGATCTCGGGAGAGCAAGGATGATCCGAACCATCGCCGTCGGCGCAACGGCGGCGCTGTTGCTGGCCGTGTCCGCCGACGCGCAGCCGGCGCGGCCGCCGAAGCCGATTCCGACGCACGTCTTCCTCGACCACGTGCCGCTCAGCGGCGTTCCGGGCAAGAACACCACCATGCTGGCAATCGAGTGGCCGCCCAACGCCAGCAGCGGCCGCCATTACCACGCCGGCGACGAGTACGGGCTCGTCACCGAGGGCGCGCTGCGCATCACCTATTACAACGGCAAGCCGCCGCTGACGGTGACCGCCGGCCACGCCTATCGTACGCCGGCAGGCGTCGTGCACGAGACGCGCAACGTCGCCTCCCGCATGACCTATTCGATCTCGGTGCTGGTGCTCGACCGCGGCAAGCCGCTGTCCATCCCGGCGAAGTGACGGCCGCGGCACGGCTATATTTTCAAGCTGCGCAAATTTCCCGTACTTCCCTCCCCGCCAAGATGGAGAGAGGATTGCTTTGGGTTGTCGACGCGCAGCAGAGCTTTACCGAGAGCTGGACGAAGGCATGCGCTATGGCGATCGGAATCGCTAGCCAGCGGCGCGCGGCCTGATCACCGCGGTCAGCGGCACCAGCACGATGCCCTGCCGCCGCAGGGTCGGCAGCCAGCGCGCCAGCGCCGCGAGCGTCGTCGCATGCGGGTGGCCGACGGCGATAGCGCTGCCGCGCTTGCGCGCGATCGCCACCAGCTGCGCCAGCCGCGCATCGACGGAGATTGCCGCCTCTTCGCCATCGAGGAAGATGTCGCGTGACGCATAGGGCACGCCCAGGTCTTGCGCCGCCACCGCGACCGGCTCGGTCGGCGCGGCACGCGCATCGAGATAGAGCAGGCCGCGCTGCTTGAGCTCGCCCATCACCACGCGCATCGCCGGCGCATCGGCGGCGAATGCGGTGCCCATGTGATTGTCGATACCGACATAGCCGTCGAAGCGCGCCAGATCCCAGCGCAGCCGCCGCAGCAGCTCGTCGCGCGGCATGTAGCGGCCGAGTCCGTAGGCGCCCATCGCGGCGTTCACCGAAACCGGCTCCATCGGCACGCGCAGCAGCAGCTCGTGTCCGGCGCGGTGTGCCGCCGCGGCTTGGCCGGCGAGATCGGCGGCGTAGACGACGAACGACAGCGTCACCGCGGGCGGCAGCGCGATGGCGCGCGCGGTCTTGGTGGAATCGATGCCGAGCCCGTCGATGATGACGACGACGCGCGGCCGGCCGTCGTCCGGCGGCGCCGGCACAGCGTAGCGGATCCAGGCCGGCAGGTTCTCGGGCGCGGCCGTCTTCGCCGGCAGCGGCACCGCCGCCGGCGGAATGATCGCCACCGCCTCGCTCGGACGCCGCGCGCGCTCCTGCCACACGCCGAAGGCGAGCAGCAGGGCGAGCGCCAGCAGCGCCCACAGGCGCCAGCGCCAGCGTCGCCGCCGCGGCTGCGGCGTCTCGTCTCGATGCTCGATCGTCTCGTTCACTGCCACGCGCTTCGTCCTCGTCCCGGACGCAAGGCCCGGGATGGCCCAGTCGGCCCCGCCTTTTTCTGTCATTCGCGCGGCCGAGCGGAACGGCTCCAGTTTAGCCGATCTCGCAGTGATGCGCCGCAACGGACGACTCCGCCGCGGCTTTTCCGCCCGCGCCCCGCCTGATATAACCTCGGCGGAGAGGCCACGAAATGTTCCTGCTGATCGATAACTACGACAGCTTTACTTACAACCTGTGGCACTACCTGGGCGAACTCGGCGCCGAGGTGGTCGTCAAGCGGAACGACGCCCTGTCGGTTTCCGATGCACTCGCGCTCAAGCCGCAGGGCATCGTGATCTCGCCCGGACCGAGCGACCCCGACCGCGCCGGCATTTGCCTCGAGCTCGTCGCCAAGGCCGGCCGGGTGCCGATGCTCGGCGTCTGTCTCGGCCACCAGGCGATCGGCCAAGTCTTCGGCGGCAAGGTGGTGCGCGCGAAGGTGCCGATGCATGGCAAGCTCAGCGAAATCCGCCACGATAACAGCGGCGTATTCGCGGGATTGCCCAATCCGTTCCGCGCGACGCGCTACCATTCGCTGATCGTCGAGCGCGCGAGCCTGCCGGCCGCGCTGGTGGTGACTGCCGAGACTGCGGACGGCATCATCATGGGCCTCAAGCACCGCGAGCGGCCGGTGCACGGCGTGCAGTTCCATCCCGAGAGCATCGCATCCGAGGGCGGCCACCGCCTCCTCGAGAATTTCCTCGCGCTTGCCGCCGCCGAAAGCGTCGCGGCATGAGACAGCCAGCATGTAACGCCCCCCTCCCATCCCCTCGCCCTCGAGGGGGGAGGGTTAGGGAGGGGATAACCTCGCGCCGCCGCTCGCGCGCTCATACGTCTTCCGATCGGAAGGCGGCATGAGCGGTTCCACCGACTTCAAGGCGCTGCTGGCGAAGGTGGCGGCAGGCGAACGCCTGTCGGAGGCGGACGCCACGCGCGCCTTCGACGCGATGATGTCGGGCGACGCGACGCCGGCGCAGATGGGCGGCTTCCTCATGGCGCTGCGCGTGCGCGGCGAGACCGTCGACGAGATCGCCGCCGCGGCACACACCATGCGCAGCAAGGCATTGCACATCGAGGCGCCGGCCGACGCCATCGACGTCGTCGGCACCGGTGGTGACGGCCGCGGCAGCTTCAACGTCTCAACCGCGGCGGCGATCGTTGCCGCCGGCGCCGGCGCGCACGTTGCCAAGCACGGCAACCGCAACTTTTCGTCGCATTCGGGCTCGGCCGACATCCTCGCCGCGCTCGGCGTCAACATCGAGGCCGATCCCAGGCTGGTCGAGCGCGCGATCCACGAAGCCGGTATCGGCTTCATGATGGCGCCGCGCTATCACGCGGCGACGCGTCACGTCGCGCCGACGCGGGTCGAGCTTGGCACGCGCACGGTGTTCAACCTGCTGGGACCCTTGTCGAACCCGGCGCTGGTCAAACGCCTGCTGGTCGGCGTGTTCGCGCCGCAATGGGTGACGCCGGTAGCCGAGGTGCTGGGCAAGCTCGGCGCCGAGCACGCCTGGGTGGTGCACGGCGACGGCTTCGACGAGATCACCACCACCGGCAAGACCAGCGTGGCGGAGTGGAAGAACGGCAAGCTGGCGACCTTCGAGGTCGCGCCCGAAATGGCGGGATTGCCGCGCGCAACGCCGGCGGATTTGAAGGGCGGCGATCCGCAAGCCAACGCGGCGAAACTCCGCGCGATCCTCGCCGGCGAGACCGGGAAGCTGCGCGATTGCGTGCTGCTCAATGCCGCGGCGGCGTTGATCGTCGCTGGCCGCGCCACCGATCTGATGGCCGGCGCGCGGCGCGCCGCGGACTCGATCGCGTCGGGCGCCGCGAAGCGTGCGCTCGAAAAGATGGTGGCGATCACCAACGAGACGGTGCCGGCGTGAGCGTGCTTGCAACCGTCCTTCGTCATGGCCGGGCTTGGCCCGGCCATCCACGTCTTGCACGCGGCGTCAAAGTCGTGGATGCCCGGAACAAGTCTGGGCATGACCAACGAAAGAGTCGATTATCCGCTGGCTGCAATCTTTGGCTAGCGCCCCCCCTCCCATTCCCTCCCCCTCGAGGGGGGAGGGAATGGGAGGGGGTGGCCGTTGTACTGCATTTCGACGAAAGGATGCCGGCATGAACGACGTGCTGGCACGCATATGCGCCGAAAAGCGCGCCGAGATCGCCGCCGCCAAGCGTGCGCATCCGTCGGCGGAGTTGGCGCATGCGGCGCGGCGCCTGGCGCCGCCGCGCGGCTTCGCCAAAGCGCTCGCTGCGGCGGTCGCGGCCGGACGCTACGGCCTCATCGCCGAGATCAAGATGGCGTCGCCCTCGGGCGGCATGATCCGGCCGGATTTCGATCCCGCCGCACTGGCGCGCGCCTACGAGCGCGGCGGCGCCGCCTGTCTTTCGGTGCTGACCGACGAGCCCAATTTCAAGGGCCGGCCCGAGCATCTGGTGCTGGCGCGTGCGGCGGTGAGGCTGCCGGTGCTGCGCAAGGATTTCATGCTCGATCCCTACCAGGTGAGCGAGGCGCGCGCCCTCGGCGCCGATTGCATCCTGATCATCCTGGCGGCGGTGAGCGATGCCGAGGCGGCGGCGCTGGAACGAGCGGCGCGCGAGCTCGGCATGGACGTTCTGGCCGAGGTGCACGACACCGCGGAGCTGTACCGCGCGCTCAGGCTCAAGACGCGGCTCATCGGCATCAACAACCGCAACCTGAAGACGCTCAAGACCGACCTCGCCACGACCGAGAAGCTCGCTGCGCTGGTGCCGCGCGACCGGATCGTGGTGAGCGAGAGCGGAATATCCCAGCCCGCCGATCTGGCGCGGCTCGCCCGCGCCGGCGCCAAATGTTTCCTGATCGGAGAGTCGCTGCTGCGCCAGCCCGACGTCGAGCAGGCGGCACGCGCCCTGCTCGCTCCCGCCGAGGCGCGGGCGTGATGCCGCGAACGACGAAAATCCTTTTGGTCGTCATTCCCGCGAAAGCGGGAATCCAGGGTTGTCGCGGAGATGTCGCCCTGGACCTCCGCTTGCGCGGGGACGACGGACTATCGGTGGAAAGATGAAGCGGCGTCGGCTCACCCATTTCGACAAGAAGGGCGCGGCGCGCATGGTCGACGTCTCGGCCAAGGACGTGACGGCGCGCGTCGCCATCGCCAAGGGCAGCGTCACCATGAAGCGCGCGACGCTCGACCTCGTGCGCAAAGGCAAGGCGAAAAAGGGCGACGTGCTAGCGGTGGCGCGGCTCGCCGGCATCATGGGCGCCAAGCGGACGTCGGATCTCGTTCCCCTCACCCATCCGCTCGAGCTGTCGTCGGTGAACGTCGATCTGCGCTGCGACAAGAACCGCAACGCCGTCGACATCACCGCCACCTGCAAGCTCACCGGCCGCACCGGCGTCGAGATGGAGGCGCTGACCGCGGTCGCGGTCGCGGCGCTCACGGTCTACGACATGCTCAAGGCGGTCGATCGCGGCATGAAACTTTCCGACATCCGCCTGGTTCACAAATCCGGCGGCAAGTCGGGCACCTTCGAGGCGGAATGAAAGTGCCATCGCGTCCGCCGACAATCGCCGCGGGCTTGCCCCTCACCCTTCCCTCTTCCCCTTGAGGGAAGCATGCTGACCAACGACACCCCTATTACGAAACCGGACGACGACCGCTTCGGGATTGATCCGTTTTCGCATGCTCTCGCAAGAGCCGTCGCGGAGATGCCAGCGCCCGAGGGCGTCGTCATTGGAATCAACGGGCCGTGGGGGTGCGGCAAAAGCAGCGCGCTCAATTTGATCCTGTACCACCTCAATCAGGCGATTTCAGACGGTAAGATCAAGGTGGTTCAGTTTAGCCCATGGTGGTTATCCGGAACTGATGCAATAGCGGCGACGTTCCTCGATGATCTTTTGACCGCGATCGGACCGTCTCTCGGGGATGCAGCAAAAATGGCATTCCAAGGCATGGCGAAAAAATTGCTGCGGTTCCGTAAGGCCGCAGCGCTTGCTGCGAATCTCGCAGTGCCGGGAGTTGGGACGGCGATCGACGGCGCTGCGCAGGCAGTTGAAGGTTTGCTGCCGGGTGATCCAAGTCTCGAATCTCAACACCAGAAGGTATCGGCGCTCCTGAAGGATTCGGATTGCCGCTATCTTGTGATCATCGACGACATTGATCGACTGGCACCGGACGAGGCCCTAGAAGTGTTCAAGCTCGTTAAGTCGGTGGGTCAGCTATCAAACCTGATCTATATCCTGGCATTCGACCGGGAACTCGCCGAGCGTCTCATCACAGAGCGGTTTCCGTCTGAAGGACCGCACTACCTCGAAAAAATTCTCCAGGCAGCGTTCGAGGTCCCGGCGGTGTCTCCCGCTGATATACGCGAGGCGTTTTTGGCTGAAGTGAACCATGTCTCTGCCCCTCGAACGGGGGAGGACGTGGTTCGCTTCATGAACATCATGCTTGAAGTTGTGACCCCATTTCTGAAGTCGCCCCGTGATCTCAAGCGTCTTATCGGGATGGTGCAGGTCACTTGGCCGGCAGTTGCCAGCGAGGTCGATCGCGCCGATTTCCTTGCGATCGAGGCCTTGCGGTTGTTCACGCCGGACTTATATCGAGCCATCCGGGACAACTCAGAGCGTTTGACAGGCGGAGCGCCGCGGTTGACGAGCCGCTCGGATCAGGCCGCCGAATATGACGTGCTGCTCCTGGGCAACATCCGAGATCACGATAAGCCCAGGATTAGGCGTGCCTTACAGCGGTTGTTTCCTCGTTTGGAGTCCGTCTGGGCAAACGTCCATTACAATTCTGAGACGCGTTGGCGGCGACAACGCCTCATCTGTAGCGCAGATCATTTCCCGACGTACTTTCGACTTTCGGTGGATGAATCAATCCTATCGGCGCGATCGATATCCGAAATCGTCGAGAAAGCTGGTGATCAGGAATACGTGCAGAAAACTCTGCGCCATGCGTCGAAGGAAATACTGAAATCAGGCAAAACAAGAGCGTCCATGTATTTGGATGAACTTCTCGTGCATGCAAGCGATATAGCGGAAGCGGACATCCAGCCGTTGGTCTCTGCCTTGTTCGAAGTTGCGGATGAACTTGATGTGGAATCTGACCAAGGAAAAGGGTTCGATTTGGTCAACAATCGGCTGCGTCTGCACTGGATTCTTAACTCACTGGTTCGGGAGAGGCTTCCGCAATCGGCACGGATACCGCTTTTCGAGGCCGCAATGGAAGGAGCACCGCTCCACTGGTTTTGTGATTTCGCCGAGCGGTGCAACCGCGATCACACCGACAAAAAGGAAGTTACTCCGGAAGACCAACGCTTTGTCGATGCGAAGACCGCAAACGCATTTGTCCGGGACGC
Source organism: Alphaproteobacteria bacterium (assembly GCA_028871055.1). GTDB lineage: Bacteria > Pseudomonadota > Alphaproteobacteria > ATCC43930 > CGMCC-115725 > REEB95. The sequence continues at coordinate 9,508 of JAGWON010000012.1, forward strand.
ACTGAAGCGCCTGAGGCGCGCTGCCGATGACGGCAGCTTGCTCAGCCAAAACAAGCCCCTGTCATTGCTTTGGGAGTGGGCCAGGCTATCGTCTGAGGGAGAGGAAGAAGTGCGTCCTCGCCTAGAAGAGCTTCTTAAAGACGACAAGCAATTGATGCTATTCGTTCGCGACGCTGTGCAAATGGTCTGGTCGCAAGGGATGGGCATGTTTGGCTTAGGCGACCTTGTCTCTAAGGGCACCCCGCAGGTTAAGAAAGAGGCGATCATCCCCCTGCTCGATGAGAAGGTCTTTTTGGCTCGGGTCCGAGACGTCGCACAACGAACGACCGATGCCGCGGATAAGGAGTTTTTGAATTCGTTCCAGAAGACCTGGGCGGAGCAAAAGGACTCGCCTCTCGCCAAGTGAACTTGGCTACGGCCCTTGCCACTCCTGCAACCAACATTTTTGTGCAGCCAAGGGACTTTTTGTGCAGGTAACCTATATTGTGCAAAACCCCTTGAGGGGGAGAGAGTTGCTTTGGGTTGGCGAGGCGGACCCGAGCCTTACCCAAAGCTGGGTGAGGGGTAAGCACATGCAGCCAAATAAGAACGAGCATTCGGCATGAGCGACGGCGGCGGCAAGCAGGGCATGATCTCGGTCGACGAGGCGACACGCCGGCTCCTGGCGCTGATCCGGCCGCTCGGCGCCGAGCAGGTGGCGGTGAGCGAGGCGGCGGGCCGCGTGCTCGCCGAGGACGTCGTCGCCCGGCGGACGCAGCCGCCCTTCCCGGCCTCGGCGATGGACGGCTATGCCGCACGCAGCGTCGATGTCAAATCCGTGCCGGCAACGCTCAAGATCGTCGGCAACGTGCCGGCCGGCCAGGCCTATGGCAAGGCGCTCGGGCCGGGCGAAGCTGTGCGCATCTTCACCGGCGCGCCGGTGCCGGACGGCGCCGACTGCATCGTGATCCAGGAAGACACGGAACGCAGGGACGACGATGTCATCGTCAAGGAGATACCCAAGCCCGGCCGCCACATCCGTTCGGCGGGGCTCGACTTCCGCGACGGCGACGCCATGCTCAAGACCGGAACGCGGCTGACGCCGCGCGACGTCGGCTTGGCGGCGGCGATGAACCGGCCGTGGCTGTTGGTTCATCGTCGGCCGCGCGTCGCGATATTGCCCACCGGCGACGAGGTCGTGCTGCCCGGCGATCCGATCGGCCCCAACCAGATCGTGAGTTCCAACGGCATCGCGCTCGCCGCCTTCGTCGCCGGCGAAGGCGGCGTGCCGGTGCAGCTGCCGATCGCGCCCGACGACAGCGACGCGCTCCGCGCCATCGCAGACGGCGCAAGCGGCGCCGATTTGCTGCTCACCAGCGGCGGCGCTTCGGTCGGCGAGCACGATCTGGTGCGCAGCGCGCTCGGCGCCGACGGTTTGAGTCTCGATTTCTGGACGGTGGCGATGCGGCCGGGCAAGCCGCTGATGGTCGGCAAATACCGCGCGACACCGATGATCGGCCTGCCCGGAAATCCGGTCTCGGCGCTGGTCTGCGCGCTGCTCTTCGTCAAGCCGGCGCTCGAGAAGCTGCAAGGCCGGGCCGCGGCCGGTGCGGCCAATCCCAAGGCGCGGCTGGCCAAGGATTTGCCGGCCAACGACCGGCGGCAAGATTATCTCCGCGCCAAGCTGACGCGCGGTGCCGACGGCGTGGCTGAGGCGACGCCGTTCGACAAGCAGGACTCGTCGATGATGTCGCTGCTGGCGCGAGCCGATTGCCTCGTCGTGCGGCCGCCGCACGCGCCGCCGGCCAAGAAGGGCGAGTGGGTCGAGATCGTGCCGCTGGGCGTGGACGCGGTGGTTTAAGCCGCGACGAATACCTCAGATCACGAACATCGGTGCAAAGCCGCCGCCCGGGGTTCTCAAGTTGCGCCCAGCGGGGATCTGCCGGACCCTATCCGGGCCGTTTGGCAGACCCCGCTTGCGCCGGTGTCAGTCGGCGACGATGAGTCGCTTCCGCGCCTCGAAATCGGGGATATCGATCTCGCCGCGCGCCAGGCGCTCCTTGAGGATGTCGAGCGGGCTCTGGGCCTGGTTTTTCTCCGTCGCGCTCCCGCCGTCGGATTTGCTCGTCGATGAGCCCTCCTTTTCTTTCGAACCTGAGCCCTCGGCTTTGCCGGACGGCGTCTGGCCTTCCTGCTCCTTATCCCAGCCGCCGTGCATGCCGCGACCACGCATGCCGCCGCCGCAGCATTCGTCCGTTGGCGATTGAGCGGCATGCCGTTGTGAACCGTCTCGCTGCATCATCGCTCTCTCCATTCCTTCTACGCTGTCCGCCCGCTCGGACACGGGCTCACGTTGGTTCGTTCCAGAGATCGCCGAAACGAGCGTGAATGAAAGATGGCTAGCGCCGCGCCGGGGACCCGGCATTGATCTGGCTCAAGGCCGCCAATTTCCGCGCCGATCCAGGGTCGGCGCGTCCGTTAAGGCAGCGCTAACCAAACCCAGCTGAAGCTTCCGGTATGTTGGAAATCCATGCGCCCAGCCTGGGCATCCGGAATGCCCGGTTGCAGCGGCTGCTGGCCGATTGGGAGGCGCGCCGCCACGGCCGCGAATTCCCGGCGCGCGCGGATTTCACCCCACACGATTTCCGCTATCTGATCGGCAACCTGTCGCTGCTCGACGTGCTCTACGAGCCGCTGCGCTTCCGCTATCGCGTCCACGCCTCGAATCTCGCGCAGCGCATGGGCGCCGAGATGACGGGCAAGTGGATCGACGAGATTCCCAACCCGAGACATGCCGCGGCCGCGCGCTCGCATTTCGCCGAGGTGATCGAGCGCCGCGCGCCGGTCGTCTATCGCCGCGACGATCAGTTCGTCACCGACAACCTGCCGCACGACTGCGAGGTCCTGGCTTTGCCGCTGGCGCGCGACGGCCGGACCATCGACATGCTGATGAGCGCCTTCGTCTGGGCCGAATAGCGCGTCAGCGCTTGAGCAAGCGGAAGGAATTGCGGAACTTCAGCGCGTCGGCGCTGGCCTCGTGCCGGCCGGAGCCGGCCGAGACGACCGTGTACAGCCGGTGACCCGCGACCACGATGAGCAAAAGCTGGTGAAAGTCGGCGCCTGCGGCGTCGTCGAGAATCGCTTCCGCACCGGGATGGCCGCCGATGGTCGTCGCGTGTTGCGCGCGCACCCGGCTCTGGCTGCCGTGGGCGTAGGCGCCGACCAGCCGGCCGTAAAACGTCATGTCGGGCGCGGCGGGCAGGCTGCCGGGCGGATACGACACCACCACGACTTGATAACTCTCGTTGGCGCCGATCGTGAAACGCCACCTGCGCTGCACCGCGCCTGCCTTGCCCGACACGGCGCCGGTCGCGAGCTCGGGCCGGCCCGGAAACTGGACAGTAAAGCGGTCCGCCGTCGAGCGGACTTCCTGCCAGTGTCGCGGCGCGGCGGCGGTGCCGGTCCACGACGCCGGCAGCACGAGCAGCGCAACGAGCACGACCAACGCGATCCGGCGCATGCGATTCGCCCATTCCACTCTCGCGGCCGACCCTAACATGACGCCATTCGCGCCAACCGGTCGCGTCGGCTGCCCGGCACTTTATCCACCCCCTGTGGATAAACCCGCTTGACAGTACCGCTGGAACTAAACTAGAACGTCGATCGGTTGTCGTTTTGTTCCGAAACCGGCGTTCGCGCCGACTGACGCAGGGACAAGCCCATGCTGACGCGCAAGCAACACGAACTCCTGCTCTACATCAACCGGCGTCTTGCCGAGTCGGGCATCTCGCCCTCGTTCGAGGAAATGAAGGACGCCCTCAGCCTCAAGTCGAAATCCGGCATCCACCGGCTGATCTCCGGCCTGGAGGAGCGCGGCTTCATCCGCCGCCTGCCCCACCGCGCGCGCGCGCTCGAAGTGGTCAAGCTGCCGGAGGAGACCGCGGCCAAGAGCCGGCCGACCAAGTTCTCACCCACCGTGATCAAGGGCGACTTCAAGACCGCGCTGCCCGGCATGGCGGTCAACGACACCGGCCAGGCGCAGGAGCTGCCGCTTTACGGCCGCATCGCCGCCGGCACGCCCATCGAGGCGCTGCGCGACAACGCCAACACCATCAGCGTGCCGGCCGGCATGCTCGGCCTCGGCGAGCACTACGCGCTCGAGGTCGCCGGCGACAGCATGGTGGAAGCGGGCATCTGCGACGGCGACACGGTGCTGATCCAGCGCTGCGACACCGCCGAGAACGGCGCGATCGTCGTGGCGCTGGTCGACAGCAACGAGGTGACGCTGAAGCGCCTGCGCAAGCGCGGCGAATCGATCGCGCTCGAGCCCGCCAACAAGGCCTACGAGACGCGCATCTTCGGCCCCGACCGCGTCAAGGTGCAGGGCAAGCTGGTCGGGCTGTTGCGGCGGTACTGACCGTCGCATCTTCGGCCCGCGCAACATGCGCGATCGCCGGCCGGTTCGGTCGCCCCACCTTTACTTGACGTCGCAGGTGACGTCGGAGGTGGTGCAGAATTGCTGACGATTCGGGCCGGCAGTAGCGCGACAGTTGGCGAGCGCCCGCTCCTTCGCCGCCTGTTGCGTCGACGCGATCGCCCAGCCGATACCCGGCGTACCAGCCGCCGGATCCATCGCAACCGAAACGCATTTCCGGTGGAAGCTCTGCACCACGGTGCAAAGCCGGCGCGCCGCGTCGGTTGAATCCTTGGCCGTGCGGCAGAGCTCAAGCGCACGCTGCCGCGCCGCCGCCTGGTTGGGTGAATTGACGTTGCGGCCATAGGCGAAGCCGTCCTTCGCCACGTCGCTCGGCACGCCGACGGCAAGCGCGCCGTCAGCCTTGGCCGGCGCCGGCGCCAGCGATAACGCAAAGAGCGAAAGCGCCGCAGCCGAGAGCACGGCGAGACTGCATTGGCTCGTTCTTGTCATGACGCCCCCGTTTGCGTCGTCTTCCCCACGACGACGTTCCCTAGCTAACAGCAATTTTAGCCGCCGGGTAAAGCAAAAGAACGCCGGAGCGCCAAGCCGCCGCAGCGTCGACGCTCAGCCGCCGACCCAGCCGCGCAGCCGCGACCAGTTATAAGTGATCCAGATGAGAATACCGGCAAGATTGATCATGCCCGCATAGAGGCCGTGGCGCTCGCCCTTGGCATTCAACTGCCAGGCGATGATGCAGCCCATGACGCCGAAGCCCAATGGAATGAAGCTCGGCTCGAGGCCGATGACGTAGCTCAGCAGCGTGATCGCGCCGGTGACGTAGCCCCACATGATAAGGGTGCGGCGCTCGGAGTCCGCCTTGCGCTTGGCGCGCTCGTCATCGGCCGGCGGTTTCGTATCGGCCATGCCAGCTCCCCTCGCCGCCTATCGTAGAGCGCCGCCCATGCCGCGGCGACCATAGCCGTGCGCCCTGGTAATCGCGCACGCTTTCGAGCCGCACCGATCCCTGATCAAGCCACACCGCAGTGCCGCCGTCGCGGTAATCGTCGATGCGATCGACGATGCGCGCGCCGGGACAGATGCGCCACGCCGGCACCGGCGCCACTACCAGGTCGGCGCGACACTGCGCGCGGTCGAATTGGTCGGGATCGCGCAGCAGCGTCACCACCGCGCCGCGCGCCGTATAGCGGCAGGCACCCGCGTCGCAGGCGAGCAGTCCGTCAGAAGACGATCCGGCGTCGGGCCACGCCGGCCCCATCGCCGTCGCCGCGCGCTTGGTCCAGCTGTCGGCGGTGGCGCGTTCGCCCTTGGCCTTCGACGGCAGATAGCGGCCGTCCGCGGCGCGCACCGCGACCAGTTTCGCGTCGGCCGAGATCAGAATGTCGGGCGGCCGCTCGAAATTGGCCGAGACTAGGCCGAGGGCGAGCGGCAGGACGCCCCACCAGCGCCAGCGTCGCTGCCAGATCGCGAGCCACAATCCGCCTGCGGCGGCGATCGCGATGCCCCAGGCCGGCATGCTCGGCAGATTCATCACCGCGCCGGGCCACGACGTCACGCCCTTGGCGATCGCGGTGATGGCGTCGATGCCCCAGCTCATCGGAACGAGAGCGACGCTCTCGAGATGAACCGGCATCAGCAGGCAGGCGACGATCGCCCACGGCATCACCCAGAAACCGGTGATCGGCACGGCGACGACGTTGGCGGCGACCGAATAAAGCGGAAAGCGGTTGAAGTGATAGACCGTGAAGGGCGCGGTCGCGACCGTAGTGACGACGGTGGTGAACGCGATGCCGAGCGCGTAGAGGCCGAGGCGCCTGAGCGCGCCGGCTTCGCGATACTAGCTTGCGAGCCGCGCGCGCCAGGCCTCGTAGAACGCGACCAGCGCCGCCACCGCCGCGAACGACATCTGGAAGCTGGGACCGGTGGCGCTGTCGGGCGTCATCAGCATGATGACGACGGCGGCGAGCGCCAGCGCCCGCGCCGACAGGCTGAGTCGGTCCAGCAACACCGCCAGCAGCGCGAGCGCGGTCATGACGAAGGCACGGCGCGACGACACGGTGGCGCCCGACAGCAGCATATAGAGAAAGGTCAGCAGCAGCGCGAGCGAAGCGGCGTATTTCTTGGTCGGATGGTTGAGCGCGATGGGCGGGATGAGGGCAAAGAGCGCCCGCAGCGCGAAAAAGCAGATGCCGGCGACCATGCCCATGTGCAGGCCGGCGATCACCAGGATGTGCGCGAGGCCGGCGTCGCGGAACGCGCCGGCGTCGTCGGGCGGTATGGCGTGGGTCTCGCCGGTGATCAGCGCCGCGGCGATGGCGCCGTCGGGACCCGGCAGCGCCGCGCGGATGCGCCGCGTGACGCCGTGACGCAGCGCCTCGATCGCCTGGGCGACGGCGCCGGGCGCTTGGGCGTCGAACTTCACCGGTGCCGACAGCGCGTAGCCGACGCCGCCGAGGCGGTCGAACCAGGCGCGGCGCTCGAAATCGTAGGCGCCGGGCATGGCCGGTCCGGGCGGCGGCTCGAGCGACACGCGCAAACGGACGCCGTCGCCGGGAACGACGCCGCCGTCGCCGTGGCGCAGCCGGACACGAACGCGCGCCGGAAGATCCGCGGGCGCGAGATCGGCGAGGCTCGCCGGCGCAATGGTCAGCCGCGAACCTTCCGGCAGCGGATCGACCGCCAGCACACGGCCGGAGAGCGCGCCGTTGACGCGATGGGCGAGCACCGGCGCGGCGACCGAATGGGCCTCGAACTGCGCCGCGGCGAAGCCCAGCGCCAGAGCCAACACCGAAGCGGCTACCCACCGCCAGCGCGCGCGGCGCCAGGTGACCGCAATCGCGGCAAGGCCGAGCGCCAGCCCGGCGGGACCGAGCCACGCCGCCGGCTCGACCGACAGCCAGAAATAGACGCCGATGCCGGCACCCATGAAGCCGGGCAGCCAGAGCGGCCAGCGCGCGCGCTCGGCCAGTAGATTGGCGGCGAGCCGCGCGCCCAAACTGCGCCATGGAGCCGGACGCGCCAACGCCGTGGTATCCGCCCCGCTTCCCCCCATGGCGAAAGTGTAGAACGCCTACGGGAAACGCTAAAGATCGACGAAATCGTCGCGACAGACCGACGAATTTTCTCAACGCCATTCCCGCGCAAGCGGATCCAGAGCCACAAATCGGATGGCCGCCCCCGGATCAAGTCCGGGGCAGGCTCTGGACCCCCGCTTTCGCGGGGGCGACGAGGAACAGGAGATGCGCCGGGTGCCACAGCCGTTGAGCCGCCGGCCGCGGATGCGGCGCACGCCGCTACGGCGATTTCGCCGGCGGCTTCGCGGGCGACGTCGAGGGCGTTCCGGTCGTCGTGACGCCGGCGTATTTATCCGCCTCGGTGATCAGCTCCTTGGCGATCGCGCCCTTGTTGCCGTGGAACAAGGCGGCGACGTTCTTCAGCAGCCACGGCACGTTGCCGGTTTCGGTGACCGCGAGGATGAGGCGCATCCTGTCGGTCGGCGGTGTCGAGCCGGCATCCCACGGCGGCAGCGGTACTTCGACGGACGGCACCCGCTTCTGGTCGTAGACCGTGTAGATGAAAGCGCCGGCGTTCAGCTGATCGACGTTGGCGATCTTGGCCGCGACGACGGACGCGTCGATCACGCCCTTGGCGGTGGTGCCTTGAACCGCGTTCAAGGTGACGGCGTCCGCGCTCAGTTTCATGACGACGGCGACGCTGCGGTCGGACGACAGCGTCACGTCGCGGTTGATAAAGAGCCGGACCGGCGTGATCGTGACGATCTGCCGGGCGGCGGGGTCGTAGCCGACCTTGCCGACGAAATCCAGGTACAGCGTCGGCGCGCTTTTCGGATTAGTCGGATCCGAGAGCCCGCGTTGGGTATAGCGGAAACACGCGATCGACGGGCGGTTACGGTCAAAACCCTTGCCATTGCCTAAGACGCCATAGAAATCGAACGATGCGCTCTGAGCGGCATGCGTGACGGTATACTTCTTCACCTCCGCTTGCAGCGTATTGTCGATCTCAGTCACCAACCGAGTCACCGCCTCGCTGATGCCCCAGCCGACGAGCGCCGGAGCAACGAATTGGGCCGACACTTTTGCTGTTCCGCTGCACGTCTCGACCACAGCGTTTTTCTCGTCCAAATCCGCCAAAGTCTTGACGGCGAGATCGGCGGCCGCTGACCAATTGACGGCATCGTCCCGGTCGGACGGCGGCAAGCTGTCGGCGCCGACAATCCGCCGATACGCGTCCTTGGCGGCGAAGAAGGTCAGTAGGGCGTCCTTCGCAGGCGGCTGAGCCGTCGCGGATTGCGCTGGCGACTGTTGCTGCGAAGCGCCCGCGCAGCCCTGCAACGCCGCCACGACGGGCAGCGCCAAGATCATGGCCCGATAGCGCATGGGACCCCCCGATCCGACGCTCGAACGATGCGGGCAAAAATATTGGCCGCACGTGTCGATAGAATTACCACTGCGTTTGATCTAGAGAAAGGCGCACATAACCGCGCACTCACTGGCGATCCGAGGCCTTCAACGCCGCCATGACCGTCACCGTCCGCTTCGCCCCGTCGCCGACCGGCTTCCTGCATATCGGCGGCGCGCGCACCGCATTGTTCAACTGGCTCTTCGCCAAGCACCATAAGGGCACCTTCCGCCTCCGCATCGAGGACACCGATCGCGCGCGCTCGACGCCCGAGGCGATGGCGGCGATCCTCGACGGCCTCAAATGGCTCGCGCTCGACTGGGACGGCGAGGTCGTCTATCAGTCGCGCAACCAGGCGCGCCACGCCGAGGTCGCGCGCCAGCTTCTCGCCGCGGGCCATGCCTATTACTGCTATTGCACGCCGGCGGAGCTCGAGGCGATGCGCCTCAAGGCGCTCGGCGAAGGGCGCAGCCTGCGCTACGACGGCACCTGGCGCGACCGCGACCCGAAGACCGCGCCACAAGGCGTCAAGCCGGTGATCCGCCTCAAGGCTGCGCAGGGCGGCGACACCGTGGTCGACGATCTGGCGCAGGGCGCGGTCACGGTCTCGAACCAGCAGCTCGACGACCTCATCATCCTGCGCGCCGACGGCACGCCGACCTACAACTTCTCGGTCGTGGTCGACGACCACGACATGGCGATCAGCCACGTCATCCGCGGCGACGATCACCTGACCAACAGCTTCCGCCAGACCCAAATCTACAAGGCGCTCGATTGGACGATCCCGCGCTTCGCCCACCTGCCGCTGCTGCACGGGCCGGACGGCGCCAAGATGTCGAAGCGCCACGGCGCGCTTGCGGTGCAGGAGTACCAGAAGATGGGCTACCTGCCCGCGGCGCTCCGGAACTATCTGCTGCGCCTCGGCTGGAGCCACGGCGACGACGAGATCATCGCGACGGAACAGGCGATCCAGTGGTTCGATCTCGACGCCGTCGGCCGCGCCGCGGCGCGGTTCGATTTCGTCAAGCTCGCCAATCTCAACGGCCACTATATCCGCCAGACGCCGGACGACGAGCTCGCCGCGCTCGCCCTGCCCTTCGTCGAAGACAAGCTCGGCCAGGCGTTCGACGCGGCGCAGCGCGAACGCTTCCTGAAGGCCATTCCCGACCTGAAGCCGCGCGCCAAGACACTGGTCGAGCTCGCCGAGCGGGCGCGGTTCTACGTTGCCAAGCGGCCCATTCCGGTCGAGGCCGAGGCACGCAAGCTGCTCGACGACCCGGCCAGGGCGCGGCTCAAGGACCTGCACGCGGCGCTCGACCTGCTGGTCGATGGCCCGCAATGGAACGCACCGCACCTCGAGCGCTTCGTCAAGGAGTACTGCGAGACCGCCCATCTCAAGCTCGGCGATGTGGCCCAGCCGCTGCGCGCTGCGCTCACCGGATCACGGGCTTCGCCCGGCATCTTCGAAGTGATGGCCGTGCTGGGACGCGCCGAATCGCTGGCGCGTCTCGCCGATGCAGTGGAGTTTCGAGCAAGCACATCGGAGTCCTGATGGGCAGGATGACGAACATGCTGGGCGCCCAGTCAACGGAAGGCGGCGACGCGAGATACGCTTCGGCTCGGTGGCAGATTTATGGAGGGCCTTCGGTAGAATTTCGTCGAGCTGTCGCGAACGCCATGCTCATGCTGCGCTCCAGTGCCTCCGAATTGAATGGTTTCTGAAGTAACGGCCGTTTACACCACTCCTTCGGTAGACGGTCTGCGCCATAGCCGGAGACGAAAAGGAACGGGATTGCGCGGCGGGCGAGCTCGCAAGCCACCGGAAAGACTTCTTCGCGCGCCACGTTAACATCCAATATGGCCGCATCGAGCGGTTCTAATTTGGCGAGCGGGATCGCCTTCGCTACCCGTCCTATTGGACCGATGATTCTGCAACCGAGTCGCCGCAGAAACTCTTCGAACAGCATCGCAATCAACATTTCATCCTCGACCACGAGGACGCGCAATCCGGTCGGTAGCGCGGCCACGCGCGGCGTATTTGCGGCCGTCATGGCACCCCCTCGACCGCGGCGAGAGATGTGACGACGGTGCAGCGAAGACCCGTCGGCTCGAAATGGAGTCTGGCCTCGCCGTTGAGCTCGTGCGCGAGACCGCGCTCGATCAACGTCGACCCGAAGCCACGTCGTCTCGGCTTCTCAACAGTGGGGCCGCCGCTTTCGACCCAAAGCACGTGCAGCCGGCGGCGCTCACCATGCCCGTCAACCTCCCATGAAAGTCGAATCTGCCCTTCTAGTACCGATAACGCCCCGTATTTCGCCGCGTTGGTCGCCAACTCGTGAAACATCATCCCAAGCGCGAGGGCCGCATTGGGCTTAAGAAAAACATCCGCGTCAGGAAGAATGACGGAATCCACGCCGGCCCGCTCGTAAAACCTTAGCTGCTGTCGCGCCACCTCGCGCAGCGACACGCCCTTCCAGCCACTCTGAGTCAGCAGGTCGTGCGTCTCAGCAAGCGCCATCAGCCGAAAACCGAAGGCCTGCTGGAACTCCTCGGTCGTTTCTGCGGTCTTAGACGTCTGAACCGCAATCGATTGCACAGTTGATAGAGTATTCTTCACGCGATGGTTCAACTCCTGCAGCAAGAGTTCCCGCTGCCGATCGGCGTGCTTGCGCTCGGTGATGTCGACGATTGCGCTGAGCACCAACAGCCCCTCATCGCTATGAATTGGATTTAGTCCAATCTCGACCGGGAATTCCGTGCCGTTCTTACGGACGCCGCGAAGGTCGCGGCCGACGCCCATCATCCGGGCTTCCGGCTGCTCGATGAACGCATTGCGATACCCTTCATGGTGCCGGCGGGCCGCCGCGGGAACCAACATATCAATCGAATGTCCGAGGAGTTCGTTCCGCGAATAGCCGAACAGGCGCTCGGTCCCGGCGTTGACCAGCACGATCTTGCCTGTGGTATCGGTCATGATCATGCCGCCGGGGAAGGCTTCGACCGCGGCGCGAAACTTCTCCTCGGCGCGCTCGCGCTCGGTTATATCGGCATTGATGTGGATGACCCGCGCGGTGCCGTCCGGCTCGCGGTATCGCAGCCAGTTGCTCGCCACGATCACCACGCGGCCGTCGCGATGCCGGTGGACGAGTTTTCCGCTCCACTTACCGGTGTGCTCGAATTCCGCCTCAATCTCGGACAGCGGTCTCGGAAACACCGTGGCAAGCAACTTGTGGAAGACACGGCCTCGCGCTTGTTCCGCCGAGTACCCATACAAGGCTTGCATGCCTTGGCTCCAATATTCGATCCGGCCCGATTCATCGCGGATCAACGCGGGCGTTAAATCGATGGCCGCGGCAATCCTGTGCTGACGCTGTTCTGTGATGTCGCGGCCGATCGTCGAAGCCGCGACGATGTTGCCGTCGTTATCCCTCACCGGAGAAATCGTGAGGGAAACCGCAACCTGCGTCCGATCCTGTCTGATCCGCTCAATATCAAAGCTGTCGAATTTCTTGCCGCGTCTTAGTTCTTTGACGATCTTTGGAACTTCGTCGGCTTTGTCGGGAGGGATGAGCATCGCCAGCGGCTTGCCGACTGCTTCCGCGGCGGTATAGCCGAAGATACGCTCCGCCGCCTTATTCCAGCTCGTGATGGTGCCATTCAGCGTATGACCGATGACGGCGTCCTGCGTTGAGTCGACGATAGCGGCGAGCATCGCCCGATCCTGTTCGTGGCGCTTGCGGTCGGTGATGTCGAAAAACGTGAGCACGACGCCGTCAATGACATCGTCCAGCGTGCGATAGGGCCTGATGCGCATGAGGAACGTCGATGCGTCGTCTGCCGTGCGAACTTCATGCTCGACAACCGACAGGTCACGCAATACCCGCGCCGCGTCGTGACGCAACTGGCTGTAGGCGACGCGGCTGACGATCTCGGTCACCGGCCGACCGCGGTCGCTGTCCCGCAAGTGGAAAAGACCGGTCATTGCCGGCGTGAAGCCATTAATTCGCAATTGACGATCGAGGAACAGCGTCGCGACCTGTGTACTATCGAGCAGGTTCTTGATGTCGCTGTTCGCGCGCAACAGTGCCTCGTTCTTACTGCTCAGCTCGGCGTTGACCGTCTGCAACTCCTCATTGATCGACTGCATCTCCTCCTTCGAGGTTTCCAACTCCTCATTCGTTGATTGCAGCTCCTCGTTGACGGACAGATATTCCTCATTGGAGGACTTCATTTCCTCGTTGGCGGTCTCGAGTTGATCGATCGTGGCCTGCAGGCGCTCGCGGGTTGCGACGAGTTCCTTGTCGATCGCCTCGACAGGCGGCGGCTGGAACGCCGTAGGCGCAATGCCAGAGCTGCGGCCTCGGTCGAGGAACGCGATAACATAGAGACCGCCGTTATCCCCGGGGATTGGTTCGACGACCAGATCGACAAGCTGATGGTCGCTGCTGGCGTCCATGGCGAGCTGCGGGTGCTTAACGGCACGCTGCGTGCAGTGCGCCTTCAGCAGGGCGGCCCTCACCGCCGGGCGCAGTGGCTCCTGAAGCAGATTGAACAGGTTCAGACTCGCCGCGCCGGGCGAAGGTCCGAGGTATTTTTCGGTCTGTCCGGAGAATCGTACAATCTCGTAATTACCGTCGACCACGATATAGGGCGGAAAATGCTTTTCCATTATCCGGCGCGAACGCTTGTCCACATCGTCGAGCGGCGCGCGCGGCGCGGCCTGCTGAGTCGCGGTGTTTGCCGCCACGCCGAGCGGGAAAATCGGAAGCGTCCCGGTGGCGATATTGCGCCGCCGAAAAATGCGGTGTTTTGAATTCACGGCCGCGAACAGCTTGCCATACCGCGTGACGCTTTCGGCGGTACCGAGGAACAGATAGCCACCCGGCCGTAGCGCATAATGGAACGTGCGGATCAGCCGGTCCTGCAGCGTGGAATCGAGATAGATCAGCAGATTGCGGCACGAGATCAGGTCCAGTTTAGCGAATGGCGGGTCCTTGACGAGGCTGTGCGTCGAAAAGATGCACATCTCGCGGATGTCCTTAACCAAGCACCAATGGTCGCCGTCCTGGACGAACCATCGCTCACGCCGCTTGTCGGAAATGCCCTTGAGCAGCGATTTCCGGTAGCGCGCGGCCCGCGCTATCGCGATGGCATGGTCGTCGACGTCGGTAGCGAAAATCTGTACCTTCGGTACGTCTTCGCGCTTGCCCATGGCTTCTTTCAAGAGGATCGCAATCGAGTAGGCTTCCTCCCCGGTTGCGCACGCGGACACCCAGACCCGGACCACGTCATTGACGCCTTTGTCCTGCAGGAGTTTCGGCACGACCTCGGCTTGCAGCACATCGAATGCCGGCGGATCGCGGAAGAATTGAGTGACGCCGATCAGTAATTCATGAAACAACAGCTCTAACTCACGCGGCTCCTTGCGCAGACGTTCGACGTACGCAGCCATTTCTTTGATCTGCAGCACTTGCATGCGACGCTGGACGCGACGGACGATGGTCTTCTCCTTGTAGTGACTGAAGTCGTGCCCGAGCGCGCCGCGCAGCAGCGTGCAGATTTTTGCCAAATACACACTGGTGTCCTGGCGAACGCCATCACGCCCTTTCTTTGTCTTGATGTCCGCGAGGTGTGCCCAGTACTCAATGAGCTTCGCCGGCATTTTCTCGACCGGCAGCAGGTAATCCACAAGGCCGGTTGCGGTGGCGCTTTCTGGCATCCCGCTCAATGCGTGCTCGTCAACCGCGGCCTGCGCAAGGGTCAGCCCGCCATGCTCCTTGACTGCCCGCAGTCCTTCCGTGCCATCGCTTCCGCTGCCGGAAAGAATGATGCCGACCGCGTTGTCCGCTTGGTCCTCGGCGAGAGCCGACAAGAACGTATCGACCGGCCAGCGTTGCCCCAGCTTCGGCGCCGGCTTCGACACGCGGAGGACGCCGCGTGCGATCGTCATCGTTGCGTTGGGCGGGATCACAAAAACGCGGTCCGCCGCAACCGCCATGCGGTTTTTAGCCTCGACGACCGGCATTGCGGTTTGCGCACCCAACAAGTCGACGAGCATGCTCTTGTGATCGGGGTCGAGATGCTGGACCAAAACGAACGCCATGCCGCTGTCGGTGGGCATATTGGCGAAAAAGGTCTTAAACGCCTGCAATCCGCCGGCAGAGGCTCCGATCCCGACGATTAAAGGGGATCTCTGGGTCGATCGCGGATGCGAAGCACGCGATATCCTCGGACGTGCCTTGGTTTGGCTGACCCTTGCTGCTTTTGCCTTCCCGAGACGATTTCCCCGCCTCCGGGATCGTTTCTGTGACTTCACGCCACGCGCCTGTTTTTGCAACCAGCCGGTGCCATTGATAGAACCCGTTGCTGGTATGCCCCAGCGGAACAGCTTGCGACCGCGCAAAGCCCTATCATTTCACATACTTTCTCCACCCGCTACCGCGTCACGGGCGAAAAGATTTTCAGTACCGCGCTAATAATCGGCCAGCGAAGCCATGGCGCCTAGCTCGGCGGCCTCGCCCAGCCGTTGCGCGCCGCGCTCACCGGTTCCCGGGCTTCGCCCGGCATCTTCGAGGTCATGGCGGTGCTGGGACGGGCCGAAAGTCTCGGCCGTCTCGCAGATGCGGTGGCGGCTCCGACAGGATGAAACCCAAGCGAATTGCTAAAATCGATAGGCCGCCTTATGCTGACCTCATTAAAATTTGCTGCGGCGCAGCATAATTCGGAAATAGAGGAAGCGCGATGGCCATCAAAGTCGAACCGAAGCCGATGCCCGCTGTCGCCGGCCAGGACAGCGTAACGCTGCAGGATCATTCCACCGGCAAAAAGCTCGACCTGCCGCTGCTGACGCCCTCGGTCGGGCCCAAGGTGATCGACATCCGCAAGCTCTATTCCGGGCTCGGCTACTTCACCTTCGATCCCGGCTATACCGCGACCGGCAGCTGCGACAGCAAGATCACCTATATCGACGGCGACCAGGGCGTGCTGCTCTACCGCGGCTATCCGATCGAGGAACTCGCCGAGCACAGCGACTTCATGGAGACGGCCTATCTGCTGCTCTACGGCGAGCTGCCGACGGCGCAGCAGAAGAACGACTTTACCCGCTCGATCACGTACCACACCATGGTGCACGAGCAGCTCACGACGTTCTATCGCGGCTTCCGCCGCGACGCGCATCCGATGGCGGTGATGTGCGGCGTTGTCGGCGCGCTGTCCGCGTTCTATCACGATTCGACCGACATTTCCGACCCCCACCAGCGGCTCGTCGCCTCCTACAGGCTGATCGCCAAGATGCCGACGATCGCGGCGATGGCGTTCAAGTATTCGCTTGGCCAGCCCTTCGTCTATCCGCGCAACGAGCTCGGCTACGCCGAGAATTTCCTGCGCATGGCTTTCGCCGTTCCGGCCGAGGACTACAAGGGCAGCGCAGTGCTGGCCAAAGCGATGGACCGCATCTTCATCCTGCACGCCGACCACGAGCAGAACGCCTCGACTTCGACCGTGCGGCTGGCGGGATCGTCGGGCGCCAATCCCTTTGCCTGCATCGCCGCCGGCATCGCCTCGCTGTGGGGCCCGGCGCACGGCGGCGCCAACGAAGCCGTCTTGAAGATGCTCTATGAGATCGGCGACAAGAAGCGCATCCCCGAGTTCATCAAGCGCGCCAAGGACAAGGACGATCCGTTCCGCCTGATGGGCTTTGGCCACCGCGTCTACAAGAACTACGATCCGCGCGCCAAGGTGATGCAGCGCACTTGCCGCGAGGTACTCGACGAGCTCGGCGTTCACGACGATCCGATCCTGGCGCTCGCCATGGAGCTCGAGCGCATCGCGCTCAGCGACGAATATTTCATCGAGCGCAAGCTCTATCCCAACGTCGATTTCTATTCCGGCATCATCCTCAAGGCGATGGGCTTCCCGACCTCGATGTTCACGGTGCTGTTCGCCATCGCCCGCACCGTCGGCTGGGTGGCGCAATGGAACGAGATGATCGAGGACCCCGACCAGAAAATCGGCCGGCCGCGCCAGCTCTATACCGGCGCGCCGCGGCGGCCCTACGTCGCGCTCGACAAGAGGCGCTAGGCGCGGCGCCGCGTGGTCTTGCGGCACCGTCATGCCCGGACTTGGTCCGGGCATCCATGCCTTCAAAACGTGGATGGCCGGGTCAAGCCCGGCCATGACGAATAACCGAACCTAAGCGCGCTCGATCAGCTCGATCTTGTAGCCGTCGGGGTCCTCGATAAACGCGATCATCGCGGTGCCGAACTTCACCGGGCCGGGCGGCCGCGTGATCTTGACGCCGGCCTTGGCGAGACCATCACAGGCGCGCTTGACGTCGGGTACGGCAATGGCGACGTGGCCATAGGCCGAGCCGAGGTTATAGGGCTCCTTCTGGTCCCAGTTGTAGGTCAGCTCGATCACCGTCGCACGGTCCTCGCCGCCGTAACCGACAAAAGCAAGCGTGTAGCGGCCTTCCGCCCGCTCGCTCTTGCGGATCAACGTCATGCCGAGCTTGTTGACGTAGAAGTCGACCGAGCGGTCGAGGTCGAAGACGCGCAGCATGGTGTGCAGCAGACGCGAGCTCTTGGCGTTGAGTGCCGCTGCGGCGCGGGTTGTCGCTTCTGTGCCCATCAAGTCCTCCAACGCTGGATCAACGCCGTGCGGCCTTCGACAAGCTCAGGCTGAGGCTCTTTTCTTGATGCCATCCGAAATCTCTCCTCACCCTGAGCGCGAGCGTAGCGAGCCATCGAAGGGCGCACAATCCGCGTCCAGCAATCTAACGCCTGAGGCGCGCCAGAACCTCGTCGGCGGCGCGCAGGCCGGGCGAGACCTGGCCGTAGCCCAGCGCTTGGAGCGCCTCTTGTCCAGCGGAGATTTGCGCCGCGCGCGCTGCCTGGTCCTCGAGCAGACGCTCGATGGCGGCGGCGAGCTTTTCCGGCGTTGCATCGGCCTGCAGCAGCTCGGGCACGGCGGGCCGGTCGAGGATCAGGTTGACCAGATTGGCGTAGCGCACCTTGACGATGCGGCGGAGCAGCGCGTGAGTCAGCGGGTTGACGCGATAGGTCACCACCGTCGGCACCCGGGCGACGGTGAGTTCGAGCGCGACCGTGCCCGAAGCGGCGAGCGCCGCGTCACTGGCGGCGAAGGCGTCGTATTTCTCGGCGGCTCCGACCACCACCGTGTCGACGTCCCAGGCCGCGACGGCCTCTTTTACGCGCGCCTCGACGTTCGCCGTCGCCGCCACCACCACCATGAGGTCGGGGAAACGCTTCGCCAGCAGCGCGAGGGTCGCGCCCAAGATCGGCAGCAGCCGGCCGACCTCGCCGCCGCGGCTGCCGGGCAGGATGGCGACCACGCGCGCCAGCGGCGGAATCTCGTGGCGGCGGCGGAAGCCGGCGCGATCGCCCTTGTCGGCGCCCATCTCGACGACTGGATGGCCGACATAGGAGCACGACAGGCCAATCTTCTCGAAATAGGGCGGCTCGAACGGCAGCAGCGCCATCAGGTGGTCGTACCAGCGCGCCAGGCGCCGGGCGCGGCCGGCGCGCCACGCCCACACCATCGGCGCGACGTAGTGGATGAGCGGCACGGTCTCGCCGGCGCGACGCAGCCGCTGTGCCACGCGCCAGTTGAAGCCCGAGCTGTCGATGGTGACGACGGCCGAAGGATTTCGGGCGCGAATGTCGGCGACGGCTTCGCGCACCCGCTTGAGGATGGCGCGGGCGCGCGGCAGCACCTCGGCCACGCCCATCACCGCCAGATCGTCGAGCGGAAACAGGCTCGCCAGGCCCTCGGCCGCCATCTGCTCGCCACCGATGCCGGCGAACCGCACGGCGCCCTGCGTGCGATAGCGCAGCGCGCGCATCAGGTTGGCGCCGAGCGCATCGCCCGAGGGCTCGCCAGCGATCAGGTAGATGAGCGGCGCTTCGGCCTTGGCGGTGGCGCGGCCGGCTTCCGCCGGCGATTGCGGCACGCGCGCTCCGAGCACGAACACGCCGGTGCGGTCGGCGGCCGCGGCGATGGCAGCGCGGTCGATCAGCAGCGTGGCACCGGCTTCGACGACGATGCCCTTGAGGCCGGCCGCCGCCGCCGCCGCGACCGTGTCGGGGCCGATCGCCGGCAGATCGGCGCGGCGCTCCTGGCCCGGCTTGCTGGTCTTGACCAGGACGCCGCCGGCGGCGCGGCCGCGACAGCGCGTCAGCAGCGCATCGGTGCCGTCGGCGCTTTCGCGATCAACCACCGTACCTGATGCCACGACCACGGCCTGGCCCTTGTCGCGGGTGCCGTGCTCACGCGCGGCGGCGAGGCCGAGCGCGATATCGGCCGCCGCCGCCGGATCGGGCGCGACCGCGCCGAGCAACCCCTCGGGCGCAAGGTCCTGTCTCAGCATGCTCTCGGCGCCGGTGACGGCGAAGCCCTCGGCCTCGAGCGCGTGGATCACCGCGCGCAGCAGGCCGTCGTCGCCGAGCGCGCGCCAGCCGAGCGCGGCGAAGAACTTGAGCGTGCGCCAATCGGGCCGCAGCGTCCACGGCGACGGGCGCTGCACGCCGCCGGCCATGACCAGCTCGCGGACGCCGCGATCGCGCAGCATCTTCAATCCGGTGCCGGCCTGGCCGAGGCGGATCCAGGCGTGCGGCACCCGGTCGACCACGGCGGGATCGGCGGCGCCGGTGAACGCCAGCACGAAGACCGGCCGTCCCGCCTTGGCGCAGGCTTCGATCAGACGGCCGGGAAGCGCGCCGGAACCGGCGAGAATGCCGAGCGCGCCGGGCTCAGCCGCCGCCATTGGTGCGTGGCTGGCACAGCCCGCGGATCGAATCGGCGCGGGCGAATTCGACCACGTCGCGCACCGGGCCGACCGTGGCGAACTGCTTGTCGACCGCGGCGAGGCGGTCGGCGAACGTGCCGGTCTCGTTGCCGAAGAGCATCTGATACGCGGTGCGCAGCGCCTGGATGTCGTCGCGGGCGAAGCCGCGGCGCTGCATGCCGACGATATTGAGACCCGAAAGCCGCGCGCGATCGCCCACCACCGAGCCGTAGGGAATGACGTCGCGCTCGACGCCGGTAACGCCGCCGACCATGGCGTGCCGGCCGATGCGGACGAACTGGTGCACTGCCGACAGGCCGCCGAACACGGCGTAGTCGTCGATGTGCACGTGGCCGGCGAGCGTCGCGTTGTTGGCCATGATGACGTGATCGCCGATAATGCAATCGTGTGCGACGTGGACGCCGACCATGAAGGCGCAGCCGTCGCCGACCTTGGTCACCATGCCGCCGCCCGAGGTGCCGGGATTGATCGTCACCTGCTCGCGGATGATGTTGTCGCGGCCGATTTCGAGCCTGGACTCCTCGCCCTTGTACTTGAGGTCCTGCGGGATGTGGCCGATCGAGGCGAAGGGGAAGACGCGCGTGCCGTCGCCGATCGTGGTGCGACCCGCGACGGCGACGTGCGAGATCAGCTCGACGCGCTCGCCGAGCTCGACTTTGGCGCCGACGACGCAGAACGGCCCGACCGCCGCGGTGGCGGCGAGCTTGGCGCCCGGCTCGACGATGGCCGTCGGATGGATCTGCGGCATGAATCCCGGCTCAGCTGTCCAAAATCATCGCGGCGAAGGTCGCCTCTGCGACCAGCTTGTCACTCACCTTGGCCTGGCCGTCGAACTTCCACACCATGCCGCGATGGCGCTGGCAGGTCACCTGCACCCGCATGACGTCGCCGGGCACCACCGGGCGGCGGAAGCGCGCGCTGTCGATCGACATGAAATAGACCAGCTTACCCTCGAAATCGGGGCCGAGCGTGTGGACGACGAGCACCGCCGCGGTCTGCGCCATCGCCTCGATGATCAGCACGCCGGGCATCACCGGGCGCTGCGGGAAATGGCCCTTGAAATAGTATTCGTCGCCGCTGACGTGCTTGACGCCGATGGCGCTATGCCCGGCACGGATGTCGACGACCTGGTCGATCATCAGGAACGGGTCGCGGTGCGGAATCATCTGCATGATCCGGACGCGGTCGATGTCTGGCGAAGTCACCGGCTGCGTGTCCACGCTAGTCATTGCTCTGCTTCGCCAGCCGCCGCAGCGCCGCGACCTGGCGGTGAAATTCGCGCACCGGGAACGCCGGCGATCCGAGGACGGTCTCGCCGGCGGGCACGTCACGCATGACGCCGGCCTGGGCGCCGATCTTCGCGCCCGTGCCGATATTGAGATGTCCAATGAGGCCGCCTTGACCGCCGATCATGACGAAATCGCCCAACTTGGTGCTGCCCGAGATGCCGGTCTGCGACACGAGCACGCATTGGCGTCCGATCTGCACGTTGTGCCCGATCTGCACGAGATTATCAATCATCGTACCCGCGCCGATGACGGTGTCGGGGCCGGCGCCGCGATCGACGGTCGAATTGGCGCCGATCTCGACGTCGTCGTGGACGACGACGCGGCCCAGCTGCGGAACCTTGACGAAGCCCTTGGGATCGGGCGCGAAGCCGAAGCCGTCCTGGCCGAGACGCACCCCGGGATAGATCCGCACCCGGTTGCCGATCAGGCTGTGGCTGATGCTGGCGCTGGCGCCGACGCGCACGTCGTCGCCGAGCACGACGCCCGAACCGATCACGGCATTGGCGCAGACGAGGCAGCGCCGGCCGAGCTTCGCGTGGTCACCGATCACGGCGTTGGCCTCGATACGGCAGCCTTCGCCGAGATCGACGGTGGCGTCGACCACCGCCGAGGGCGCGACGCCCGGAACCGGCGGCGGCTCGGGATAGAACGCCTGGGCGGCGAGCGCATAGGCGCGATAGGGTTCGGGCGTCAGCAGCAGCGCGACGCCCTTGGGCGCCTCGCGCGCGAGATCGGGATGGACGAAGCACGCGCCGGCGCGCGTCTGGCGAAAAACCTCCGCGTATTTGCGGTTGTCGAGAAAGCTCAGCTGGTCGGGTTCCGCCGTCTCGAGCGGCGCCACGTCGCGCAGGACGAGCTTTTCCTTGCCTGCGCCGGCGAGCGTCGCGCCGGTGCGGCGCGAAATCTCCTCGGCCGTGAACGGCCCGGCGACGGCGAAAAAGCGCGGATCGGCCATCAGTGCGGCTTCGCCGGCGCGGGCGCCACGGCGCTCGGCAGCTTGACCGTCATCGTCGGCAACTTGGCGTCGAGCCGCTTGGTCACTTCGGCGGTGATATCGAGCCCGTTGGCGGCGAATAGCACCGCGGCGCGCGTCAGCACCAGGTTCGCCTTATGCTCGCCCGCGATCTGGGCGACGATCTGGAGCGCGGCGTTCTCGATCTTGGTCATCGCTTCATTATAGCTCTGCTGCAGCGCCTTGCGACGCGCCTGGACGGTGCGGTCGAGCGCATCGAAGCGCTGCTGGTACTGCCGCGTCTTGGCGCTGAACGCGTCGGGCGGAAGAACGTTGCGCTCGCGCTCGAGCTCGTCGCGCATCTTCTGGAGCTCATTCTCGCTCGTCGACACCTGTTTCGAGAAATCGGCCATCGCCTTGTTGATCTGGGTCTGGACGTCCTTGGCCGATTTCGCGTCACGCAGGATCTGGTTGATGTCGGCGATGACGACGACCGTCATCGGCGGCGGCGCCGGCTCGGCGCGCGCCGGCGTACCGGCCAATGGCAGCAAGCACAGCAGCAGGGCGCCTACCGCCCGCCGTACCGAACGTCGCGACATTAGAACCTGGACCCGAAGCCGAAGCGGAAGATGCTGATCTTGTCGAAGCTCTTGCGCAGAATCGGATGGCCGATGTCGATGCGGACCGGGCCGAATGGCGACTTCCAGGTGAGGCCGAAGCCCGCCGACACGCGGAGCGAATTGCTCTGCTGGATCGGGTTCGCGGACGTCGGGACGTCGTCCGTGTGCATGAGACTGCCAAAATCCGTCCACGCGCGGGCGGTGAGGCCAAGCTCGGACGGCAAGCCGAGCGGAAAGCCCTGCGTCAGAGATCCGACGTAGTAGACGTTGCCGCCCAGCGCCTCGGCGGTGTTCTGGTCGCGCGGGCCGATGCCGCCCGTCGCAAATCCGCGCAGGTTGTCGCCGCCGACGAAGAAACGGTCCTCGATGGCGACGTGCTGGCCGATGCCGAAGATGTAGCCGCCCTCGCCGCTGACGCTGGCCACCCAGTCGGGCGCCCAGGAATGGTAGTAGGCGCCCGACAGCGAGGAGCGGAGGTAGCGGACGTCGCCGCCGGCGCCGGCCAGGTCGTTGCCTTCGGACACAAACCATCCGGCGCTCGGATCGGTCGGGCTGTCGCGCCGGTCGTAGAGCAGGGTCTGGCCGACGGCCGAGGTCAGCCGGCCGCCGGCCTGTTGGGCGACGTAGATCGAGGCGGGCGGGCTGCACAGACCGCTGGCGGCGCCGGTGGTGGTACACACGTTGTAGATGCGGTCCTCGCGCAGCGTGTACTTGACGGTCTGGCGCAGCGGTCCGGCGATCTGATAGCCGGCGCGGACGTCGCCGCCGACGGTGAACTGATTGAAGCCGGCGAAGTCCTGGTTGTCGCGTTGGATCGCAAAGATGTCGAAGCCGGCCGCGACGTCGCGATCGAGGAAGTACGGGTTGGTGAAGCTGATGTTGCCCTGCTGAGTGCGGAACGACGCCAGCGTGTCGACGCGGAGGTCGAGGCCCTGGCCGAGCAAGTTGCGCTCGTGCACGCCGGCGTCGATCAACGGCCCGTCGGTCGTCGAGAAGCCGACGCCGAACGAGAAATCGCCGGTCGATTCCTCCTCGACGTTGACGTGGACGATGGTCTTGTCCGGCGCCGAGCCCTGGGTGTTGGTGACGTTGACCTTCTTGAAGTAATTCAGGTTCTTGAGCCGCTTCTCCGACCGCTCGAGCTTGGCGGTGCTGAAGGCGTCGCCCTCGACCAGGCGCATCTCGCGCCGGATGACGCGGTCGAGCGTGCGCAGATTGCCGGTGATGTCGATGCGCTCGACATAGACCCGCGGGCCCTCCTTCACGTCGTAGGTGACGTCGATGGTGTGCGTCGTCGCATCGCGCTTCACCCGCGGCTGGACCTGGACGAAGGCGTAGCCGCGATTGCCAAGGGCGGCGGTGATCGCGGCAATCGAACTGTCGACCGCGTCGGCGTTGTACCAGTCGCCCTGCTTGGTCGTGATGAGCGCCTTGAGCAGGGCGGGATCGACCTTGGGCAGCTCGTCGATCAGGTCGACCTTGCCGAACTTGTAGCGCTTGCCTTCCTCGACCGTGAAGGTGACGAGGAAGCCGTCGCGCTCGGGCGTCAGCTCGGCGACCGCCGAGATCACGCGGAAATCGGCGTAGCCTTGCGACAGGTAGAATTTGCGCAGCAGGTCGCGGTCATAGCTGACGCGGTCTGGATCGTAGGTGTCGGAGGTCGTGAGGAAGCGCCACCAGCGCGATTCCTTGGTCGAGATGATGCCGCGCAGGCGATCGGAATCGAAGATGTGGTTGCCGACGAAATTGATGCTGCGCACGCCGGTGAACTCGCCTTCGTTGATCTCGAAGACCAAGTCGACGCGGTTCTGGCTGAGCTTGACGATCTTGGGATCGACCGTGGCAGCGAAGCGGCCGTTGCGGCGATAGAGATCGAGGATGCGGCCGACGTCGGCCTGGACCTTCTGGCGCGTGTAGACGCCGCGCGGCTTGAGCTGGATTTCGCTGTTCAGCGTGTCATCCTTGAGCTTGTGGTTGCCTTCGAACGCGATGCGGTTGATCACCGGATTCTCGACGACGTGGACGATGAGCGCGTCGCCCTCGCGCTTGAACGTCACGTCGCTGAACAGGCCGGTGGCGAACAGGCTTTTGAGCGACTGGTCGAGGCGCTGCGAATCGAACTTGTCGCCCGGGCCGACCTGCATGTAGGAGCGCACAGTCTCGGGCTCGACGCGCTGGGTGCCCTCGATGCGGATTTCCTGGATCGTGCCGCCGGACGAGATTCCGGACGGGGCCTGCGTCTGCGCTGCCGCCGGCCGCGGCGCGACGACGACAAACGACGCCAGCGCGAGGACGAGGACGACCGCTGCGCCGGCCAGAATCCGCAAGGCTCCCCCCTCCCCGCCCACGCTGCTACCCGCCGGCCTTCAAGTCCCGAAGCCCTTCAAGAGCTTGATGAGCCCGATATGGACGAGGTCGTTCCAGGTGGCGAAGACCATCAGCGTCAGCACCAAGGCCAGTCCGAGCCGGAAACCATATTCCTGTGCGCGCGCGCCGAGCGGCCGGCCGCGGACCGCTTCCGCGGCGTAGAACAGCAGATGGCCGCCGTCGAGCACCGGGATCGGGAACAGGTTGATGAGGCCCAGATTGACCGACAGCACCGCCATGAACCAGATCAGCGCGACCGCGCCGCCCTGCGCCACCTCGCCCGACATCTGCGCGATGCGCAGCGGGCCGCCGATCTCGTCGGCCGGGCGCGCGCCGATGACCATCTGCCACACCGCGGTCAGCGTGCCGGAGACCAGGCCACCGGTCTCCTGGCCCGCGCGCCACACCGCGTCGAGCGGATTGCGGCGGATGTAGTTGACGCCCTGGCGCTCGATACCGAGCAGCGGGAAACGGTGCTGGTTGCCGAAGCGGTCGGTGACGGTGGTGACGCGCGGCGTGATCGAGAGCGTGACGTCCTTGCCGCCGCGCTGCACGGTGATCGCCAGCGGCTTGCCGTCGTCGAGCCGAACCGCGCGCTGGATGTCCTCGAAGCGGCTGATGGCGGTGGCGTCGATGCGGACGATGGTGTCGCCGGGCTCGAGCCCGCCGACGGCGGCGGCGCTGCCGGCCTCGACCTTGCCGATCTGCGGCGGCGTGAACGGTTGGCCGACGGTGGCGAAGAGCAGCGCGAGGGCGACAACGGTGAAGGCGAAATTCGCGACCGGGCCGGCGGCGACGACGGCGACGCGCTGCATCAGCCGCTTGTGGTGGAACGACACCGCCTTCTCGGCCTCGGTCATCTCCTCGAGCCGCTCGGGTGAGGCCATCGAGGCCGGATCGGCGTCGCCGAACATCTTGACGTAGCCGCCGAGCGGAACCGCGCTGACCTTCCAGCGCGTGCCGACGCGGTCGGTCCAGCCGAAGAGTTCCGGGCCGAAGCCGATCGAGAAGGTCTCGATCCGCACCTTGTTCCAGCGCGCGACCAGGTAATGGCCCAACTCGTGAACGAAGACGAGGACCGTCAGGACGACGAGGAAAGGCACCACATAGCCGAGGCCACCAGTCAAGAAACCCATGAAAACCGTACTCCCGCGAGCCCGAAGCGGCGGTAGATTAGCAAAAAACCGCGGATTACAGCGCTTAAAAGCGCGCCATCGGCAGGTCCGGCGCGAATCGTCATGGAAAGCGCCATTGCAGCGGCGGCGCGCCGGCCACGAGGGTGAGCAGGCCCAGCATCAGCGCCGCCGCCAGCAGGCTGTCGAGCCGGTCGAGCAGGCCGCCATGGCCGGGAATCAGGCCGCCCGAGTCTTTAACCTTGAAGCGCCGCTTGGCCATCGATTCGGCGAGGTCGCCGAACTGCGCCGCGAGGCCGAGCAGCAGGCTGACCGGCACCATGACCGCGACCGCGGCGCCGACGAGCGCCGCCGCGCCCCAGCCCGCGAGCGCCGCACCCGCCAGGCCGCCGCAGAATCCGGCCCAGGTCTTGTTCGGCGACAGCACCGGCGCGAGCTTCGGCCCGCCGAACGCGCGGCCGGCGACATAAGCGGCGACGTCGACCGACCAGACCAGCACCAGGAACCACAGCACCGTAGCGCCGTCATAAGCCTGGCCGGGCGCCTGCTGTGCGACCCAGAGGAAGCTGACGCTACCGAGCGCGAGCCACAGCGTGCCGCCGGCGGCCCATAGCGGCGCCGGCGCGGTGCGGCCCACCGATTGCGCGCCGACCGCGGCGGCGCCCATCACCGCGACGGCACAGCCGGCGGCCGGATAGGCGAAGGCGACCAGCACCGCGGCGGCGAGCGGCGTGCCGACGATGAGCGCGCGGCGCTGCTCCGGCCCGCCGTCGACCAGCCGCGCCCACTCGATGCCCATGCCGGCGGCGGCGGCGACGACAACCGCCGGCAGCCACGGCCAGCCGAACCACGCCGCGGCGAGCGCCGGCGGCATCAGCACCAGCGCCGAGATAATGCGGAGCCGCACGCCACCGTTGCCCGACTGCGACATTCCCCCAAGCCCCGCAGCGTTGCGCGTTGCCCCCTCACCCGTCCCTCTCCCCCTCACGGGGGAGAGGGTTGCTTTGGGTTGGCGAAGCCCGCGAACGGGCGAGCCTTACCCAAAGCTGGGTGAGGGGGCGTGTATCCACGTGAATCGAATGCGCGCCGAATTTTGAATCAGCGCGAGCCAACGGAGGCGCCGTAGCGGCGATCGCGGCCGTGATAGTCGCGCAGGGCCTTCTCGAGATCGCCCTTGGCGAAGTCGGGCCACAGCGTCGGCGTGAACACCAGCTCGGCGTAGGCGGTTTGCCAGAGCAGGAAATTGCTGATGCGCTGCTCGCCGCTGGTGCGGATGAGCAGGTCGGGATCGGGAATGTCGGCGGTCAACAGACGCGCGGCGAACGCGTCCTCGTCGATGGCGGCGGGCGCGAGCCTGCCCGCCGCGACGTCCTCGGCGAGGCGGCGCGCGGCGAGCGCGATCTCGGCGCGGCCGCCGTAGCTGAGCGCAATGGCGAGGTTGAGCCGGTCGTTCGGCGCGGTCAGCGCCTCGGCGTTGTCGATCATGCTGACGATGTCGGCGGGCAGCTTGGCGCGCTCGCCGATGACGCGCAGCCGCACGCCGTTGCGGTGCAGCTCGGCGATCTCGCCGCGGATGTAGTGGCGCAGCAGGCCCATCAGGTCGCTGACCTCGTCGGGCGGCCGCCGCCAGTTCTCCGACGAGAAGCCGAACAGCGTCAGATATTTTATGCCGAGATCGACCGCGGCGGTCAGCGTGCGCCGCACCGCCTCGGCGCCGGCGCGATGGCCGGCGACGCGCGGCAGGCCGCGGGCCTTGGCCCAGCGGCCATTGCCGTCCATGATGATGGCGACATGCGCCGGCGGCGGCGAATCGACGTGCGGGAGGTCGGTCATAGCCAGGTCCGCTGCTACACTTGCAGGATTTCTTTGTCTTTTTGATGGAGCATCTCGTCGACGCGTTTGACGGTCGCGTCGGTGAGGGCCTGTACGTCCTTTTCGAGCTTGCGGTGCTGGTCCTGCGAGAGCTTGCCGTCCTTTTCCTGCTTCTTGAGGCCGTCGAGCCCCTCGCGTCTAACATTTCTGACAGAAACCCGCGCCTGTTCGGCGTAGCGCGCGGCGACCTTGGTCAGCTCCTTGCGCCGCTCTTCGCTCAGATCGGGTACCGGCACGCGGATGAGCTGGCCGTCGACCTGCGGATTCAATCCGAGATTGGATTCGCGGATCGCCTTCTCCACCGCCTTGACCTGGCCCTTGTCCCATACTTGCACGACAATAAGCCGCGGTTCGGGCGCGCTGACCGAGCCGACCTGGTTCATCGGCATGGTCTGGCCGTAGGCCTCGACGCGCACCGGATCGAGCAGGCTCGGCGAGGCGCGGCCGGTGCGGATGCCGGCGAATTCCTTGCGCAGCGCGTCGAGCGCGCCGTCCATGCGCTTGCGCAGCACGCTGACGATCGGGTCTTCGCTCACCGCGTCTCCTCGATGATGGTGAAGTGGCCCGTGCCGGTGACCGCGGCGGCCAGCGAGCCGGGCTCGTGGATGGAGAAGACCAGGATCGGGATGCGGTTCTCGCGCGCCAGCGACACCGCCGCCGCGTCCATCACCTGGAGATCCTTCGACAGCACGTCATGGTAACTCAGCCGGTCGAAGCGCGTCGCCTTCTTGTCCTTCTTGGGATCGGCGGTGTAGACGCCGTCGACCTTGGTCGCCTTCAACAGCGCCTGGCATTCGGTCTCGGACGCCCTGAGCGCCGCCGCCGTGTCGGTGGTGAAGAACGGATTGCCGGTGCCGGCGGCGAAGATGACGACGCGGCCCTTCTCCATGTGGCGGATGGCGCGACGCCTTATATACGGCTCGCACACGGCCTGCATCGAGATGGCGGACTGGACGCGCGTCGGCGCGCCCATGCGCTCGAGCGCCGACTGCATGGCGAGCGAATTGATGATGGTGGCGAGCATTCCCATGTAGTCGCCGGTGGCGCGGTCGATGCCGGCGCCCTCGCCCGTCAATCCCCGGAAGATGTTGCCGCCGCCGATCACCAGCGCGACCTGGACGCCGAGGGCGTGGACCGATTTGATCTCGGCCGCCAGGCGCTGCACCACCTTGGGATCGAGGCCGTAGCCGTGATCGCCCAACAGCGCCTCGCCCGACAGTTTCAGCAGCACGCGCCGGAATCGCGGCACCGCGGCCGGTTTCTTCGCCGTCGCAGGCACTGCCGCGTACACCGGGTCAGCCATGGATCAACCGCCTCGCGCGCTGCTTTTTAAACCGCGCGGATCATACAACAACAGCGCCGTGGAGATAAGCATAGGGTATAGCGCGTCAGCCGCGGGTCCGGTCCGGATTCGGAGCGCATGAGATATCGCGCATCAGATATAGGGCGTGGATGCCCGGCACAAGGCCGGGCATGACGCTGAATTAATTCCTGCATCTGGGTCATGGCCGGGCTTGTCCCGGCCATCCACGCCTTCCTTCATGCACCGAGCCAAAACGAAGACGTGGATGCCCGGCGCAAGGCCGGGCATGACGGTGAGGCGAGACAAGTCGGTCATAGAGATCGTCCCAGTTCGGATTCTGCTCCCGGATGAGGCGCACCTTTCCAGGCGCGCGACCAATGCTTGAGGTTCTTCTCGCGTTGCAGCGCCGTCCGGATGTCATCGTGGCGTTCGGCAAACACGAGTCGCTTCAAGCCGTAACGCTTCGTGAATCCGTCGGCAACGCCCGACTGGTGCTCCCACGCGCGGCGCGCCAGATCGCTCGTGACTCCGACGTAAAGCGTCCCATTCGGCCGATTGGTCACGATGTAGACCCAACCGCCGCGATGCGGCACGACGGATGCCCTCACCGCTTGGCGACGGCGGCGACCTCGGCGGCGAAATCGGTGCGTTCCTTCTCGATGCCCTCGCCCAACGCGAAGCGGGCGAAGCCGGCGAGCTTGACCGGCGCGCCCGAGTCCTTGGCGACGGATTCGACGACTTTGGCGACCTTGCTCTCGCCATCGACGACGTAGACCTGCTCCAGCAGCACGGTGTCCTCGTAGAACTTCTTGAGCCGGCCCTCGACCATCTTGTCGATGATGGCATCGGGCTTGCCCGAGGCCTTGGCCTGCTCGCGCAGCACGCCGCGCTCGCGCTCGAGGTCCTTGGCGTCGACCGAGGCCATGTCGAGATAGCGCGGATTGGCAGCGGCGACGTGCATCGCCAGGCTGCGGCCGCCAGCGCCGAGCTTGTCCGCCGGCGCGGTCGATTCGAGCGCAACCAGCACGCCGATCTTACCGAGACCCGGCGCCAGCGCCGAATGCATGTAGGCGACGACCGCGCCTTTGCCCACCGTGAGCCGCCTGGCGCGGCGCAAATTCATGTTCTCGCCGACGGTGGCGATCATGTGCGTCAATTCTTCGCCCACCGTCCGACCTGTCCCGGGGAACGGCGCCGTCTTGAGCGCCTCGACGTCGTCGCCCTTGGCGAGCGCGAGCTGCGTCACGGTGCGGACGAAATTCTGGAAGGTCTCGTTGCGGGCGACGAAATCGGTCTCGGCATTGACCTCGACCAGCGCGCCCGCGTTGCCGGCAACGGCGACGCCGACGAGCCCTTCGCTTGCGACGCGGCCGGCCTTCTTGGCGGCGGCGGCGAGGCCCTTCTTGCGCAGCCAGTCGACCGCGCCTTCGAGATCGCCCTGGGTCTCGCCCAGCGCGCGCTTGCAATCCATCATGCCGGCGCCGGTCTTCTCGCGCAGCTCCTTGACCAGCGCGGCGGTGACTTCAGCCATCGTGTCGTCTCCTCAAATTCGCTCCTTCAATTCACGGGCCGCGCCATCACCCCCACCCTAACCCTCCCCCCTCGAGGGGGAGGGAATGGGAGGGGCGTCGTCTCGGGCGCGGTCGATCGTGCTCTCCGTCGAAGGCGTGGATGCCCGGCACAAGGCCGGGCATGACGGTGATTGCGATTTAGGCGGTCGCGCCTTCGGGCGCGGCCGGCTTCTCGGCCTCGGCCGGCGTTTTGGCCGGCGTTTCGACGTGCGGCTCGGCGACGGCGCCGACGTCGCCGCCCGCCGCCACCATCTCGGCCTGGAGGCCGTCGAGCACAGCGCCGGCAACGAGCTCGCAATAGAGGTGCACGGCGCGCATCGCGTCGTCGTTGCCCGGGATCGGATAGATGATGCCGTCGGGCGACGAGTTGCTATCCAATACGGCAACGACGGGTATCTTGAGCCGGTTGGCCTCCTGCACCGCGATCGCCTCCTTGTTGGTGTCGATCACGAACAGGATGTCGGGCAGGCCGCCCATCTCCTTGATGCCGCCCAAGGCGCGCTCGAGCTTGTCGCGGTCGCGCGACAACTCGAGGATTTCGCGCTTGGTCAGGCCGCTCTCGGGCTCGGCGATCTTCTCGTCGAGATCCTTCAGCCGCTTGATCGATTGCGAGATGGTCTTGAAGTTGGTGAGCATGCCGCCGAGCCAGCGGTGGTTGACGAAGTACTGGCCGCAGCGCTTGGCGGCGTCGGCAATGGGCTCCTGCGCCTGGCGCTTGGTGCCGACGAATAGCACGCGGCCGCCGCCGGCGGCGACATCGCGCAGCGCCTGGAGCGCGCGGCCCAAGAGCGGCACGGTCTCTTCGAGATTGATGATGTGCACGCCGTTGCGCACGCCGAAGATGTAGGGCGCCATCTTCGGGTTCCAGCGGCGGGTGTGGTGGCCGAAATGCACGCCGGCTTCCAAGAGCTGGCGCATGGTGAAATCGGGAATCGCCATCGAAGGCATCCTTTCTCCGGTTAGTCCGCCGCGGGGCGTGTGAACCGGTCCTTCGACAAGCTCAGGACCAGCACCGGAAGGGCGTCTCGTCCTTGATGCGGGACGAGGGCCAAACCCCGCGTGTGGGTTGTTGAAAAGTGGGCTTTAGATAGGGGAAACGGGGCGGGAAAGCAAGCCGCCAGCAGATATCCGATTCTCGCCAGTTCTTGCTCCAAAGCATATTCATGATATGTTCTGGTGGCATTTTTCAGCTTGAGCTGGGGGGTCCCATCGTTTTCCGGACACCAAAACGGGCGGCGGTCGTAACGCCACATGCAACGATCGATTACGCCGGAGCAAAGGCCTGGGCTGCACGTGTCACCGAAAACAACAGGGCTGCATTTGCATGCGCATTTACCGAAGCCGTGATGCGCTCATGCTGGATCGCACGCGGGATAAAAAATCCGCTGCGGCCCTTTGCCAAGCCTAATCAGATTCAGCTATCCAACGAAGCGCTCATCGAAGCAGAAAAATTCGGCGCGTCACTTATTGAACTCAGCATTGAGAACATCGTCCCGACGATCGGCGGCATCTACACTGCTTGCCTTCCGGATCACTATCGTGCAACGCACGGAATTTTCTATACGCCCCCCGAGTTGGTTCAGTGCCTGATCGGAATGGCTGAGGACGGCGGGATCGATTGGCGAGCCGCGAGAGTGCTTGATCCGGCTTGTGGCGGTGGCGCGTTTCTAGTGCCAGTCGCCATCCGAATGATTCAGGGCTTAGGTGACACAAACCGAAGCTTCGTCGTGAGGCAATTGCAGCATCGAATTCGC
Organism: Alphaproteobacteria bacterium; assembly: GCA_028871055.1. GTDB lineage: Bacteria > Pseudomonadota > Alphaproteobacteria > ATCC43930 > CGMCC-115725 > REEB95. The sequence goes on from JAGWON010000012.1 coordinate 42,027, forward strand.
GGGTTCGAGTCAGACCCATTCGGCGCTTGGCTTGCGCAACGCATGCTCGAATTAGCTCTTCGCGACATCGGCTACGCAAACGAACTGCCGGAGTTCATCGAGAACAGAGATAGTCTGGATCTCAGATCGGTTGACGAGGCAAAGTACGATTTGGTAATCGGTAACCCGCCCTACGGGAAAGTGTCTCTTTCACTAGGGCGCCGTGCCATATTCCGCAGAAGTGTTCACGGGCACGCAAACCTTTATGGCGTTTTCACCGACGCCGCGCTTAGATGGTCGAAACCAGGAGGTCTAATCGCATACGTCACACCGACGTCGATGCTGTCTGGCCTATATTTTAAAGCGTTGCGATCGCTGCTGGCCTCTGAAGCTCCCCCTCTTTCGGTAAATTTTGTCTCCGAGCGCTCGGGCATCTTCGCCGATGTTCTTCAAGAGACGATGCTTGCCACCTATCGGCGGAAGGGAAATCCACACGGTGGCCGTGTCGGTTTCATTGAGTTTAATGAAAAAGGACGGGCAGTTGTTCGCAAGACCGGCACAGTGTCACTTCCGGCCCATGGAAGCGCCCCATGGATTCTGCCTCGGTCCACGAAGCAATCCGCGCTGACGCGACGGCTAGCGTTCATGCCTTATCGGCTCAGACATTACGGGTACAGCGTTTCGACGGGCCCCCTCGTCTGGAATCGATTTCGTCCCCAATTTCGCGAACAGCAAACTAAGAACACCCACCCAGTAATTTGGGCGGAGAGTGTAACGCCCGACGGGCGGTTTGTATGGCGTAGCGAGAAACGCAACCACGTGCCGTGGTTTGCGGTCAGCAGACCCAAGGATGGCTGGTTAATCGTCGACCGCGCATGCATTCTAGTGCAGCGGACAACCGCGAAAGAGCAATCGAGGCGACTTATTGCGGCCGAGCTACCGTCCCGATTTATACGTCAGCACAACGGCGTGCTTGTGGAAAATCACCTCAACATGGTGCGCCCTTCGGAGACCAATCCGGCGGTGCCAGCCGCCGTTATAGCGGCACTCCTAAACAGTAAGGCCGTTGACGCTGCCTTCCGATGCATTAATGGGTCGGTCGCGGTTTCGGCGTTCGAGCTAGAAGAGTTGCCGCTTCCGTCGCCGACGGTGCTTGAAAAAGTGAGACGACTCCTCGCATCCAACGCAGCACAGGACAAAATCGAAACAGCGATCGCCGCCGCATATTACCAGGGGCATCATGCTGCCGGCTCTGCTTGAAATAGAAAAAATTCGAGAGCGGCTGCAAATCATTTTCCCTGAGGGGACACCAGAGCGCAGCAAGTGCACCGGTCTCGCCGCTGCCCGCACGATCTTTACAATGCTCTATGTCGGCGCAATTGAGGGCGGCGTTTGGCTCTCACCAAATTTTGTTTATCGGATGGGCCAGAGCCAAGCTAGAAAGACGAGCGACAAAAGTCGATTGGCTTACCTCGATGCGGTGCAGAAACCAGGCACGCCAGAGCCGAAAGACCGTTGGTACAAAGAAAACACCCGAGAATCGATTAGAGACGAAGTCTTACGGAATGGGCTTGTGGCGATCGGTGCAGTGTTGACCAACCCAGAAGTTCCAACTACGTCGAGTAAGGGTCGTTACACCCTCCGTAGTGACCTTGCAGAACTTTTTGATCCAAAGCTTTCGGCCGAAACATTCCTCGAGACCGCTGAGAACTGGCGCAAAAGACATCTGACCGCCAACGCGCTTGCGACGGTACAGATCCTTCGGATTGCGGCTGCCGGTGCGAAGACAAAAGTCTCCGTAAAATTGCCCAATGGCGAGGCGCGAGTTTTGAGCCCTGGATTATCGTCAATAATTACAAAGGCTGTCGTCGAAGTCTTCGGGACAATGTTTCTTGTGAATCCAGCTGTGCTTTGGATTTCCGAAAGCGGAAACAAGGTCGTCGAGGAGAATGATCAATTTCTGAAGAAATTAGGAATCAAAATCGAACCCGAAAAAGTGCTACCGGATGTGATCCTTGCGGACACCTCCGAAGGACGCACACATTTCATATTCGTTGAGGTTGTCTCGTCCGATGGGCCAATCCATGAAACCCGTCGACGTGATCTGCTCAAGTTAGCGACGCTAGCCGGATACAGCCCTGAGCAGGTATTGTTCGTCACAGCATTTCAGAGTCGCTCTCATCACGCGTTTAAGAAAACGATCGCCAGCCTCGCATGGGGTTCCTTCGCGTGGTGCTTCGCCGAGCCAGACCACATAATCGCTTTCGATGGAACCGTCGCAGGAGCGCCGCGAAAGTTATGCGAATTTATCTGAAGAGACGATCCTCATCGCTTCGTCTTCGGCTGGGTTCCGTCGTAGCCGGCTGAGCGCTTACTCATAGTCTTTGGGATTTAGATGAGCCGGTCGAGGAACGCCGATCATATGCCGCTATTCGGCCGCCAATATTTCGTTGGCAAATGCGCCCTCCTCTGCCGTCGGAAATTGGTCCCAAGTCCTGCCATCCAACTCGCGGCCAGCCGCATGCTTGCCCACGCGCACAACTGTTGACGCTTTGCCGAAGGAATCAAAAACGCGGAGTCTTTTTGCGCTGACGCCTGCATCCAGCCGGTCGGGACACCACTGGCCCCACTGCTTGAAGTGGAACGCGACGTCGGCCCGCTTACATTGGTCGCGCAGCGATCTCACCCACTCGGGATTCATCGGTCGCGCCTTCGAGCCGCTCTCGCCGCCGGCAATGACCCAATTGATGCCGTGCTCGCTTCTTTCGCGACCCATCCAGCGCGACAAATCGAGATGACCGACCAACGGTTCGCACGAAACGAACCGCACGACAGCAGGATGTTCCAGCAGGATCGGAATACGCCGGTTTGCCCACAGCTGATTCTCGGCCGTCGTTCCGAGCCAAACGTTGGGCGGCCAGCGGTTGCCCCAGGGCGCCTTTTCGGCAATCTGCTCAGGCCGCTTCGTGAGCAGCAACCAGTCGAGTGCGGGCGTTGCCTCGATTAGCGCCCAGAGGCGCTCGCGCATCCAGTCGAGATCGCTCCGCGCCTCGAACACGTCCGCCATCGAAGCGCAAAAAACTCGCCGCCGCGTTTTTGACGCGACCGCTTCTGCGTTCCACCGGACCGGCTCGCGCCAATGAGCATCACTGAAAAAGCGCCGTTCGTTTCGCGCGCCCCAAATATCGAGACCGACGCGCCGCGACCATGTCTCCGCATAACAGTGTTTGCAGCCAGCGGAGACCTTCACGCATCCCCACCAGGGATTGAATGTGTGATGAGTCCACTCAATTGCGGAGTTTTTTCCCACGGTGTGCCCTCGCCTCCAGCGCGGATGCACCTTATAGCATTGGGGATTATATACTTGACAAAGTGAGGCCCAACCCCTATATTTAGGCCATGGATAGGGGGCTTTTATGACCGCAGACCTCACGAACCCGGTATTTCAGGACGAAGCCAAGGCCCGCGAGTGGCTTGAAGCGAGCCGCTGGCCGAATGGGGCGATCTGCCCGCATTGCAGGGCTACGGGCGAGCGCGTGAAGCGCCTTGAAGGCAAGGTTGGACGCCCCGGCCTGTGGCAGTGCTACGAGTGCGACCAGCAATTCACGGTCACGGTCGGCACGCTCTACGAGCGCAGCCATATCCCGCTGCACAAGTGGCTTCTCGCGACCCACCTTCTCACCTCGTCCAAGAAAGGCATCTCGGCGCACCAGCTGCACCGCATGTTGGGCATCACCTACAAGTCGGCCTGGTTCATGGCGCACCGCATCCGCGAGGCGATGGGCGACAGCGGCGAGACGCCGATGGGTTCGGGCGGCGGCACGGTAGAGGCCGACGAAACCTACATCGGTCGCAAGCCCGCTCGCGCGAAGCGCACCGGCCACGGCCACAAGCTGGCCGTCATGTCTCTGGTCGAGCGCGGTGGCGGAGTTCGTTCGTTCCATGTTGATGACGTGAGCGCCGCGACCTTGCGCCCGATCTTGGATAAGAACGTCTCGCGTGACGCGCACCTTATGTCCGACGAAGCCAAGACCTACACCGAGATTGGCTGGAATTTCGCTTCGCACAAGACCGTGCGCCACGGCATTGACGAATACGTTCGAGGCACCGCGCACACGAACACGATTGAGGGCTTCTTTTCGATCTTCAAGCGCGGGATGAAGGGCGTTTATCAGCACTGCGGCGAGCAGCACCTTCATCGCTACTTGAAGGAATTTGACTTCCGCTATTCCAACCGCAAGGTCACCGATGCCGAGCGCGCCCGCAAGGCGCTCAAGGGCATCGAAGGAAAGCGCCTCACCTATCGGCGGACTAGTCAGCGGCTCGCGCGCCCGCAAGCTCAAGCTTAGTCGCGGCGACTACCAGAAGCTTTTGAAGATCGCCGAAATTCTGGACTGGCTGGATAACACCTAGCCCGAGTCGGGCGAGTCGCGCCCCGGACTCGGATTCCGAAAATCCGCGTGATACCGTGAACGAAAGGGAGAGGGGCCGGGATCGTGAGTCCCGGCACCCTCATACGCCGCAGCCAGAGCCACCAGTGCGGCGCAGTTGGTGTTTGGCGGCTCGTCACCTATGGAGCGAGCAAGCCCGTGTCAGGATTTTTCGACGGCCAGAGCCTCACGATCAAATGTCCCGCCTGCGGCCACAGCCATCAAAAGACGATCGCTTGGCTTAAGACGAACGACAATCTCGCCTGCGTCTGCGGCAAGAGCATCCACCTCGACAAGAAAGGCTTCGACGGGCCGCTCAAGAACGCCGAGGACGCGATCACGGACTTCAAGCGGCAATTTGGCGGTCGTTAACGCGATAACCGCCGAGGCATCGCAGCGAAGCCGGAGAGTGTATTCAGTCTGCATGGCGGCACACAGGGGATAGGTTATGGAAAAGCGGCAAACCTTGGTATTCGACACGAAATACGGGCCTTGCGCGCCCGAGGAGATGTTCGGTTTCAATCGCGCGGACTCAATCGAATGGGCGCGCGGTCGAGAGGGCGATACCCGGCGGCGATTGATGGAATTGAGAAATCAATTCCGCGACAGGCTCCGTAGAGATTTTCCGCAAGATCACACGTTATCGGTGCTTGTGGACAATGACGACTTAACCTACTTCCTCGACTTGCTGGGCCAAATCTGCGAGCGCGAATACAGCGCACCGTTGCGCGCAATGGGGCTGTTCTATTGCGAACTACTCAAGTCGGAAATGAATTTGGATCTTCACCCGTCGGTATTTAACGCGGAGCGCGTTTAGTTCCTGTCGGGCGCGGGCGGCGCGACCTGGATTTGCGTTTCTGCTTCAACGGCGCGTGAGGCTTGTGCGGCGTAGCCAAAAATCGCTGCACCACGCGCTGAAATTCGGGGGCCTTGGTTGGATCGTCCATTCTATTCCTCGGCGGCGATGCGCTTCGCTTCGATGCGAGCATCATGCCGCAGCCGCTTCCAAAACCCGCGCTTGATCCGCGCGACGACGCCGCGCTTGAAAGGAACCATGCGCCGGCCACGTCGAGTGAGGGCGTCATACTCACTGCCCCGGATCATCTTTTCCCGCGTGCCCATCATCGGCATCAATAATGGCACCAGAAATTGAAAATCTCCAGTCGAGGGTTCGCACCATGAAAAAGCCGGCGGCACCACAGGGATTGAAATTCGTCTTTAGTGCTGAACCGCCGGTCGCTCTGGCCGCCAAAGATCAAGAATTGACCGAATTACTGACGGTCGTAAATCTCGAATGGGAACGGCTTGAAAACCTATTATTCAAACTTTTTGCGCTCCTGTTGGACTGCCCGTGGCAGTGCAGCAGAACGATATATTTCGTCCACCAAAATCATCGGGCGCGGCGCGATATGATTGCGGCGCTCGCGGAATTGGTGCTCGCCAAAAAGACCGGCGAACTGGAGAAGGTCAGAAGCTTCCTGCGGCGAGCCAAAACCGCATCATCGAACCGGAACTCGATCATTCATGCCGTCTGGGCTGTTGCCGACATCGAAGGAAAGTCGGAACTAGTCCGTCAACCCGTCGATCCGAATCTGGTCAAGCAACATAACGGCGGACTTACGAGGGCTGACATTAAACGCGCGTTTGAGCAGATTCACTCACTCAGCAAAGACCTGGCCGCCGATGTTGAACAGCGGTTCATGGAGCGATTCAAGATCGGTGCGCTGTTCGTGTTTTATCCATAGCGCGATAAATTGCGCGCACCGTTTCGTCGGTGCCGAGACTGACGACCGGAAATTCGTCGCCGACCTCGGCGCGCCATGCCGCGATCCCTGCCTCGACCATGGCGGGCGTGATCTTGATGGATGTGGGGCGGTGCTTATCTACGGATTGATGGGACTTTTTCAAGTATATAATCCCCATAGCATTTTATGAAGAACATAACAAGAACATGCGGGCGCAAGTTGCGATGCGGCGCTACCTTCGGGCGCCGGGTGACCAGCTATCCTCGTCGGCCGTCGAAAGGAGGATATCCATGACCGCCGCCGCTTGGCCCGACCTGCCCTATCCCGCGTGGCGCGACACCGCCGCGACCTTGCAGCTCTGGACGCAGATCGTCGGCAAGGTTCGGCTGGCGCTGACGCCGTGGGTCAACCATAGCTGGCAGGTGCCGTTTTACGTCACCGCGCGCGGGCTCGGCACATCGCCGATCCCGATCGGCAGCGAAATCCTCGAGATCGAGTTCGATTTCATCGGCCATCGCCTCGCCGTCCGCACCAGCAGGGGCGAGGAACGGATGCTTGCGCTCGAGCCGCAGACGGTCACCGACTTTTATCGGCGGGTCATCGATCTTCTCAACGGCATCGGCATCGCAGTCGCCATCAACGAGACACCGAGCGAGCTACCGAACCCGATCCGCTTTTCGCAGGACCGCACGCACGCCGCCTATGACGCCGACGCCGCCCACCGCTTCTGGCGCGCGCTCGTCCAGGCTGACCGCATCTTCAAGCTGTTCCGCAGCGGCTTCCTCGGCAAGGCGAGCCCGGTGCACTTCTTCTGGGGCAGCTTCGACCTCGCGGTCACGCGGTTCTCCGGACGGAAGGCGCCGCTCCATCCCGGCGGCGTGCCCGGACTTCCCGACGACGTGGCGCGCGAAGCCTATTCGCACGAAGTGAGCAGCGCCGGGTTCTGGCCGGGCAACGACGCCTTCCCGCAGGCGGCGTTCTATTCCTATGCCTATCCCGAGCCGGCGGGCTTCCGCAGCCGACCGGTCACCCTTGGCGCCGCCTTCGACGCGACGCTGGGCGAGTTCAACCTGCCTTACGATGCGGTGCGCGGCGCGGCGGAGCCCGACGGCTTGCTGCTCGATTTTCTCTCGACTACCTATACCGCCGCGGCCGATTCCGGCCATTGGGACCGCGCGGCGCTCGAATGCGCCATGGGCGTTCCGGCGCGGGTGCGTCCGATCTAGCGCTTCGCCGCGGCATCGCCGCCGACGACTTCGCGCCACGCCGCCTCGATCTCGCGCGCAAGCTTCAACTCCTCGTCCTCTGCCGTGAGCCGGCTGACCAGAATCTCGCGCGCCTCGCGGCCGGTCCTGGCGGGCGTGGCCGAATCGACGGCCGGCTTCGCGTCCGGCCGCAGGTTGTAGGTCCTGCGGCGGTCGCGCTCCATGTTCAGGCCGAGGTGCCGCGCCAGCGCGGCGAGCGCGCGCTGCTTGTCGTGCATGCGCAAACGATGTTCGTGCCGGCGCTTGCCGTGGCCGCCCGAGAGCATGGCGACCGCCGCGGCGTCGTCCGCGTTGAGCTTGCTCGACCGCCGTAGCTTCACGCCCCACGGTCCCCAATCCCAGAACCGGCGCGGCGCTGCGCGCCGCGTCGGATGGCGCGCAACGAGCACGGCCGGTGAAAAAATTCGTGGATGGCCGGGACGGGCCCAGCCATGACGAGATGCTAAGCTGGCCGACGATGAGCTCCGGCACGCTCGCCATCCTCGCCCTTGCCGTGCTCGCGATCCATGTCGCCGTGATCGCGTTCAACGTCTTCGGCCTCGTCGTCGTGCCGCTCGGCGCGTGGCGCGGCTGGCGCTTCGTGCGAATCTTCTGGTGGCGCGCGCTGCATCTCGCGCTGCTTGCCGTCGTGGCGCTTCAGGCGCTGTTCGGCCGCACCTGTTTCCTCACCTTGTGGCAGGCGGCGCTCGAGCAGACCGCCGGCGCGCCCGCGTCGCGCGAGCCGCTCATCGCGCGCTGGATCGAGAGCGCGATCTTCTGGAACCTGCCGATCTGGGTCTTCGCCGCGCTCTATGTCGCGGTATGGCTCTACGCCCTGGCGCTGTGGCGGCTGGTGCCGCCGACGCGGCGGAAATCCTAGCGCCGAAAGCTCGGCGCGTACCCCCTTACCCTGCCCTCTCCCCTCGCGGGGGAGAGGGAGATAAAAAGGGGCGAAGGGCGCGAGCCCTTTGCCTTTTGCAGCCGTCACTGCATGAACCAACCGTGGCTCACCACCAGCGACTGGCCGGTGAGGGCGTTCGATTCGAAGCCGGCGAAGAACACCGCCGCCGCGGCCACGTCCTCGACGGTGGTGAACTCGCCGTCGACCGTCTCCTTGAGCATCACCGTCTTGATCACCTGCTCCTCGGTGATGCCGAGCTCTTTCGCCTGCTCGGGTATCTGCTTCTCGACCAGCGGCGTGCGCACGAAGCCGGGGCAGATGACGTTGGCGCGCACGCCGTGCGCGGCGCCTTCCTTGGCCACCACCTTGGCGAGGCCGATCAGGCCGTGCTTCGCCGTGACGTAGGGCGCCTTCAGCACCGACGCCTCCTTGGAATGCACCGAGCCCATGTAGATGACGCTGCCACCCCGGCCCTGCTTGTACATCTGGCGGAGCGCGGCGCGCGTCGTCAGGAACGCGCCGTCGAGATGGATGGCGAGCAGCTTCTTCCACTTGGCGAACTCGAACTGGTCGAGCGGCGCGACGATCTGGATGCCGGCGTTGCTGACCAGCACGTCGATGCCGCCATAGGCCTTGATCACTGCCGCCATGCCGGCCTCGACCTGGTCCTCCTGCGTCACGTCCATGGCGACGCCCATCGCGCGGGTGCCGCTGTTGTCGAGCGCTTTGGCGGTGGCCTGCGCGCCCTTCAAATCGAGATCGGCGATGGCGACGCGCGCGCCCTCACGGATGTAGGTGGTGGCGATCTCCTTGCCGATGCCGCTCGCCGCGCCGGTGACGACGGCGATCTTGTCTTTCAAACGCATGGTGATTCTCCGTGGATGGATTTAAAGCGTGATCCGATCGAGCGGGCGCATCCCGTCAGCGTAGATAGTCATGCACGACCTTGCCGAGGCCGAGCGTGACGTCGGACAGAATGTGCACCGCCGAGACGATTTCGAGCACCGGCAGCTCCGCCACCGGCGCCAGCGCGTGCGGCGTCAGCGACAGCGCCGCGGGCCCGGTCCACGCGCCCTTGAGGTCGATGTCCTCGAGATAATATTCAACCAGCTCGCAGATGCGCGGCGTGCCGTCGACATGCGGGATGATCTTCAGGAGAAAGTTGGGCGCCGCGAGCGCCGTCTTGACCGCGGCGAGATCGGCCTGCTTGTGCTTGTAGCCCATCGTCGCCGTGGCGATGCGGACCGGGCCGTAATCGAGCGTGCCAACCAGCTCGTCGATCTCCGCCTTGAGGCTGGGATCGGCGAGCTTCTTGGGGAAGCCCCAGAGCTCGCGCCCGCCGGCGATCGGCGGATGGTCGTTCAGGAACATGCAGTGCGAATAGCCGCCCTTGCGGCCCTGGAACGACACCGGAACGACCTGGCCGCTCTCGGTGTAATCGCCGAAGCCGGTCGAGTCCGGCATGCGGATAAACTCGAACTTGACCAGCGGCTCGTCGACTTCGAGCGGTTCGGGCACGAGGCGGCGCAGGCGTTCCGGATCGGTGCGATAGGTGATGATGAGGAACTCGCGGTCGACGAACCGGTACGGACCGGGCGGATAGGCCGGGCTGGTGAGCGGCATGGCGAACGCGCGCGTGCGGACTTCGTCGGCTTTCATGGCAGGTCCCTGGTTGGAGGCGTGAGGTCTCAATCGGCCTGCGCCGCGTGGGCGTGCATCGCCGCGTCGAAGGTCCGCACGCCGTCGCTGTTGGCGGGCCGCGCCAGCGCCTCGGGATGCGCGAGCGTGTGCACGGTGTCGGCATGGCCGGCCGCCCAGTGGCCCTCCATGCTGAGGCGCGAGAACTCGTAGTCCTTGGCGAAGGTCTCGTAGTGGCGCGGCCGGTAGATCAGGTGGACGATGCTGTAGACCTTGTGGTCGGCGAAGCTGCGCAAGGCGCCGGCTTCGGGCAGATCGCACACCTCCTTCGGCAGCGTGTCGCAGACCTTGGCGATGGCGTGACGCAGGCGCTGCATCTCGGCGAAGCGGTCGACGTTGTCGCGCGTGCGGCTCGAATAGAGTATCTCCTTCCGCCGCGTCTCGACGTCGACGACGTTGCGTGGCAACGCGCCGCGCGCATTCCACAGATCGACCTGGAAGGTGAGCGTGTCCCGCCGCGGCCCGAATTGCAGCACCCATTGCAGCGGCGTGTTGGAGACGGTGCCGCCGTCCCAGTAATGCTCACCGTCGATCTCGATCGCAGGAAAGCCCGGCGGCAGCGCGCCGCTCGCCATCACATGCGCCGGGCCGATCTTGTGCGTCGTGGTGTCGAAATAGACGAAGTTGCCGCTCTTGACGTTGACGGCGCCAACGCTGAGCCGCGTGCCGCCGGCGTTGATACGGTCGAAATCGACGAGCCGCTCGAGCGTGAGCCGGAGCGCGTTGGTATCGTAATAGCTGGTGGCGGCGACGCTGCCCGGCCGCGTGAGATACGGCAGCACCGTGCGCGGCGCGAAGAAGCCGGGCGCGCCGGCCACGGTCGCGGCCAGCGCGCTCGCCTGGCTGACCGCCCGGCGCCCAGCGACGCCGGTGGCGAGACGGCCGACGTAATCGCCCGCCGCACCCCACAGCGGATTGGTGCTGACCGTCTCCCAGAACTGCCGCAGCCGCGCGACGCGCTGCTCCGGCGGATTGCCGGCGATGATGGCGGCGTTGATCGCGCCGATCGAGATGCCGGCGATCCAATCCGGACGAATGCCGGCTTCGTCGAGCGCCTGATAGACGCCGGCCTGATAAGCGCCGAGTGCGCCGCCGCCTTGCAGTGTCAGCACGATGCACTCGAATTGCGGATGCGGGCGCACACGCTTGCGCGGCGGCGGCGCCGTGACGGTGGTATCCATGGCGTGACTCCGACCCCGGCCCGAACGGACCAAACATCATCTTGGTTCGGAAATGCGGCTTTTTTGCTACCGGCAGGTTACGCATTTGTTAGTTTCGGGCCGTGCCCGGCGCTCAAAAAAATTTTTAATGCCGCCGGCATCGTTTCTCCGGCCGGCGCAACTTATAATCACTGCCGCGCCGCCGCGGCGCTGCCGCGTCGGCCGGAACAGGCGGTGACATGACCAAGACGCTCTATCGCAAGGTGCTGGAACAGCGGCTGGACGACACCGCGCGAGAGACCGACAAGCTGGACCGCAAGCTCAGGGCCGCGAAGGGAATGGAGTCGCTCCGCTGCTTCGAGGCGATCGTCGGGCTGGAACAGGAGCGTCGCGACCTCGCGGCCCGGCTGCGCGAGCTCGAGAGCGGGCGCGACCGGCTGCGCGACGCCATCCGCTTCGAGATCGAGCACATGACCGACGACGTCGCGCACGGCATGGCGCGCTGGATCGCGCGCCTCGATGCGCATTTCGTCGGCGACTGACGCCGCAGCCCCGGCGCGGCGCGCTAACCATCGCCCCGGTCAACCCCCTCGACGGCGCGCCCGGCTCGGCGCTAACCTGATTTTTCACGCAGCCGCATATCGGGCCGCCGACGAGAGAGCGCGAGCGCGCTCCGCCCACCGCACGGCGATTTAGGGCGCATGCCACGACACAAGGAATTGCGCGAGCAGTCGCGCGCGTATTTGGAACGGGCGAAGCAGGAAGCCGATCCGACGCTGAGGCAGCTTCTGACGCAGCACGCAGCCGCCCTGGCGCAGCGCGCCGAAAAACTGGCGCAGCAGAAGACCGATTAGCGGTTGAGCAGCCAGAGGATCAGCGTGAGCACGAGGCTGACGACGACGCTGGTGCCGAGCGGAAAATAGAACGAGACGTGCGCGCCGCGATAGCTGAAGTCGCCCGGCAGGTGGCCGAGGCCGAGCTGCGCGAGCAGCGGCCACAGCAGGCCGAGAGCGACGAAGACGATGCCGGCAACGATCAGGAATTTCTGTATCGGCGCTCATTACATTATAGGCGCGTCGAGCGGGTCGCGCGTGCGCGGAACCGCCCCCTCACCCTGCCCTCTCCCCCTGACGGGGGCGAGGGCGAGAAGAACCGCATGTCAGCGTGTCCGCGAATTCGCAACGCTTATTGCTTCACCAGAATGTTGTTCTGCACGCCGACGACGCCGGCAACGCCGCGGGCGATCTGGCCGGCCTGGTCCTTCTGCGCGCGGGTGTCGACGAAGCCGCTCAATTGCACCGTGCCCTGCATGGTCTCGACGTGGATGGCGAAGCCCTTGAGCGACTGCGCGTTGACGATGTTCGCCTTGACCTTGGTGGTGATGGTGGAGTCGTCGACGTATTGGCCGGCGGTCTCGCGCCCCTGGACGGCGGCGCAGGCGGCGAGCGAAGCGGCCAAGGCGAGCGCCAGGGCGACGGTGGTGAGGCGCGGCAGGCGGATCATGCGGACTCTCCCTTGCGGACGGCACAACGCGCGCGATTAGAGCCCAAGGCCGCGCCCGGCCGCAAGCGCGCCGGACGGTGAGTCGTGTCTCAGCTCGATGCTGCAATGAGATATTGCGCGCTTCGACTGGCGCCCTGCGGGCGCCGCTCAGCGTGAGGAGAAATTGTTGATGGCATTGAGAAAATCGCCTCACCCCGAGCTTGTCGAAGGGCGCACCGTGCTTATCCCGCAATCGAAACTGTGACACGACCGGACGGTGCGGGCCGGGCCGGCCGGTCATGTCATTTTCGCGACACGGGAACAGTCGCCGCGCGCCATCCGTTGTCTCAGAGCGGTAGCGAATGGGCAACGGAGGTTCGCCGTGCGAAGCAGCTGGAATCGCGTCAAAACCGTGGCGGCGGCGGCCGGGATCGGGCTCGGCCTGGCGGCGCTCGGCGCCGCGCCGGCGGCGGCGCAGTATTACTACGCCTGCCCGCCCGGTTATTACTTTTCACCGGGCTATGGCTGCATCGCCAATCCGGCCTATGGCTACTACTACGCACCGCCTCCGCCGCCGCCGGTGGTCTATCCGCCGCCGCTGTTCGGCTTCGGTCTGGGCTTCGGCTTCGGCGGCCACGAGCACGAGGAACACGAAGAGCACGAGTGGCACCACTGAGCCGCGGCGCCGCAACGGCGGCCGTCCGCTTCCGTCACGCCCGAGGCTTATCCTCCCGTCACCCCCTCACCTTCCCTTCGCCCCTTTTTAGCGGGAGAGGGTTGCGGCGTTTTGGCGCACAGGCGCCGATCGCATAGAGACTTGCCCGGCAAATCACCCGCTGAGGCTCAGCTTGTCGCGGGCCTGACAAAAGAACGTTCGCCATAGAGACACGGAGAGCATGGAGGAACAAAACTTTCTCTTCGTGTCCTCCGCGTCTCCATGAAGTTCGTTCAATTGGAACGTGGCATTTTTCTTCCCGTCATACCGGCGAAAGCCGGTATCCACGACTGGAATAGGTCCCGGCTTTCGCCGGGACAACGCGAATATCGCGAACTTCAGATTCGGCACACGAGGCGCGGTCGGGCTCGCTGGTCGGATTGGGCGTGACGCGGACGGGGCCGCGCGCCTCAGGGATTTCCGCCCGACGAATTCGTGCTCGTGCTCGACGAGCTGTCGTCCGACGGCAGCGGCGCCGCCTCGATCGAGCGCGGCGGGCCGCTGGCGGCCGGATTGCCGGCACCGTTCGGCGTCGGCACGGCGCTGCCGGCCGGCACCGTGCCCGGCGCGGCCGATGACGGCGCGGTCGAGATCACGGCCTCGGGCGGCGCGCGCGAGATGACGACCTCGCGTCCCTGGCCGCTGTCGACGCCGAGACCGTTGGCCGCGGATGGCGGCGCGCTGGCCGGCGCCGCAGCGGGCTGCAGCGCCGCGGCGGGCGCGGCGGCGGGTTGCGGCGCCGGCAGCGCGGCGGTGGGTTGCGATCCGAGCGCGCCGAGGGCATGCGGCTGCTCGCCGTTGACATAGGTGACGCCGTCGACCGTGACGGTGTTGGCCGGCGCGGCGGTCGGTGCCGAAGCCGGCGCCGGAGCCGGCGCGGTGGTTGGTGTCACAGCGGTCACCCCCCTCCCTAACCCTCCCCCTCGAGGGGGGAGGGATTGGGTGGGGGTGGATGTGTCGGCGGGCGGCGCGGCGACGCTGCCCGGATGCAGCACGGCGGCGACGGCGGGCGGCAGCTCGGTCTCGGCCGACTTCACCGGGGACTGCGGCTTGGGCGCGGCCGCGGCGCGGGCGGGGTTCGGCGCGCCGACGGCATGGGCCGGCGATGCCGTGGCGACCGTCTTCGCCGCCGGCAAGGGCGGCGGCAGCGGTGGCGTCTCCGCGATCTTGGGCTGGAGCATGGCGCGCGGAATGTCGGCCGCGCGATCCGGTGTCGGAGCCGCGGCGGGAGCGGCGGGAGGCGTGGCGGTGACGGTGCGCGTCGGCGCCGGAGCCGGAGCTGGCGCCGGAGCCGGCGCAGCGGCGATGCCGCCGCCGGTTGCCGGCGGCGTGGCGGCGACGACGGGCGGCGGCGCGGTAGCCTCGACCGCGGGCGGCGGCGCCTCGCGATACCACAGCGCGATGGCGCCGACCGCAACCAGCAGCAGCGCGGCGGCGACCGGCACCACCGGCCAGCGGCGCCGCGGCGCGCGCCAATCGTCCAACGCAGCGTCGGGCCGCCACGACCGGGCGCCGTCCCGCGACGGCTCGCGGCGGCCGGAGGACCCGCGCGTCTGACGCAGCGGAATGATCGGCTCGTCGGCCTCCAGCGCGAATTGCGGCTCGTCGCGCCGCGACAGCCGCGGTTCGACGCCGCGCGACGCGACGGCGGACTCGTCCTCCTCGATGTCGATGCGCAGCGGGCGCGGCGGACGCGGCGCGGCGGACTTGCCCTTTTTCTCACGCCGTGCCGGTCGACGAGCGGATCGGGCAGTCGCAGGCGCGTGCGGCTCGGCCGCCCCCCTCCCGCCGACCGCATTCGCGCTCGGCCCCCCTCGATCGGCGAGGGATTGGGTGGGGGTGGATGCGCGCGGCGGTTCCGGCTCGACGCGCGGAGATTCCAGCGGCGGCTCCGGTTGGGGCGCGACTTGCCGCGGCACCAGGCGCATCGGCTCCGGCGGCGGCGGTTCGGAATGCGGCGCGGTCTCGGCGCGCGGCGTGGCAGACTCGGCGTGCGGCTCGACCGCCCCGTTCAGTAACCCTTCCACGCGAGAGCGGAGGGATTGGGTGGGGGTGGATGCATGCGGCGGCTCTGGACGCCGCGTCGTCGGCTCGGCGCGCGACGGCTCTCGCGTCGGGCCGCGCACCGGATTCGACAGCGGCGGCGTGGCCACCGGCGCGGCGCGCGCAACGCGGCGCACCGGCGACAGCATCAGGTCGGGCGCCGCCAGCAGCAGCTCGACGACCGCCTCGCACCAGTTGGGATTGCCGACGCCGCAGGGCGCGTGCGCGAAGGCGGCATCGAGCAGATCGGCGACGATGCCGACCTCGCCGTCGCCGACCGCCACCGGCAGGATGGGCAGCGCGCCGGTCTGCAACGCGGCGAAGCCGGTGCGGGCGAGGAAATCCGCGAGCGGCGCCACCGCGGCGTCGGCGGCGTCGAGATCGACCAGGGCGATGCCCTTTTGCGGATGGAGCGCGATGTAGCGGACCCAGGGCGGCCCGTCGGCGGGCGACGCGCGCCGGTTGGCGAGCGCGATCCAGGGCTCGGGCAAGACGGCGAGCGCCTCGCGCAGCCGCGTGGCGGTGCGCCGCTCGGCCAGCGACGCGACACGATGACGCCCGGAAAAACCACCCAACATGACCCGTTCCCCAATCTCACCCGGCCGCGATTCAGACGCAACTCGCCGCCGCGACCCATCCAGATTGCCCCGCGATTGCGGACAAGCAAGCGCAGAAGCGTGTCAAAACCGTGGCGGTTTGCGGCAGCCCCGATTCGTGGCTCCGGCCGGCCGCGCCGCGCGGGCGACGTTATGCCCCATTGGTCAACAAGACGCACGGGCAGGATGTCGCAAGGGCGCGCGGCGGGCGGACGCGGATGGCGCAACGCTTGATCTGGCTCAAGGCCGGTCCGCCGATTCGGCGGTAGAGACTCCTGGCGCCGGGCGCGCCGCCGGTGTGCCCGATGCGGCGCGGCGGCAGAGGAGACGAGCGTGACGCAAGCGCGCGATGTGATGACCGCGGACGTCGCCGTCGTGTCGCCCGACACGCCGACGCCGGCGATCGCGCGCCTGCTGCTCGACCGCGGCGTCAGCGCGGTTCCGGTGATCGACAACACCGGCGCGCCGGTCGGCATCGTCAGCGAGGGCGACCTGATCGGCCGCGGCGAAAGCGAGCGCGAGGCGCGGCGCGACTGGTGGCTGGCGCTGATGGCCGAGGGCGAGCCGCTCAGTCCCGATTTCATCGCCAGCCTGCGCCAGCGCGAGCAGACCGCGCGCGATATCATGGCGGCGCCGGTGGTGACGGTCGACGAGACCGCGGACGTCGCCGAGATCGCCCGGCTGCTGACCACCTACCGCATCAAGCGGGTGCCGGTGGTGCACGACGGACGGATCGTCGGCATCGTCAGCCGCGCCGATCTGCTGCGCGCGCTGGCCGGCGAGGCGCAGCACGCAGCGGAGGCCGAGCGCCATCCCGCCGCCCACGGCCTGCTGGCCGAGGCGGTCGAGCGCCTCGACGAGCGCTTCCTCGGCCACGGCCACGCCAAGGCGGCAGCCGTGAATGGCCGTGCTGCGCCGGCAGCGGGCGGACGCCGTCCATCGGCGGCCGACTTTCGCGCCCTGGTCGTCGATTTCGAGCACCAGCAGGCGATACACGGCGACGAAACCCGCCGCGCGCTCGCCGAGCGGCGCCGCCGGGCGATCGGCGAGATCATCAACCACCACGTCGCCGACGAGTATTGGCGGACGCTGCTGCACCGCGCCCGCACCGCCGCCGAGCACGGCGGACGCGAGGCGATGCTGATGCGCTTTCCGAGCGACGCGTGCAGCGACGGCGGACGCGCGATCAACGCGCTCGAGCCGGACTGGCCGGCGACGCTGCGCGGCGAGGCGGCGGAGCTCTATCTGCGCTGGGAGCACGAGCTGAGGCCGCGCGGCTTCGGCCTGAGCGCGCGCGTGCTCGATTATCCCGGCGGCATGCCGGGCGACGTCGGCCTGTTCCTGAGCTGGAGCGCGTAGGCGCGGAAGCGGCGGCGTCGAGGCGGGCGCGAGCGCATAAAGGATCGAGAGCGAATTCGCCGGCACGGAATAAAGGCAGCGTAAAAGCGCCGGTGCGATCAAGGGGCGTTAGCCGGCGCCGTCAGCTCAGCCGACCAGCGACACTACGGAAACGTTCGAGTGCGGCTTCCAGGTTCTCGACGATCTCGGCCGCGATCTCGTCCGGGGGCGGCAAGTTTTCGCCGTCGTCCAGACTCGAATCCTTGAGCCAGAAAATATCCAGGTTGAGTTTGTCGCGCTTGACGAGATCGGCATAAGCGAAGCGCCGAAAGCGTTCGGTTTCCTTGCGCTTATGGCGGGCGGCCAATCGCGCCGCCTTCACGAACTCGTCGAGGTGCTCGCGCCTCAACGGACGCTCTTTCAACGTGAAGTTCTGATTGGTGCGGAAATCGTAAATCCAAAGGCCCTTTGTCCACGGCGTCTCGGCCGCGGGGCGTTTGTCGAAGAACACGACATTGGCCTTCACACCCTGTTTGTAGAAGATGCCGGTCGGCAACCGCAGTAGCGTGTGGCAATCGAAAGCATCGAGCAGCCGTCGCCGGACGCGTTCGCCCGCACCGCCTTCGAACAAGACGTTATCCGGCACGACGACCGCCGCGGTGCCGTCCTCTTCGAGGATCGTCATGACGTGCTGCACGAAATTGAGCTGCTTGTTCGAGGTCGTGACCTGAAAATCAGGCCGCTGATAATCCTCGCGCTCGGTCTCGATGTCGCCGTCGTCGGTAAAGACCTTGAAGCTCTGCTTGCGACCAAAGGGCGGATTGGTAAGGACGTAGTGCCATTTTTTGCCGGGGTCGGCCAAAAGTGCGTCGGCGCGCGCGATCGGGCTTTCGCCATCGCCGATGCCGTGGAGATAGAGATTCATCGCCGCCAGCCGGACGACGCCCGGCACGATATCAAAGCCGGTGAAGGTGTGGCGTCGTAGCTTCGTCGCGACGCCTTTGTCCTTCGCGCGCGGATTCTCTTTCATGTGCTCGTAAGCTTGCAGCAGGAATCCGCCGGTGCCGCAGGCGGGGTCGCAAACCGTCTTGCCCGGCTGCGGATCGACCACTTCGACAATGGCGTCGATCAACGGCCGCGGCGTGAAATACTGGCCGGCGCCGGATTTGATCTCGGCGGCGTTGCGTTCGAGCAGGCCTTCGTAGATCGCGCCTTTCACGTCGACTTCGAGGCCGAGCCAGGTTTCCTCATCGATGAGCTGCACGAGCCGCTGGAGCCGCGCCGGATCCTCGATTGCGTTCTTGGCCTTGAGAAAAATCGTCCCCAACAGGCCCTCCGACCGGCCGAGCACCGCCAGGGTCTTGTTATAGGTGGCACCCAGCTTTTCGCCCGACAGGCCCTTGAGCCTCTCCCAGCGATAGTCCTTGGGGACAATCGAAGGCTCGCCAAGAAACTCCGCCCGTTCGTCGTCCATCTTCAGGAACAGGAGGCAGGTGATCTGCTCGACATAATCGCCATAGGACACGCCGGCGTCGCGCAGGACATGCGCATAATTCCAGACCTTCGCGACCAGACCGTGATGGTCGTTCATTTGGCAATTCCTTCCAGGGGTTTCGATCGCGGCTGCTTGGGGCGAGCATTTCGGCGAGGCGGCGACTTTTTTGCCGCGCGGCGTTTGGGCTCTGCACTCACCGCTTTTGCGGCCCGCAATCTTTCGAGCAATACGCTCGCCGGTTCATCCGAAGGGTCTTGCGGTACGAGCTGGCCGGAGAAGGCTGTGGTCAGAATAGACTGGCGGAATCTCTCAATCATGCCCCATGTCGATTCGTTGCGAAAAATCTCTTGAGCCGCTTCAAAACCGTTCTCGACCGCCCGAATGATTTCGTCTTGTTCGCGTTCTGGCGGAATGGGGACGCATAGCGATTTCAATTTTCCACCACTAACGTTTGCTTGACCTACCTGCTGACTTTTCACGGACCGAACCCATGCACGCCCAAACACCGAATTGAGAAAGTACGAAAAGTATTTCGGCCTGACGCCACACAGCTTTAGCCGAATCAAATAAGATGCAAATGAGCACGGTGAAATCGCGCCGTCGTAAACAGCCGTTTTACCGACAAGCTCAGCGCTATTCGTGCGGTTGAAAACTACATCGCCCCCTTCGAGCAAGAGGTCGGGGAATTCGGGATGATTTCGCGGCAGGTATTTCAGGTTCGAATAGTCGAGCTCGCCATCTTGAAGATTCGCCATACGAAGAACGGGCACGCCCGGGTGATCGGCGCCGCATTTCTCCGAGGAGCCATACTGAATTAAGTACGCGATCTGATCTACCGATGCCCAAACCCAACCTTGGGGCAGTTCCGGAAGACCGCTTGTGTCTGGCTGTTGCGGTTGGACATAGCGCCGCTTCCACGCGTCATCTTTCGGTTTCTGGCCCTTGGCTTCGAGCTTTGCGATCTCGCGTTTCTCCCACGCGGCGTGGCGGGCATCAAGGATGCGCGTGAGGAAATCGGCGCCAGTCTCCTTTTGCGGATTTTTCGCGCGCCAATCGCGGGTCAATTCGCCCGTCACCGCAGCTTTGAGGAGCGAACGGCGATAGGCTTCCAGCCCTTCCCGTGCTTTCTCCAACTCCTGCTCGCCTGCCTCGATCTCGCCGAAGAGCTCGTCGATTTTTGCGACGATGCGCTTCTGGTTGCGCGTCGGAGCAATCGGCATCGGAGCTAGCTTTACAAAACTCGTCGGGACGCGCTGTTGGCCAACTGCGCCCGTCATGCTCCTGCGGGCGTCACTTCGGAATCTGTCCTGTATCAGATAATAAAAGACATACCTCGAATCGACGCCTTGGCGTGGCCGCAACACATGGAATTCGGTGCTACCGAAGGCGATTGCAAATGGAACGGCCGGCACAATCGCAATTTTACCGTTCTCCATACATGGCGTGATCTTCGCGAAGATCACGTCACCGGTTAGGAACCGTGTAAATCCCTTCGCAACGGCCGACAGCGGGCGTCGCGCCTCAACATTGATCTGTCCGGATAGTTCGCCGACGGCCGCCATTGGCACGAAAGCGACCCGACTGGTTGATGGGACGTTATCGATGTTGGTTTGTGGATTGACATCACAAATTTCCTCAATGTGCGTCCAAGCCCATCCCGATGGCAACCCAGCACCTATTTGGGCGCGCCCGGCCATGCCTACGCCACCAGCGTCGCGGACAGGTCTTCGACGAGTCCGGCGAGTCGATCGGCGCCGAAGGCGCGCGCAGCGGCGACACGTCCACCGCGATCGGCGAGCGCCGGCGCATCCTGTAAATCGCCGAGTGTGATTTCGACGTTCGCCGCGACATGCTCCTTGATGAGCCGCAGCCAGGCGAGTTGCGCGTCGCCATATTCGCGGCCGGCGCGTTTCTCGCGGCCGAGCCAGAGATTGAAACGCTGCTCGACCGATGCGGCGAAGGGCTCCAGCGTATCGATCTGGCCGAGCGCGAAGCGCACCAGCGCGACGACGTCGGTCAACAGGCGCTCCGGTGAAGGCTCGCGCACCTTCGCCCGGTCGAGCCGTTTGTACGACGCCCAGATTTGCGGCGGCGACAGCAGCCATGGCGGCCGGGCCATGGCATCGGCCAAATCCTTGACCATCCGGTATGTCAGATGCTTGGCGGCGTAGGGGCGGCCATAGAGCACCTGAAGCGCCGCGATTTCATCCTTGTTGGCTTTGAGAAATTGCTTGAAGCGATCGGTCGTTTCGATCGCGCGGCGGATGTCGTAATCGGCCGACAACACCTCGTCGGTCGAGATTTCGTCAATGACGATCTCGGATTGCTGTTTCAGCTCCTTGAGGAGCTTGCGCAACTTCGGATCGTCGAAGGTGCGCGCCGCGTGCTCTTTCAGTTCGACGACGACCTTGGCGACAGCCGCCGGCTCGCGGATGCGCTGTCTAGTGGTTTCGGCATCGACGACGTCCGGATCGATCGCATCGATCAGGGACCGGGCGATTTCGTGGAGGTCCTTGCCGGCAACCGCGCGGATGCGCGCTTGATCCTCGGCCGGCAATTTTCCGGCCAACGCCGCGAGCCGCCCCGCCAGCGACGACAGGGCGTCGTCGGACCGCTCGCCGGCTGCGACCCGGTCAATGAGTTTGTCGAAGGCGATCGCGCGCTCGCGTTCCAGCGGCTGTGACGCGGTTTTGGCCGTCTCGGTAACGCCGACGGCATCGATGAGGATGAATTTCTCCTTGGCGTGCGCGTCGGGCGTCACCTGGCGCAGATCGGTCGCCGAGATCGTCCGCACGCCGCGGCCTTTCATCTGCTCGTAATAGAGCTCGGACTTCACGTCGCGTAGGAACATGACGACCTCGACCGGCTTGATGTCCGTACCGGTCGCAACCATGTCGACGGTCACGGCGATGCGCGGGTTATAGCTGGTCTGGAATTCCTTGATCAGCTCAGCCGGCGCCACGCCACTGACCCGGTAGGTGATCTTCTTGGCGAAGGTATTGCCCTTGCCGAAGATCTCGCGCGCGATGGTCACGATTTCCTCGGCATGATGGTCGTCCTTGGCGAAGATCAGGGTTTTCGGAACCTCGGTCCGGCCGGGGAACAAATCGGTAAAGAGCGTGTCGCGATAGGCGGTCAGCACCGTGCGAATTTGGTTGGGCGCGAGCACGGAGCGGTCCAACTCATCCTTGCTGTAAGCGAGGTCGTCTTCGAGCTCCTGATAGCGGACCTTGCGCGTCTTGCGGTCGCGTTTCGGAACCGAATAGCCGGCGCCGATCAGGCCGCCCTTTTCGCCGATGCGCGTGCGGATGCGGAAGATTTCGTAGCCGACATTGACGCCGTCGATGACCGATCGCTCGTACGGATATTCCGAAACCAGATTCTGTTGGAAATAGCCCAGCGTATGCTTCGACGGCGTCGCCGTCAGGCCAATCACGAACGCGTCGAAATAATCGAGCACCTGCCGCCAGACGCCGTAGATCGAACGGTGGCATTCATCGACGATGATGACGTCGAAGGTCTCGACCGGAATGTCGCGGTTATAGACCACCGGCCGGTCGGCGCCGCCCGGTGCCAGCTCGTAACCTGACATCTCGTCGACCTCTTCATCGATGTCTTCGCCGCGCAGCGCCGCATAAAGACGCTGGATGGTCGAAATGACGACACTGGACGAGGATTCGATGTGCCGACCGGACAGAAGCTGGACGTTGTAAATCTCGGTAAACAGCTTGCCGGTGCCGGGCGGATGGAAGCGCTGGAACTCGTTCTTGGTTTGCGTGCCGAGATTCTTGCGGTCGACAAGGAACAGGATGCGCTTCGCTTCGGAATAAGCGAGCAGACGCATGACCAGATTGCAGGCGGTGAAGGTCTTGCCGGCGCCCGTCGCCATCTGAATGAGCGCGCGCGGATTGGCACGCTTGAGCGACGATTCGAGGCCGTCGATCGCTTCGATCTGGCAGCCGCGCAGACCGATGGGATCGGTCGGCGGAAGATCGAGCAGCCGACGCCGGAGGCTTGTGCCTTTTTGCAGGCTTTCGAACAGCGTCTTCGGCTGGTGGAAGCTGAAAACGTGCCGCGAGCGCGGCTCGGGATCCCGCATGTCGCGAAACAGCGTTTCCGTGCCGGTGCTTTCGTAATCGAACAACAGGGTTGGCGCCCACGCCTGGATGTGGCCGGGCAGCGCGGCCATGTAATCGTCGGCCTGTTCGGCAACACCGGTCAGGGTGACGCCTTCCGGCTTGGCCTCGATCACGCCGCAAGCGCGGCGATCGACGAACAACAGATAGTCGCACGGTCCCGAGGGAAGGGCATACTCGCGCACGGCGACGCCGAGGCCGGCGCCGAGATTCATCTCGTCGCGGTCCTGGACTTTCCAGCCGGCGGCATCGAGCATCTCGTCGATCTTCTGACGAGCGCGCGCTTCCGGCGTCATCTGACCCGACACATTGCGATGGCCCCCCGACAGGCCAATAAGACAAAGGCCAATCTAGCCGAGGCCGGTCGCATTATCCAAGGTGGCGCCGCGGCCGCGACTTATCCGGTTTGGTGCAGCGGAAATTCGGTCACCCGCGGGCCTTCGATCGAGCGCACCCCTCACCCTGCCCTCTCCCCCGAAGTCGGGGGCGAGGGTTGGAGTGGGAGCACGGCCGCCTCAAGTCACGTGCATCAAGCGCAGCGGCAGCGATACCGCTTCCAACGTCGTGAGGTCGAGATGGCGCGAAGCATGGTCGATGTCGAAGCCGACCACTTCGCGATCGAAGAACGCGTTATCCGCGCCGCGTCATCCTGTGGTTTCGAATTCCATGCGGCGGGCTTCGGTGACCCGCTTGGAGGCATCGAGAATTTCCAGCGAAACCAGATTGCCTTGTGCGTCGTAATCGAGAATTACGCCCGGCTTGCCCTCGTCGCTCTCGACGACACCGGCATCGGGCTTCAGGACGATGCTCAGCGTATCGGTCTTCGAGTCATAAGTCGCTTTCACGGCTCCGCCCTCCAATATTTTGCGACATTGCTCGTCCGATAGACCGTGACCACCTCTGCCGGCTTTCGGCCAATGTCCACAAACACGCGCACGAGATACGTCCTGCCCCGAATTCGATCCGCGATTGTAGCACGTCCCGGCCGCGGCGGACCGAATGGCGCTGCTCGGGCGCGGCCAGGACCTTTCGTACGGTATCCTCGCCGAGACCGCGGCGCTGCATCTCGAAAGCCGCATGGTCGGTGATCCGGTATTGGCTCGATCGGTTCGGCCAAGCCTTGTTTTCACTCCGCGTTTCTGAATGACGTCAGGCGGCTCGCTCTACGGCCAGGGAGTCGACCAGCTTGGCGAACTTCGCCTCGATCTCGTAGACCGCCGTGAACTCGGCAAAGGCCTAGCGGCCGAAGCCGCCGAGATTATTCACGCCCGGCACCCAATAGGCACGCATGGTATTGGCCTTTTCCTTGGCGTTCTTGCCGCGATAGGTTCGCGCGCCGGCGCGAATCGATGATCCGGTTGGTCGGCTGACCGTCGGCGTCCAATTCCCAATGCCGGCCCGGATAGGCATACGGCGAGTTGAGAATCGGATTCTCGAAGAACTGCTCGGTCATGCCCTCCCCGCGCGGCCGAAAGCGCATCCTAGCAGAACAACTTGGAGGTGTAACGGCGGCTTACGGCTTCTTCAGCGCGAACGCCGGAACGCCGCCGCGATCGCATCGCGATCGAGCGCACCCCCTCACCCCTTGCCGCCATGCCAAGCGTCCCTCGGACGCTTGGCTGAACATGCCGGGTGGCATGTTCACCGGCGGCAAGCTCCCCCTCGCGGGGGCGAGGGTTGGGGTGGGCGCGCGCTTGACCAATGTAACAACAATTCGTACATATACCGATGCCGTTCGAATGGTCGGGCGCAAGCGGCGCGCGAACCTCGCGAAGCACGGCGTCGACTTCGCCCGGGCCGCGCGGATATTCGACGGTCCGACCCTCGAGGCGGCCGACACAAGGCGGTCCTACGGCGAGATGCGGATCGGCGCGTTCGGCGAGGCGGACGGCGAGGCATTCTTCGTCGTCTACGCTAGGCGCGGCAGCAACAGGCGTATCATCAGCGCCAGGAAGGCAGGATCGAATGAGCGGAAACTCTATCGCGCGGCCGTCGCGCCGGCGGGCAAAGCGGACTCGCGCGGAGACCAAGCGGCTGCGCCGCGTGAGCGACGCCGCCATCCGGCGCGCCGCCGCCGCCGACCCCGATACCTTCATGCCCGGTGCCGAATGGTTCGCGCGCGCGCGCATCGTCATGCCCGAGCCGAAGAAACTGGTGACGCTGCGGCTCGATGCCGACGTGCTCGACTGGTTCCGGCATCGCGGCCGGGGCTATCAGACGCGGATCAACGCCGTGTTGCGCGGCTTCGTCGCGGCGCAGCGCCGGGCACGGTAACGGGCACGGGTGGAGGGCTTACAGCTGCTTCGGCGTGAACGCCGGCACGCCGCCGCGCGCGCGCCGCGGATGCGCCGTCAGGACAACACAGGCTTGCGAAAGTTTAAGTTGACGCGCGGCCGTATCGGATGAAAATTTTTTCATGCGCCACAACCAACGAACGGCCGGAGCATGATCGTCGCCGAGGTGCTGCGCCGCAAGGGCGCGCAAATCCACAAGATCCGCGACTTCGAGAGCGTCGCCGAGGCGGTGCGCGCGCTGGCGGCGGCGCGGATCGGCGCGCTGGTCGTCATCGACCGCAAGGGCGACCTGGCCGGCATGTTCTCGGAGCGCGACGTGGTTCACGCGCTCGACCGCGAAGGGCCCGCCGCGCTCGGCCACACCGTCGAGCGCTATATGACCGCCCGCGTCACGACCTGCAAGCCGAACGACCGGATCGACCAGGTGCTGGCGGTGATGACCGTGAGCCGCATCCGTCACGTTCCGGTGGTGGCCGACAGCCGGCTCCTCGGCCTCGTCAGTATCGGCGACCTGGTCAAGTTCCGGCTCGACGAGAAGGAGCAGGAGACCAACGTCCTGCTCGACATCACCCGGTCCCATATCTGAGCGGCGGCGGCACAGCGGCGGCGATGGCCTAGCGCATGTTTTGCTCAGGTCGAATCACATTGTCTTCGTCGTTCCCGCGCAAGCGGGAACCCAGGGGCAAGCGCCGCGCCGTTGCCCCCGAATCAAGTCCGGGGCAGGCTCTGGGCCCCCGCTTTCGCGGGAACGACGATTCGATTTGATTGGATACCGCCCTAAGGCTTCTTCAGCGTGAAGACGAGGACGCCGTCCGCCTCCTCCCGACAATCCAAGAGATGCGCGCCGGTGGTCTTGCAGAAATGCTCGAAGTCCTTCACCGCGCCGGGATCGGTGGCGAGCACGCGCAACACGCCGCCGGGTTTCAATTCCTTCATCGCCTTGCGCGCCTTCAACACCGGCAGCGGGCATTTGAGGCCTTTGGCGTCGAGCGTGAAATCGGGCGCGGGCGCGGTCATCGCCTAACCGAACTTGTTGTCGGCGTTGAAGCCGCGGGCGATGCGGCCGGCGGCAGCGCGGGCGCTGAGCCAGGCGCGCAAATCGGTCTCGACGCGGACGCGGTCGCCCGATTTCCAGCTCAAGCCCTCGGCGCGGATGAACGTCTTGGCGTCGGAAAGGCCGCCGTCGTGATAGCGCTGGAGGATCACGCCGCGGCCGGCGTTGAGCTCGGGCACCTCGGAGAGCGGGAAGACCAGCAGCTTGCGGTTCTCGCCGATGACGGCGACGTGATCGCCGGCGACCGGCGACGCCACGCGCGCGACCGCGCTCTTGCCCGGCCGCATCACCTGCTTGCCATTGCGCGTCTGGGCCAGGACCTCGTCCGCCGGCACCACGAAGCCGCGGCCGTCCGAGGCCGCCAGCAGCAATTTCTCGCCCGGCTTGTAGGCGAGCACCGAGGCCACGTCGTATTCGTTGGGCAGGTCGACCATCATGCGCACCGGCTCGCCGGTGCCGCGGCCGCCGGGCAGCTTGTCGATCGCCAGCGTATAGAAGCGACCGTTGGTGGCGAAGACCAGGAGCTTGTCGGTGGTGAGCGCCTCGATGGCGAAGCGCGGGCCGTCGCCCTCCTTGTACTTGACGTCGTCGAGCTTGAGGCCGTGACCCTTGGCGGCGCGCACCCAGCCTTTGGCGGAGACCAAGACCGTCACCGGCTCGCGCTCGACCAGGGCCTCGAGCGGAACGTCGATCGGCGCCGGCGCGGCAGCGATCTCGGTGCGGCGCTTGCCGAGCGCCGTGGCCGGGCCGAACTCCTTCCGGAGATCGGCGAGCTCGTCGCCGATGCGCTTCCACTGCTTCTTCTCGTCGGCGAGGAGACCGGCGAGCTCCTTGTCCTCGGCCGCAAGCTCCTTGAGCTCGGTGCGAATGGCGATCTCCTCGACCTTGCGCAAGGCGCGCAAGCGCATGTCGAGGATGGCGTCGGCCTGGAGCGCGGTCAGGTGCCAGCGCTTCATCATCCGCTCGCGCGCGTCGTCGTAATTGCGGATGAGGCGGATGACCTCGTCGATGTGGAGATAGACGATCATCAGGCCCTTGAGGACCTGGCTCCGGTGGGCGATCGCCTCGCGGCGGAAGCGCGAGCGGCGCTGCAGCACCTCGCGGCGGTGATCGAGGAAGGCCTGCAGCGCCTCCTTCAAATTCATCACCCGCGGCACGCCGTCGCGGTCGAGAACGTTGAGGTTGAGCGCGATGCGCGCCTCGAGTTCGGTCGCGCGGAACAGCGATTCCATCAGCACCGCGGGCTCGACGTTGCGGCTCCGGGGCTCGAGCACCAGACGGACGACGTCGCTCGATTCATCGCGCACGTCGGCCAGCAGCGGCAGCTTGCGCTCCTCCAGCAGCTGGGCGATGCGCTCGATCAGGCGCGACTTCTGCACCTGGTAGGGAATCTCGCTGACCACCACCTGGTAGGTGCCCTGGCCGAGCTTCTCGACGTTCCAGCGCGCGCGCAGGCGGAAGCTGCCGCGGCCAGTGGCGTAGGCCTGGCGGATGTTCGCCGCGTCCTCGACCAGCACGCCGCCGGTGGGAAAATCCGGACCGGGCACCAGCTCGACCAGATCGGCGACGCCGGTGCGCTTGTGCTTCACCAGATGGACGAGCGCGTCGCACAGCTCGAAGATGTTGTGCGGCGGAATGCTGGTCGCCATACCGACGGCGATGCCGCTGGCGCCGTTCGCCAGCAGATTGGGGAAGCGCGCCGGCAGCACGACGGGCTCGTCGTTCTCGCCGTCGTAGGTCGGCCTGAAGTCGACCGTGTTCTCGTCGATCCCGGCCAGCAGCGCCTCGGCGACCGCGGTCAGCCGGCTTTCGGTGTAGCGCATCGCCGCCGGATTATCGCCGTCGATGTTGCCGAAATTCCCCTGCCCGTCGATCAGCGGATAGCGCTGCGCGAAATCCTGCGCTAGCCGCACCAGCGCGTCATAGACCGCGACGTCGCCGTGCGGATGGAACTTGCCGATGACGTCGCCGACGACGCGCGCGCATTTCTTGTAGCCCGACTTGGGGTCGAGCCGCAGCTGGCGCATGGCGTACATCAGGCGGCGATGAACCGGTTTCAGGCCGTCGCGCACGTCCGGCAGCGACCGCGCCATGATGGTCGAAAGCGCGTAGGAGAGATACCGCTCGCTCAGCGCATCGGCGAGCGCGACGTCGCGGACTTCGCCGACGATGGCGGCGCTGGATTTCTTCATGCCGACTCGATTCGCTCCGCCGATAGAGTAGCCGTTCGGCGCAGCACGTCAACGAAGCGGCTGCGCGCCGCCGGCATCTTGCGGCCGTGCGGATGAAAGACGCGGCGATCGAGGAAGAAGCCGGTGAGCTTCAGTCCGGCGAGAATCGCCGCGCAATTCGGTGCCTCCGCGGCATCGAGGAGGAAATGCGGCAACGGCAGGAGCCGCTCGCGATAAGGCGCGGCAGCAGGCGCGGAGACCGCTTGGCCCGATTTGGGCGAAACATGCGTGAGACCTTCGCGCGTGCCGGTGGCGGCGCAACGCGAGAGGTCGAGGCCATAGCCGAGCTCAGCGAGCAGATCGAGCTCGAGCCGCACATAGCACGCCGCGTAGCCTTCGTTCCGGTCGAGCGCATCGAGCAGGGCGCTCATGCCCGTGTAGACACGCGGATGCGGCTCACGCTCCGGCAAAGTTGTGGCGGTAAGCGCCGCAGCGGCGGCGAGGCAGGCGAGGCGCCCCCGATCGTCGATGAAGCGCGCGGCGTGGCCAAACAGCAGTTCGCCCGCGAACGTGCCGAGGTGATCGGCGAGCCGCGCCGACCACGTCAGCGCGACACGACTGCCGGTCTGATAGAGAACGCGGAGCTTCGGCCCCTGCCCGCCGCGAACGAGCCCCGCGTGCCGGCCGTGCCCTGCGGTCAGCACCTCGACGACCAGCGCGCGCTCGCCGTGACGGCGCGTTGCCAGCACGACACCCTCATCGGTCCAGCGCATGCTATTCGTCGAAATCGAGCCGCATGGCGGCGTAGCGTTCGCGGTCTTCGGTCCAGTCCTCGGTTACGCGCACATGCAGGAAAAGATGGACGCGGCGCGAAAACATCGTCTCGAGCTCGGCACGGGCCGCGGCGCCGATGCTCTTGATCTGCTGCCCGCCCTTCCCCAGCACGATCGCCCTCTGTCCCTCGCGCGCAACGTGGATGATCTGGTCGATGCGCACGCTGCCGTCGGGTCGGTCTTCCCATTTCTCGGTCTCGACCGTCGCCGAATACGGCAGCTCCTGGTGAAGCTGGCGGAAGATCTGCTCGCGCGTCGCCTCGGCCGCAAGGAGGCGAAGCGGCGCGTCGGTGATCTCATCCTCTCGATAAAGCCACGGCCCTTTGGGCAAGGCGTTCGCAAGATAGGCCTTGAGATCCTCGACGCCATCTCCGGTCAGAGCCGAAATCATGAACACGCGATCGAAGACCCCTTCCTGATCGAGAGCCTGTGCGAGCGGCAGGAGCCCAGCGCGCTTCACCTTGTCGATCTTGTTGAGCGCAAGAACCGCGCGCCGGCCTTCCGCCCGCAAGCCATCGATGATCCGCCCGGTATCCTCGTCGAGGCCGCGGGCGACATCGACCAACACCACCACGACATCCGCGTCTTGTGCACCTGCCCACGCCGCCTTGACCATCGCTCGCTCGAGCCGCCGCTTGGGACCGAAGATGCCGGGCGTATCGATGAAGACGATCTGTGCGTTGCCGTGAATGACAATGCCGAGCATCCGGGCGCGCGTCGTCTGCACCTTGGGCGTGACGATGGCGAGCCTCGATCCGACCAAGCGATTGAGCAAAGTCGACTTGCCCGCATTGGGCGCGCCGATGAGCGCGACATGTCCGTAGCGGGTCGTGATCTCGTCGGCGCGTTCGCTCATGCCGTTTCGCCCAGAGCCGTCAGCAGTGCCGCCGCGGCCGCCGCCTCGGCTTCGCGCTTGGAACCGCCCGAGGCGGTCTCGGGTTGCACCCCGTCGACGAGCACCGTCACCGTGAAGCGTCGGCGGTGCGGCGGGCCTGTGGTCTCGAGCACGGTGTAACGCGGCAAGCTCAGCCCACACGCCTGCGCCCATTCCTGCAAGGCGGTCTTGGGGTCGCGTGGCGGCCGGGTCGCACCGATATGGCGGACCCAATGCCGCTCGACGAAGCTTTGCGCCGCGGCAAGGCCGCCATCGAGATAGAGCGCAGCGATCACCGCCTCGCAGACATCCGCTAGAACGCTGGTATTCATGCGCACGCCGGCGGCGTCCTCGCCGCTCGATACCACGAGGAAGCCGCCAAGGCTGATTTCGCGAGCGACTATCGCCAGTGTCTCGCGCCGCACCAGTGCCACCTGGCGTCGCGTCAAGACACCCTCGTCATCCTGCGGAAAGCGGTGCCACAGCAACTCGGCCACAATCAGGCCCAGAACGCGGTCGCCGAGGAATTCGAGTCGCTCGTAGCCGCGCCGGGCCGCCGCGCCCTGATGTGCCGCGCTGGGATGCGTGAGCGCCTCCGCCAATAGCTGGGGTTGAGAGAAATGGTGACCGAGCGCAGCTTCGAGCGATTTCAAGCCGGCGCGCTCCTTCGGAGTCATGGCCGCCCGCCGGGTCGCGCCACGCCGTCAGCGCTCAATGGATCGATGTGAACAACCGGTCGTAGCGGACCGTGAACGGCCAGTCCCAGAATTCCCACCACCGCGCGTAGCCGTTGGTCGAGAAGAAGATGAACACGGCGCGGCCAACGAGATTCTCGGCGGGCACATAGCCGACACCGCTGGACGGATCGCGGCTGTCCGACGAATTGTCGCGGTTGTCGCCCATCATGAAGTAATGGTCGGGCGGAACGGTGAAGACGGGCGTGTTGTCGAGCGGATAATTGTTGCCCGGCAGTTGAAGGATGGGATGGCGGTAGCCGTTGGGTAACGTCTCCATATATTCGGTATAGGTTGCGCCGCTGGTCGGCTCCTGATAAACGCCGATGCGCTCGCGTTTCACGGGTTGATCGTTGACGTAAAGGATGCCGTCCTTCATCTGAAGGTGATCGCCGGGCAATCCGACGATGCGCTTGATGAAATCGATCGACGGATCCTTCGGCAGCTTGAACACCACCACATCGCCACGATGCGGCGACGTGAAGAATACGCGTCCCGAAAAAAGCGGCAGACCCATCGGCAGCGAGTATCGGCTGTAGCCGTAGGAGAACTTTGAGACGAAAAGATAGTCGCCGACCAAGAGCGTTGGAATCATCGAACCCGATGGAATGCTGAACGGCTCGTAGAAGAACGTGCGGATGAAGAGCGCAATGACGATCGCGTAAACAATCGTCTTGGCGGTCTCGGCAAGCCCACTCGAGCCCCGGGCCGAAGTTCTGCTGCTCATCCAGGAATTCCACTAACACATTGACGCAACCGGCCTGAGGAGGCTGCCGGCGACGCGGCCGCGACGATCAAGCCTCGCCGGGATTCGGAAGTCAAGTGTAGCGCTCCGCAGAATCGAGGGCCTCCGCGGTGATGACGACGAGCGCCTGCGCCAGCGGTGGCTCGTCTGTCAGGGTGACATCGATGCGCGCCGCCATTCCGCGCGGAGTCATCGCCTGGAGCCGCGCCAAGGCGCCTCCGGTCAGAACCAGAGTCGGGCGCCCGCCGGGAAGATTGACGACGCCGAGGTCGCGCCAGTAGATGCCATTGCGGAAGCCGGTTCCGAGCGCTTTCGAGCAGGCTTCCTTGGCCGCAAAACGCTTGGCGTAGCTTGCGAACCTGTCACTGCGCCGCTCCGAGCGCTGACGCTCGACCGGTGTAAAAACGCGGTCGAGAAACCGATCACCAAAACGTGCGATCGTCCGTTCGATACGGCGGATGTCGATCATATCGCTGCCGACTCCGAGAATCACTAGGCGCTCTTTTCGCCGTACGCCTCGCTGCGTGCTTGATCCATCATAGCGCGCATGCGTCTGACCGCGCTGTCGAGACCGCCGAAGATCGCCTCGCCGACCAGAAAATGACCGATATTGAGCTCAATGATGTTTGGGATTGCGGCGATTGCGCCAACCGTGTCGAAGCTGAGGCCGTGCCCGGCATGGCATTCGAGCCCGAGTTCGTCGGCCAACGCGGCAGCACGACGAATGCGATCGAGTTCCCGCCTACGCATCGCGCCCGCCGCATCGCAATAAGCGCCGGTATGGAGTTCGACAATTGGCGCGCCGACCGCATGGGCGGCGCGAACCTGTTTCTCTTTCGGATCGACGAACAGCGAGACCCGAATTCCGGCGCTCGCGAGCTGCGCGATGAAAGGCGCAAGGCGCTCCTCCGCGCCAGCAACGTCGAGCCCGCCCTCGGTGGTCAGCTCCTGGCGTCGTTCCGGAACGAGACAGGCTGCGTGCGGCCTGTGCTGAATTGCTACCGCCAGCATCGCCTCCGTCGCCGCCATCTCAAGGTTAAGCGGCAGGTCGATCTCGCTCACCAACCTGGTGATATCGTCATCGGAAATATGTCGACGATCCTCCCGCAGATGCGCGGTGATCCCGTCGGCGCCGGCGACCACCGCCAGCTTCGCCGCGCGCACTGGATCGGGATGACCCCCGCCGCGCGCATTTCGAATCGTAGCGACGTGGTCGATGTTGACGCCGAGGCGCAGCGGCCGCTTTTCGATCATGACGCGATCAGCCGCGCGCGCGCTCGACCGAATTGATCACCGGCGTCGCTCGTAAGGCGGCAATGATATTGGTCAGGTGACGCACGTTCTGCACCTCGATGTCGACCAGGATCTCAAAGAAATCCTGCGATCTGTTGGCGATCTTGAGGTTGGTGATGTTGCCGCCGCTCTTGCCGATGACGGTGGTGAGGCTGCCCAGGCTGCCGGGTTCATTGCCGATGGTGACGTTGATGCGACCGACATGAACCCGCCCGGCATCGTCGTCACTCCAGGCGACGTCAAGCCACCGTTCAGGCGTTTCCGCGAACGTGTCCAGCGTCTCGCAGTCGATTGTGTGGATGGTCACGCCCTTGCCTGTGGTCACGATGCCGACAATGCGGTCGCCCGGCAGCGGATGGCAACAGCCGGCGAAATGCACCGCCATGCCGGGGATCATACCGCGGATCGGGACTGCGTTTTCCGACGCTTTCTTGCTTTTGCCGCGCGGCGTAAGCGTGACAACCTTGGACGACCGTGCATCCGCCTTGGGCGGGAAGATCGCGTGCACGACCTCGCGGCCGGTATGCATCCCCTCGCCGACGGCGACGTAGAGATCGTCCCGCGCCTTACACTCAAAACGATGCAACACCTCGTCGAGCGCCTTCTCGGCGAAGTCATGACCTTCCTGTCGGAACGCCTTCTGCAGGATCGCCTTGCCAAGATCGAGATATTGCTGGCGCTGCTGCGTTCGGATGAAGCGCCGGATCCGGGCGCGCGCCTTGCCGGTGACGACGAAGCGCTCCCAGGTCGGCGATGGCGTCTGCGCCTTGGACGTGACAATGTCGACTTGATCGCCGTTGGCGAGGGCCGTCCGCAGCGGTACAAGGCGACCGTTGATCTTGGCGCCGACGCACGTATCGCCGATCTGCGAATGGACCGCATAGGCGAAGTCAACCGCCGTGGCGCCGCGCGGCAACTCGATCAGGTCGCCCTTGGGCGTGAAGCAAAACACCTGATCCTGGAACATCTCGAGCTTGGTGTGCTCGAGGAATTCCTGCGGATCAGGCGCATGCTCGATAATGTCAAGAAGCTCACGCAGCCACCGATATTGCCGGCCCTCGGTTTTGGGCGCGCCCTGCTTATAGACCCAGTGCGCCGCGACGCCGAGCTCCGCCACCTCGTGCATCTCGAGCGTGCGAATCTGGATCTCGATGCGCTGGCGGTGCGGCCCGATAACGCCCGTATGCAGCGAGCGGTAGTTGTTGGGCTTGGGCGTCGAGATGTAGTCCTTGAATCGACCAGGCACGACAGGATACTGACTGTGGATGACGCCGAGAGCGTGATAGCACTGCTCGACGTCCTGCACGACGACGCGGAAGGCCATGATGTCGGACAGCTGCTCGAAACCGACATTCTTCTTCTGCATCTTCTTCCAGACCGAGTAGGATGTCTTCTCGCGGCCTGAAACTTGCGCCTCGACGCCGCTGTCCTTCAGCGTTTGCTGCAGCTCGTCGATGATGCTGCTGACTAAGTCGCCGCCCTTCTCGCGCAGGAAGTTGAGCCGCGTCTTGATGCTGTTGCGCGCCTCAGGATTGAGCTCGGCAAAAGCCAGGTCCTCGAGTTCGTCTTTCATCGCGTTCATGCCGATGCGCTCTGCGAGCGGCGCATAGATCTCCATCGTCTCGCGCGCGATGCGCTTGCGCTTGTCGGCATCCTTGATGAAGTGGAGCGTGCGCATGTTGTGCAGCCGGTCCGCCAGCTTGACTAGCAGGACGCGAATGTCCTCGGACATCGCCAGCACCAGCTTGCGGAAATTCTCCGCCTGCTTGGTCTGATCGGACTGCAGTTCGATCCGTGACAGTTTGGTCACGCCATCGACAAGTCGCGCGATTTCCGGACCAAAGAGCTTCTCGATGTCGTCGAGCGTCGCCACGGTATCCTCTACCGTGTCGTGGAGCAGGCCAGTGATGAGCGACGCGGCATCAAGCTTCATCTTCGCCAGAATGCCGGCGACTTCGACCGTGTGAGAGAAATAAGGATCGCCAGACGCGCGCTTCTGCGAGCCGTGCGCCTTCATCGAAAACACGTAGGCGCGGTTGATCGCATCCTCGTCGGCCGATGGATCGTATGCTTTGACGCGCTCGACGAGCTCAAATTGGCGCATCATGGGCAGATGCTCCGCCGGTCAATGCTGTCGGCGTCCAGGCAAACCGAGAGCGGCGCGACGGGTGAGCAGCCGCCGCTCCTCCGGATCAAGGCTGGCCGTCTTCCGCGGGGCCTTCGCCTTCGGCGATGTCAGGCAGCACCTCGTCGTTCAAGCCGACTGCTTCGTCCTCGGCGGCTTCGAGTACATCCTTTTCGAGCTCCTCGTCGACCGCCTCATCGCCCTGCGCTTCGGCCAGCGCCGCACCCTCGGTTCCGGGCACCTGGGCGATGTCTGACCCCAGGCCGAGCTGCGTACCGAGCTCGATCTCCTGGTCCTCCACCGGCTCGTCGATCTCGACGTGCTTCTGAAGCCCCTTGACCAAGTTTTCCTCGAGGGTCTTGAGGCTGATGGTTTCGTCCGCGATCTCGCGCAGCGCGACGACGGGATTCTTGTCGTTGTCGCGATCGACCGTGAGCGGCACCCCGCCCGCGACGTCGCGGGCACGCTGGGCCGAGAGCAGGACCAACTCGAACCGGTTGGGAACCTTAAGAATGCAGTCTTCAACTGTAACCCGCGCCATGAATCTCAATCTCCGGAAATCATGTTGACCTTACAATATATGGAGACCGGTGCTGCGCTGCAACAGGAGCGTCGCCGGACCTGCCGGTTTAGACGACCATGGCCAGCGGATGGGGCTGCATGAAATCCGGCGCTGCCGTTGGGTCGGCGGCACGTTTGCAGATGTCTTCAAAGGTGCGCGCGACGCGCCGAATCGAATACCGCTTCAGGATGAAATCATAGACGGTTTCCGCCATTTCGGCACCTTGGGCAGGCGCCGCGAGAAGGCGCAGCACCTCATCAGCGAACGCGTCTGCCGTATCCGCCCGGCGGTAATGGTTACCGGCCTCGATCGGCAGACCCTCCACGCCGATCGAGGTCGAGACGACCGGCCGTCGCATGGCCATGGCCTCGTAAATCTTGATCCGCGTCCCGCCCCCGACGCGGAGCGGAACGACATATAAGTCTGCATCGCGAATGAACGGACGCACGTCGTCGACGAAGCCGGTGAAACGCCAGTTGAGCCTGCGCGCTCGTGCTTTTTCCATCAGGCCACTCGGCGGATCGCGGCCGACGACGGTCAGCCTTGCCTCCGGCCGCACCACGGCGATCAGCGGCCAAATCTCGTTCATACAGTATTGCATGGCGTCGATATTGGCGGGCCAGTCCATGGAGCCGGTGAAAACGAGTTCCCCACCCCGCGGCGCGATCGCCGCCGACGGTGGCGATGCGAGGGCACCGAAGTAGTCGAAATCCACCCCGGTCGGAATGGTCTCGGCGCCGCGCACGCCATAGGTCTCGAGGAAGAATCCGAGATCGCGCTCGGATACCGCGATCACCTTGGCGAACGCCGGCAGACGCCGAGCCTCGAATTCCGCCATCTTGCGGCGCTGGGCGTGCCAGATCGCACGCGCCAAGGGATTAGACACGGCTTGGGCGTGACGGCCAAAAATTTCGGCTTCCACATTGTGGGTGAACACCACCGAGCCGCGTGGTGGCACGCAATCGAACAGCACGGCGGCATGAACGAAATCGGCAACGACCACGTCGGGGTGCGTGGCGAGCACATCGGCGATTAGTGCCATGGCGGCCCGCGAGCGGTCGAGCGCCACCGACGCGGGCAAACGCGATGCGAGGGCAGCGACGCGCCGCACCGCGCCGGCGAGCTTGCCCCGCCGCGGTGCCCGCCAGAACAAGAACCGGTCGCAGATCTCACCGAGCTCGCACGCGAAAAGGCGCGGTTGATCCTCCATCGCCGGCGAGATCAACGTGATGTCGAAGTAGCCGCCTTTCATCCCGCGCAAGATGCCGGTGGTACGGATCTTGCCGCCGGCATCGGCAGGGAACAGGAACTGCGGCGAGACAAAGACAAGTCGCGACCGCGCCATCGGTCCCTCAGCAGAGTGAGCGGTAACGGGCACCCGGCAGCAGCGACAGTGCCGGCACGCCCTGAAGATCGAGAATCGGACGGCCATCGTGCGCCGCTTCGAGGGTCGCGACATCCTCGCGGTTCGCATGCCCGACGACGATCATGCCCGCACCATCAAGCGCGCGGCGCAGATCGGCAATCAGAAGTCGGTCGAAATGCGGAATCTCACGCTCGATGAATTCACGGTTCTTGCCGAGGAGCTTGCTGGCATGGACGTCGCGGTCGAAAATCGCCAGGTCGTACCCCTTGCCGACAAGTCGCTCTGCCAGATAGACGAACGGCGAATGTCGCAAATCGTCGGTGCCCGGTTTGAAAGCAAGACCGAGCAGCGCAACTTTGCGACGACCCTCGTCGAGGATCGCTTGGAGTGCGCGATCGATGTGCGCGTCGTTCGCGGCCATCACGCTGGAGAGGAATGGAAGGTCGATGTCGCGAGCTTTGGCCAGCGCGACCAGCGCTGACACGTCCTTCGGTAGGCACGAACCGCCGAATGCGAAACCAGGCCTGAGATAGGCGGGTGAGATGTTGAGCTGCCGATCCGCGCAGAACACCTTCATCGCCTCCTGTGCGTCGACGCCGAGACTCTTGAGCAGAACGCCGGCTTCGTTGGCGAAGGCGATCTTGACGGCGTGGAAGGCGTTGGACAGGTATTTCACGGATTCCGCAACGCCAGTCGTGGTACGGATGAAGGGCGCGTCGATGCCGCGATAGAGCGCCTCGACTGCCTCATAGCCGGCGGTCGTCGGCGCACCTGCAATGGTGAAGGGCGGACGACGGAAATCCTTGACCGAGCAGCCCTCGCGCAGGAATTCGGGATTGAAGGCAACGGCGAGGCCGTTGTCGCAATCGCGGCCGGACCGCGCCGCCAGCGCCGGCAGCATCCGGCCCTCGGTCGTGCCGGGCGGCACTGTCGAACGCAGCACGACGGTGTGCCCCCCATTCTTATGGCGCAGTGCGGCACCGATCCCTTCGACCACGGCATCGAGCGCATCCAGCATCGGCGCGCCGTTGCGACTCATCGGCGTGCCGACCGAGATCAGCGACACATCGCTCTGCATTACGGCAGCCTGCGTATCGTCGATGGCGCGCAGCCGGCCGGATTGGACTGCGGCAGCGACCGCCTCGTCGAGGCCCTCTTCGACCACCGGCGAGAGGCCGCGGTTGATCATGTCGATCTTGCCCGGATTGACGTCGACGCCGATGACGTCGTGGCCGAGATCGGCAAAACAGGCCGCCGAAACCGTGCCGACGTAGCCCATGCCGAAAACGGAAATGCGCATGCGAAATCGCCTCACTGACCAAAGAATGCCGGGTCAGCGGCATTGAACAGCGATTTCCTTAATTTCGCATGAGGGCGCGGCGTCTATGGTTAAAAAGACGCTAAGCCGACGGCAGTTCCGAGGCGCCGCCGTGCGATGCGGACCAACCGACCGGATCGTTCAGGAATTTCTCGACTTCGCGCATGGTTGGCGCATCGAAACGTCCCTCGACCTTCGCGACCTTCAGCACGTCCCACCAATTGGCGAGCGAATGGAGCTTTACCCCGATTTCGGCCATGAGCTGCTCGCTCTGGGGAAAAATTCCGTAATGGAAGATGACGAAGGCGTGCTCGACGATGGCGCCGGCCTGGCGCAGCGCCCTGCAGAAATTGACCTTGCTCCGACCGTCGGTGGTGAGGTCCTCGACTAGCAGCGTGCGCGCGTTTTCGCGGACATCGCCTTCGATCTGCGCATTGCGGCCGAAGCCCTTCGGCTTCTTGCGCACGTACTGCATCGGCAGCATCAACCGATCGGCGATCCATGCAGCGAAGGGAATACCGGCAGTTTCCCCGCCGGCAATGACATCGATCGCCTCGAAGCCAACCTCGCGCAGGATGGTCGAGGTCGCGAATTCGCATAACGTCTCGCGCACGCGCGGATAGAAGATCAGCCGGCGACAATCGATATAGACCGGGCTCGCCCATCCCGAGGTGAAGATGAAGGGCGTGGTCGCGCTGAAGTTGACCGCGCCGACTTCGAGCAAGATTCGCGACGTAACCTGCTGGATGAGCTCGCGATCGGGGAATGTGGCGCCGAAATTCATGGGCTGGGATCCGTTCGGCTAGTGGGGCGACTTTCTGCGGCGCGACGGTGCCCGAGTCAAGCGTATTTCCGCCGCGTTGTCGCCGGCCGCTCGTGCCGTCACCTCGACCAGTCGCGCCGCTGCGCGGGGACCTTTGAGCGCGCGGCTCCACAAATCGGCGGCAAGCTTCTCATAAAGCGCAACGGCCTCGGGCGCCGCCGTCACCGTTGCGACGCCGTAGCGAATGTTCGGCATTTCGCTCAGGCGGAAAGGGCTGACGGCGAGGACGGTCTCCCTCCTCGATCGAAACAGCTGGAAGGTCATCGTCGGCAACATTTCGTCGATTAGACCGACCTCGATCCCGGGCTGCGGGTCCAAAAGGAGGCGCGTAATGTTCTCGATCTCGCGCCGGGCGGCCGCGCGCCGACGGATCCATTCGTCGTACGGCAATCCAAAGCGTCCGATGACGCCGAGCTGGAGAAAGTGTTCAACCTCGGGAACCGACATCAAGGCGGTGACGCGCGGCGGCTTGCGCGCCGACTTGCGCGTACTGAGGATCGCCATGATCGTGTCGATCTCGGCGACAGCCTGAGACCGCGACTCATCGGGCGGCAATGCCTCGATCAACATCTGGCGCAGGTGACCGCTGTACTCCGCGGTCGTGAGCAGGAAGGAGACCGGCATAAAGCGCGCGATGACCTGCTCGGCGCCCGCTTCGAGCTGGTGCATGCGCTCGAAATAGGCGCCGGCTTTCGAGTAGTACTCGACGCCGACGCCAAGCAGCGATGCCAACGACGTATTGAGCACCTGCGCTAGCGTGTCGAGCGTCTCGATTTTGACGATCTCGCCCGCCTCCATACGATAGAGTGCAGAGCGGGAGATGCTCAGTCGACGGGCAATTTCTTCGGCTTTTAGGCCGCTGCCCCTCCGATAGGCCTTGAGCCGCCGACCAATCTCTTTGCGGCGCGCGTCCACGCTCCCCTCAACGTCCGCATCTTACGTGCAGATCGGCGTCACCATAGCCAGATGCAGCCAGTTCGTCACGTCGCTTCGACAACGGCGTGATAGAGCAAATCCGTGCCCTTGAGGAAATCGTCGAGTGTCATGGCCTCCAGCGGATTATGCGAGCCGTGCTCGTTGCGGATGAAGATCATCGCCGACGGAACGCCTTCGTTGGCGAAGATCGCGGCGTCGTGACCGGCGCCGGATGGTAGCGTCTCGGCCGGCAGGCCGAGGCGCTTTGACAGCCGCAGCAGGCGTTCAACCCAATTGTCGTCCATGCGCGCCGGTTTGGTGTCGAGCCGTCGGTCGAAGCGGAATTCGACCTTGCGCTTGTCGCCGATGGCGCGGCACTCGGTACGCATCAGATGGTAGAAGGCCTCGAGCGTGTCGCTGCTCTGGCTGCGGACCTCGAAGCTGAACGATACCTCGCCCGGCACACGCGACATCGCATGCTCGGCGGGATTGGTGCTGATGATGCCCGTCGTCACGACGAGGTCGAGGCCCCGCTGCTGCAGGCTGTCCCAATGCTCGTCGAGATGGGTAATGAGCTCGGCAACCGCAAATACCGCATCGCGGCGCAGCCAACGCGGCACCGCGCCGGAATGCGCGGCCTCGCCGACGCAACGGATTTCTTTGTGACGGATGTTGCCCCGGATGCCGGTGACGATCGCGGTCGGAAAGCCGCGCGCGACCATTACCGGACCCTGTTCAATATGAAGTTCCAGATAAGCCGCAATCGCGGCCGGATCGAGCAGCGTTTCACCGCGCGCGATCCGCGCCACATCGGCGCCGCGCGCCTGCATCGCATCGCCCAGAGTAACGCGGCCGGACCGGTGGGTAAGTGCCAAATCCTGCTGCGTCA
The DNA here is from genome assembly GCA_028871055.1 of Alphaproteobacteria bacterium. Classification (GTDB taxonomy): domain Bacteria; phylum Pseudomonadota; class Alphaproteobacteria; order ATCC43930; family CGMCC-115725; genus REEB95. The sequence goes on from JAGWON010000012.1 coordinate 82,985, forward strand.
GGCCGCCGAACAGCGCGTAGGAGCCGACGCAGGTCTTGCCGTACCACGCGCTCTCCTCGCCACGCATCGCAACAAGCTTCACCGCACGCGTCGGGATAACGCCTTCATCCTTCATGCGCATCAGGACGATCAGGCCGGCGACCACACCGGCAGCGCCATCGTAGTTGCCCCCTTGCGGCACAGAATCGAGATGCGAGCCGATGACGATGAACGGCTTGTCCGCGTCGCGGCCCGGCAGCGTAACGACGAGGTTGGCCGCCGCGTCGAGAGCGGTCTCAAGATCAATACCTTCTGCCTTGCGCCGGATGATCTCGATCGCCTTCTGTTCGCCCTCCCCATAGCTTTCACGACTGACGCCGATGCCATTGGGATCGGCTGTCGCTCGCGCCAGATCGCGGAACAGCAGATCAGCCGTCGCACGCGGATCGAAGGGCGTCAGCGCGTTGTTAGCAACAAGCTTCATTCGCCCGCCTCCTGACGCCATTCGAGATCCGTTTCGTCGACGCCTGCGCGCATGAGCGCGCCGGTCAGGGCGGAAATACGAGAAAAACCGCGATGGTTGCAGAACTCCTCGATCTCGTCGATTACGCGAATCAACGCCGTCGGATGGATGAACGTGGCCGTGCCGATCTGGACCGCGCTGGCGCCGGCGAGCATGTATTCGACGGCGTCGGCGCCAGTCGCGATACCGCCGCAGCCGACGATATCGATCTTGACCGCACGGGCGCATTGATACACCTGGCGCAGGATGACGGGCTTCACGGCCGGACCCGAAAGACCGCCGGTGACGCTGCCCAGCCGCGGTCGGAAGGTCGCCACGTCGATTGACATAGCGAGGATTGTATTGGCGACCACGACCGCGTCGGCGCCGTTGGCCTCGGCGGCGCGCGCGACGTCGGCGATGTCGCCGGTGTTCGGCGTCAGCTTGACCCAGAGCGGCAACTTGGTTGCCGCGCGCAAGCGTGCGACGACGCTCGCGGTGGCGTGGGGCGTCATAGCGAAAGCGCGACCGTCCTCCTCCAGGTTGGGGCAGGAGATGTTGGCCTCGATTGCGGCGACGCCGGAAACGCCAAGCTCCGTTGCCAGGCTGGCGAAGCCGTCGGCCGTCGGCGCTGAAATGCTGACGACCAACGGTGGCTTGAAACGCTTATAAAAAGGGAGGGTCTCGTCGAAGAAATAGTCGATGCCCTTCGACGGAATGCCGATCGAATTGAGCATGCCGCCGGCGGTTTCAGCGACGCGCGGCGTCGGATTGCCCGCGCGCAGTTCGCGGGTCACCGTCTTGATCACGAAGGCGCCAAGACGGTTGAAATCGATCACGCGCGCCAGGCCATCGGAAAATGTGCCCGAAGCCGGCATCACTGGATTGGCGAGCCTGAGCCCGCCGATATCGACCGCGAGATCTACCACGAGAGCGGCTCCTGCAAGCCGAAGACTGGCCCTTCCCAGCAGACGCGCCGGTGCTCGACGCCGCCATTCGGCGCGTGGAAATCGCGAACGCAGCAGAAGCACATGCCGAGCGCGCAGGCCATCTGCTGCTCGAGTGCGACCTGGCCCGGAATCCCATGCTCGTTGCCGAGCCGTTGGAGCAAGAGCAGCAGGCGGTTCGAGCCGCAGGTGAAGAACGCGTCGGCCCTGCCCCTTGCAACCAGGTCGCGCAGCAGGCGTTCGACGTTGCCGACTTCGCTGCTGTGGTCGGCATCGTTGACGACGATCACCTCGGCACCTCGAGCGCGGAACAGATCGACCGACATCACGAGATCCGGTCGCCGCGCGCTCAAGATCGCGGTGACGCGGACGCTCGCGCGCTCGGCCATCAACGCCAATGGCGCCAGCGTCGCCAGACCGACGCCGCGGCCCAGCACGATGATATGCTTCCAGGCGGGATCGAGGGCGAAGCCCTTGCCCAGCGGCCCCAGCATGTTGAGCCGATCGCCTGGCTCGAGCATGGCGAGGCCGCGCGTGCCCGCACCCATGAGTTTGTAGAGAAACTCGACCCGACCGCGCATCGCGTCAACGGCGTAGACGCTCATCGGCCGCCGCAGGAACGGATTGCCGTCGGGTGAGGATGGGCACAGCAGATGGAAAAACTGTCCGGCCAGCGCCGCGGTCGCCGGCGGCTCGGCAGTAACGACGAGATGCCGATATTCCGGATTGACGGCGGTGTTGGCGATCACTACCGCGCTCTGCTCGGCGACCGAAAAGCCCTCTCGCACCGGGTAAAGAGAATCCATCATCACCATCCTCGTCACGATCCTGAACCAGAATCGGTGTCGCGAGCGCCACCCCGAGGCAGCACCCGCGCAATCCGGCGACACGCATTATTCGAGCGGTAGGCCTTTGCGCTCCGGGATCAAGAGCGCCGTGGCCGCCAACTCGACCAAGTAAATGACCGCAAGCAACGCGATCGCCGTCGGGAAGGAATATTGCGCGGCAAGAATCGGCACCACGAACGGACCGAAACCGCCGACGCCGCGGCCGAGATTGAACAACACGTTCTGCGCCGTGGCGCGCGCCTTAGTCGGATAGAGTTCCGACATCAGCGCGCCCAGTCCGCCAAGCATGCCGTTGATGAAGAACCCCATAACCGCGCCGCCGACCAGCAACGCATAGGGCGTCGTCAGCCGCGAGAACACGACCACCATCACCGCCGCGCCAATCTGCCAAAACATGAAGACCGGCCGGCGGCCGAATCGGTCGGCCGCGATGCCGAACAACCAGATGCCGATCGCCATGCCGACGATGGTCACCGCCGTCCAGACGGCGGATTGCATCAGCGGGAACTTGAATTGGCTGTTGAGATAGCTTGGCAGCCAGATCATCACGCCGTAATAGCCGAAGTTCTGCACCGAGCAGAGTATGAACATGCCGGTGGTGACCTTGATCGTGCGCGCGTCCTTGACCAGAAGGCCGATCGGAACGCCCTCACGGATGTGGCGCTGAACGAAGATTTCCGGCTCGCCCATCGTGCGGCGGACGATAAAAGCCACTACGGCCGGCAGAATTCCAACAAGGAACATCCCGCGCCAGCCGATATGCGGCAGGAGCAACGGCGTCACGAATGCCGCGACCAGCACGCCCGATTGCCAGCCGAGCCCGACATAGGCGGAAACCCGACCGCGCTTCGAGGCCGGCCAGGCCTCGGCCGCAAGCGCCATGCCGATGCCGAACTCGCCGCCGAGACCGAGGCCTGCGACCGTCCGGTATGCCAACAGATCGTAGTAGCCTTGCGACAGCGCGCACAGCCCGGTGAAGACCGCGAACAACAGGATGGTCCAGGTGAGGACGCGGACACGACCGAAGTAATCGCTGAGAATGCCGAACAGAATGCCGCCGGTGACGGCGCCCAAAAGGGTAAAGGTGAAAAGCGACCCCGCTTGAGGACCGGAAAGACCCAATTCGCCGCGAATGGCGCCGAGCATGAAGCCGAGGATGAGCAGGTCGAACCCGTCCATCGCATAGCCGATGGCCGAGGCGAACAGCGCTTTCTTGGCATAGCTGCTGGGGATGTCAGAAACTTGGCTCACGGCGGCGGATCGGGGCGATGACGTCGACATGGGTCCCTCGCGATCTCCAGAGTGTTCTAATCGATTGTCTTAATTTTGGGACAGGGTCGACTCGAAGTCAACCTGCCATTACCGGCCTAGCGCCGGCCCGTTCGGCCGCAGACAAGCGGCGAATAAGCTCCTCGATCGCCAGACCGAGCCGCGGATGTCGCCAGCCCGGAGCGATTTCTGCCATCGGCAACAGCACGAAGGCACGCTCATGCATCCGCGGATGCGGCAGAACCGGCGGCGCGTCGCGGATCACATCGTCGTAGGCGATCAGGTCGAGGTCGAGTGGGCGCGCCGCATTCGGCTCGCCGCGCTGGCGGCCGAAGCGCACCTCGAGGCGGTTGAGCAGCGCGAGCAACGAGACCGGATCGAGCCGCGTCTTAATGGCCACAACGGCATTGAGGTAATTGGGTTGATCTGAATTCGGCACCGGCGCGCTTTGGTAAATGCGCGATCGCGCCACAATCTCGCCGCCTTCCTGTGCGAGGGAAGCGATCGCCGCTTCGAGGGTCGCGCGCGGCCGTCCGACTTCACTTGGTAGATTGGCGCCCAGAGCGATGAGGATCATCCCCGGCGCCGTTCCGGCCGTTGCGGCTTGACGCCCCCAATCGGGTGGCGGTCAAATGCGCGCCATAGTTTTGTTGTCATTGAGCGGAGTTAACACACATGACGTTTTATCCCGAGGAAAGGATTGCATTGTTTATCGACGGTGCCAATCTTCACGCCGCCGCCCGCGCTCTGGGGTTCGATATAGACTACAAGCGGCTTCTTCAGTTGTTTGGCGAGAAAGGACGTTTGATTCGCGCGTTCTATTACACGGCGTTGATCGAGGACCAGGAATACTCGCCGCTCCGGCCACTGGTCGACTGGCTCGACTACAACGGCTATACGATGGTGACCAAGCCGACCAAGGAATACACCGATGCCATGGGACGCCGCAAAGTCAAAGGCAACATGGACATCGAGCTCGCCATTGACGTGATGGAGATGGCGCAATATCTCGACCATATTGTGCTGTTCTCCGGCGACGGCGATTTTCGCCGCCTGGTCGACGCGGTGCAGAAGAAAGGCGTCCGGGTCACGGTGGTATCGACCATACGCTCGGCGCCGCCGATGGTGGCCGACGAGTTGCGGCGCCAGGCGGACATGTTCATCGAGCTTCAGGATCTCGCGCCACAGATCATGCGTCATCGCGAGGATGTCCCGCCGCGCCAGGGTCCGTCGATCAACCAGATGAGCGACAGCGAGGCGTGAGCACGTCTTCAAGCCCGGCCATTCCCGGGTTCGACTGCCCGCTCTGCCCGCGCCTCGCCGCATTTCGCGTCGCGCAACGCGCGGCGGCGCCGTCGTGGCATAACGCGCCGGTGCCCTCCTTCGGCGACTTGGGCGCGCGGCTGCTGATCGTCGGCTTGGCGCCCGGCCTCAAGGGTGCCAATCGAACCGGGCGTCCGTTCACTGGCGATTATGCCGGCGTCTTGCTCTACGGCACGCTGAAGAAATTCGGCCTCGCGCGCGGCGAATATGCCGGGCGCGCGGACGACGGGCTAACGCTGGTCGATTGCCGCATCACCAATGCCGTGCGCTGCGTGCCGCCAGCGAACAAACCCGAACCCGACGAAATCCGCGCCTGCGGCCGCTTTCTTGCCGCCGAGATCAGGGCCATGTTGCGGCTTGCGGCGATCCTCGCCCTCGGCCAGATCGCGCATCAGGCGATACTTGGCGCGCTCGAGCACAAGCGCGCCCGGTATCCGTTCGGTCACGGCGCTATCCACGAGTTGCCGGGTGGCCCGGTGCTCGCCGACAGCTATCATTGCTCACGCTACAATACCAACACCGGGGCGCTGACCGTTGATATGTTCGAGGCGGTGTTCGCAAATTTGAAGCGGTACTTGGCGCTGGCATAAAGGGACGATGCGGAAAATTCTCGTCAGCACCTGCCTTTTAGGCCAAGCGGTAGTCGGCTACCGCGTACGCTACAACAACGGCGACATGCCCTGCGTCGATCCGCGCTTTCGGCGTTGGCGCGACGAAGGCCGCTTCGTCCACATCTGTCCCGAAGTCACCGGCGGGCTGCCGACGCCGCGGCCGCGCGCGCGGGTGGACACGGCCAACGGGCGGGTCGTCACTGAGATCGGCACCGACGTCACCGCCGAATACGAGCGCGGCGCGCAAGCCGCCCTCGCGCTTGCCTGGAAGCACGGCATCACGCTCGCCATCCTCAAGCAGGCAAGCCCGTCCTGCGGCTCGCGTCTCATCTTCGACCGCGACTTCAAGAATCAGATTCCCGGGCAGGGCCGTACCGCCGCGCTGCTTGCGGCCCACGGCATCAAGGTCTTCGGCGAGGACCAACTCGATGAGGTCGAGCGCGAACTGACCGCCAGCGATTAACTCAGCCGCGCTCTCGTAACAATCGGGCGCGCGAACGCTGCCAATCGCGCTCCTTTTCCGCCTCACGCTTGTCGGCCTTGCGCTTGCCTTTGGCGATGCCGAGCGCCAGCTTGGCGCGGCCGCGCTCGTTGAAATAGATCGACAACGGCACCAGGGTGATTCCTTCGCGCTTCACTGCGCCCAGCAATCGATCGATCTCGCGCTTGCGCAGCAGGAGCTTGCGCGGCCGGCGGGGTTCATGATTGACGCGCGCCGCCGGATAGGCGGGGAAATGTGCGTTCAGTAGATAGATCGCGTTGTCCTTTTCGGCCGCGTAGGCCTCGGCGATGCTGGCGAGGCCCGCGCGCAGCACCTTGACCTCGGTGCCCGTCAGCATAAGCCCTGCCTCGATCGTCTCCTGGATCGCGTAATCGTGACGGGCACGCCGGTTTTGCGCGACGTACTTTTCGTCGCCACGCAGCGCCATAGAGCAGTTCAGTTCAATAGGCCGGCGGAACGCATCGCGTCCTTCACCCGCACCTGCGCCTCGGGCGACGCGGGCACCAGCGGTAGCCGCACCTCGGGCGACGACTTGCCGAGCAGCGAAGCCGCATACTTGACTGGCGCAGGGCTCGTCTCGACGAACAACGCGTCGTGCAGGGCGGCCAGCCGCGTATTGATCTTCATCGCCGCCGCGGTATCGCCCTTCTGCCACGCCTCGTGCATCTCGGCACAAGTGCTCGGCGCGATGTTGGCAGTGACCGAGATGCAGCCGTCGCCGCCATTGGCGCAATAGGGCAGCGCCGTCGCGTCCTCGCCCGACAGCATGCAGAATGCGTCGCCGCACGTCGCGCGCGTCTTGAGTGGCCGCGCCAAGTCGTTCGTCGCATCCTTGACGCCGACGATGTTCTGCAACTTCGCCAGTCGCGCCATTGTCGCAACGCTCATATCGATGACGCAGCGGCCGGGAATATTGTAGATCAGCAGCGGCAGCTCGACTGCGTCGTTGATCGCTTTATAGTGCTGATACAGACCTTCCTGGGTCGGCTTGTTGTAATAGGGCGTCACCACCAGCGCGGCATCCGCTCCCGCCCGCTTGGCGTGTTGGGTCAGTTCGATTGCCTCGGCGGTCGAATTCGATCCGGTGCCGGCGATAACCGGTACGCGACCGCTGACGGCTTCGACGCAGAGCTCGATCACTCGCTTGTGCTCGGCGTGCGAAAGCGTCGGCGATTCGCCGGTCGTCCCGCAGGGCACCACGCCGTGCGTGCCTTGCTCAACCTGCCAATCGACGAAGCTCTGGAACGCTTTCTCATCCACCGCTCCGTTGCGGAACGGAGTGATGAGCGCGACCAGCGAGCCCTTAAACATACCAGCCTCCTGCGGGCGCCGCCGGAAGACGGCCGCGCCATTGACCAAAATAGCGCCCGGCGGTGCCCCAGGGCAATCACTGCTCCTCGCCAGGACCATCGTACCTGACAGCCGCGGCGCCGGTCGCTAATATATCCTGGGGATATCCAATTGGATCGCATTACGAAGGTGCGGTTGCGCGTCTGTCTGGCGGCTGTCGTGGCGAGCGCGCTGCTGGGCTCAATTGTGGCACGTGCCCAGGCGCTCTCCGCCGCCGACAAACGACTCTATCATGCCGCATTCGCGGCCGCACAGAAGAGCGACTGGAATGCCGCCGCGCGTGATGCCGCGAAGGCGCACGATCCGCTGCCGCGCGAAGCGCTTCATTGGCTGGCGATGATCCGCGGGGCCGATGGCGCCAGCTTCGGCGAGATCACAAAATTTATCGTGAAGCATCCGGACTGGCCCGGTCGGCAGGCGCTCGAGCGGACGGCTGAGGCGGCGACGAACGGCGTGCCCGACAATGTGCTCGCCGACTGGTTCGCAAACCATCCGCCGATCACGGCAGCCGGCAAACTGCGTGAGGCCGATCTGTGGGCGGCGGCAGGACGGACCGACGCCGCGCACGACCTCATTCGCCGCGTATGGATTTACAGCGACCTGTCTCCATTCGACGAGCGGTCGATGTTCCAGCGTTACCATGCCATCTTGCGCGTCGCAGATCACGAAAAGCGGCTCGATCGGCTGCTATGGGACGATCACGTCGCGGCAGCCCAGCGTATTCTGCAGCTGGTGCCGTCGGGTCCGCGAGCGGTGGCCGAAGCGCGACTGGCGTTGATGAGGTCCGCTGGCGATGTCGACTCGCTCGTCGACCTCATACCGCAGGCGTATCGTAACGATACCGGTTTGCTTTATGACCGGGTGCGTTGGCGTCGACGCAAGAACCTGGATGATGCCGCGATCGATCTCCTAGTGGTTGTGCCGCCTGATCCGGCGCATGCCGCACAATGGGCGAACGAGCGGCAGATCATGGCGCGCCGCGCATTGGCGATGGGACGGCAGGACGTCGCGTTCCGCATCGCCGAACAGCACGATGCGACCAGCGGCCAGAGCTTCGCCGAGCTTGAATTCCTTGCCGGATGGATTGCGTTGCGCTTCCTCAACGAACCTGCGGTTGCGTACAACCATTTCGTGCGGCTCTACGGCGCGGGAACGCTGCCGATTACCATCGCGCGCGGCGCCTATTGGGCCGGTCGGGCTGCCGAGGCAATGGGCTACCGCGAGCTTGCAGCGTCATGGTTCGACACGGCAGCCGACCGCTTCACCACGTACTATGGCCAACTCGCTGCTGCAGTACAACGCGTCACGCCGGCTCGCTTCGTGCGGGAGCCTCAGCCCACGGCCGCGGACGTCGCGACATTCAACCGGCGGGAGCTGGTGCGGCTGACGCGTGAGCTCGCGGAGGTCGGTGCTGACGAAGTCGTGAAGCCGTTCTTTGAGCGCCTTTGTGATCTGGCCACGACACCGGGCGAATATATGCTGACAGCGCTGCTTGCCCGCGAGATCGAGCGCCCAGACCTGGAAGTCGACGCAGCGAAACGCGCGAGCTACGCCGGCGTCAACCTGATCGCCGAAGGTTATCCGATCCCCAAGCTGCCGAAAGGCGGGAAAGTCGAGACGCCGCTGCTGCTCGCCATGACGCGGCAGGAGAGCGCTTTCGACCACCAGGCGGTTAGCCGCGCCGGCGCACGTGGGTTGATGCAGCTCATGCCGCGGACGGCGAGCCTCATCGCGAAAGCGCTGCACGTCCGGTTTTCGCGCAAGCGGCTGACGACGGACCGGCGGTACAATGTGACGCTCGGACGCGCCTATCTCGATGACCTGCTGGCGGATTTCTCCGGTTCCTATGTCCTGTCAATCGCCGCCTATAATGCCGGGCCGGCGCGGGTGAAGGACTGGATCAGCCTCTACGGCGACCCGCGTTCCGCGGGCGTGAACGCGATCGACTGGATCGAATCCATTCCCTACGCGGAGACGCGAAATTACGTGCAGCGCGTGCTTGAAAACCTGCAGATCTATCGCCTCCGCCTCGGCCAAACCGGGTTCACCTTCACCTTGGCGAGCGACCTGAAACGCTGAACATGGTCCATACCGAACTTGCCCGAACCGAAACCTGCGTCTTCGACGCCTACGGCACGCTGTTCGACGTTACTTCGGCCGCGCAGCGCTGCGCCGATGCTTTGGAAAACAAGGCCGATGCGCTCGCCACGCTATGGCGAACCTCCCAGCTGCAATACACGTGGCTGCGCAGCCTGATGGGGAAACACGCGGATTTTTGGCAGGTCACTGGCGAAGCGCTCGACCATGCGATGGACGCGCTCGGCATTTCGGACGATGCGCTCAAGACGCAACTGATCGAGCTATACCTCGTGTTGTCTGCCTATCCCGACGCCAAGCTCGCGCTTGTCGCGTTAAGGCGGGCCAAGCGCCCGGCGGCGATCCTGTCCAATGGGTCACCCAAAATGCTGGCCGCCGCGGTGACATCGGCCGGCCTCGGCGACCTTCTCAACGCGGTCCTGTCGGTCGAGGACATCGGAGTCTACAAGCCGCATCCGACGGTCTACCAGCTTGCGGTCGAACGGCTTGGCGTGCCGGCTGCGCGTATCTGTTTTGTCTCGTCGAATGGTTGGGACGCCGTGGGCGCGAGCGCCTTCGGCATGAATGCCGTCTGGGTCAACCGTTCCGGCCTGAAAATCGAGCGTCTACCTGCGAAGCCGATCACCCAGATCAAGCGCCTCGACGAGTTGCCGACCCTGCTCGGGCTTTAGTCATGGCAGACGACGGCGCCGCCCGCCTGCCCGGTCTCCCGGAGATCGAAACCGCAGCACGACGCCTTGCGGGCCAAGCGGTAGCGACGCCGCTGCTGTCGTCGCCACTGCTCGACGCCCGGATCGGCGCACGGATTCTGGTCAAGGCGGAGAGCCTGCAGCGCACGGGTTCGTTCAAGTTCCGCGGTGCGCTCAACACGCTGCTCTCGCTCTCGCCGGACGCGCGAAAGCGCGGCGTCGTCGCCTTCTCTTCGGGCAACCACGCACAAGGGGTTGCCGCGGCGGCACAGCTCCTAAAGATACCGGCGACGATTGTCATGCCGGCGGATGCGCCCGCGATCAAGACCGCGAACACCCGCGCCTATGGCGCCACGATCGTGCCTTACGACCGTCATCGCGACAGCCGGGAAGCGATCGCCGACAGCATCGCCCGGCGCGAGGGCGCAACGCTGGTTCCGCCTTTCGACGATGTCCGTATCATCGCCGGTCAGGGCACGGTCGGACTCGAACTCGCGCGTCAGGCCACGGCGCTCGGCATTGCGCTCGACGTCGTGATCGCGCCGTGCAGCGGCGGCGGTCTCGTCGGCGGCATCGCGCTCGCGCTTGCGGCTCTGAGCCCGGCAACCCGGGTCTATGCCGCCGAGCCCGAATCTCTTGACGACTTGCGCCGCTCGCTAGCGGCCGGCTTACGCATCGCGAATGAAGCCGCAGCACGGTCGATTTGCGACAGCCTGCTCGCGCCTATGCCCGGCGTTCTGCCTTTCGCCATTGCGCGCCGCCATCTCGCCGGCAGTCTGACGGTTGGTGACGACGATGTCCGCCGTGCTATGGCGGCGGCGTTCGCAGACCTCAAGCTGGTCTTGGAGCCAGGCGGTGCTGCCGCTCTAGCGGCAATTCTGTCCGGTAAGCTCGATTGCGCCGGCAAAACCGTGGCGGTCATCGCCTCGGGCGGCAATGTCGACCGAGAGTTGTTCGCTGCAGCGCTCGCGTGCGCGGCACCGGCTAGCTAATCGGCGTTTCCGGCGACCTCGCTGTGCGGCGTGCGCAGCCGTTCGATCTGCTGCCGCAACGGTGGCGAAAGCTGCATCTGATCCGCCACAAAGGTGTCGATGGCTTCGACGCGGCGGCTATAGCCTTCGTATGACGCGCCTGGCTCGACCCGCATCTGTACGTAAACGATGTCGGCCGTGACCGAAGCGGCGCGGCCGAGGACGACGGCGGTTGCCGACAAACGACCCGACAGCGCGCCGTTGATCACGACGTTTTCAGCCTCGACGGTACCGGTAACAGTGCCGCCCTCGCCGATCGTGACCTTGCGCGCGACGATGTTGCCCGAATGGTGGCCCAGCACGTGGACCTCACCGTCGCTGACGATGTCACCCTCGAGCTTGAGGCCAGCACTGAGGATCGACGGCACCGAACGCCGGCCGCTGTCGCTCGCGCCGGCAAATTGGCCGACCGGCTTAGTGCGCGCTCGCCCGAACCACATTCTTGCCAGCCTCCAGAAACTTCTCAGGGTTGACGGGCCTGCCGTCGAGCCGAATTTCATAGTGGAGATGCGGACCAGTGCTGCGTCCGGTGCTGCCCAACTGGCCGATTTCGACGTGCGCGGCAACGCGTTCGCCGCGGGCAGCCATGATACGGTGAAGATGGGCATAAAGGGTCACGATGCCATGGCCATGATCGACCTCGACCGTGCGCCCGTAACCCTCTTTCCAGCCGGTGAAGATGACGACGCCGGGTGCGGTACTGTATACCGGCGCGCGATAGGATGCGTCGAGATCGATGCCGGTATGGAACGCGGCGCGATGATTGAACGGATCGAACCGCGGGCCGAAGGGGCTACCGATCTCGTAGCGCACACCGAGAGGCGGCCGCAATGGCAGCAGCTTTGCGACCTTGAGCAGCGCGGCGACGCGGCGCCGCTCGAGCGCGTTGCTGCGCATGCTGTCGAGCGCCACGAATGGACCGCCGCTCGCCCCGGTCGCTACGCTGGGGCTGATACGACGCAGAAGCTTGTCGATGTCGACGCCTGTCGAGGCCAGGACACGCTCGAGTTCACTCGTCGGCCGATGGTCGCCGCGATCTGGCCCAAGTTGCGCTACTTGCGGCGCCGGCTCGACTGTGCCGGGATTGTTGACGAGTGCGTCGGGAACGAGCGCGCTGTGCTTTTGCGGATCGACCGCCCCCGATGTCACTGCGGGCTTCGCCGCCGGTGCGCTGGCACCCGGCGCGGTAGACGGAGCGGCGCCGAGCTGCTCACCCGGCTTGGCAAGCTGCGAGCGCAGTTTCGCGAGTTGCTCGTCCTTGCTATCGACAATCGCCTTCAGGAGATTGGCCCGAGCGGTCAGCGTCTGCATATCGACTTCGAGCTGGTGCGCGCGCGCCTTCTCGGCGACACGCGCCTGCTCCGCCTGTTTCAGATGGGCGCGCAGATCGTCGATCGACCTCTTGAGCTGGGCGACGTTGCCGTTATTGGCAGCGAGCTGTTGCTCGGCTGAATCGAGTTTCTGCTGCAAATCCTGTTGCGCCTGGTCGGTTGCGGTTTCACTGGTCGATTGGTTGGCAACGGCCGCGTCATAGCGCTGCTTGAGCACCGTGTATTGCGCGTTGACGGCAGCGAGTTGTTGGTTGAGCGCAGCGAGCGCGTTGTCGCTTGGTGCCGCCGGAGCATTCACGGCATCGGTGGCGACGTGACTGCGCCGCGGCGCGGCGCCGACCTGATCGAGCGCGCGATGCATCGCAAAATAGCCGACGGCCAAATAGCTGACGCCGCCAAACGTGCCGATGCACGCGATGACGATCATCGCCTGCAGCCAACTCGGCAGCAGAACCAAACGGACGCGTTCTGTCGAGCGTAGTAAAATCTGGCGCTCGGGAAACAGACGTCCCCCTAAATCACGCAGCCCACCGACCAAAGGCCCCCCGTTAGACCGAATGAACGAATTCGGTGGTGCCGGCCCCTCTCGGAGATTGCACCATGTCGAACCGGCGCCTTGCCGGACGCGCGGTTCACCGAATGGAGTGACGGCGCTTGCCATCCATGTCCGCCGGCCTGGTCGCCGGCTTGACGCGAGCGGGTCGTGGTTGGAACCCGCAGCCATTCGCCGCAGAAAACCTAACGGATTTACCGGCAGTTAGGCAAGCCTATTCGGCCGCCAAATCCATTTCGCCGACCCGATAGTCTGGAAACTTTACAACTGTAAAGCGATGGCGCTGGGCAACCGTACTGAAATCCCTTTACCGGCTTGCGACTTGCCGGTCGGGCGATGCCGGCATTAGCGGGGTGGGCAGATGCAGCCACCAACCGGTTTCGTTAATCGAGTAGTACGCCCGGTAGTTGGGATTTGCCGCGGCCGAGACGACACGCGGCGCCAGATTGTCGAGCATCAGCGCGTGCCCGACACGGTGACGACGAGCACCGCATGATCGACTTGACGCCGAATGTCGCGCAGCACGACGAGCGGCATTGCATTGTTAGAAACGCCGAGTTCACGCAAGAGCAGAAATTTCGTGATCGCGTAATCCTGGCACTGGCCGTCGCGGCGCAGGAATTCGAAGGGTGTTCCCATAACGACGGATCGCCCCAATTTGCGAGCAATGAATTTGGCGATCGCCGAACATCGGTATCGCCGGCGAGTGTTGGATCGGCGCCGTCGCCGGCGACAAAGCAGCAAGCTCTTCGGCTGGAACGTGAGTCGGAGGATTCAGGCTCAGCATCGCGCCGAGCAATAACGCCAGCCCCTTCGCGCGCGCATGTCGCACCTCGGCTCGTAAACCCGAGGTCGACGCTAGAGATGCGGAGCTTAACACCGCGCTAAATCGGCGGCGCTGTCGCGCGGCAGACGGCTAAAACTTGCGGCGCTATTTCACGATCCAGACCAGACACAGCGGCCGACCGCCTGTCGCGCTGACCGGCACGAGACGCGCGTTAGCCGCGAGCACACGACCGGGTGCGATATGGATCATGCGTGCGCTTTCGGCGGTGATCCACGTACCGCCAAGTTCCGCCCAGAGCGCGTCGACAGCCAGCCCTGGCCGGCAACGGAATCGGAAATGCCGTAGCAGCGGTGTGCCCACCACCTGCTCCGGCGCCAGTCCCAGCCATTCCGTGAACGGTGCATTGGCGGCAACGATCCGCTGCTCGGCATCGGCGGCGAGCGCGGGTGTCGGTGCGCTCTGGACGAGGGCCAAGACGCTCGTATGCTCGGCTGCGAGCTCGCGCGACAGCGTCATGCCGCGCAATTCTTCGAGACAGAAGACGCGGAGGTGGGAGGCGAGGTTGGCGCCGCCAGCGCCGGCGGCGATCTCGGCAACCAGACGATTGAGCCGGATGCGACGGCGGGCGGCGATCGTTTCCAGCGTCTGCCAGTAACCGGCTTCGAGCCGCAACGAATAGCGGCGACCGGCAGCCTGGAGTATCCGCTGCTGCGGCATGCCGCCGTCGCGCCCGCCCATCACGATCTCGTCCTGCACCATACCGTCGCCGCCTGACATCACACCGGGGTGTATAGGATTCCGCAGAATTCCTTTTGTGCGGTTAATTTCGCCGTGCCAGTCTGGCGTCGTTAACCATCACAGGAGGACGGCCGAGGATGGGTGCCGGAATCCGTGTTACGGGCATTACCGCCGGTGACGAGCCGATCGCGCTGGGCAACGTCGAACATGCCTTTCTATCGGCCGACGCCGGCGCTTCGGGCGGGACCGAGACGCTGACGTTGACCCTCGATGATCTCATTCCCGATGCACACAACGAAATCGTAATTCTCGACGCTAGCGGCCACGACATCGCCGTGGTAACGCCGGACGCGATCGCTGCGCAGGGTGTCGCAGATGCGCACGTGACCGCCACGGGCCTCGATGTCTCGGGCTTTGCCTATTGCACCTTCGACGGTGGTGTGACGGTGTTCTACCCGTCGACGCACCGGCTGATCGTGACGAACGACGCCTGAACGAACGTCAGCCGAAGATTGGCAGCATCGGCGCCATCAGGACGCCGGCGACAGCGATCGGAATGCCGTAGGGGATCGGCAGGTTCTTGTGCGCGAATGCCGGCAGACGGCGCAGCGTTGCCAGGATCGTGGCTTGCACGAAAGGATGCCGCAGCACCACGCACACGATTGCGAATACGCCGCCGACCAGTGCGACCAGCACCAAGAACGGCAAAAGCTGCCCCAAGCCTATCCAAAGTGCCGTGGCGGCCAGCAGCTTGACGTCGCCACCGCCCATCAAGCGGAGGGCGAACAGCACCGCGGCAACAACGAAGACGGCAACGCCGGCGACGACGTGCGACAACCAGTCGACCGGCTGCCCCGCGGCGAGCGCGCCGATCGGAAACGCGAGCGCAAGCGCGCCCGTGAGCCAATTGGGTATGCGCAGCGTCCGAAAGTCGCTGACGCCCGCCATGACCAGCGGCACGACGTAGACCGCCAGCGCAGCCTCGCCGCCGAGGCCGAGACGGGCGAGTGCCCAGGGATGATCCATGGCGGGATCATCGGCGGCCTTGGTTAGCGAAGCGTTAAGGCACTGAGCTTAGCGCTCAGTGAGAGCATGATCCTTGGCGTCGAGGATGGGCTTCAGGAGATAGTCCAGCACCGTCCGATGCCCGGTCAGGATCTCGACCTGCGCGGTCATGCCGGGCATGATCGGCAGTGGATGCTCTGGCGTGCTGAGATAGTTCTTGTCGGTACGCAGCATGACGCGGAAGAACGTCTGTGAACGATCGCCGGTCTGCTCGTTGATGCTGTCCGCGCTGATGCGCTCGAGCTGTGCCTTGAGGCCGCCATAGACCGCAAAGTCGTAGGCGGTGATCTTGACCATCGCGTTCTGCCCTGGATGCAGAAAAGCGACGTCGGACGGGCGAATCTTTGCTTCGACCAACAACGTATCGTCGAGCGGCACGATCTCGACCAGATCCTGACCCGGCTGGATCGCGGCACCGATGGTGTTGATTTTGATGTCCTTGATGACTCCGCGCACCGGCGAGCGAACTTCAGTCCGTTGCACCCGGTCCTTCTCGGCGAATGCTTTTTGGGTCAGGGCCTGGAGCTCTGCCGAGTGCCGGTTTAGCTCCGCGCGCGCATCGGCATGGAATCCGTCGATCTTCTCTTGGATGCGGCGTTGCGCTTCGTCGCGCGCGGCTTGGGCGCGGGGCAGTTGGGCCTGCGTTTCCGCCAACTGACCCTCGAGGTCGCTCACCTGCTGTTCGATCTTGACCAGATCGAGTTGCGCGGCAGCGCCCTTCGCGATCAGCGGCGCCGTGATATCGCGAGCCTTCTTTGCGAGCGTAAGCGACCGCGACAGCGCTTCCTGCCGGGTCTTGAGCTCGGCGATGTTCTGCTGGCGTTGCGTGAGCTGGTCCTGGAGAACGCCGACCGCGGTTTTAAGCTGGGCGATCTGGGTGTTGTAGAGCGCACGCTCGCTGCTGACGATCTGCGGCGCTTCCTTCTCGACATCGGCCGGAACGACTGGCGCTTTGTCTTCGGTTTCAGCCGTCAACCGCGCCATCATCGCCTTGAGCGTCAACTCCTGGAAGCGGCTGTCGCGGTAGGCAGCCTCTGCGGTGCTATTGGCGATGCGCAACAGCACATCGCCCTTCTGCACGATCTGGCCATCGTGTACCAGCATCTCGGACAGGATCCCGCCCTCCAAGTTCTGGATGATCTGGACCCGCTGAGACGGGACCACGCGCGCGGCGCCGCGCGTGACCTCGTCGAGCGTCGCAAAGTTTCCCCAGACGACGAAGACCACAAAAAACGCGATGACACACATCGTCAGCAGATAAGCGAAGCGGTGGACCTGCCCCCGAAGCGCGAGCTCCACGTCGGGCAGAAAATCGCCGTCGATCTTTTGAATGAGGCTCATCACGCGCCTCCGGCGGCAACGCGCAAGCCGCCTTCGGAAAGCTTCTGCAAGACTTTGTCCTTCGGCCCATCGGCAACGATCTGGCCGCTATCCATGACGATCAGTCGATCCACCAAAGGCAGCATCGACGTGCGATGCGTGACCAGAAGCAGCGTCTTGTGGGAGAGAACCGGCAGCAGCCGCGCGCGGAGCTTGTTTTCTGCGGTATTGTCCATGGCACCGGTCGGCTCGTCCATCAACAGGATCGGCGGATCGAAGAGCAGCGCGCGCGCAATGGTGACGGCTTCGCGCTGGCCACCGGACAGGTATCGGCCGTGCTCGCCGACCTGCATGTCGAAACCTTCGGGATGGCGTTTTACGAAGTCGTCGACGCCGGCGATGGTCGCGGCTTCAAGAACGGCGCGGTGGTTGGCGTGCGGCGCCGCGAGTGCGATATTGTCCTTGACCGAGCCGAAGAACAGAAAGGCATCCTGCGGCACATAGCCGAGGTTACGCCGCAAATCGGCGGGGTCGATCTGGCGCAGATCGGTGCCGTCGAGCAGAATCGCACCCGTGCTGGGCTGATAGAGACCGGCGAGCAGGCGGGCGAGCGTGCTCTTGCCTGAGCCGATGCGGCCGATGATGCCGACCTTCTCGCCCGGCTGAATGCGGAACGACACGCCATGCAGCGCGGTCTGGTCGTGGCCCGGATAGGCGAAGTTGACGCCGCGGAACTCGATCGCGCCTTCAAGGCGCGGCCGGTGAAGGAAGCTCTTGCCTGCCGGCCGCTCGAGCGGAAGGCTCATCACTTTGTTGAGCGCGCCCAGCGATACCGTCGATTGGTGGATCTTGACCAGCAAGGCCGCGATCTGTGATAGCGGCGACATCGCGCGCGATGCGAGGAGCGAGGCCGCAACTAGCGCGCCGACGGTGAGATCGCCTCTGGCGATCTCGAACACGCCGACCACAACGACGAGAACATACACCATGTTCTGCACCAGAACGGCGGCATTGACGCCGATCGTCGACAAGAAGCGCGCTTTCATGGCGGTACGCGCGGTCGCGCCGACGAAGCGTTCCCACAGGCGCTGGGCACGTCCTTCGGCTCCGGCGATCTTGATGGTGTCGAGGCCTTCGAGTGATTCCACCAGAATAGCGTGCTTCTGAAAGCCTTCACGCATGGTGTGGCTGATCACGCCACGAAGCGAAAGCTGCAGCAGGAAGCCGACGCCCAGCAGAACCGGGACGGCCAGCAACGGCACCAGGGCGACGAGAGGGCCGGCCACCAGCGCAATGATCACGATGAACAGGGCCGCGAACGGCAAATCCGCGATCGCCATCACCGTCGACGAGGTCACCAGCTCCCGGAGGGTCTCGAATTCGCGCAGATTGGCGGCAAGTGCGCCGACCGAAGCCGGCCGCGCGTCGTAGCGCATGCCGAGGACATGGGCGAAGATACGGCTTGCCAGAACGATGTCGGCGTTCTTACCGGCGCTGTCGACGAAATAGCTGCGCGCCGTGCGCAGGACGAAATCGAATCCGAAGACGACAAGCACGCCGCTCGCCAGGACCCAAAGTGTCGCCACCGCATTGTTCGGCACGACACGGTCGTACACGTTCATGACAAAGAGCGGACTGGCGATCGTCAGCAAGTTGATGACGATCGAAGCGATCGCGGCATGGGCATACACTTTCCAGAACCGCTTGAGCGTGCCCCAGAACCATGATTCCGCGGTGCCCGGCGCAACATCGTCGGTCCGCGCGTCGAAACGATAGTCGGCGCGGGCAAACAATGCGTAGCCGGCATAGAGGTCCTCGATCTCGTGCAACGGCAAGCGGATTGGCTCGCCCGCGGTGCCGGGTAAAATGATCGTTGCGTCGCCGCCATCGAGCCCCGCGAGGACGCAGCCGCCGCCGCCATGGAGCATCAGCACGCAGGGCAGATTGGCGGGGGCGATCTCGCCGAGCGCGCGACGCCGCCAGGCGGCGGTGATGCCGGCGCGCTGCGCCGCGCGCACGATCATCTCGGGCGACAGCCGCTGGTCCAAAACCGGCAAGCCGGCGCGCAACGCTTCGGCGGAGATCGGACGTTCGAACAGGCCGGCGAGGATCGACAGCGACAGTAAGAGCGGATCGTGCGGCGCTGCCGCCGCCATCGCGCGGCGCGGCGCGGCGCGCTGAGCAAGAATGGCCTCGTCGATATTAATGGTCATTTGGTGAACGCCTCATCCTGCGCCGCCGCGCTGCGGGTGCGGCCGGCTTGTCGTTCAGGTGCCCTCGGGACGGATCGGACGCGGGGTCGGATGGTTCGGATCGGCTTGAGGCGGCGGCTGGACATTGAGCGCCTGCAGCAGGTCACCCTGAATGGCGAGGATCTTGTAGCCCTGGAACACCGCTTGGCTGCGTGCATTCTCGGCATTGATCTGCGCCTGAAAGAAGTCGTTCTGGGCGTCCAGCAGGTCGAGCAGGCTGCGTTGGCTCAATTGATATTGCTGGTCATAGGCGGTCCGCACTTCGCTGTCGTGTTGCGCCGAGCTGGCCAGCAGAGGCACGCGCCGCTGTGCCGCCTCATAGGCCGCCCAGGCCTGACGTAGATCTTGCTCGGACTTGCGCAGAGCTTCGAGCCGATCGGTACGGGCTTGCTCGACTTGCGCATAGGCAGCCTCGCGGTTGTGGATGTCGGCGCCGCCGGCGTAGAGATTCCAGTGCAGCACGATCAGCGCGCGTGCCTCGTTGTCGCGGCCCGGAACGCCACCGACGTTGTGATTGTGATCGCCACCGACTTCGAGATTGATCTTGGGGTCGAAGCGCGAATCCGCCAACTCGACCGCCGCCTTGGCTGAATCGATATCGGCTTCACGCGCCTTCACCGTTGGATTGGCGCCGCGCATGATGCGAATGCTGGATTCGACGTCGGTCGGCAACAGACCGACCGGCACCGATGGATCTTCGAGCGTCCCGGGCGCTTGGCCGACGATGGTGAGATAGCGCGCTTCGGCATCGGCCAGATTGCCCCGGATTTGATCGCGTTCGGCCTGCGCCTGCTCGTAGCGCGCCAGCGCCTGCGACAGACTTGCCGCGGTGCCGGCGCCGCCCGAGCTACGCGCCTGGACGCGTTGCACGATATCGGCATGCGCCTGCACATTCTTGTCGGCAAAGCTCAGGATGCGGCGCAGTCGGACGACATCGAGATGCGCCTCGACTGCATCCAGACCGACATATTGCGAGTTCTCGGCCACGCGGTAGGCGGCGGAGTGCGAGCGGCCCAGTTGGTGGTCCACTTCGGCCGTCGTGGCCCCGCCATCGTAGATCTTCTGCGTCAGGACCGCCGACAGCTCCTGGCGAATGTGCTCGCCGTTGCTGCCGGGGGGCGTGAAGACGTTCTCGGTGTATTCGGGACCGAGCGAGGCTCGCATGTCGACCTGCGGCAGATAGAGGCTGCGCGCACGCCGCAATTCGGAGTCAACCTCAGAGCGATTGTGCTCCATGGAGAGGATTCTGGGGTTGGTCTGCACGGTCATCCGGACGGTATCGCTCAGGCTTTGCGCTTGCGCGCCCCCGGCAACCAGAATCGCCGCCAGCGCCATACCGGCGCTCAGCGCCCAACCCCGCTTGCTCGTCGCAGTCCTCAGAACCATCGTCCCCGACCATTTTCGTTTCGCCCGGCCCGTTGGTGAGCCGGACGTCGTTAACCAGTATTAATTAATATGACAAAATATTAGACAGATATGTTAAAAGCACTTACAAGTAATGGTTAACAATAACATGAGCTCTGGTTGGAATATATTCTATAAAAATTGGTACGTCTACCCAATATTTGCTTAACAAATGTGATTTGTTATGGATTCATATCGATTTCATTAATAGATATTAACGACAGCAAAACAGAACCCGCAGAATTGCGCGGGCGCGGCATAAAAAATGGGCCGCGTTGCCGCGGCCCAAGTGTAGGGAGGAGACGCCGATATCGGCGTCCTGTGCGTTATATATGCGTGGAAACGCACCGGAGCAATATCCGGCCCCGCACCCGCGGTGGCAAAATGCCGGCGCGATGCCAGTCGTTCACGCCATGTCGCCCGACCACTCCGTGGCCATCGATCTGCCGAGCCTACTGAGCGGCGCGGCGACAGGCCCGCTGTGGCTGCGGCCGCTCGGGATCATGACCGGCGCCGTCGCTCGGCTGGCAGTCGAGCGCGGCGTCGCCCTGAAACTCGCCGGCACCGCGCTCGCTTTCGATGCCGTCGAAGTCGTATCGCGCGCGGCCGATGCGATTGTCACGACGGTGACTCCCCTCCACGCACTCATGCACGCGTTCAAAGGCGAGCCCGCGCTCCGTGCGAAGATCGAGTCCGCGCTCCACCAGCTCTCGCGGCCGCGACCAAACTGGGCCGGCTTCACGCTCGATCGGCCGCGGATCATGGGGATCCTCAACGTCACGCCCGACAGCTTTTCCGACGGCGGTCGCTTCCTCGACCCGGAGCGCGCTATCGCGCATGGCCGCGCACTGGTCGAGGCTGGCGCGGACATTATCGACGTCGGCGGCGAATCGACACGGCCCGGAGCGGCGCCGATCACGCCGGAAGACGAGATCGGCCGGATCGAACCGGTGGTGCGCGCGCTGGCCGCAACGGGTGCAGCAATTTCCGTCGACACGCGGCACCCAAAGGTGATGGCGCGGGCACTTGAGGCAGGCGGGCGCATCATCAACGACACCAGCGCATTATTGCATCCTGGCAGCCTCGCGGTCGCGGCAAAGGCGAAGGCGCCGATCGTGTTGATGCACATGCAGGGCGAACCGGCAACAATGCAACATGCTCCGCAATATGACCTTCCTTCGCTCGATATCATCGAATATCTCGAGGCGCGCATTGGCGCCTGCATCGCCGCCGGCATTGCCCGCGATGCCATCGTCATCGATCCCGGAATCGGCTTCGGCAAAACCAAAGCGCATAATCTCGAAATTCTCGCTCATATCGCGCTATTCCATGCGCTGGGCACCGGCATTCTGATCGGCGCGTCGCGAAAATCGTTTCTTGGCATGGAGGCGCGCGATCGCTTGCCGGGATCATTAGCGGTTGCCATTCATGCCGTTCGGCATGGCGTACAGATTTTGCGCGTGCACGACGTCGCCGAAACCCGTGCTGCAATCGCGCTGACCGAGGCCCTCGACAGTGCGTCGTAAGCTAATCCGCGCGGCGTCGTTCGAGCGTTATGCCGACACTTTCGGCATCGGGATAGACATCAAGCTTCTCGACCGTGACGCACACGCCGACGACGCGGGCGTCGGTCAGGCAAAGCCGCGCCACGGCGTCGGCAAACGTCTCAACCAGGTTAATGTGCCGCGCCACCGCGAGCTGCCGGATGTCGGCAACCACACGCTCGTAATCGACAGCTTCAGCGAGCTCGTCGTGGTGCGGCGGATCGCCCGCCATGTCGAGCTCGACGCTGACGCGCAAGCGCGGCGGCCGAACCTTTTCATGCGGATGCACGCCGATCCTCGCCGCAAGCACGAGATTGAGGACGAAAACCTTGTACCGTGCGGCGCCGGCCGTCGACGTCATCGCCAATGGCTTATGGGTTGTCGCGTCCGGCAATTTCCGCCTGCCATGGAGCAACCTTGCGCTCGACCCAGCCGATCAGCCCGTTGAGCCCGGTTGCGAGAATCATGAGGATGACCACCGGCACGAACATTTTCGCCGTGTCGAAGTTGTTCGCGGAGTTGATGATGATCGCACCTAAACCCGAGAGCGCGGTGAAGAATTCGGCAATCACCATCGCGACGACGGCACGGCCGACCGAGAGCCGGATGCCCGCCATGATGTAAGGCAAGGTCGCCGGCAACACGATTCGTCGCACGATCGTCGCGTCGGAAGCAACGAACGATTTACCGACGTCGATCAGGCTCTTGGGTACGGCAGCAACGCCGGCCCAGGTGTTGATGCAAATCGGGAACACCGACATCAGGAGTACGACTGCCGCCTTGACCTTGAAGCCAAGACCGAGCCACAGCACCAATAGCGGCACTAACGCAATCAGCGGCATGGCGTAACCGGCGGTGACGTAGATGCCGATTGCCGCTTCTACCGATCGGAAGCGGCCAATGACGAGACCCAGCGGCACTCCGACTGCAATGGCGAAGGTGTAACCGGCCGCGAACGGTTGCAGGCTCTGGACCAGCGCGCGTCCGAGTTCGCCCGACCGAGTCATGTCCCAAAACGCCGCGACGATGGCGCTCGGATAGGAACCGAAAACGGGATTGATGTCCCGGCCGAAGAACTCCCAGCCGCCTAAGAACACCATCAGCGAGAGCAGCGTGATTGCCCACCGCGGCATGACGCGACGCGGTTGCGACTCCGCTTCGGCCGAAGCCGCCGCGACCGGTATCGTCTTCGCGCTTTCCGCGTTCACCACTCGGTGCTCATTGCCGGACGAGGCTCAGGGCCTTCCTACGCACGTCGGGCGCCACGTATTTCGTCAAATCGATCGGCTTGACGATTTTGCCCGCCGCCAGCATTTGCCGTTGCATCCACTCGAGCTTCTTCATCGGAATTGCAATCGTCGGATCGACGCCACCATCCTTCGCCTGATCGAAAATATAGCCGGGCCGCGGATCATCCGACTTCGCGCCAGTAATCTGGCGGGTCAGCGCGATCACTTCGTCTTTGTGCGACAATGCGTAGCGCAAGGCATCCATCTCGGCCGCGAGAAAATCCGCCGCCAGATCACGCTTCTGCTCGAGCACTTTGTCCGAAGTTTCGATGCAGATGCGCATGAAATTAGGCAGCACGTCGCTGCCGCGCACGAGGAGCCTCAAGCCTGCTTTCTTCGCGATCGGCTCGTACTCGCCGGAGACCACCGCCGCATCGACGACGCCCGCTTGAAGCGCCTTATAGCGATCGAGATCGCCGCCAAGATTGGCGAAATACACCTCGCTCGGCTTGATGCGGTACTTCGCGAGCACGGTGCGCACGAGCGTATCGGGCATGGCGCCCGGCGACGAAATCGCGAATGTCCTGCCCTTCAGCTCGGCGATTGATTTGACGCTCGCCTTGGTGAAGATACCGTGCGGCAGGCCCGGCCAATGGCACCCAAGGACCTGGACATTGGCGCCGTGGGCGTCGGCACTGATGGCGCTCGGCACGCCACCTTCGAAGCTGTCGATCTCGCCGGCGATCGCCGCCTGAACCTCGGGGACGTCACTTTTGAACTGGATAATCTCAATCTTGAGGCCGTGGCGCGCCGCGAAATCGTGCTGCGTTACCATCATCAGGATGCCGGCATCGCTCTTGGCCTGAAGAATACCATGCCGCCAGTTTTTGAGCTCCTCGGCGCTGCCGCGCGTCGTCATTGCGGCGAACACCGTGCAAGCAATGAACAGCCCCTGAGCCGCCCGCCCTATCATCTTCTGCATCAGCCCGTCCTCCCTCGCGGGCCGCTGCATGCGGCCCTTCCGCCCGCGGGTACTCTAGCGTCAGGAAAGTGGCCAAGACAATCGGCTCGGCCGCGCACGGCGCACGGCCGAAAGCGTCCGCCGTCAGGCCGGTGCCTCCTCAAGGTAGGCGCGTGTCGCCTCACGCAGGCCGTCAACTGCAGGGAAGGATGGGTCGCGCCCGCGCGGATATTCGAAGATATGGCCCGCGAGAATTGTGTCCACGTCGGCGCCGTCGCCGGACAGGGCCAGACTCACGCGCCTCGTCCGCATCCGCACGCTCCGCCCGTCGCGCGTTAAATAATTCGTGTACATCGGACGCCGGCTTTGCGTCATTTCGACGTAGACGCCAACAACGTAATCACGATAGCTGGCGGTCACCGGCAGAATCTCCTCGATGAAGCGACCTGTCGGCTCTGAACCGTATTGACCCGCAGGATTAGAATTCGGTTTAGATTGTTCGGTGGAAAGACGATCTCAAGCGTGACCAGCGCAATCGCCCAGCCCATCGACACGGCAGACGGCCTGCCATGGCCGCAGCGGCTATGGTCGATCGTGACGATCGCCGTCGCGGTCTCGATGTCGATGCTTGATACCACGATCGCCAACGTCGCGCTGCCGACCATCGCCGAGAACCTGCATGCGAGCGCGGCTTCGTCGGTGTGGGTGGTCAATGCCTACCAACTGGCAGTCATGCTGCTGGTACTTCCGCTTGCTTCGATCGGCGACATCCACGGCTATCGCCGCGTCTACATGGCCGGATTGTCGATTTTCACGGTCACGTCTTTGCTGTGCGCAATATCGTTCTCGTTGCCGATGTTGGCGATGGTGCGCGCATTGCAGGGTGTTGGAGCCGCCTGCCTATTCAGCGTCAATGCGGCCCTACTGCGCGCGACCTATCCGCGCGCCATGCTGGGTCGCGGCCTCGGCATCAATGCCTTCGTGATCGCGACATCGGCCGCCGCCGGTCCGACGGTCGCCGGCGGCATCCTCGCCATCGCCTCGTGGCGATGGCTGTTCATGATCAACGTGCCGCTCGGCCTCGTGGCTCTCGCGCTCGCCGTCAGATCGCTGCCGCCAAGCCGCCGGGCGCCGCAGCACTTCGATTATTGGAGCGCGCTGCTGAGCGCACTTGCGTTCGGCCTGCTCATTACCGCGATCGACGGCCTCGGCCATGGCGAGAAATTCTTGTTCATCGGTGGTGAGTTTGCCGCTGCGCTGATCTTCGGCGCGCTGTTCGCGTGGCGGCAGACGCTGATCCCCTTCCCCATGCTGCCGGTGACCTTGTTCGCGCGGCCGATTTTCACGTTGTCGGTCATCACCTCGATCTGCTCCTTTATCGCGCAGGCGCTTGCGCTCGTCTCGATGCCATTCTATTTCGAGCACGCCCTCGGCTTGAGCGACGTGCAGACCGGCCTCCTGATCACGCCCTGGCCGCTGACCATCGCCGTGGTCGCGCCGATTGCCGGGCGGCTTTCCGACCGCTTGCCGGTCGGCCTCATGGGAGGGATCGGGCTTGCGATCATGGCGGTTGGCCTTGCGATGATGGCCCGGCTCCAACCGCATCCAGCGGTACTCGATGTCGTATGGCGCATGGTGGTGTGCGGCTTCGGCTTCGGATTTTTCCAGTCGCCCAACAACCGCGCTATCATTGCGTCGACGCCGCGCGAGCGCAGCGGCAGCGCCGGAGCGATCATCTCGACCGCACGCCTCCTCGGCCAGACCACCGGAACCGCATGCGTGGCCCTGATCTTCGGGCTCGCCGTCAGTCGCGGCGCCAACTTCGCTATTCTGCTCGGCGCCGGCTTCGCCGCCGGCGCCGCTGCAATCAGCTTCCTGCGGTTGATGAATCGCGTGCCACCCGAACGCGAAGCTCGAACCTAGAGCATTGTCCGATCTGACTGAATCAGATTGGGGATTCCCAAAGTAGGGCAAATCATGATTCAAGCTGGCGACTGGAGAAGGAGGCCAGCATGGATGGCGAAGCCCTATTCAGAAGACTTGCGCGAGCGCGTTGTCGCGGCAGTTGGAGGCGGCCTGTCGCGGCGGCAGGCGGCCGGCGTGTTCGACGTGGGGATCAGCACAGTCATTCGGTGGGTGCGGCGTTTGCGCGAGACGGGCAGCGTTGCGGCGAAGCCGATGGGGGGCGATCATCGCTCGCGGCTGACCGGGGAGCGGGTCTGGATTCTCGAACGCATCGCGGCGGAGCCCGATCTGACTGTGGAAGAACTGCGCAGCGAGCTAAGGGACCGCGGGGTCGTTGTCGGCCACGGAACGGCGTGCCGTTTCTTCGCGCGCGCGGACATGACGTTCAAAAAAAGCGTGCATGCAGCCGAGCAAGAGCGGCCTGACGTGGCCGAGGCGCGCCGGCAATGGAAGGATGAGCAGGCCAGGCTCGACCCGGCCAAGCTCGTCTTCATCGATGAGACCGGGGCATCGACCCGGATGGCGCGTCTTTACGGACGGGCCAAGCGCGGCCGCCGGGTCGTTAGCCGCATTCCCTGGGGTCACTGGAAGACGGTGACCTTTGTGGCCGGACTTCGGCTGGATGGTCTCACCGCCCCCTTCGTCATCGATTGTCCGATGAACGGGGCGATCTTCACCGATTACTTGCGGCAATGCCTGATTCCGACCCTCAGGCGGGGCGACATCGTCATCGTCGACAATCTGCCCGCTCACAAGCGCGACGAGGTGCGCGAGATCATTGAAGCGGCCGGTGCCACATTGCGCTATCTGCCGCCGTACAGCCCCGACCTCAATCCGATCGAGCAGAGCTTCGCCAAGCTCAAGTCGTACCTGCGAAAGCACAAGGAACGCACTATTCCCGCTCTCTATGACCGGATCGGAAACGCGCTCGACACCTTCGCCTCGAGCGAATTCCCAAACTACTTCAGAAACTCAGGATATGCGCCAACCTGATCGGATTCTGCTCTAG
>JAGWON010000024.1 GCA_028871055.1 Alphaproteobacteria bacterium
GGCCAATGCAGAAAGCTCGACTCGCACAATGATTCATTGGTGCGGGCGCAGTCTGTGGACAACATGATGCAATTCCTGTGGGTAATGCGCGACACCGCACGAGTCGTCGCTGCAGGTCCAATAGTTTGCGGCACCATTATGTTTTTGGGCGGCATTGCCTTCGGATAGCGGCGCACGATCACGCCCGCTTCCGCTCCAACAATTTCTCCGCCGCCTCCGCGAGAAAGCGCGAGCGGTTGTTGGTGCGCTCGTCGATCCGCTGCACGAGGTCTTCCGGCAGCGTCACATTGACGCGCAGCACGCGCTCGGACGGCACGACAGCGCGTACCAGAATGCGGGCCGCCTCGCGCACCTCGGGATCATGCTCGATCCGGTCGAGCGCGCTGGGTTCGGGAATGGCCATGCCGTCCTCGACCATCAGCTCGAGATGGCCGCGCAGGGCTTCCTCCGCATTGTGCGCCGCCTCTTGCGTGCTCTCGCCGGCGCTCGCCAGACCCGGAAGGTCGGGAAAGAAGACGCTGTAACCGGGAAAATCGCCGGTCTCGACAATGGCGGGAAAATAGATGATCGCCATGCTTATCTCCTGAGCTTGACGCCCGATTGCCGCTCGATGCTCTTGAGCGTGCCGATTTTGACGTCCTTGACCGGGTGCGGAACGGTCACCAGGCCCGGCCGTTCGGGGTGGCTGAAATGGTGATGATCGCCCGTCACGCGTTTGAGCCGCCGGCCATCCGCCTCGATCGCCCGGATCACGTCGCGGCTGTTCATGTGTATAGCATACACACTGGTTGTAAGGCGAGTTCCGTGGCGGTTGGTTGATTTCCCTTGACTTTTCGGCCGGATTGTGGAACAAAAGAAGAACGAAAGCAAGGCGGCTTAGGCGCGGGCAAAGGAGAGCGCTCATATCGTGATAAGCTTGGGCACTGTAAGTTGATGACCATGCTCAGAATCGAGACCGAACGCGAAGCAGACGGCCGGTGGATCGGCGAGGTGCCGGCGCTGCCGGGCGTTCTCGCCTACGGCCAAACTGAAGCTGAAGCCCGTACCAGGGCGACCGCTCTTGCGCTGCGCGTGATTGCTGACCGTATCGAGCACGGCGAGAAACTTCCGGCCGAAGCGCGCGATCTGTTCGCGCCGGCGTGAGCGTCTGGCCGGCCGCGAAAGCGGGCCAGGTTCTGCGGGCGCTTCACCGCATCGGATGGGCGCTCAAGCGGCAGAGCGGTTCGCATCGCGTCCTGTCGCGGCCCGGTTGGCAAGACATCGTATTCGCCTTCCACGACGGCGATGAGCTCGGACCGCGGATATTGGCGCGTCTCGCCAAGCGCACCGGCCTGCGTCCGGAAGATTTATAGCCGCGCGCAGCGGACGCGAAGGCGTGCGCACGCAACCAAAGGAGTCCCATGGCCTATCGCCGCAACCGCAAGCGGCCGCTCAATCCGCGGCAGCAGAAATTCGTCGAGCAGTTCCTGATCACCGGCATCGGCCGCGACGCTGCCATCCGCGCCGGCTATTCGCCCGGCGGCGCCACCGAGTCCGCCTGCCGCCTGCGCAAGCTGCCCTATATCGCCGAAGCCATCCGCCAGGGCCGCGCCGGCGAGGCCCGCCGCGCCCAGGTCGCGCGCGAGCGCGTGCTCTTGGAGCTCGCCCGCGTCGCCTTCTCCGATATCGGCGAAGTGCTCGATTGGACGAGCGCCAAGGACATCACGCTCCGGCCCTTGGCCGAGATCTCGCCGCATCACCGCGCCGCCATCGCCGAGCTCGCGCCGCGCAAGGATGTCGGCCCGCGCGTCAAGCTCCACAACAAGTCGCGCGCGCTCGACGCCATCGCCCGCCACCTGGGATTGTTCGACAAGACCGTGCCGGCGGTGCCGCAGCCGTACATGCGCAAGCCGGGCCAGGACGCGCGCACCATCCTCGTCGAGCGCCTCAAGCGTCTCGCCTTGTCCGGCGAGACCGAGAGGCAGAAGGAGGAGCGCGCCGCCGCCAGCCTCAACGCCGGCGCCCCGCTGGGCCTGCCATCGTTCGCGGCGGATACGTCGTCAGATCCGTCACCCCCACCCCAACCCTCCCCCTTCGAGGGGGAGGGAATTGAAAAGAAATCCCCCTCGCTCTTCGAGGGCGCGGGTCATGACGAGGGTGTGGGTCATGACGAGGGCGCGGGTCATGACGAGGGTGTGGGCCATGACGACGGCGTGGGTCATGACGACGGCGTGAGTTATGACGAGGGCGTGGGTCATGACAAGAAAATACCCTCCCCCCTTGAGGGGGGAATTATCCCGTTGACAAAACATTTCTCTAGGCATACGATTGCTCCATCTTCGATAGGTGGCGCACATGCAGAACGAGGTTTTTCAGGACGACACAAAGGCGCGCGAGTGGCTTGAGGCCCATCTGTGGCCGAATGGTCCGGTGTGCCCGCATTGCGGCACAATCAATGAAGCCACGCTGATCCGCGGCGAGAAGCGCTCGCATCGCGATGGCCTCTACATGTGCAACGCCTGCCGCCAGCAATTCACGGTAACGGTCGGTACGATTTTCGAGCGTTCGCATGTGCCGCTGAATAAATGGCTGTATGCGACGTTCCTGCTGTGCGCGAGCAAGAAGGGGATTAGCTCGCACCAGCTGCACCGCATGCTGGCCGTCACCTACAAGACGGCTTGGTTCATGAGCATGCGTATTCGCGAAGCGATGCGCGAGGGCAAGTTTCCGGGGCGGCTCGGGGGCGACGGCAAGATGGCTGAGGCCGATGAGACTTACGTAGGCGGTCGAGAGAAGAACAAACACCGCCGCAAGCGCCGCTCCGACAACATCGGCGGTATGGGCAAAGAGCCGGTTTTCTCGATTGTGGAACGCGGGGGCAAGGTGCGCTCGCAACATGTGCCGGAAGTCAGCGCCGAAACGCTGCGACCGCTCTTGCAGACCCAACTCGACGCTAAAACCGTTCTCATGACGGATGGCGAAGGCCAGTACCGCATCATTGGACCGCTGTTCGCCAAGCATGAAGCCGTCAACCACGGCATCGGCGAATACGTGCGCGGCGACGCCCACACGAATACGGTCGAGAGCTACTTTGCGACGCTGAAACGCGGCATCACCGGCACCTACCACCACGTCAGCCAGCAGCACCTTAAGCGGTATCTGGCCGAGTTTGATTTCCGGTACAACGAACGCTCGGCGCTCGGCGTTGAAGATCGCGAACGCGCCGCGAAGGCCCTCAAGGGAATTGTAGGAAAGCGCGTGACCTACAAGCGACCTGGTAACGCGCGACTCGGCGCGTAAGGGACTCGCCGAATTTTTCCGAGTGCGGCTTAAGCTTTCGGGCGACGCTGCCGACCGCGCCGTGAAGCTTTTTTCGCGGCTTGCCGGTGGATAGGCTTGGCCTTCCCAATGGCCGTAATTGCTCGCTCGAATCGCTGCCACGCGTCGGGGAGCAGTTCGATTTCCGAGTAGGGTTTCATCGGTTTTCCTACCATTAAATGAGGATAGCATGCCGGGACGGAAAAGACTCCCGTCCCGGCTTCGCTGTATCCTGCGGGTGCCAACCAACGCAGGAGCGAAAGCAATGGCGCTATTCAGCGGCCAGCGAATTGCGATTACCAAGATTGAAGCCGCGCGAAGGCAACTCAGAACAGCATTGGAGCTTTGGTTCGCAGATGGCGACCCCGTGTCCATCCACACACTGGCATATGCCGCGTATGAGGTGGTCCACTTTGTCGCAAAATCGAAAGACCCGAACACCGAACTGATCTTCGATTGGCCCGGCATAAAAGACGAGGCGCGCGGGCAATGGCGGAAAATCATCGCTGGCGACGCGAATTTCTTCAAGCACGCGAACCGCGATCCGGATGACAGTATCGAGTTCGGGCCTGCCCACTCGAAGATATTTATTATGTTTTCGCTCATGGGACTGCGTTCAATGAAGCTTCCGCTGACGCAGATCGAAGAGGCATTTAGCAGTTGGCTTCTCTTCAACCATCCCGAGGTGTTGACGGCGGAGGGGCGAAAGCCCTATGCCAAGCTTTTCGAGGATCAGGCAGCGATCAAGGAGGTACGCGATCTCAGCCGAAGTGAGTTTCTGGAGCGCTTCATCCAATCGCGCCAAATGAACGCGGCGCCTCCGCGTGGAGTGGTTATTGGTCATATCCAACTCCCCAAGTTCTGAGAGTTGGTTGCGCCGGCCTGTCGCCATCCTTCATAGCGCTAGCCCGTGTTTCGTAAAAGGGATAATTCCCCTTGAGGGGGAGGGAAGGGTGGGGGGCGATGCTTCGTCCTCTGTTTCTTTTCCCTCGCCCCCGAAGGGGGAGCTTGCCGCCGTTGAACATGCCACCCGGCATGTTCAGCCAAGCGTCCGGAGCACGCTTGGCATGGCGGCAAGGGGTGAGGGGGTATCGTCTCCCGCCGTGCCCGTCGCCGCCCACACCCCGCCCGCCGAACCGCCGTCGCCCGGCCGCACCTTTCCGCCCGGCTTCACCCTCGGACGCGAGTGACGAAAAAAATAGCCCCGCAATCGGAAGCGCCGCTTCCCGCCGCTGAGCCGGTCTCTCCCGTCATGCCCGGCCGAAGTGCCAAGATCGGCTCTGCCGATCTTCCACGCCTTCAGACGTGGATGGGCGGGACAAGCCTCGTCCTCGGGCCGGTAATGTCTCAGTTTGGCCCTCCTTCGAGACGCCCCGCGCCCTCATGCTGAGGAGCGTAGCGTCTCGAAGCATCGAGGGCGCGGGAGGCTCCTCAGGATGAGGCCAAACCGAGACACCACGCTCGGGCCGGCCTGCAGCCGGACCCGTGGGCCCGGCCATGACGCTGTGCGAACCGACATCGTCGTGCCCTTTGTGTCGCCGTGGTGAATCTTCGGTTACCGCGCGCCGCGATCACGTCCACGCGATTGTCACCGCGCCGCCGAAATTCCCCATCGCGCCGCCGCG
Source organism: Alphaproteobacteria bacterium (assembly GCA_028871055.1). GTDB lineage: Bacteria > Pseudomonadota > Alphaproteobacteria > ATCC43930 > CGMCC-115725 > REEB95. The sequence continues at coordinate 4,923 of JAGWON010000024.1, forward strand.
CGCGCCGGCGTAATCTGCGCGGCGTCCGGCCTGGTGGGCCCGACGTTGCCCAAGGAGCTTCTCCGTTCATGTCCGTCACAGCAAGGACCGTCGCGCGGCGCGGCCGGCGGATCGGCGCGTGCGTGCTCGGCCTCGCGCTGCTCGCCCTCCTGGCCGGCGCACCCGCCGCCTTCGCGGCCAAGCTCACCGTCACCATCACCGGCGTCCACAGCGACAAGGGCAACGTCTACGTCGCGCTGTTCAACACGGCCGACAATTTCCCCGACGGCGACTACGCCCTGCGCCACTTGAAGGTGCGGGCCTCGACCGCGCCCATCGTCGTCACCTTCGACGGCATTCCGTCCGGCACCTACGCCGTCGCCTGCTATCACGACGAAGAGCTGCTCGGCCACTTCAAGACCAACTGGTTCGGCTATCCGCTCGACGGCTACGCGCTGTCGAACGGCATCCGCGCCGTCGTGTCGCGGCCGACCTTCGCCGACGCGGCGTTTCCGGTCCACGGCGCCGGCACGCAGGTCACGCTCAACGTCCGCTACTAGCGCGGAAAATGAAGGGCCGGCTCACGCCCGGCCATGACGCTGCTCTTTTTTCGTCATTCCCGCGACGCTTGTCCCCGCGACAGCGTGGAGCGGGAATCCAGGAGCAAGCTACGTGCCGCCGCCCCCGGATCAAGTCCGGGGCAGGCTCTGGACCCCCGCTTCCGCGGGGGTGACAAAAAAAGGAAGTCCCCTCGCCGCTCTTTATCTTACCCTCGCCCCTGAAAGGGGAGCTTGCCGCCGTTGAACATGCCTCCGGCATGTTCAGCCAAGCGTCCGGGGGACGCTTGGCATGGCGGCAAGGGGTGAGGGGGTCCGCGCCGCCGCTTGCCGTCACCGCGCGGTCACAACCCCCTATCGACACCCGCGACCGTCAGCCGCCTTTCCGGCTATAGAAGAGGCGACCCATTTCCGCGCGGACCCGCGCGACTGCAACCCAGGGAGACTTCGATGAGCGACACGGTGTGGATGATGGACCAGGCGGTGACGTCGTTGCCGCTGTTCACGGGGCTCGTGCTGCTGTGGGCCGGCTTCGCCATCGGCAACGGCTTTCTTGCCCACCGCCTCGGACACAGCGTCGCGCTTTGGGTGATCCTGTCGCTGATCCCGATCGTCAACTATTTCTTCTACTTCTTCGTCATCTACGCGACCGTGCTCGGCATCATCAGGCGGCTCAACATCCTGACCGAGCGCCTCGCCGCCGGCCAGACGACGTGATTGCCGCTGGATGTCCGGCGTTGCGTCCTTCGACTGCGCGCTCCTTCGCCAAGCTCCGGAGCGCTCGCTCGGGATGAGGCGGGTTTCTCAAACCCACAAAGAACCGTCCTCACCCTGAGCTTGTCGAAGGGCGCACAACGCTCATGCAGTGCCGCGCATGACCGCGCCGCCCCTTTCCGCTAGCATCGCCCGATGGCCTACGACTTCGACCTCTTCACCATCGGCGCCGGCTCGGGCGGCGTCGCGGCGTCGCGCCGCGCCGCGCGCTACGGCGCCCGCGTTGCCATTGCCGAGCATTCGCGCGTCGGCGGTACCTGCGTCATCCGCGGCTGCGTGCCGAAGAAGCTCTTGGTCTACGCCGCGCACTTCGCCGACGAGGCCGAGGACGCCGCCGGCTTCGGCTGGCGGATGTCGCCGCCGGTGCATTCCTGGCCCGGCCTCATCGCCGCCAAGAACGCCGAGATCACCCGCCTCGAAGGCGTCTACCGCACCATGCTGAGGGAGGCGGGCGCGGGCCTCATCGAAGGCACCGCCAAGCTGATCGACGCGCACACCGTCGAGGTCGCCGGCAAGCGTCACACCGCCGCCAACATCCTGCTCGCCATCGGCGGCCATCCGGTGACGCCGAAGATCCCCGGCATCGAGTACGTCATCTCGTCGAACGAGGCGCTCGACCTGCCCGCGCTGCCGCGCAACGTCCTGATCGTCGGCGGCGGCTACATCGCGGTCGAGTTCGCCGGCATCTTCGCCGGCCTCGGCGCGCAGGTGCAGATGGTGATCCGCGGCGACGAGCTGCTGAACGGCTTCGACGACGACATCCGCGTCCATTTGGCGCGCGAGATGCGCGCGCGCGGCATCGTCATCCACACCCGCACCGAGATCGCCTCGATCGAGAAGGAGCGCGAAGGCTTCAACCTCGCGACCAAGGCGGGCGGCGAGCTTTCGGCCGATTGCGTCATGTACGCCACCGGCCGCCGGCCCAACACCACGGGCATGGGTCTCGCCGAACTCGGCATCGCGCTCGATCCCGAGAGCGGCGCGATCAAGGTCGACGACTGGTCGCGCACCTCGGTGCCGAATGTCTACGCCATCGGCGACGCCACCGACATGCTGAACCTGACGCCGACGGCGATCGCCGAAGGCCGGGCGCTGGCCGAGACGCTCTTCAACCACAATCCGATCAGCGCGCGGCTCGAGGTGGTGCCGACGGCGGTGTTCTCCAATCCGACCATCGGCGCCGTGGGCCTGACCGAGCGCGAGGCGCGCGCGGCGCACGCCACGATCGACATCTATCGCACGCTGTTCCGGCCGTTGAAGGCGACGCTGTCGGGCCGCGACGAAAAGACGCTGATGAAGCTGATCGTCGACCGCGCCAGCGACAAGGTGCTGGGCGCACACATGATCGGACCCGACGCGCCCGAGATCATCGGCGGCCTCGCCGTCGCGCTCACCTGCGGTGCGACGAAGAAGCAATTTGATCGCACAATCGGCATCCATCCGACTGCGTCGGAGGAGTTCGTCACGCTGCGCACCAAGGTGCCGGAGCCCAAGGCCAAGGCGGCGGAGTGACGGCACCAGCCGTCACCCCCCGCGAAAGCGGGGGTCCAGAGCCTGCCCCGGACTTGATCCGGGGGCGGCCATCCGATTTGTGGCTCTGGATTCCCGCTTCCGCGGGAATGACGAAATGAGCAGCTCCGCCATTCCCCCCAATACCCTCTCCCCTGAGGGAAGAGGGCAGGGTTAGGGGGCGATACGGACGCGATCGTCCGCGCCGCTAATCCGTCTCCGCCGGCTGGGTGACCGCTGCCGGCATTTCGCTCGACGCGGTCAGCCGGTCGGCCTCCTGCTCGAGCCCCATCCAGCGCAGCTTCGAGATCAGGATGCGCCGCTCGTCGCTCATGCACTCGTGTTCGTGCCGTTCGCGCGGTTCGGGCATCATCGTCGTTGCCTCCCGTAAAACTTGGGCCGCTTTGGTTACTCCGCCGCCGCGGCGTGCGCCGAGCTCGGCCGTTGCGGCATGCGCTTAGCGATGTTGCGCGCCTCGTCGAGGCTCTCGCTCATTCTCTGGTTGATGAGCTTCATCACCTCGGCGCTCGATTTGGTCGCGCGGTCGGCGAGTTCGCAGAACCCGTCGAGCGTGTGGCGGGTGTAATCCGCCGTCTTGCCGAGTTGCTCGTCGAGCGACCCCGGCTTGTTGATCGCCTCCTGGACGAGCGAAGCGAAGTTTTGCATCGACTGGCGGGCGAATTCCATCTGCCGCGCCGTCAGTTCCTGGGCGCACTCGGCGCAGAGCTTGTTGGCCTCCATCAGCGCGGCCCAGTTGCGGCGCTGGCCGTCGAGCATGGCGTCGTAGTTGAATCCCGAGAAGAAGGGGAAGTCGCTCATCATCTTGGCGAAGGCGGCGCCGGCGGCGCCGGTGTCGGTAACAGATCCGTTGGTGGGTTTGGCCATTGCGTCTCGCTTTGTCGAATAGAAGGTGCCAGCACGCGGTGTTGGCGCCGGGAGTCGATCACGGGGGTGTCTCGGGTGATCTCCTCGACGTTCTCGGGTCTTTACCGGAGGCCGGAGCCGTCGAAGATGATTCCGTTCCCACGATGAGCCCTCTCACCCCGCCTTGTCCATAGGGGATACCCTTTAAATTTTTTCAGAATCCCCCGGAGTCGGTGTGCGCTGCACGCGACTTATCCACCGGTGGTGGATAAGGCTGTGCACGGTCTTCACAACGTCATGAAACGGTTACGCGCGTGTCATCGCGCTGCCTTGTGAGCGTCACGTCACCGCGGCGCTGCGCAGGACGGCGACGCCAGCTTCGCGCATCGCCGCCATGGCCCGATCGAGCGAGCCTTCGAGGTCGATGGCGCGGCAGGCGTCTTCAATGATCGTGACTTTGAATCCTTCGCGCCGCGCGTCCAGCGCCGACCACGCCACGCAATAATCGGTCGCGATGCCGGCAAGCCAGAGCTGCGTCAGACCACGTTCGCGCAGATAGCCGGCGAGGCCGGTCGGCGTCGTGTGGTCGTTCTCGTAGAGCGCCGAATAGGAATCGATCGCCGGGTCGAAGCCCTTGCGGATGACCAGCTCGGCCCGCGGCACGTGCAGCTTGGGATGGAACGCCGCGCCGGCGGTATCCTGGACGCAATGGTCGGGCCACAGCGTCTGCGTGCCATAGGCGACGGCGATGGTCTCGAACGGCTTGCGGCCGGGATGGGAGCTGGCGAAGGATTGGTGGCCGCGCGGATGCCAGTCCTGGGTGAGGCCGACATGGCGGAAGCGCCGCGCGAGATCGTTGATCAGCGGCACGATCGCGTCGCCGTCCTTCACCGCCAGCGCGCCGCCCGGACAGAAATCGTTCTGCACGTCGACGATCAGCAGAAAATCGCTCGCGCCCGGCGTCATGCCCGGAGTCTACGCTTCTCCGCGCGCTGTGCCATCGGCCCGGCCACGGCTCGTGTTTTTGCTGACGATCCCGGCGCCGGCGGATGGAACTAAGAACCAGTTTCATCGACAAGGTCAAAAACAAAACCGAATTGATCTAAATCAATTTCGCTCGTTCGCGGTTGGAATAACCTATGAGGTTTTCGACGTGCATCTGCGTGACGAGGGAGGACATGCGATGGCCACCGGATCCGTAGAGATCGTATACCGCGGTGTCTTTCAGAAGACACTAGCAAAGAACATCTGCCGTGGAATCGTCTTCGCCGCGAGAAAACAGGGGAAAGTCGGGATCGCCTTCTCGCGCTACAGTGACTCTCCCGAACGCAATGGCATCCCCGCCAAGCAATTCGCCGTCGTTGCTGACACGGACGAAGAGATGGAGGAGTACCTGTCACGGTACGAGCCCGACAGCAACGACGTCACCATTGTGGCTGATGACACGTTGTGCAAAGGCATCGAATCTTGGGCATGGAACGGCCTGCAGCCGGTCAACAGGATGCTCAAGGCGGGGGGCACGCTTCTGGTCACCTCGACCCGTTCGGCGAACAGCCTGATCCGTGACATCCACCGCAAGGGCGAGCCTTTCAATCTCGCCGTCGTCAAGGGTCGCGCCAGCTTCTCGGGGATGTGGGTTTACCGCGATGATCACACCGACATGCGCCTGCTCGGCGCGCTTGCCAAGGTCGCACCGCATATCGTCACCCTGGATTCCATCGTTGCGGCGATCAACGAGCCGAAGAAAAACGACCTCAAGGCGGCTTCCGCGAAGCAGGCCTACGATCTGGTTGCCTCGACCACGGTCGGCGCCAATCAGGGCAACGACACCGTCCCCTTCAGGTTCGACTTGCCCGGGTGGCGGAAAATGGAAGAGTGCCTGGTGGTTGGCGCCCGGAAGGTCAAGCAGGAGGTTCCCGGCTGGGACGGCGGCTACGTTCCCGGGCGCAACCCCACCTACAAGAAGTTCACGACGCGCACCTTGCGGCCGGTGATCAACTTCGACACCTGCACCAAATGCACGATCTGTTGGATGCAATGCCCGGACACCGCCTTCGACATCACGCCCGACGGCTACTACGACGCCAACATGGAGGCATGCTGCGGCTGTGGCATCTGCGAGGCGGTCTGCCCGGTGGCCAACTGCGTCACCATGGTCAATGAGGAAGCCTTCACGGATAACCAGAGCCAGTGGCGAATGTGGGCCAAGGACAAGAAAACCTACGCGGCCTGGCGGGTGGAAAGGATTTCGTTGCCGGCCGTCCGTAGCCACGGGTTTCAGCACTTGGGCCAATATGCGGAGGAGATAGCCAATGAGCGCCGTTGACACAGCTATTCCTACTCCGAAGAAATCGCCTCTCGATGTGGTGATCGCCCCACGCACTGAAAACGAGGAGCTCATCAGCGGCAGTGAAGCGATCGCACATGCCGTCCGGCTCGCCAACGTCGACGTGATCACGGCGTATCCGATCCGTCCCTACGACACTGTCATGCAGTACGTGTCGAAGATGATCGCCGACGGCGATTTCGACTGCGAATTCATCGTTGCCGAGAGCGAGCACTCGCAGTTCGAGATCGTGAAGCACGCGTCCGCCGTAGGGGCACGCGTGTTCGCGGGCTCGAGCGGCGTTGGCTGGTTCTACGCCTTCGAGGCGTTGGCGGTGACCGCCGGGTTGCGCCTGCCGATGGTCGCCATGGTAGGCAACCGGGCTCTGGACGATCCTGGTGCTTTCGGGGTTGAGCACAACGATGCGCTCGCGGTGCGCGACCTCGGCTGGATGCTTTGCTGGGTGTCGACGGCGCAAGAGGCGTTGGACACCGCACTGATCGCCTACCGGGTGGCCGAGGATCCGCGGATTTTCCTGCCTTGCGCGATCAGCTGTGATGGTGCGTTTCTCACCCACTCGCAGTCGATCGTCAAGGTCCCCAGCCAGGCTATGGTCGATAGCTTCCTGCCGCGCTACGACCGGGGAGACAAGCGCCTACACCCGGACAATCCGATCACCATCGCCCCGCAGGTGAACGAGGATTGGCTGATGGAGATGCGTCGTCAGAGCGACGAGGCGGCACGCCGGGCCAGCGATGTCCTCATCGAAGCCTACCGCGATTTCAATGCGAAGTTCGGACGCGGCGGCGAGCCCTTCATCGAGCGCTACATGATGGACGATGCCGAGGTCGCTCTGGTGGGAATGGGGACGATGGCCATGCCCGTGAAGGTGGCTGTTCGCAAGATGCGGGAGCAAGGCAAGAAGGTCGGCTTCGTGCGCGTGAGATGGTTCCGCCCGTTCCCCACCCGCGAACTGCAGGACGCACTCGCCGACGTGCACGCCGTAGGTGTCATCGATCGCGACTTCAGCTTCGGCTCGGCCTTTTTCAGCGGCGTGTTGGCCAACGAACTACGTTCCGCGCTGTACCCGGCAAAGAAGAAGAACCAGCCCAAGATCCTGTCATTCATCGCCGGTCTGGGCGGACGCGAAGTGAGCACCGGTAACGTGATGAAAATGACCAAGACCGTCTTCGACGCCGCAAACGGCGTCGGCACCGACGCGCAAGACACCTACTGGATCGGAGCACGGGAGTAACGGCCATGCAAGAAGCGAAAGAACAGGCAAGCGCGCGTGATTTCACGTCACCGCAGGTGCTCGAGCCGTGGACCGGCATCAAGAAAGTCGCCCATGAGGAGTATTACACCTCGGGTCATCGCACCTGTCAGGGCTGCGAATCGGCGCAGATGATGCGGCTCCTGGCCAAGGCGGCCGGCCCGCGCACGATTGTCGTCGGCGCCACGGGCTGCATGTACGTGGCCAACACGACCTATTACTCCACGCCGTGGGTATTGCCCTGGATGCACACGCAACTCGGCTCCGCTGGCTCCGCAGCCACCGGTACCGCCGCCGGCCTGCGAGCGTTGATGCGCAAAGGCAAGATGGACAAGGAGCCGATCAACGTCATCGCCGTCTGCGGCGACGGCGGGGGCGCCGACATGGGGCTGTCGGCGATTTCGGCGGCACTGCAGCATACCCAGTACAACTTGCTGGTCATGTTGTACGACAACGAATCTTACGCCAACACCGACATCCAAATTTCGGGTTCGTCGCCGTACGGCGTGAACACCAGCTTCAGCCCGCCGGGCAAGCTGCACCGTATCATGCACAAGCATTGGAAAAAGAACACCGCGCCCATGCTCGCGGTCGGTCATCCGGACTGCCGATACGTCGCAACCGTCGTCGCCTCGAACGCCGTCGACACCTTGAACAAGGTGCGTCGGGCGCTCAGCATCGGCGGGCCGACATTCCTTCACTCGCTCAATCCATGCCCGAAAGGCTGGGATTACGATCCGAAGTATTCCCAGCAGATCGGCGAGCTTGCGGTGGAAACCGGCATCTGGCCGCTCTACGAAATCGAAGACCGGAAGCTGAAGATGTACGGCAAGAGCCAGCACATCGCGAGCGGCGTGGTCAAGCGTAAGCCGGTCAGCGAGTATCTGTTGCGGCAAGGACGATTCGCCCACTTCACGCAGGAAGACATCGCGCGTGTCCAGGCGAGAACGGATGAAATGTGGGAGAAGTGGTTCCTCCCCGGGGTGATCGCGCTCTCCGGGGCCTAGCTCGGTACGACGTGGGAGATAGCGTTGCGACCGCTGCGGACCACTCGCTTTAACCGAGCAGGAAGACAAGATGACGACCGTCGTCACCGATAATTGCCGGCGCTCTCGTTTCACGGACTGCGTATTGGTCTGCCCGGTCGCGTGCTTTCATGGCGACGATGAGATGCTCTATATCGACCCCGTGGTATGCATCGATTGCGGGGCGTGCATATCCAAATGTCCAGTCCAGGCGATCTACGAAGATCCGATACCGGCTGACAAGCAGCATTGGATTGAAATCAATGCGATGCGCGCGCCCGCCTTGCCGGTAATCAGAACGAAGCAGGAGCCTTACCCGGGCGCCGAAGCGAGAAAGAAGGCATTGGGGTTCTGACGTCGGCAAGCCCATTACCGCCGTCTAGCTGTCTCGACGCCGGGTATTTCGCGCCATGAGCAGTCTTGGGACGCAAAAAAACCCGTTGCGCGCAGCCATTGTCGGCAGCGGCCCGGCCGGCTTCTACGCTGCCGAGGCGCTGATCGGATCGGCGCCGGCGGTGCTCGTCGACATGTTCGAGCGGCTGGCCTCGCCTTTCGGGCTGGTGCGCAGCGGCGTCGCCCCGGACCACCCGAAGCTCAAGCAACCCATCAAAGTCTATCAGCAAATAGCCGAGTCCCCGCAGTTCCGATTCCTCGGCAATGTCACCGTCGGGCATGACGTCAGCGTGAAGGAGCTCAAGGATTGCTACCATGTGGTCATATTCGCCTGCGGCACGCAAACCGACCGGACCATGGGGATTCCGGGGGAGTCTCTGCCGGGCAGCCACGCGGCAACCGAGTTCGTCGGCTGGTACAACGGCCACCCCGACTACCGCGACCTGGTGTTTGATTTGTCGCATGAGACCGCGGTCGTCATCGGACAGGGGAACGTCGCCGTCGACGTGTGCCGAATTCTTGCCAAGACAGCGGACGAGCTGCGACATACCGACATCGCCGCGCACGCTCTTGAGGTTCTGGCACAAAGCAGAATTCGCGACATCCATATGATCGGACGCCGCGGTCCGGCGCAGGCGAAGTTCACGCATCCGGAGATCAGAGAGCTCGGGGAATTGGCGGAGTGCGACCCGGTCGTGGATCCGCGTGATCTCGAGCTCAATTCGGCGAGCCGCGAGGAACTCGCGGACAAAAGAAACCGCGCCAATATCAAGAGCTATGAGGTGCTGCAGGCGTTCGCGGCCCGGCCGCCATCGACCCGCCACCGGCGCTGTCACATCGAATTCCTCAAGAGCCCGATCGAGCTCAGCGGCGAAGGCAGGCTCGAGCGCGTGGTGCTGATGCGGAATCGTTTAGAGGGGGAACCTTCACGGCAGGTCGCTCGGGAGACCGGCGAAATAGAGGAGCTCGCATGCGGCGTGCTCTTCCGCAGCATCGGCTACCGTGGCGTTGCTATCCTCGGGGTTCCGTTCGATGAGGCGCGTGGCGTCATCCCCAATCGGGACGGACGCGTGATCGATGATGGGGACGTCGTTGCTGGATTGTATGTCACGGGCTGGATCAAGCGCGGACCGACCGGGATCATCGGCACCAATCGAGAGGACAGCGTGCTGACGGTCAATTCGATCTTGGCTGATCTGCCGCACCTCGATGTTGGCGCGAGGCCGGGCATGGACCGATTGCGGGCTCTTTTGGAAGGCCGCGGGAGTCGCGTGGTCAGCTATGCGGATTGGCAGAAGATTGATGCGGCAGAAATACGGCGCGGCCAACCGGCAGCAAAGCCGCGGGAGAAGTTTACTCGGCTGAAAGAAATGCTGGATGTGCTCGGAAGCTGATCGGGCGGACAGCACGATCAACGTCGTAGGAGATCATCCATCCCGACATCGGGGAACGTTGCCCCGACATCCGCCCGCTGCCCAGGCGATCCCGGTGCCAGAGGACGGAAATAGCTGGTTTGCATCATCGGCTGCATCGTCTCGCAACGACCGCGCCGAAACGAGCCGGCAAAGCAATCAATAGGAATAGCGGCCGCTAACCCGGCTGCCGGGCCTCGACGCTTTCGGGCCTGCCGCCGAGGTGCTAGGTTGACACGGCAAATGCGTGCTGCCGGTGGCGGCGCGCGCAGTGGGGCTTCTGTCCACGACGCTTTTTACTGGTTTTTTTCGATTGTGTGCGCCTGTCCGCGGTCGGCACATGCTTACGATTGAGCGCATCCGCTCGATGGCGACGCGCCGGCGCGTCGTCGCCGGCTGCGCCATCGCCGCGGCGTATGTCGCCAGTGGCCGCCTCGGCCTGCTGCTGGCGGTGCCGCCCGGCTACGCGACGGCGATCTTTCCGCCCGCCGGCATCGCGATGGCGGCGATGTTCATCGGCGGCGGCGCGACGCTGCCGGGGACGTTCATCGGCTCGTTCGTGCTCAATCTCTGGATCGGCGATGCGGTGTTTCACGGCATCGGCGGCTTGGCGGTATCCGCCGCGCTGGTAGTCGCTCTCGCCTCGACGATACAGGCCGCGCTCGGCGGCTGGTCGCTGCGCCGTCTGATCGGCTATCCGGCGCCGCTGGACAGCCTCGGCGACATCGCGCGGTTCTTCCTCGTGACCCCGGCGCTGTGCCTCGTCAGCGCGACGCTCTCGCTCGGCGGCTTGGAGGTGTTCGGCGCGGTCGGCGCGTCCGATTTCGGCACCAGCTGGTTCATCTGGTGGATCGGCGACACGCTCGGCGCGTTGTTCCTGCTGCCGCTGGTCATGGTGGCGGTGGGCGAGCCGCGCGCCCTATGGCGCGGCCGGATGCAGTCGGTCGCGGCGCCGATGCTGCTGTTCTTCGCGCTCTTCGTCGCGATCTTCATCCGCGTTGGCGTCTGGGAAAACGAGCAGTCGCTGCTCGAATTCCGGCTGCTGTCGCAGCAGCTGCTCGACCGCGCCGAGGCGCGGCTCGGCGAGTACGACACGCTGCTGGCGCAGCTCGGCCGTTCGTTCGGCGGTCCGGCGCGGCTGTCGCGGCGCGATTTCGACCGGCTGGCGCACGGCCTCCAGGGGCAATTCCCGGCGGTCCAATCGATCGAATGGGCGCCGCGGGTGGTTTCGGCGAGCCGCGCCGAATTCGAGGCGGCGCAGCGGCGCGAGCTGTCCGGCTTCCAGATCCGCGAGCGCGACCAGATCGGGCGCCTGCGCCGCGCCGGCGCCCGGCCGGAGTATTACCCGATCGCCGATCTCGATCCCGTCGGCGGCAAGGACGGCGCACTCGGTTTCGATCTCGCCTCGGACCCCGTCCGCCGCGCCGCCGTCTACAGCACGGTCGAAAGCGGGCACGTCACCGCGAGCGCGCCGGTCCGGCTGATCGAGATGCCGGGCGATCCGACCGGCATCCTGCTGGCCGTGGCGGTGCCGCAAGGCCCGAACGGATCCGGCGTCGTCGCCTTCGCGCTGCGGGCGGACGCGCTGATGACCGAGCTGCTCGGCCCGTCGCGAACGCTGCTCGACGCGCAGCTCGTCGACGTCGACGCCAAGCAAATGCTGTTCGACGGCTTCCCACCGGCCGCGACCGGTGCGCGTTACGCGCAGAGCTTCCCCTTCGACGGCCGGACCTACGGCCTGCAGACGGTGCCGACGGCGCTCTATCTGGTCCAGCACCGCGGCTGGCAAAGCGTCGCCGTGCTCATCGTCGGCGTGTTCAGCACCAGCCTGCTCGGCGCGCTGCTGATGCTGGGCAGCGGCGAGCGCCGGCGCTTCGCGCGCGCGATCGCGGATCGGACGCGCGAGCGCGACCGCATCTGGCAGGTCTCGGAGGATCTGCTCGGCGTCGGCACCTTCGATGGCCGTTTCATCAGCCTGAATCCGGCTTGGACCCGGACGCTCGGCTGGAGCGAAGACGAGCTCAAGCGGATGCCCGTCGACAAGCTGCGTCATCCCGACGATGCGGCGATTGCGATCGAGGGTCGCAAGCGCCTGGCCGAGGGCATCGGCACGGTGCGCATGGAGAACCGGTTCCAACACAAGGACGGTTCCTATCGCTGGATCGATTGGACGATGACGGCCGAGGAAGGCCTGATTTACATCGTCGGCCGCGACGTCACCGCCGTGAAGGCGGCGGCGCAGACCCTGCGCCAGACCGAGGAACATCTGCACCAGCTGCAAAAGACCGAATCGATCGGCCGGCTGGCGGGCGGTATCGCGCATGATTTCAACAACCTGCTCACCGTCGTCATCGGCAATCTCGAGATCATCACGCGCTCGCTCGCCGCCGGCGAGGGCCGGGCGCGCAAGGCGGTCGCCGCGGCGATGGCCGGCGCGACGCGCGCCGCGACCCTGACGCAGCGCCTGCTGGCCTACGGGCAGAAGCAGCCGCTGCGGCCGAGCGCGGTGGACGTCAACAAGCTGATCGTCGACATGTCCGAGATGATCCGGCGCACCCACGGCGAAACCATCCATTACGAGTTCGCGCTGGCCGAGGGTCTGCAGCCGTGCTTCTGCGATGCCAACCAGCTCGAGACGGTGATCCTCAACCTGGTGATCAACGCGCGCGACGCCATGCCGAACGGCGGCCGGCTGAAGATCGAGACCGCCGCCATCGCCATCGACGACGCGACGACCGCGGCCGAGGGCCTGGCGCCGGGACCTCACGTCATGCTGGCGGTGAGCGATACCGGCGTCGGCATGTCGCCCGAGACGGCGGCGCGCGCGTTCGAGCCGTTCTTCACCACCAAGGACACGGGCAAAGGGACCGGTCTCGGCCTCAGCATGGTGTACGGCTTCGTCAGGCAATCGAACGGCCATGTCGACATCGAGAGCACGGTCGGCCGCGGTACGACGGTCCGGGTATTCCTGCCGCATTTCGTCGCCGCCGAGGCGCCGGCAGAGGTGCCGTATACGCCGGCGCCGTCCGCCACGGCGCCGCGCGGGTGCGGCGAAACCATCTTGATCGCCGAAGACGATTTGGGCGTCCTCGGCTATGTCGCCGAAACCCTGCGCGAGCTGAATTATTACGTGCTCGAGGCCGACAACGCCGCCGCGGCGCTGGAGATACTGGCGCAGCCGCAAGCCGTGCACCTGCTGCTCACCGACGTGATCATGCCGGGCATCAACGGGCGTCACCTCGCCGATCAGGCCAAGGTGATGCAGCCCGACATCAAGGTTCTGTTCATGACCGGTTATCCGCGGGACGTGGTGGTCGACCGCGGCCGGATCGAGCCGGGCATCGAATTGATCCAGAAGCCGTTCGCGCGCGAGACCCTGGCGGCGCGCATCCGCGCGCTGCTCGATCCGCGCTCCGAACCGCCCGTCGTCGAGGAATCGGCGCGCGCCTGAGCCGCGCCCGCCGGCGGCCGGGCCGCGCCCTAAGGCGCTGCGGCGCCTACCACGGTGGTAGGAAACTCGCCGCCGTCATCTGAACCTTGATGAACAGCGGCGGCTGCCTCTGGCCGGGGCAACCAATCGCGGCTTGCGGCGTTAGTCCATCGCCCCCATGCCGCACAAGCCCGTGGTCGCAGGGTTGGTCTTCGGATGCTCGCTCGTGGCCGCCCTTGGCGGTTCGGCGACGGGGGTGTTGAACACGGCGCCGCACGCGACGAGCGTGACCGTCGTCCTGCCGCCGGACCCGCAGCGCGCCGTCGCCAAAGTTTTGCCGTCACGGCCGAAACATGGAAAAGTGCTGCGGGGCGTCGCCTCGTGGTATGGCGGGCCGGTCTTCCACGTGACCGCCAATGGCGAGAGATTCCGGCCCAACACGTTGGCGGCGGCCTCGCGCACCCTGCCGTTCAACACCCATGTGCGCGTGACCAATCTGCGCAACGGTCGTTCGGTGGTGGTGCGCATCAACGACCGCGGTCCCTACGTGCGCGGCCGCGTGATCGACCTCACGCCGAAAGCCGCGGCCAGGCTCCACATGAAACACAACGGCATCGCGCCGGTCTATATCGAGATCGTCCGCTACGAAACGCCGTCCGCCGCGGTAAACGCGGTCGCCGTCGCACACTGAGTCGAACGGCGTCTCGCTGCGCGCCGGCTCCGCCATGTCGATCGTCCCCAGCCTATCCGCCCGTTTCGCTTCGCGCCTTCGCTTCACGCCGAGCCCGTGCGCCGCCGTCGCCGTCGCTCTGGTGGCTGCGGTGCTCGCCGGTCCGGCCCGGGCGCAAACCGAGCAGGCGTTCCAATTGTGCGCGGGCGGCGGCGGCACCGCGCTCGACCTGCAGATCAAAGCGTGCACGGCGCTGATCCTGTCGGGCGACTTGAATCCGACGAATCTCGCCGTCGCCTTCGACAACCGGGGCGTTGCCTATGCCACCGACCATCAATACGACCGCGCGATTGCGGACTACGATCAGGCCACGACACTCAATCCCGACGACGCGACCGCCTTCGACAACCGAGGTCTCGCCTATGCCGCCGAGCGGCAATACGACCGCGCCATCGCCAGCTACGACCAGGCCATCAAGCTGAGCCCCAAAAACGCCGTCTTCCTCGACAACCGCGGTCTTGCCTGCGCCGGCAAGGGGCAATACGACCGCGCCATCGCCGATTACGACGCGGCCCTCAAGCTCGCGCCGGACGCCGATGTCTTCTACGATCGCGGCAATGCCTATGCCGACAAGCACCAATACGACCGCGCCATCGCCGACTACGACGCGGCCCTCAAGCTCGACCCGCTCTCCGCCGCCGCGCTCAACAACCGCGGCCTCGCCGAGGCCGGCAAAGGACAATACGACCGCGCCATCGCCGATTACGACCGCGTGATCGAGCTCGTGCCGAAATCCGCCTTCGCCTTCAACAACCGTGGCCTCGCCTACGCCGAGAAAGGGCACGACGACCGCGCCATCGCCGATTACAATCACGCCATCAAGCTCGACGCGAATTACGCGGCCGCCTTCTACAATCGCGGCCTCGCCAAGCAGCGCAACGGCGACACCGCCGGCGGCACGGCCGACATCGCCAAGGCGCGGCACCTCGATCCGGCCATCGGCAAGTCGGTGGAAGGCGGCGGCTGACGGCCGCTGTGCGCCGGCGCTCGATTTCCTTGCCCAGCACGCGGTCGAGCGACTAGGGCCCGCCGCGCGGCACCATGGCAAAGGCGAAGACGCCCATCATAAAGGTGTAATCCATGCCGCGGGTGCGAACGCGACCGCGGCGATCCTCGCGCTCAATCTCGTCCCGGTGCTCGGCAGCGTGGTCTAGCGGCCGGCGAACGCCGCCGCCGAACCGACGGCGTTTCTCTGGCGCAGCTGCGCGAAGATGATGCCGTGCAGGATCAGATAGAATGGCACCAGCACGGTCGGAATGAGCGACCACGGCAGCGTCAGCATCGCGAATGGACCGGGTACGCCGGTCGTGAAGACCTGCAGCGGCCCGGGCGCCGTCATTACGCCCAAGGCGAGCGCGAGGACCAGGTCGAGTGTGCCGAAGGCGTTCCAGGCCAACGGCACGAGCCTGTTCGATCCGCGTGTCATCGCCACGACGGCGGGGAACGCCAGCACGCCGGCGATCATGTCGCCCAATCCCGCCGAGTAGGGAAATGGTCCGGCGATCCGGCCTTCCACGCCAAGCAGCAGCATGAAGACGCCGAGCACACGATAGGCGTTGAGGCCGATGAGCAAGTCGGTCGGCAGCGCCAACGCTATCCGCCGGAATGCCGGCGACAACGCCGCCGCGAGCGCCGCCGCGACGAGCGGCACGGCCACCACGATTCCGATCGGCGGTACGCGGCCGGCAATCGTGCCGAGCAAGGCGCCGCTCTGCGCCGTCGCGAACGCGAATCCGGTCCACAGTCCGACGACGGCGAGGAAGGCGAGGCGCGTCGCCCGCGACGCCGGTATCGCCGTGGCGATGGCGCCGAAATTGAAAACGATCGCGGCGATCAGCGTGACGGTTCGGATTTGGTCGAGCATGGCAGTCTCCCTTGGTTGTCAGCTTGGATCAGTGCGCGTCTTTGGCCGGCTGCGCCGGCGCGGCGACCGTGCGCATCAGCGGCACCAGCAGCGTGGCGACGACGAAGGCGACCATGATGGCGCGGAAGGCGTCGGCATAGGCCATGGTCGCCGCCTCGCGATAGGCGAGGTCGTGGAGTTGTTGGAGCGCGGCGTGCTGTCCGGCGCCGGCCGAGCCCAGCACCGTGGCAAGCCGCGCGCTCAGTCCCGTCAGCAGCCGCCCCATCGCCGCGTTTGCCGGCGTCAGGCTCGAGGCGATGTCGAGGAAGTGCCGGTTGGTCGCGTCGTTGAGGATGGCGCCGCCGAGCGCGATGCCGACCGCGCCGCCCAGATTGCGCATCATGTTGAACAGGCCGCTGGCGTATTTGAGCCGCACCGGCGGCAGGCTGCCGAGGCCGAGCGTCACGGCCGGTCCAACCGCGAACACCTGGGGAAAGCCGCGCAGGATCTGCGGCACCAGCAGCTGGTCGCCGCCCCAGTCGTGGGTGATGAAGCTGAAGCTCCACATCGACAGGCCGAAGCTCGCCAGGCCGAACATCATCAGCCAGCGCAGGTCGACCTTGCGCCCGAGCGCGACATAGATCGGCACGCCGACGAGCGACGCGGCGCCGGTCGAGAAGATGGCGACGCCGGTCTGCCAGGCGGAAAAGCCGCGCACGTAGCCGAGGAACAGCGGCGTCAGGTAGATGGTCGAGAAGATGCCGATGCCGGTGACGAAGGACAGGATGCAGCCGAGCAGGAAGTTGCGGTTGCCGAGCGCGCGCAGATCGACCACCGGCCGCGCCGTGGTCAGGCTGCGGATCACGAACAGGACTCCGGCGACGGCGGCGACGATCGCGCAGTCGCGGATGGTCGGGTCGCTGAGCCAGTTCCAGCGCGCGCCTTCCTCGAGCACGTATTCGAGCGTGCCGAGGCCGACCGCCATGAGCGCGATGCCGGGATAATCGGCCTCGCCCAAGAGCGACAGGTCGGGCTCGTCGATATCGACCAGCAGGGCGACGCCGAGCGCCACCAGCAGTCCGGGCATGAGATTGATGTAGAACAGCCAGTGCCAGTCGAGCGTGTCGGTGATCCAGCCGCCGATGACGGGACCGAGCGTCGGCGCGACCGAGGCGATGGTGCCGACCACGGCGGCCGCGTAGATCCGCTGCTGGCCTTGGAAATAATGGAAGGACGAGGTGAAGACGGTCGGAATCATCGACGCGCCCAGCATCCCCTGGAGCGCGCGGAAGACGATCATGCTGTCGATGTTCCAGGCCAGGCCGCACAGCATGCTGGCGAGGGTGAATCCCAACGCCGAGGCGGTGAACAGCCAGCGCGTCGAGAACACGCGGGTCAGCCAGCCCGACAGCGGAATGACGACGATCTCGGCGATGAGATAGGCGGTCTGGACCCAGGAAATCTCGTCCTGTGCCGCCGATAGGCCGCCGCCGATGTTCTGAAGCGACGAGGCGACGATCTGGATGTCGAGCAGGGCGACGAACATGCCGACGCACATGACGGCGAAGGGCAGGATCGCCTTGACGCCCGCCGGTCCGCTCACGGCGCGCTCCGCGGATCGGACCGTGTGTCCACCGCCACCGTCGTCGACAGGCCGGGCCGCAGCAGGCCGAGCGTCGCGCTGTCGTCGTCGAGCACGATGCGGACGGGAACGCGCTGGACGATCTTGGTGAAGTTGCCGGTGGCGTTCTGCGGCGGGATGACGCTGAACACCGCGCCAGTCGCCGGCGCCAGGCTGACGACGTGGCCGTGGAAGACGCGGCCGGCGAGCACGTCGGCGGCGACGGTCGCCTTCTGGCCCGGACTCATGCGGGCGAGCTCGTTTTCCTTGAAGTTGGCGTCGATCCACAGCCCGTGCGCGGGAACGACGGAGAGCAGCGTGGTGCCGGACGTGACGTAGGCGCCGACCTGTGCCAGGCGATCGCCGACATAGCCGTCGATCGGCGAGTCGATCTCGGTATAACCACGGTCGAGTTGCGCCGTTCGTAGATCGGCCTCGGCTTGGGCCTCGGCTGCCTTGGCGCCGGCGATCTCGGTTTCGAGCACGGCGAGCTGCTGCCGGGCGGCGTCGAGCGCCGCGGCGGACGCCAGCACCGCCGCCTGCGCGGTCTGCGTCGCCGCGAGCGCGCGTTGCGAGCTCTGCACCGAGCCGGCGCTGACGCGGGCGAGGGTGCGATAGCGGATCGCGTCTTCGTCGGCGAACACGGCGGCCGCCTTTTTGGCCGCAAGGTCGGCCTCGGCCTGGCGGATCGTCGCCTGCTGCAGCGTAGTTTTTGCCTGCAGGTTGGCGAGCGCGGCCTGACGCTCGCCGACGGTTGCGGTGGCGCGATCGAGCGCGGCCTGGAAGTCGCGGGGGTCGAGGCGGACGAGCGGCTGGCCTTGCCGCACGTATTGATTGTCCGCGACCAGGATTTGCGCGACGAAGCCGGCGACATGCGGCGCGATCGGCGTCACGTCGCCGCCGACATAGGCGTCGTCGGTGGTCTCGACGAAGCGGCCGAGGGTCCACCAGTGTTCGCCGTACCACAGCGCGACGAGCGCGGCGAGGCCGAGCGCAATCGCGGCGACGCGCCGGCGCGAGGCGAGCCGCCCGATCACCGCCGCCGGCGCGACCGCGACGCGGTCGATACCCTGATCGATCGTCTGTTCGCTCATGATGGCACCTCTCACATCGCGGTGGGCGGCGCGTGCCGGCGGCGCGTTTGCTCGTCGGCGGCCGGTCCGGCGGCGGTGCGAAAGCGCGGTGCCACCAAGGGCGCGCCGCTGGCGCGGTCGACCAGCACCGCGTCGACCGGCTTGCCGGTTTCGGTGTCGACGACGACGACGCTCGCGCCCTCGGGCGCGAAATGCTTGTTGCCCCAGGCGAGCAGCGCCAGCAGCACCGGGCGGAAATCCTGCCCGCGCTCGGTCAGCACGTATTCGAAGCGCGGCGGCCGCGCGCTGTAGCGACGGCGCTCGAGCAGGCCGCTCGCGACCAGGGCGTTGAGCCGCCGCGTCAGCATGTTGGGCGCGATGTCGAGGCTCTTCTGGAACTGATCGAAGCGCGTCAGGCCATGGAACGCGTCGCGCAGGATCAGGATGCTCCACCATTCGCCGACGCGCTCGAGGCTGCGGGCGATCGGGCATTGCATCTTGCCGAAGCTTTTGCGCTGCATGGGACGGTCGCTCCCGTTACTATCAATATGATAGCAACTGGTACCACAGGCACTATCATAATGCAAGCGACATGTTAACGGGCAGGATTCCGGCCTTTTGCCGGCTTTCGCATCCCGGCCGATTGCTTCGGGACGGGCGCCGTTTAAAGCGTGCGGAAGCCGAGCCGCCGCGAGATCGCGTCCGCCGCCCGCTTGAGCGCGCGGGCGACCGCGCCGTCGAAAGCGACGCCGAGCTCCTCGCTGCGGCCGAGCGCGCCGATCACCGCGCCGATCCGGCCCTTGTGGTCGAACACCGGCGCGGCCAGGGCATTGACGCCGGGCACGAGATCGCCGCTGACATGCGCCAGGCCGATTTTGCGCGTCCGGTCGAGCAGCGTCTCGACCGCTTGCTGCTTGTAGAGCGCGGTCGCCGGTCCGCGCGCGGCGGCGCGCTCGGCGGCGATCAGCGCCCGCGTCTGCGCCGCCGGCAGGAACGCGGCGAAGACGCGGCCGGTCGCGGTCGTCAGCAGCGGCAGGATCGAGCCGACGCGCACGTTCATGGTGACGGGCCGCGCGCTCTCCTCGAGATCGAACACCACCGGTCCCTGTCGGCTCCACAGCGCCAGCAGCACGGTCTCGTCAATCGCGTCGCGCAGCGCCGGCAGCCGGCTTTGGGCGCAGCGCACGACGTCGATGGTGCGCAAACCGGCAAGACCGAGCGCGATGCTGAGCGGACCGATGCCGTAATGGCCGGTCACCGCATCCTGCTCGACCAGGCCGGTGCGCGTCAGGCTGACGAGATAGCGGTGCGCCTTGCCGGGATGGAGGCGGGCGAGGCCGGCGATATCCTTGAGCGGCGCCGCACGCCCGGCCGCGATCAGGGCGCGCAGCAGTCCGGCCGCGACCTCGACCGACTGGATTCCCCGCTGCGACTTGCGTTTCGTTGACATCGTCCGG
This sequence comes from Alphaproteobacteria bacterium, assembly GCA_028871055.1. Classification (GTDB taxonomy): domain Bacteria; phylum Pseudomonadota; class Alphaproteobacteria; order ATCC43930; family CGMCC-115725; genus REEB95. The sequence goes on from JAGWON010000024.1 coordinate 25,189, forward strand.
CGCTTGACGATTATGGATTATCAGATGAATCATACCATGTGTAACAAGGAACGCGCAGAGGGAGGACGCCATGGCCCGCACCGCGCGGCAGGCCCGCGCCGCCCTGAAGACCGACGCCAAGGCGCTCAATCTCGTCGAGTTCTGGGAGCAGCGCGCCGACGTCGAGTTGCGGGCGCCGCGCAACCAGGCGATGGCGCATCGCTGGCGCTGGTCCGACATCGAGCCGCGCCTGCGCGTCGCGGCGAGGACCGTGCCGATCGAGGAATGCGAGCGCCGCGCGCTGGTCTTCGCCAATCCCGGCCTCGACGGCAAGCCCTACATCACCAACACGCTGTTCGCCGCCTACTCGCTCTACAACCCGGGCGAGCAGGCGCCCGTCCATCGCCACACGCCGTCGGCCAGCCGCTTCGTGCTCGAGGGCGACGGCGGCTTCACCGTGGTCGAGGGCGAGAAGCTGCGCATGGCGCGCGGCGATCTGATCCTGACGCCCGCCGGCACCTGGCACGATCACGGCAACGACGGGCGCGAGCCGGTGATCTGGGTCGACGTGCTCGACGTGCCGCTGGTCGAGAGCCTCAACGCCACCCGTTTCGAGTTCGACTACGCCGAGAGCGATCCCGGCACCAACAGCGGCCAGCCGGTGCGCAAGCCGGTGCAGACCGTGCGCGCGCCCGCCGGCCATTCGACCAATCTCTACGGCGCCGCCGGCATCCTGCCGCGCTTCGTCTCGCACCGGCGCGGCCCGAACCGGCATTCGCCGATGTTCGTCTATCGCTGGGAAGCGACGCGACAGGCCTTCGATCGGCTGCGGCAATACGACGGCAGCCCCTATGACGGCGTACTGATCGAATACGTCGATCCCACCACCGGCGGCGCGGTCATGCCGACGATGGCGTTCCGCTGCCAGCTCCTGCGCGCCGGCGAGCGCACGCGCGCGCAGCGCAAGACCGCGAGCAGCCTCTATTGCGTGCTCGAGGGCGAGGGCTGCACCGAGGTCGAGGGCAAGCGGCTCGATTGGCAACGCAACGACGTCTTCACCGTGCCCGGCTGGCTGTGGCACGAGCACCGCAATGCCGGCAGCGGCGACGCCTTTCTCTATTCCGTCACCGACGAGCCGACGCTGCGCAAGCTGGGATTGTTCCGCGCCGAGGGCCGCCGTGCCGACGGCACGGTCGAGCCGCTGATCGACTGACGCCGCACCGCGCCGCCGTTCGCGCGGCTGGGCTCGCCTGTTGTAGGGTGCGACAGCATGCAACCTTCGGGGGAGGGGATCGTGCCGAATATATTGCGCATCGTTGTGCCGGTGCTCGCCGCGTTCGTCGCGTTCGCTGTGCTCGTCGCCGGCCGCGCCGCGGCCGAGGATCGCGTCGTGCTGCAAACCCGGCCGGGCGTCACCCAGCCGATCCTGTTCCAGCCGGCGGCTTCGCCGGTCGCCAGCGTCGTGCTGTTTCCCGGCGGCGTCGGCGTCATCGCGGTCACCGGGGGCAACTTCCTGCTGCGCGTGCGCGGCGAGTTTGCGGCTCGGGGCATCAGTGTCGCCGTGATCGACGCGCCGTCCGATCGCAGCACCGATTCAATCGAATACCGCGCCAGTGCCGACGCCGCGCAGGATCTCGCTGCCGTCGTCAACTTTCTGAAGTCGAAGGCGTCGGTGCCGGTGTGGCTGGTCGGCACCAGCAACGGTTAGGTCTCCGCCGCCAATGGCGCGGTGCGCCTCGGGCCGTCTCAGGTGAACGGTCTGGTGCTGACCTCGTCGGTGTGGAGCGGCGGCATGGGGCTCGTCCCGCTCGACAAGGTCGCCGTGCCGACCCTCGTCGTCCACAATCGCCAGGACGGCTGCCGCAAAAGCTCGCCCTCCGACGCCGAATCGGGGCTGGCCCGGCTCGCCGCCGCGCCGGCGAAACAGCTCGTCTTCGTTTCCGGCGGCGTTCCGAAGGGCAATCCTTGCGGTGGCCTATCGGCGCACGGCTATTACGGCATCGAGAACCAGGTCGTTCCCGTCGTCATCGACTGGATCAAAAGCCGCACTCCGCCGGCGCACTAGAACGGATTGCGTTTAAATTGAATCGCCACATCCACACATCGTCATTCCCGCGAACGCGGGAATCCAGGGCTCCTGGACCCCCGCTTGCGCGGGGGTGACGAACGCGGTGTGCCAACCTAATTGCATCATGCCCTAGGTCGCGGCTGCAGATTTTTATCGGCACAAACCCGCTCCGCGCGCAGCTCGCGCGCGCTGAAGAAAGAAACGCCTCGACGCCAGGCCGGAAGCCTAGGCGACGGCTTCTTTCAGGTCCTTGCCGGCGCGGAAGCGCGGCACCCGTCGCGCGGCGATCTTGATGGTTTCGCCGGTCCGCGGATTCCGCCCTTCGGTCGCCGCGCGTTGCGCGACGCGGAAGGTGCCGAAGCCGACGAGACGAACGTCGCTGCCTTTCTTCAACTCGCGGCTGATGCAGTCGAGGACCGCATCGACCGCGCCTTCGGCACGCGATTTCTTCAAGCTCGCGACCGAAGCGACGGCGTCTATCAAGCCCTGTTTGTTCATGGTTGAGCCCTTCATGCTCGTGACGAACGGTCATGCCTTATAGTGAGTCGGCCCTGGCGTAAACGCCGACTCGACGCGCCGGCGCCAATGGTCACGGCTGGGCGCGGCCCTCATAGAGATAGGTCATGACCTTCGGCCCCGGCATGTAGCCGGTGCGGAGGTCGCGGATGGCGAAGCCGGCGCTTTCGATCAGCGCGCGGATCGGCCGGTTGAGGTGACAGCCACCGGCGAGCGGCCGCCACAGCGGCGTCAGCCGGTTCTGCCATGTGCGCACGCGCGCGTCCGGCGACAGGCCGTGCTCGACGAACAGCAACTGGCCGCCGGGCTTGAGCACGCGGCGCATCTCGGCGAGCGCGCGGCCGATGTCGGGAATGGTGCACAGCGTCCAGGTGGTGACCACCGTGTCGACGCTGCGGCCGTCGAGCGGAATCGCCTCGGCCGAGCCCTCGATCCATTCCACCGGCCGCGCCGCCGCGCGCGCCGCCCGCCGCGCCATCGCCAGCAGCCGCGGCGACGGCTCGAGCGCGACGAGTTCGCGCACGCGCGCGCCGTAGAACGGCAGGTTGAGGCCCGAGCCGGCGCCGATCTCGAGCACGCGGCCCGTGGCGGCGCCGACCACGCGCTGGCGATAGGGCACGAGCCGGCGATTGCGCATCGCCAGATGGCAGAGACGCGGCACGATGCGGTCGGCGTAGAAGCCCATGTCGGTTTCCGTGCGGTCGTGCATCCAGGCTAGGGCATGTTTCGCTCAGGTAGAACCACGCTCCCGCGTCGTTCCCGCGCAAGCGGGAACCCAGGGGCGGGTAACGTGCGTTTGCCCCCAGATCAAGTCCGGGGCAGGCTCTGGGTCCCCGCTTCCAGAGGGGCGACGGTCAGGTTGTTCAATCTCATGGCAACGCGTTCCGGCTCGACGCGTGGTCGCGGCGTCGCAAGGCCGGCGTTCGTCGCGCCCGTCGGCCACAAGAATGTCACGCGACACCGCGGGAACGATTCCGTATGCCGCAGGAGCGTTCAGGGGGAGTGATCCTGCTGTTGCGGTTTGTCAAATTCGGCCTGTTTGCCGTCGTTTTCGCTGTCGCCGGTTGCGCCCCCGCCTACTCGCCCAACGTCTATTCCGGCGACGCGGTGCAGCAGGCCAACAAGGTCGAGCGCGGCACGGTCATCGGCTTCCGTCAGGTCGAAATCCAATCCGACGGCACGGTGGGCGCCGTCGCCGGCGGCGCCGCGGGCGGCGTTCTCGGCTCGCAGGCTGGCGACGATACCGTTGCCCGCGCGCTCGGTGCGGTCGGCGGCGCGGTGGTCGGTGGTCTGGTCGGCACGACCGTCGAGCATACGACCGGCGACACCACCGGCTGGGAGTACATCGTCAGCGAAACCAACGGCGACCTGGTCTCGGTGACCCAGCGGCAGCCGCAGCCGATCGCGGTCGGCCAGCACGTGCTCGTCATCGCCGGCAAGCAGGCGCGCATCGTTCCGGATTATTCAATCGCGTCGGCGCCGTCGGCTGCCAGTACCGCCAACAATAAGACGGCCGCGCCAGGAACGGCGCCGGCGGCCGCGGCGGCTCCGACGCCGATTACGCCGGCGAGCAATACGGCAGCGCCGGCATCGACGGCGAATTCTGCAACACCGGCCGCGGCGCCGCCGCCGCCCGTTCCCGCTTCAGCCTTTGTCGCGGCAACTCCGCCGAGCGAGCCGCAGCCCGCATCGTCCGCGGCGTCCGCGCCGTCGCCGGCTCCCGCCGACAACGGTGGGAACGCAGCCGCGCCAACGCCGCCGGCGCAGCAGCAGAGCGAATTCAATCGATGACGGAGACGGATGTCGCCGCGCTCAGCGGCGCGCTTGGAGCATGATCGGATCAGGTTGACGCACGTTCCCCACACGCGGCTTCGGGTAGGGCTCGGCTGCGCCTCGTCAACCCAAAGCAACCCTCTTCCCCTGAACAGGGGGAGAGGGAAGGGGGTATGACTCGATCTGCACCAATCATGCTTTAGCGGCGCCGCGCCGGTGTGCGCGATCCGCTCCGACGCGTCTTGCGAACGCGGGATGAAGCGGGATGGCGCCGCGTCTCGCCCGCGCTGCGCTCGGCAGCGGCGCGTTGCGGCGCCGTGGCGCCAACCGAAACCGCTTCCGCCGCGGTTATCGGCGGCAGCTCGGCGCTGACCGCGTCCTGGAACGTCGCCGGTTCGCGCGGCGTGCGGTCGACCGCGAAACGGAAGATGTCGAAGCGGTTGTAATAGCCGACGACGTCGTGGAACTGCTTGGGCTCGACGCAGCGCGCGACGTCGATCTCGGCAGTGACGATGCCTTCGTCCTCCGCCAGCACGTCGCTGATCACCGTGCCGGTCGGATCGAGGATCATCGACACGCCGCGCGGCGAATTCTCCAGCGTCTCGCGTGCATCCTTGTCGAGCAGTTCGAGCGCCCGGCGCAGCGTGGTGTCGACGCAGCCCGACGCCACCACGTTGAACGCCTTGGCCTCGAAGGCGTGGGCGCCAGCGCGGATCTCGATCGCCCGCCGCAAATCGTAGCCGCCGGCCTCGCTCGCCGGCCGCGTCGGCCACACCGGCGGATAGGACGACATGTGCACCTGCTCGCCCTGCGCCATCAGCGCGAATCGCGCCAGCGGATTGGTGTTCTCGCCGCAGATCAGCATGCCCAGCCGCCCGATCTCGGTCTCGGCGACGCGCAGGCCGCGACCGTCGCCGTTCGCCCAGATCAGCTTTTCGTAGAACGTCGGCACCAGCTTGCGGTGATGGTTGAGGATCGCGCCGTCGCTGCCGATCAGCAGGTTCGAATTCCACAGGCAGCCGACGCTGGCATCGGTCGCCTCGCTGAAGCCCAGCGACACCACCGCGCCGTGGCGCCGCGCCGCCGACCGGATTTTCGTGATCTCGGGTCCGTCGAGCTTGAGCGACTGCGCCGCCAGCGCGGCGAACAGATCGTGCGAACGGATCGGCGCCTGCAACGCCGCCCACACCGGAAAGCCGGGCACGAACGATTCCGGAAACACCACCAGCCGCGCGCCGGCGCGCGTCGCCTCGGCGATCAGGTCGCAGGCCTTGTCGGCGGTCTTGCGCGCGTCGAGGAACACCGGCGCGGCGTGGCAGGCGGCGGCCTTGAAGCGCGGATAGGAGCGGGGCATCGGAACCTCCGGGGATGGGCGTCGCGTATCTTCCTTCGCTCGCGCACCGAATGCCCGAGGCAAAAAGCCGCGGTCCCTCCGGGCAGAAGATCCTGGCGGAATCGTTCGCGGTCCTGCTGCCGGGAGCCGGCGATTTCGATCTCGCTAAGAAATAATTCGGCGATCCCAAGACCGACTTGCGCGCCGGCGATGCTCTGCATCTCGCGATCGCGACCAATCACGGCGCCGAGGCGATCTACAGTCTCGACAAGACGCTGCTCAAGGCCGGCCGCCGCCTCGGCTTGCCAGTGAGCGCGGCCGTCATGTAGAGCAGGACATATGCGAATATGCTATATTGGCGCCTGCGGGATCGAGGTTCGGCAATGCGCCAATATAGCTTCTCCGTCGTTCTTGAGCCGCAGAAAGGCGGCGGCTTCACCGTGCTGGTCCGGGCGCTGCCCGAAGTGGTGACGGAAGGGGACACGAAGGAAGAAGCGCTCGCTCATGCGGAAGAAGCGATCCGGGCGGTGCTCGATTTTCGACGTGATCGCCATCTGGACATTCCTGCCGATACGCCCCCCGAGATTCGCCGCGTGACCGTCGTCGCCTCCGCATGAGCGGCGGACGGCTGCCGGTCGTCGACGCAAAACGGGTCATTCGCGCACGGGAACGAGCGGGGTTCGTCCTCGACCGCGTCGTTGGAAGCTACCACGTGCTCACGCTTCCCGGCGATCTCTCGCGAACCGTCACCGTGCCGTTCCAGGGAGTCGCGACCTCAAACCCGGAACGCTCCGCGCCATTATCAAACAGGCCGGCTTCACCGTTGCGGAGTTCAGTGAGTTGCTCTGATGCAAAGCCTCACAGGTCAATCAGACAGACAAATCAACTCCGACCCCGGTTTTCCGCCTGATGAAGACTCTGAGCCCGATGACTTTTACGCCTAGGTCTCATGCGGGTCGAACCCGTAGACCGTCCGCGCCTCGCTAGCTTGCGAGCAAGCGATCAGCGGAAGATGTTTTGAATTTTAATGATACCGTCCACGCTGATTTTGTTGATTAGCTTAGAAATCACACCTTCGCGCGTCTTTAGCTTTACCGAACCGCGCGCCTTTTCTCCGAGAGGAGTCAATTCAAATGTAATTTCTCCCTCTACTATGAGGCCCATATCTTTGAGTGTTTCAATCGCTTCGGTCATTGTACGAAAGTGCGGAATAAGTTCCGGCTCGCCTAAGGGATGGCCAATATCTGGTAATCGGGACACGCTTTGCGCGATGGCATCCTTCTTTAGATTTGCGCGGTCGATGATGCCGAGAGCGGCTTGATCGGGCGGTGGGAAAAAATACTGGAATATTCCGAGCACGCGCAACCGCCGAATCAGTTCTTCTGTGCGTTCACCACGAAATAGATCCCAGTCGGATTCCTGAAGGTCGAAGAGTGGCAGCGCGCAGACGCCCATTTCTCTGTCGGCGGCCATCGGATCGACCGTGCAAAGTTTGACGAGGTCGAGCGGCTGCGAATCTGGCCGAGTAAACCCGAGTGCTGATTTTAGAACGTCGTGCAACGTCAGTTGTCGTAGTGCGTAATGGATTTGCGAGAGCACATCGAGAGGCGCATTCTTGAAGGCGTTAATCGTCGAGCCGAACACGAATTTCATCGATTCGTTTAAGCGAGCTTTCTCGACTTCGTTGAGTTTCCCAAGTCGCTGGAAAACTTCCGGCGTGATTGTGGTTAGACCAAGGGACTCAATCAGGCGGCGTGCGATCATTGGCAACGCAAAGGCGATGGGTCGCGCGACCACAACTTGAACACCCGGAAGGGTGTTCTGAATGTCCACCTGAATCATTGCGGCGGCGCGCGCGTCATGTTCGTCGGAGATAACGACAAGACGTTTCCGCGTGTCATCCGCACCTATTGCAAGAACGGGATGCGTAATACCCGAAGAACCAACTATTGTTGCCGCGCTTCGTGGCTCTGTTCCGACCACTTTCAGAAAATTACGCCAGAATGCCGCTCTCGCCTGGTCATACGATTCGTTGGGGTTTAAGTCTGCCATCTGTCCCCTCCCGGCGTGCCACCGTGGGCGTGCCGTGCGACCCAAATCATGTGTTGTTATGCCCGAAATCATAGCCTCCCGTCTGCAAGGGGAGGTCGAAAAGCATTCCCATCACTTGAACTATTGCGTACGATGATAGAAGTAGGTTTCCAACATGGCCACGAAAGCGAAATGGACGCCCGATAGCTGGCGCGGCAAGCCCGTCAGGCAGGCGCCCGACTATCCCGATGCCAAGGCGGTCGCCGCGGTCGAGGCGACGCTGCTGCGCTATCCGCCGCTGGTCTTCGCCGGCGAGGCGCGGCGGCTCAAGGCCGCGCTGGCCGAGGTCGTCGCCGGCAAGGCTTTCCTGCTGCAAGGGGGCGACTGCGCGGAAAGCTTCGCCGAGTTCCACCCCAACAACATCCGCGACACTTTCCGCGTCCTGCTCCAGATGGCGGTGGTGCTGACCTATGGCGCCGCCTGTCCCGTGGTCAAAGTCTCGCGCATGGCCGGGCAATTTGCGAAACCCCGGAGTGCGGATACCGAAACCCAGAACGGCAAGACGCTGCCCGCCTATCGCGGCGACATCATCAACGGCATGGAGTTCACCGCGGCTTCGCGCCGGCCCGATCCGCAGCGCATGCTCCAGGCCTACAGCCAGTCGGCGGCGACGCTCAACCTGCTGCGCGCCTTCGCCCAGGGCGGCTACGCCGATCTCCACCGCGTCCATTCCTGGACCCAGGGCTTCGTCGCCCAGAGTCCGGCCGGCGCGCGCTATCAGGAATTGGCCGATCGGCTCGGCGAGACGCTCGACTTCATGGCCGCGTGCGGCCTCACCAGCGAGACCACGCCGCAGATCCGCGAGACCGATCTCTTCACCTCGCACGAGGCGCTGTTGCTGCCCTACGAGCAGTCGCTGACCCGCGTCGATTCCACCACCGGCGACTGGTACGACTGCTCGGCGCACAAGCTCTG
>JAGWON010000013.1 GCA_028871055.1 Alphaproteobacteria bacterium
CGGTTATGCGCGCGCAATCGCTCAGCGCCATCTCGATACGGCGCAGCTTTTCGTCGCCATGGGCGGCGGATGGTCGGCAGACCGCGCCCTCTGCGGCGATTGCGAGACAGTCGGTTCGATCGATGGCGCCGCTCCGGCATCGGGCGGCAGGGCTCGCCGCCGAGGCGTCGCTTCCAATCCCATAGGCGAGCGGCAGCCGCCAAGAGGCCGCCAGCGAGAACGGCGGCGGCGGTCCAGTCGATCGATACCGTTGCAAAGCGTGTCGCCAAGCCGACGCTCGCGAGTGGCTTGATCTGCATCAATGCTGCTCTTTCTGCCTCGCTCTATCGGTTTGCAATGGCTCGGTTCGGAAGACCGTCCGAGACACGGATGTTGGGCTGTTCGGAAACACAAAGGTCGTCGCATGACCGACGCATTCGGTGCTTGGCTACCTCCAGCTTGATCTTGATCAACGAGCCGCGGCCGACCAGGCGATATTTTATTCGAGGCTTGGACGAATCCCGCTGTGGGCCGGCGGCGCCAAGAGTGGAGAGCTATCATGACAAAAGACGACGCACACCATTCGGAGATGCAGAGCGGCCATTGTGGCAGTCGAGGCAATCGTTGCCAGCGTATGATCGTCATGGCGTTCGTGCTCGGCGCACTCTCGGCAATCGCCGGCATGCTGAGCTCGCGAAGCGCATCTGCTCCTTTCGCGAAGGCGGGGACGAGGTCCGCTCCACCGCAAGCCGATTAGCGCAATTTGTCCGGGGCCAATGGCCGCCAATTTCACCAACGTGGAGCCGATTGGGTTCGATGCTCGAATATAACGTGACGGCCAAGCGGCTCGATTCACACGGCGGCATCGCCAAGTGCAAGGACGCCGAGATCGCCCTCGACACCGATGTGAACGGCCGGCACGATGCGTTCAACCCGGCCGAGTTGTTCCTCGCGGCGCTCGCCGCCTGCATGATCAAGGGCATCGAGCGGGCGATCCCGATGCTGCAGTTCGCTCTGCGCGGCGTCGAGGTCAAGGTTCACGGGGTCCGGCAGGACAGCCCGCCGAAGATGGTCGCAGTCGATTACGAGATCGTTGTGGATACCGACGAAAGCAACCGCCGGCTTGAGCTGCTTCACACCAACGTGCGCAAGTTCGGCACGATTTCGAATACCGTTGCGGCCGCCACCAGCCTCGGGGGACGGATCATCCGTGCGGCAGCAAGCGCGTCTCGAGGACAACAGTCCGTAACCGACGCGATATCTCAGAAGCCCGACACCACCCCTGCATCATAGCGAGCCGAACATGCGGCACCGCACCGTTGTTCTCGCCGCTCCGGTTCGCACCGCGATCGGCACTTTTGGCGGCAGCCTGACGGCGACGCCGGCGACGGTCCTTGGAGCGGCCGGTAATCCACGGCGTGGATGTCCGGAACAAGTCCGGGCATGACGAAAAATTGAACGGCGCACGAGAGGCGAAGCAATCCAGCACGAACATCGGTTGGACCGCCGCGACGCGGAGCCTGTCCGCGGGTCGGCCAATGAGCCAGACCCGGGGGCATTCTCGCAAATGACGCAGAACCGATCTACGGCCCATAAAACTCCTCGAGCGGCGCACGCCGCTGTACGGCATGAGGCACATGTCCTAAGGTAAAAGGCCGTTTGGATCGCCTGGGGGGATAATGCGACCCGATCTAACATCATTGCGGTCCCTTCCGCCGCTTGCCGCCTTGTCCCTGGCCATGATCGCGGCGGCCGCGCCGGCCATGGCCCAGCCGCCGGCGGACCCGGACGGCATCTGGACCCTGCAGGACGAGAACGCCTCGGTCGCGACCGGATCGGGGCTGAAGGACAAATATTACGTCAACGGCTTGCGCCTCAACTGGACGTCGCCGACCGACACGCTGCCGGCCTCGCTCGCGAATTTCGAGAATTGGCTATGGGGCCCGGGGCGGAGCCGGTACTCGATCGAGCTTTCCCAGTCGATGTACACGCCGTCGAACGTCCAGCTCGTTCCGCCCGATCCGACCGACCGGCCCTATGCCGGCGTGCTGACCGCGACCGGCTCGCTGCTGCACGACAGCGACTCCTCGCGCAGCATTCTCGGCCTCCAGGCGGGCCTGGTCGGGCCGGACGCGCAGGGCAAGCAACTGCAAAACGGCTTTCACAGCCTCGTCGGCTACGGCGCCAGCCGCGGCTGGAACTATCAGATTCACGACGAGCCGGTGGCGGATCTTCTGGCGGAGAAGATCTGGCGCGTGCCGCTGATGCGCGGCGGATTGCAGATGGATGCGCTGCCCGAGGTCGCGGGCGGCGCCGGCAATCTGCGGGTCTATGGGCTGGCCGGATCGGTCGTCCGGATCGGCCAGGGGCTCGATTCGGATTACGGCGTGGCGCGCGTCAATCCCGGGCTGAGCGGCAGCGACGTGTTCGTGCCGACGCGCAACCTCGTCTGGTATTTTTTCGCCGGCGCGGACGGCCAGGCCGTGGCGCACGACATTACGATCGACGGCAACACCTTCCAGCCGAGCGCCCACGCCAGACGAGCGCCCTTTGTCGGCGAGATGGAGATTGGTTTCGCCGTCATACTCGAGCGCGTGCGGCTCTCCTACACGCAGGTCATCCAAACCGAAGAGATCAAGGGCCAGCACGGCGGCCCGCATCAATTCGGGTCGCTGGCGCTTTCATTGCGATACTGAGCGTCGGCGAGACCCGTGGGCGGTCTCGCGATGAGGCGGAACCGATCTACAATCCATAGAGCGCCTGGAGGACGCCGAGCGCGCCGATGAGAATTCCCGACGCGGTTTCGGGCGTGAGCGCGCGGCCGCTCCAGCCGGCGCGCAGGCTCCACTCCTTGAGCGTCCAGCCGCAGCCGACGACGTGCCAGACGCAGGAGCCGGACGGCGACGCCGGACCGCCCAGAGCCTTGAGCGCCGTCCACACCTTGCGCCGCGCGTCTTCCGCCCGCGCCGAGACATGCTGCTCGCGCACGCCCTGCCGCACGCGGCGGAGATCGGGCGCGCCCAGCGGATCGAGATGGGCCAGCGCGAACAGCGCGTGGAAATCGTCGCCGGCCTGGCGCATCTCGGCCGAGATCGTGCCCAGCCGTTGCATGCGCGCGAGCGTGTCCTCGGCGCGGTAGGGCCGCGACGGCCGGCCGTGCTCGTCGGCGATGGCGCGCGGCAGCGGCGCGAGATCGCCCTTGGCCCAGCGCTCGGGCGTGGGCGCCAACGCCTCGACCCGCGGCGGGCGGCTTTTCGGTCGGCTCATCTCTCCTCCATCAGCGGTGGTGAACGTTCGGCGCGAGCGGTGCGGACCACCCCCTCCCTAACCCTCCCCCCTCAAGGGGGGAATGGGAGGGGGCGATGTGCGCGGTGCGATCGGCGTTGGGTCTGCGTCCCGCGTTGCACGCCCCCTCACCCTTCCCTCTCCCCCTCACGGGGGAGAGGATTGCTTTGCGGCGGCGAGGCGAAAGCCGAGCCTTACGCAAAGCTGGGTGAGGGGACGTATCGACCCGATCGCATTCGACACGGCGCGTCGTCGCGCTCACGGCGCGCCGGCGATATCGGCCGGCGGCAGGTCGAGACCGGCGAGGCGTTCGTCGTCGCTTTCGTCGAGCGGCTCGGGCAGCGACGGCGCCTTGAGCCAGCCGAGCTCGGGCGGCGGCACGGCGAGCGCATCGCCGGCGCGCGCCTGCGCGTCCGCGAGCGCGGCGAAATCCGGGCTCGCCGGACCGACGGCGCAGCGCGCGTGATGTTCGGCGCAATAGGAGCCGCCGGGCAGCGCCGGCCGATCGCAGAACGGCGCCGCGCCGATGGCGACGACATAGCCGCATAAGCCGGCGCGACGGGATGCAGCGGGATCGGCGGTGACTGCGGCCGCGGCCGGCGCTATCGTTGTACTCGATTTGTTCTCAACCTGGGGCGTGCAATCATGGCTCTGGCCTTCCGCCAACATCGGCCTGTCTCCACCGGAAATGCGCGGCGTCGGCATGGTCCGGCGCGCGCGATAGACAGCAGGTGTACGCTAAATCCGCCACCATGTCAACGTAAAATGCGTATAGCGGCCGATGCGGCGAGCGTACAGACTCGACGCATGCCCGCCATTTCCGCCGCCTCGCGCAAACTGAAGCAGCTTCGCCAACGCGCCGGGCTGTCGATCCGCCAGGTGGCGCAGGCGCTGGGCATGGAATACGGCAGTTCCTATCAGCATTACGAGGACCGCTACAAAAAGCCGCTGCTGCCGCTCGAAATTGTCCTCAAGCTGGTGCCGATCTTGGCGCCGGCCGGGATCGAGGCGGCCGAACTCTATGCGCTAGCCGGCGTCGACGCCACCGGCGAGCGGCCGGCCGGCGCGGCGCTCTCCGGCGCCGGCAAAAGCGAGGCAGGCGGCCGCATCCTGCGCATTCCCGAGCTCGACGTGCGCGTCGCCGCGGGCGACGGGCTGGTCGGCGGCAACGCGAAGGTGGTCGAGGAGTGGCAATTGCCGAGCGGCATGGTGCGGCAGTATTCGACCGCGCCGGCGAGCGATCTGCGCATCATCACGGTGATGGGCGACAGCATGGAGCCGACGCTCCAGCCCGGCCAGCGCGTGCTGGTCGATACCGGCGATCGCAACCCCAGCCCGCCCGGAATCTTCGTGGTCTGGGACGGGCTCGGCCTCGTGGTGAAACGCTGCCAGGTGGTGCCGCACAGCGAGCCGGCGCGCGTTCGCATCACCTCGGACAACCCGAAATACGACGCGTACGAGCGTACGCTGTCAGAGGCTTATATCCAGGGCCGCGTGATCGGCCAATGGCGCTGGCTGTAATCCGCGAACGCAGCGCGTCTTGACACTTTAACGTATTTAGCGTACATATCTTGCCGGGGAGCGCCTGGGAGGTATGGGTGCTCGACGACAAGGGCTTGGCGGCGCTTGCGGCCGTGGAGCGGCGCAGCGATGGAAAGCTGCCGGACGCCGCGTGCCGCGCCGCGCGGTTCGGCGGCTGGGTGCAATTGCGGCGTCTCGAATGCGTCGGCCAGGCGGCGTTCTTCCGGCGGATGGCGCGCGGACAGATCGTCGCCATCCGCGCGCGGCGCGGCGACGGCAGCTTCTACCCCGCGCTGGTCGATGATCTCGCGTTCTACCGCCGCGAGGCGCGACGCTGGGCGGCGTTGGCGCGACAGGCGGGCGATGCGTGCGGCGAGAGTGAAATTCAGCGAATGCGGTGACGTGCACCCACACCCTTCCCTCTCCCTTCTCGGGGGAAAGGGTTGCTTTGCGTCGGCGAAGCGAACGCCGAGCCTTACGCAAAGCCGAATGACGGGAAGTCTTCGTCAGCGACTCACATCTGCTTCAGCGCCTGACTGAGGTCCTCGATCAAATCGGCCTCGTCCTCGATCCCGGCGGAGACGCGGATCAGCGACTCGGAGATGCCGAGTGCGGCGCGTTCGGCCGGCGGCACGCGCTGATGCGTCGTCGTCGCCGGATGGGTGGTGAGGCTCTTGGTGTCGCCCAGATTGTTCGAGATGTCGATCAACCGGAGCGCGTTCATGACGCGAAAGGCGTCGGCCTTGGTGGTACCCGCCTCGAAGCAGACGACGCTGCCGAAGCCGCTCATCTGCCGGGCGGCGAGAGCGTGCTGCGGATGCGAGGCGAGGCCGGGATAAAGGACGCGCGGGACTTTGGGATGCTTTTCCAGAAAGCGGGCCAGCGCCAGCGCTACCTCGCACTGGCGGCGGACGCGCAGCTCCATCGTCTCCAGCCCCTTCACCAGCAGCCACGCGTTGAACGGCGACAACGCCGGGCCGGTGTGGCGCAGGAACATCAGCAGATGGTCGTCGAAGAACTTCTTCGGCCCGAGCACCGCGCCGCCTAGGCTGCGGCCCTGGCCGTCGATGTGCTTGGTGGTCGAATACACCACGATGTCGGCGCCGAGCGCGAGCGGCTTCTGCAGCAGCGGCGAGGCGAAGACGTTGTCGACGATGAGCAGCGCGCCCTGGGCGTGGGCGAGCGCCGCCACCGCCGGCAGATCGATGATCTCGAGCGTCGGGTTGGACGGACTCTCGACGAAGACGGCGCGCACGCCTTTCGCCAGCGCCTTCTTCCAGGCGGCGAGGTCGCGGCCGTCGACCAGTTCGGTCGCAACGCCGAGGCGCGGCAGGATCTGGTTCAGGATGTGGAGGCACGAGCCGAACAACGCGCGCGAGGCGACGACGCGATCGCCGGCCTTGAGGAAACAGGCGAGCGACGCGAACACTGCGGCCATGCCGCTGGCGGTGGCGCGACACATCGCCGCGCCCTCGATCAGCCGCAGCCGCTCCTCGAACATCGAGACGGTCGGGTTGGCATAGCGGCTGTAGACGAAGCGCAGGCCATCGCCGGCAAAGGCGGCCTCGGCTTCCTCGGCCGTCCGATAGACGAAGCCGGAGGTCATGAAGAGCGCTTCGTCAGTTTCGAGGAACTGGCTGCGCTGGAGGCCGCCGCGGGTGGCGACGGTGCGCGGGCGCCACGAGGCGGGCGGCGGCGGCGGTGTCAAAGGCATCAATCTCTCTCCCTCGATCACCGGCGCGGACCGCGTAAAAAATCCGGGCGAACAAAAAGCCCTGTCCCGCGCGGGTCAGGGCTTCAAACGAGCCTCCGACCTTTTAGCAGGATTTTTTACGTGGCCGCAAGCCGGTCGGCTCAAATCACCACGACAATGCCTATGAACTACCCCTTCCCGACTCCGCTCGTCAAGTGACATGCTTGCCTGTAAAGGGGGAGCGCGCGTGCGGCATTTCGCGTCGATCGACGAACTCGCCAAGGCGGCGGGCGAGACGCTCGGCACCAGCGACTGGGTGACCGTGACACAGGAGACGATCGACAAATTCGCCGAGGCGACCGGCGACTTCCAGTGGATCCATGTCGACCGCGAACGCGCCAAGTCTTCGCCCTTCGGCACCACGGTGGCGCACGGCTATATGACGCTGGCGCTGGCGCCGCGCCTGATGAACCAGATCTACGCGGTCGACAACGTTCGCCTCAGGATCAATTACGGCCTCAACAAGGTTCGCTTCACCGAGCCGGTAAAAAGCGGCGCCCGGGTGCGCATGACGCTCAAGCTGCTCAGCGTTGAGCCCACGCCCAAGGGCGCGCGGGTGACGAGCGAGATCCGCATCGAGATCGAAGGCGCGAAGCGCCTGGCCTGCGTTGCCGAGCTGGTGGCCGTGCTGGTGCCGGCCTAGTCGGAAGGTTCGAGCGCGCTTTCGTGCCAGTGGCGCAGCAGCCGGCGCGAGAGCCACGAAAGCACCGCGAAGATCACGATGCCGGTCAGCGACAGCAGGAACAGCGCCGCGAACATTCGCGGAATCTCGAGCCGGTAGCCGGCCTCGATGATGCGCGAGGCGAGGCCGGTCTTGGCGCCGCCGGTGCCGGCGACGAATTCGGCCACCACCGCGCCGATCAGCGCCAGGCCGCCGCTGATGCGCACGCCCGCCAGGAACAGCGGCAACGCCGACGGCAGGCGCAACAGACGCAGCGTTTGCAATCTGCCGGCGCCGTAGAGCCGGAACAGATCAACCAGGTTGCGATCGGCGCTGTTCAATCCCAACGTCGTGTTGGCCACGATGGGAAAGAAGGCGACGATGGTGGCGCAGACCAGCAGCGCGGCGAACACGTCGTTGACCCAGATGATGATGAGCGGCGCGATCGACACCACCGGCGTCACCTGCAAGATCACCGCGTAGGGGAAAAAGCTCACCTCGACGGTCTTCGACAGCGAGAACAGCACGGCGAGCGCGCCGCCGAGCGCCACGGCCAGCGCCAGCGCCGCGACCGTGATGCGCAGCGTCACCAGCAGCGAAGCCAACAGGCTCGGCCCGTCAGTCCACAGCGTGCGCGCGATCACCCCCGGTCCCGGCAAGACATAGGGTGGGATGGCGAAAAAACGCACCGCCTCGTGCCAGCCGGCGACGACCAGCACGCCGACCACGATGGGCCCGATGACGGGGGCGAAACGCGCGCCGTTCACACCATCGCCTCCGCCAGCTTGGCCGAGACCGCGCGGCAGGCGTCGCTATAGACGGGCGCGAGGCGCAAGCCGGCGTCGCGCGTTTCGGGCAGATTGACCGGCAGATCGGCGACGATCCGGCCCGGCCGCTTGGTCATCACCACGATCCGGTTGGTCAGGAATACGGATTCGAACACGCTGTGCGTCACGAACACGATGGTGCAGCGCAGATTGCGCCACAACGCGCGCAAATCCTCGTTGAGCTTGAAGCGGGTGATCTCGTCGAGGGCGGCGAACGGCTCGTCGAGCAGCAGCAGCGCCGGCTCGGTGACGAGCGCGCGGGCAATCGAGACGCGCATGCGCATGCCGCCCGAGAGCTGGCGCGGATAGGCGCGCGCGAACTCGCCGAGACCCAACGAGTCCAGCATCGCGCCGATGCGCGGCGTGGCGACGTCGCGCCCGACGCCGCGCAGGCGCAACGGCAGATAGACGTTGGCCCACACCGTGGCCCACGGCATCAGCGTCGGCTCCTGGAAGACGAAGCCGACGCGGCCGGCGACATCGGTGCCGCGGTCGAGCCGTCCCGCCGTCGGTTCGGCGAGCCCGGCGAGGATGCGCAACAGCGTGCTCTTGCCGCAGCCCGAGGGACCGAGCACGCCGACGAACTCGCCGCGCGACACCGTGAGATCGATCCCCGCCAGCGCCGCGACGCCGTTGCGGAACGACTTCGCCAGCGCGGCGGCGGCAACGAGGGTTTCGGCCACGCCGCGCGCCTCGCCTAGCGTTGCGCTTTCAGCCCGACGCCGTGGTCGACGAAGCGCAGGGTATAGGCCTGCCGATAGTCCAGCGTGGCGGGATAGAGCCCCTGTTTCGCCATGACCTGGAAGAACGCCCGCCAGCGCGCGTCGGTCATGGCGCCGACGCCCAGCGTCTTGGCGTCGCCGCTGTCGACGATGCCATGGCTTTTCATCGTCGCCCGTGCATAGGCGAGCAACGCGTCGGTTTCTTCAGGATTGTCCTTCTTGATGAGCGCGTTGGCCGGCGCGGGATCACGATAGAGATAGGCGTACCAGCCCTCGATCGAAGCGTCGACGAAGCGCCGCACTAGCTCGGGATTGTCGTGCACCAGTTTGGCGGAGGTCTCGATAATCGAGCCGTAGCTCGCGTAGCCTGCATCGGCGAGCAGAAACACCTGCGGATCGCCGCCCGCCTGCTCGATCAAAAACGGCTCGCTGGTGAGATAGCCCTGTTGGATCGCCTTCGGATTGGTGAGGAACGGCGCCAGGTTGAAGGTATAGGGCCGAATCTGCGCATCGGTGTAGCCGAACTTCGATTTCAAAAAGAGCCACCAGCCGACGCGGGTGTCGCCGCCGATCATGATGGGCTTGCCCTTGAGGCCGGCCAAGTCCCTGTAGCTGGCGCCGCGATGGGCGATCAGCACGGTCGGGTCCTTCTGGAAGAACGCCGCGACCGCGACGAGCGGGATTCCCTGATTCCGGATGTTGAGCGGCAGAAAGCTGTTGGAGACGATGGCGAAATCGAGACGCCCAGCGGCCAGAAGCTGTGACTGACTGATCTGCGGTCCGCCCTGGCGCAGGTCGACGGCGATTCCGTGCCGGGCGTAAATACCCGCGGCGATCGCCTCATAATATCCGCCATGCTCGGCCTCGGCGAGCCAATCGGTGCCGAACACGACACGTTCGAGCGCCCGCGCCGGACCGCCGGCAACCAGTGCCAGCAACACGGCCG
Organism: Alphaproteobacteria bacterium; assembly: GCA_028871055.1. GTDB lineage: Bacteria > Pseudomonadota > Alphaproteobacteria > ATCC43930 > CGMCC-115725 > REEB95. Next base: position 9,695 of record JAGWON010000013.1, read on the forward strand.
GAAAAATGCGCAATATGGCGTTCCGCATCCGCACCTCTCGTCGCGCTTTCTTAGCCCATGCGGACGCACGGCGACAGTGTTGCGTTAATCAAGCCGCGATATAGCTGGGCAATGCCGACGGCATCGGTTCACCGCCGGCCGCGATGCGCGTTCACACCATGAGGCCCGAACGCCGACCCCGCGGAGATTCAGCGCCGCTTCTTGTCGTCGATTGGGCGGCCACCCGCCGCGTCGTCGAAGCCCTTGTTGTGCGAATAAAACAGCAAAGCCATCAGGCCGCCGCCGAGACCGAGCGTCGCCAGACCGCCCAACACCATGGCGATGTAGCCGGCCGCAGACATCTCCACCGCGCCGAGCGATAACCACGCCCAAAGGGCGACCGACGCGGCGGCGAGCGCGAGAATGGCGGCGACCGCTATGCCCAGCTTGCTCATGCAATATCCCGAATTCCGCCCTATCATAGAATGCATGGCGGCCTGAGGTGCAAGGCCATACGCCCGCAGCGTTCCCGCGCGCGCTCGTTTATCGCGTGGGCGCCTCGATCGGCCGGGGCTTCCGGACCAGACGGAACATCAGCGCGGCCGGCCGGACCGTGACGCGGTGAAGCTTGGTGGATCACTGGCCGGAAACGAGTCCGCGCTCATTACGTCGACGTTGTCGAGGTGCGACGCCGTCGAATCCGACAGCTGTTCGTATCTCTCCGCGAGACGCCGCTGCCGCTCGTCGGATGGCAACGGCTTGCGGATGCGTTTGGTCATGGCGAGCACCGACCATCGCAAATTTGGGTCCGGCAATGATCCGACTTGTCGGTCCCGGTCAAGCGCACAGCCGGTCGTGATTTCTTCATGTCGCTTCTCCCGCCGGCAATCGACGTTTCCAGCCAAACGGACACGGAACCGCATGGTTCCACGGCGGGACCTGCCGGCCGCCCGATCGGCAGCAAGGCGCCGAATCAGAACCGCTTTCACCGCTCACCGCGTCCGGCATCGCCGTGCCGGACCAGCGCGTCGCGATCTCGCGCGCAATTCAGGAATATGCTCTCATGGTCCCGGCCGCTCGGGCGTGATGGGCGGTTCCGGCAACGAGGGGACCTTTTGAGCACCGCGGCAATTTCTCCGACTGATCGGATCATCGCAAAAATCGACGGCCCGATCGGCTGGCTGGTCTTCAATAACCCAGCCAAGCGCAACGCACTGTCGCTCGACATGTGGCAGGCGATCCCGGCCGTGCTCGAGCGCTTCGAGCAGGATGCCGGTGTGCGCGCCGTGGTGCTGAGGGGCGCGGGCGATCGCGCCTTCACGTCCGGCGCCGACGTCTCCGAATTCGAAAAGCTGCGCGGCACGCCCGCAGACCAGGAGCGATACAATGCGATTTCCGAGACTGCCCTGACGCGACTGCAACTCTTCCCCAAGCCGACAATCGCCATGGTCCAAGGCTACTGCATGAGCATCGGGCTGGGCATCGCGCTTGCCTGCGATCTGCGGTTCGCCGGACGCAGCGCGCGCTTTGCCAGCCTCGCCGCGCGCCTGGGCCTGACCTACCGTTGGTCCGACATCAAGAAGCTGGTCGACTTGATCGGGCCCGCCCGGGTGAAGGACTTTTTCTACAGCGCGCGGCATGTGACTGCCGACGAAGCCGCCGCAATGGGACTGGTCGAGAACGTCAGGGCCGATGCCGAAATCGAAGCGTTCACGCGGGAATATTGCGCGCGCATCGCCGAGAACGCGCCGCTCAGCATGACCGCGACCAAGCGGATCGTCGCCGAGATCATCAAACCGTTCGCCGAGATCGATCGTGCCTTGTGCAAGGAGATCGTGGCGGGCTGTTACGCCAGCGAGGATTACGTCGAAGGCCGCCGGGCGTTCATGGAAAAGCGCAAGCCGGTTTTCAAGGGCCGATAGCCGCCATCGCCGAAGCGCCGACATCGACGGCGTGGCGCACCGGAGCGAGCCCGGATCACGGCAATCACGCGCGATCGTGGGCAAGTGCTGCCATCAGAAACGCCCGCACTGCGTCGTAAATTCCCGCCTGCCCGCTTTCCCGGTTGCCGGCGACGTTGAGCACGCCAACGTTGTTTTCCGTAAGCCATCGGCGAAAATCCACAATCGACTTAACCGGAACGGGTTGGCCCGCATGCCAGGGCAACACGTAGCACGGCTTGCGGTGCTGGGCGCAGAACGCCTTGGTTTGCCGGCTACCGACCGAAACCAGATCGCCGAAGATCAGGGTTCCGTCGGCATCGAGAACGTTGGCTTCGGTGCGCGACGCGTAATCCGCCTCGGGATGCTCCCGCATGCCGTAGAGTCCGGCGAAATCCGGTCGCGGGCCGGCCTCGGTGAGAAAGCCGCGCGGCATCCAGCCGCCCGTCGGGACGCCAAGCTGTTTGGCCGCAGCCAAGGCGCCTTGATCGGCGCCAGTTTGACCGCCCGAAACGATACGCATGACGTGCGCCAACGGCTCTCCTGCGCGGGCCTGTCGAGCCTACGTTATGCGCGGGAACCCTTTTGCAGAAGTGCGAAATCGAGCGGATGAGTGGGCGCGTTCGGCCGCGGGGCGTTTCCGCCACCGAATTCCTCGGTATAGGACGGCGCCCGATGAATGAAACCTTCTATCGCTCCGCGGCGAATTTGCGTATGGGTTAGTCACGGACCGCGCACGCATGGACACGATAAACCCCGCCGCTGAAACCAACCAGCCGGTCGAGCTCGTGGTCGACGGTCCGCTGCTTGTCTTCGGCGGCTGTTACAGCAACCTCGAAGCCACGTTGGCGTTGCGCGTCGAGGCCGAACGGCTCGGTATCCCGCCCCAACGCACGATTTGCACGGGTGACGTTGTCGCCTATGGCGCAGATCCGGTTGAAACCGTCGCCCTCGTTCGTGACTGGGGTATCCACGTGGTCATGGGCAACTGCGAAGAATCCTTGGGATCTGCTGGTACGGATTGCGGCTGCGGATTTGCCGAGGGCAGCGTCTGCGCCGACCTGGCCGCCGCCTGGTACACCTATGCCGATCAGCGGCTCGGCGAGGCCGATCGCGCCTGGATGCGCGCGCGACCGCGGCGCCTCTATGTCCGGCTCGGCGGTCGTCGCCTGGCGATCGTCCATGGCTCGGTCGAGCGCATTAACGGGTTCATCTTCGCGTCGACATCCTGGACGGAAAAATCGCGCCAGATCGTTCTCGCTGCTTGCGACGGCATCATCGGCGGTCACGCGGGTGTTCCGTTTACGGAGTTACGCGAGGGCAAGCTCTGGCACAACGCCGGCTCGATCGGCATGCCGGCGAACGACGGAACGCGACGCGTTTGGTATAGCCTCCTCATATCGACCCCGGCCGGCGTTGAAATCCGCTCGATTCCGTTCGATTACGACGCCGTTGCTGCAACGTGCAAAATACGCGCAGCCGGATTGCCCGAGGGGTATGCGGCGGCCCTCGAGACCGGGTTGTGGCCGAGCTGCGACATCCTGCCAAATAAAGAGCGGGCGGCGACTGGACAAGCCCTTCAGCCCCATCGCTGCCTCTGGAACAGCGCGTCCGGTGCCGACGCCGTAACCTTGTCTGTACCGCCGTCAGCGCACGCGAAATTCAGCGATCCCGATCACACCGCGAACGGCGAACGCCGCGCCGGTGTAGGTCTCAAGACGCTCGAAACGGTGTGGTTCAACACCGGAACGCTGTGCAACATTACCTGCGATAATTGCTACATCGAATCGAGCCCGCGCAACGATCGGCTCGTCTACCTGAGTCGAACGGAAGTGCGCCGTTTCCTCGACGAGGCGTCCGCGCGCGACCCGCGCCCGATGGAAATCGGCTTTACCGGCGGCGAGCCGTTCATGAATCCCGGATTTCTTGGCATGCTGGAGGACAGCCTGATAGCCGGATTCCGGGTCCTGGTCTTGACCAATGCGATGAAGCCGATGCAGCGGGCGCGGACACGACTCGCGGCGATCAACCGGCGTTTTGCCGAGCGCCTCACCGTTCGCGTGTCGCTTGACCATTATGCCCGCGAACGCCACGAGCGGCTGCGCGGTCCGCGAAGCTGGCAACCGGCACTCGACGGCATGCTCTGGCTTGCGCGCAACGGCTTCAACGTCGCGGTGGCGGGGCGCACGGTTTGGAGCGAAAGTGAAGCCGCGCTGCGCGCCGGTTATGGCGCGCTCTTCGCCGAACTGGGCGTGGCGATCGACGCCGACGATCCGGCGCGGCTCGTGCTGTTCCCGGAAATGGATTCGGACGAAGGCGTGCCGGAGATTACCGAACGGTGCTGGAACGTCCTGGGCAAAAGCCCGGATTCGGTGATGTGCGCCAGCGCGCGCATGGTGATCAAGCGCAAGGGCGCAGAGCGGCCAACGGTCGTCGCTTGCACGCTGCTGCCCTACGATCGCGCGTTCGAGCTTGGCGCGACACTGGCCGAGGCGGCGCGGCCGGTGAAGCTTAACCATCGTCACTGTGCACAGTTTTGTGTCCTCGGAGGTGCGTCCTGTAGCGCGCAGGCGGTCCGCTAACATGGCGGCCTCTCTGATCAAGGCGGATATCTGCGTCATCGGCGCCGGATCGGCGGGCCTGTCGGTCGCCGCCGGCGCGGCGCAGCTCGGCGCACGCACCGTGCTAATCGAGGCCGCCCGCATGGGCGGCGACTGCCTCAACACCGGTTGCATTCCGTCAAAATCCCTGCTGGCCGCCGCCAGGACGGCGCACACGATCAAGGAGGCGGCCAAGTTCGGCGTCCGCGCGGACGCGCTGCGGGTCGATTTCGCAGCCGTCCACGACTATGTGCACAGCGTCATCGCCGCCATCGCGCCGCATGACTCCGTGGAGCGGTTCACGCGGTTGGGTTGTACCGTTGTGCAGGCGCGCGCCAAATTCATCGACGAGCGTACCCTCGAGGCGGGCGGACAGCGTATCCGCGCCCGCCGCTTCGTGGTCGCCACCGGCAGCCGAGCCGCGGTGCCGCCGATCCGGGGGCTCGACGGCGTGCCGTACTTCACCAATGAGACTCTGTTCGACAACGTCACGCTCCCAGATCACCTCGTGATCGTAGGCGCCGGGCCGATCGGTTGCGAAATGGCCCAAGCACATCGGCGGCTCGGGTCGCGGGTCACTGTGCTCGACCTTGGATCAATGCTGCCGAAGGACGATCCCGAGGCGGTCGCGATCATCCGTCACGCCTTCGCCGCAGAAGGAATCGCGGTCGTTGAATCCGTGTTGGTCCGCCGCGTTGAACGCAACGCAACCGGTATCGTGGCGACCGTGGCTGAAGCGGGAACCGAGCGGCAAATCGACGGCACTCATCTGCTGATCGCGACCGGCCGCAAGCCGAACGTCGAAGACCTCGGCCTCGACGCCGCGGGCGTGCGCTTCAGTGCGACGGGTATCGAGATCGATGCGCGACTGCGCACCAGCAATCCGCACATCTATGCGATCGGCGATGTCGCGGGTGGCTATCAATTCACCCATCTCGCCGGTTATCACGCCGGCATCGTGCTGCGTAACGCGCTGTTCCGGCTTCCCGCCAAGGTGGACCTGCGAGCCTTCCAGTGGGTGACCTATACCGATCCGGAGCTGGTGCAGGTGGGTATGACCGAGACGCAGGCGCGCACCGCGCACGGCGACGCGGTTCGCGTGTCGCGCGCCACGTTTGCCGACAACGATCGCGCCCAAACCGAGGGCGCAACACAAGGATTCATCAAAGTGATGACCTCGGCGCGCGGCCGCATCCTGGGCGTGACCCTCGTCGGTTGCCACGCCGGTGAATTGGCGCTGCCCTGGATACTGGCGATTGCACGCGAGTTGCGGATTGGCACGCTGGCGACGGCAATCGCGCCCTATCCGACGCTCAGCGAAATCAGCAAGCGCGCAACGGGCGCGTTCTACGCGCCGAAGCTCTTCAGCCGGCGCACCCGTGCGCTCGTTCGCCTGCTGGGATGGCTCGGTTGACCCGAGCCAACACCGTCAAACGCCTGCTGCCGGTGATCGTGCTGGCGGGACTCGCCATCGCGTTCTTCGCCTCGGGCCTCAATCGGTATTTGACCTGGGCGGCGCTGCATGACAACGACCTCGCGTTGCACGCCTTTGTTGGGCGGCATCCCATTCTAGCGCCGGTGGCCTTCGTCGTGGCCTATGCCCTGGTTATTGCGCTGTCAGTCCCCGGCGGCGCGGTGATGACCGTCAGCGGCGGATTCCTTTTCGGCCTTTGGTTTGGAGCGCTGCTCACCATCATCGGAGCGACGAGCGGCGCCATCATCGTCTTTCTTCTGGCCCGCTTCGTCGTCAGCGATCTCGTACGCCAGCGCGCCGGCCCGCTCCTCAAGCGCATGGCGGACGGGTTCGCGCGCAACGCCTTCTCCTATTTGCTGTTCCTGCGGCTGGTGCCTCTCTTCCCTTTTTGGGCGGTCAACCTCGTACCAGCCTTCGCCGGAATCGGAGTGTCCACCTTCGCCGTGGCAACGTTGATCGGCATCATTCCGGGAACGCTCGCATATGCCTCGATCGGCAGTGATCTCGGAGCATACTTTGCCGCCAACGCCGGCGTGCCGTTGGGTCAGGTGTTCAGCCCAAAAATGCTCGCACTCCGGATCGGCTTGGCGGCGATCGCGTTACTGCCGATCATCGTCAAATGGGCAAAAAAGCGGATGCAATGAACCTGTCGGTGGTCATTCCGACCCTCAATGCAGCGTCGCGTCTGCCAGCGACGCTGGCTGCGCTTGCCGACGCCGACGAAATCGTCATCGCCGACAGCGGTTCGAACGACGGCACTGTCACGCTCGCGGCTGCGTGCGGCGCGCGTGTCGTTGCGGCGCCGTCGGGCCGTGGCCCCCAGTTGATCGCGGGCGCACGGGCTGCCTGTAACGCGTGGTTACTGTTCCTGCACGCCGATACCGTGCTCGAGCCTGGCTGGCGTAACGAAGTCGATCGATTCATGGCGCTGCCCGAACACGCCAAGGTGGCGGCAACGTTTCGCTTTGCGCTCGACGATGACTCGCCCTTTGCGCGGCAGCTCGAGGCCGTTGTCGCCCGGCGTAGTCGTTGGTTCGGATTGGCCTATGGCGACCAGGGTCTCTTGATCCACCGCGATTTCTATGCCGGCCTCGGCGGCTTTCGGCCGTGGCCGCTGATGGAAGACGTCGATTTCGTGCGACGGATCGGCAGGGGCCGGCTGCTCGTCTTCCGGACTGCGGCGCGAACTTCGGCCGAACGGTGGCGGCGCGACGGCTGGCGCCGGCGGAGCGCGCGCAATCTCGGCTGCCTGGCGCTCTACTTCGCCGGCGTGCCGCCGCACATCATCCAGCGCCTTTACGGCTGACCGTGGTTTTGCGGCGTCACCTTGTGATCTTCGCGCGCTATCCGATCTTGGGCGCAGGCAAACGACGCCTGGCGCACGACGTCGGTGCGGTCCAGGCGTTGCGCGTCCAGCGCGTGATGCTCGGACATGCGCTGCGCCGTCTTGCCGACCGTCGCTGGCTTCTGTGGCTAGCAGTGACGCCCGACCGCTCCGGCCCCTGGCGGGCACGGCATCGCCTGGTCGCGCAAGGATCGGGCAATCTCGGCGACCGCATGACAGCGGTCGCGCGCCGACTTCCGCCGGGACCGGTGGTCATCGTCGGCAGCGATGTTCCGGGCATCATGGGTGACGACGTCGCGCGCGCGTTTCGGGCGCTGGGAAATTGCGATGCCGTGTTCGGCCCGGCGCACGACGGCGGCTATTGGCTCATCGGCCTGCGGCGGCGGCCGCGATTTGTCGATCCCTTTCGCAATGTCCGCTGGTCGAGTCCACACGCCCTCGCCGATACACGGCGCAATCTGAGCGGCAATGCGATCGCCTTGCTGAACAGCCGCCGTGACGTCGACGACGGCGCCTCGCTCGCCTGGCATCGGCGGTGGGATCGGCTCAATGACCGCGTGTGTTAAGGCGCTGCACGCACCTCAATGAGCTTGATGAGATCGGGCACAACATAACGGCTCGATGCAATGGCGAGGCCGGCCTCGCGAATATGCGCCTCCGTCCGCCGGTCGAAGCGGGCGCCATAGGCCCAGGCGATCCAGGGCGCCCAGAGCTGCGAGATGAATCGTCGGACCGCACCGCGTGGCCGCACGTATTCGAGCAGCCGGATCGGCCCGCCGGGTTTCACCACTCGCACCAGCTCACGCAGCGCGGCCGGCTGCAACTCATCAGCCAGGACACAAAACAGAAACGTCGCCGCAGCGGCGTCGAACGACGCGGTGGGAAAATCGAGCCGCGTTACGTCCATCACGCAGAGATCAACCGACGCCGCGCGTGACGAAGCCCGGCGCCGCGCGGCGCGTGCCAGCATCGTCGGACTGAGGTCGATGCCGACGACAACAGCGCCCGGCGGGTAAAATGGAAGATTGCGGCCAGTGCCAACACCGGCATCCAGGATGCGACCGGAGAGGCCGACGAACAGCTGGGGCCGAAGCGCGCGATAGCGACCGTATTCGAAGGGCAGATCGAGCAGATCATAAAACGGCGCAATCCGCTGATAGCGTTCGAAATTTGGCCGGTGGGAAGTCACTCGGGTTGCGAACTTTGAAGACGGCCGCTCACGGCGCCGTTTGCTTAAGAAAATAGCCGAGGAATTTCGTTGCTTTCGGCGAATCCCACTTTGCGGCACCGGTAACATAGCCGATGACGCCGCCTTCTTTGTCGATGACGTAGGTGATCGGCAAACCCCACAACGGCAATGCTCCGGCGGCGACGTGGTCGGCGTTCAATGAACCTAGGCCCTGGTTAGGATCAAGATAGACCGCTAAATGTGTGAGATGATGGGCCGTGATGAAGGGCGTGGCGGCTGTGGCGCTGTCCCGGTCAATCGACACAGCGATCACCGCCAATTGGTTCGGGTTACTTTCGGCGGCCAGCCGATCCAGGGCTGGCATCTCAGATTTGCAAGGACGGCACCATGTTGCCCAGAAATTGACGACGATCACCTTGCCGCGGAATCGACTTAGACGGGTTGTCGTGCCATCGAGCGCGTAGATCACAGTGCCGGGTGCGGGATCGATCGGCCTCAAAAGCGTGAATTGGCCGATGGCACTGCGAAACGCCGGCGGCGATAGTGCAACAGCGAGGGGCCCCGCCGCCACTGACAGGATAAAAATAAGACTCAGGAACAACCTTTTCCTTCCGCGTATCAACGTTCACGACTCCAAAAATTCAATCACCGAGCAACATGAAACATGGTGCTAGTCAGGAATAAATCCTCCGACCGGACGTATTGGCGAATCCGTGCAGCCTCTAAGTCAGTGTCCGCGCACTGGGTGCCGCACAGCGGGTCGGCGGGAATTGATCGAGACGAGGTATCATAATCCAGTGTCGCCGTTCCAAGGCAGAGATAACTTTCGGAGAGTCTTTATGGCGCAGTACCTTGCCACCTCGAATCGCAAGCGCCTGCCGACGCAACCTGACGAACGAAAAACGCGCCGGTTGCGTAACCTTTTCCGAAACTTCTCCGAACCTCCTACCGGGGCAAGAAGTCGCAATCACGATTCCGACCGGGTCGACGCGGCGACAAGAGTACAAGAGTAGAGGCAGCCAATGATCGCGGCAATTTCCGGCATTCGCGCCTGTGTCTTCGACGCCTACGGGACGTTGTTCAATTACGCGGCGGCGGCGGCCGGTTGCCGCGACACGCTTGGAGACAAACACGGGCCACTCACGGTGCTGTGGCGCGATAAGCAGTTACAATACACATGGCTGCGCGCGGTCCAGGGGCGGCACGCGGACTTCTGGCAAGTGACCGGCGACGCCCTTGATTTCGCGCTGGCAACGCTTGGCATCAGAGACGCTGCGCTGCGCAGCCGGCTGATGGATCTCTATATGACGCTCGACGCCTTTCCGGAAGTGCCCGACATGTTGAAGCGGTTGAAGGCCGGAGGATTGAAAACCGCGATCCTCTCAAACGGATCGCCCGACATGCTTCGGGCCGCAGTCGCAAGTGCGAAAATCGGCCCTCTGCTCGATGCGGTGCTGTCGGTCGAGGACGTGGGCGTCTACAAACCGCACCCGAGAGTCTACCAGCTTGCGGTGGATCGCCTCGGGATCGAGCGCAATGCGATCTCGTTCCAATCGTCCAATGCCTGGGACGCCTACGCCGCATCGGCCTTTGGCATGCGCGTGGTGTGGTGCAATCGGTACGGCCAACGCCCCGAACGCCTTCCCGGCAAGCCCGATCGCGAGATCAAATCGCTCGCCGAGCTGCCGCAACTGCTCGGCGTGTGAGGCCTGCGGCGGCTGGCTGTTCGCGGTTATCTGACGCTGATTGAATTGTCGAGCCGCTGGAGGCGAAGATATCGACCGCCATCCGTCGATCGAGCCGAAACCCATGTCACCACTTTCACAAATTTGCGTCTGTTGCGTTTCCGATGGCGTCCCGCGCCGATCCTTCGTTGTGGCGCTGATCGTAGGAACGATCCTCAACGTGATCAATCAGGGAAACACCCTTCTTAATGATGGGAATATCAACCTCACCAAAATTCTCCTGACGTACGCGGTTCCCTATTGCGTCGCAACTTACGGCGCGGTGTCGTTCCGCTGGGCGACGATAAAAAAGGGCGCTGCGGAACACCACGGCTGATGAATCCATCATCGCTGACGATGCTGTGCAGCTTCATTTGACTGCTGGCCCGGTGGCACGGAATTCCGATACCGCCTCGCCAGCAATAACCTAATGACGATTGCGTGCCATCACGTCATCGGCAACACCGCGACAACACACGGTAATATTCCAAAGCAAATCCTTTTTTCCGCGTGATTGCTCGCATGCTCGCGTTCCGTCACGTCGCGAAGGGAACGGGTGAAACCAAACCCCAAAATGCTGCGCTTTGATAGAGAAAGAACACGGCAGCGGTGAGTAGCAGGACGCCACCGGCACGCTCGATCGTTGGCACCCAAAGTGTGAAGCGCGGTACCCCTTTGATTGCTTGTGCCGCGGCACCGACCAACAGAAGCGGCAAGCCGCGCGCAACGCCAAAGACGAAGAGCAGCAGGCCGCCAAGCCAGGGCGAACCGGTTGCCGCGGCGGCGCCAAGCACGGGCAAGACCATCGGCGTGCAAGCCGGGCACGTGGTCAGCCCAAACGGAATGCCGAGCGCGTAGGCCGCTGCAAATGTGTCGACGCGACGCACCTCGGAACGTAGCCGCGGCACCACGATGTGGATCTTCCGCAAGAGCGCAAGACCGAGTGCGACCAGGATCACGGCAATGAGCAGATTGGTCAGTGCCAAATAGCGCGCGATCGTGATGATCACCGTCAACCCGATGAAGCCGAAGAGGATGCCGATCGCGGCATCGATCGTCGCTTGGCCGAGAACGAACCCTGCCGAGAGAAAAATCCCCCTTGCCCGTCCGGCGGCCTGGCCGCCGACATACCCACCCACGACCGAATAGAGCGGCAGCGAGCTCGGCGCCACGCCGACCAAAAGGCCGGCGAGCCCGACCGCCGTCACCACCAGAGCCGACATGCCCGATGTCTGGTTGAGCCAGGCCGCGAGATGGTCTGCATTCATGTCCGATTTCCGATACGCGCGACGAGCCGGCAGAGCCGGTTGATCCTACGTTCCGTACCACGGTCCGGGGTCAAGGTCGCCGTATCCGCGAAATTTTCGATTGGGTCTTGATTCCGTACCATAGTACGGACCCTATGTTGCGCTCATAGATGAGGTGGCGACATGCGGGAACTGACCATCGGCGAAGCTGCGCGCCAAGCGGGCGTCGGCGTCGAGACGATCCGGTTCTACGAGCGGCGGGGCCTGATCGATCGGCCGCTGAAGCCGCACGGTTCGGGCTTCCGGATCTACCCGGCGGAGCAGATTAAGCGCATCAAGTTCATACGTCAGGCGCAGCAGATCGGCTTCTCACTCAAGGAGATTCACGAGCTTTTGGCGCTGCGGGCCGATCCGAAGGCTGATTGCTCGATGGTCCGAGAGCAGGCCGTCGCCAAGCTCGAAGAGGTGCGGCGTAAGATCGAGCAGCTTCGCCAGATCGACTCGGCGTTGGAAGCGCTCATCGCGGTATGTCCGGGCTGCGGCGCATTGCAAGCGTGCTCTATCCTCGACACGTTAGTCGAGCCCAGCCGTGGCCCTGTGCCGCGGATCGAAGCCGAAGGTCCGTTGCCAACCGCCTCGCCCCAGCGGACCCGTCAGCGGAATGGGCGCTTCGGCGGCAACAACCGAGGCACTATCAACAAGCGAAGTGGACCGCCGTGAAATCCCTGACGTTGAAGATCGAGGGCATGCATTGCGACGGCTGCGCGGCGACCGTCAAGGCGCTGGTCGAGCGCGCGGACGGCGTGCGGACGGCGTCCGTGGCATTTGCGACCGGCGAGGCCCGCATCCTCTATGATCCGGCAACCACGAACGAGGACCGCTTGGTGGCGATCGTCGAAAAGTCCGGCTATCGCGTCGTGGGCCGCACGCCATGATTCTTGCGGCGGCGAACAGCGGGCCCTCGGCATAGGCGTTTCGGAATGAGCATCGCGACGACATCGGCAACCGCAGGACTTTGGACCGAGGAGTCCTCGACGAGACCCGATCGCCGGAAAATCCGCGCGCGCATCGGCGGCCTGCATTGTTCGCTCTGCACCGGAACCATCGAGAAGGCGCTCGGCCGGCTGCCGGGCGTCGACAAGGTCGCCGTCAGCCTGACCCACGAACAAGCGCTGGTCGAATATGATCCGGCAGTTACGCGGCCCGAAGAGCTGCTGCAGACGCTCAAGGACATCGGCTACACGATCTCCGATCCGCGCAAGCTGCGGCCCTTCGAAGAAGAGGAGCGTGAGCTCGTCCGCGAGGGCCGGCGTTTCGTCGCCGCCGTGGGTTTGAGCCTTGCCGCCATCGCGCTCATCGCGCATCCGGCGGGCATCTGGGCCGGGCTGCTTCCCGCTTCCGTCGCCGCCAGCCTCCTCGCCTTCGTCTTCCTGGTTTTACGGCCGACCGGGCTTGGCGCGGCGATCGGCGGCGCGGGCGGTCTCGCCGTCGTGGCTTCGGTCCTGCTTTACCTCCAGTTCGCCGGACGGCTGGCGGCGGCAACGCCGTGGATCGTGGCCGCCTTGGCCTTCGCCCTCGTGTTCGGCGTCGGCCGCCATATCCTCCATATGGCGGTGCAGGCGCTTCGCCGCGGCATCCTCAATCAGCATGTGCTGCTGGAGATCGGCGCCTTCGCCGGTATCCTTGGCGGCATCGTCGGCCTTGCGATGCATCCGCCGGGCTATCCCACGGCGCCGTTCTTCGCTGTGGCGGTGATGGTCGCGACCTATCACATCTTCTCGGAATGGCTGTCGTTGATCGTCAAGACGCGCAGCTCGCAAGCCGTCAAGCGCTTGCTCGATCTGCAGCCGGACATGGCCCGGGTCGTGCGCGACGGCCGCGACGTCGACATTCTGCTCGCCGAGGTGGCGATCGGCGATCTTGTCCGCATCCGGCCCGGCGAACGCGTGCCGGTAGACGGCACGGTCGCGGCCGGCCATTCCGGGATTGACCAGTCCTTCGTCACCGGCGAGCCGATCCCCGTGGAGAAGCGCGAGGGCGATTCCGTTGTCGGCGGCTCGATCAACGGGACCGGCAGCCTGCTGATCCGCGTGACCGCGATCGGCGACGAGAGTTTCTTGCCGCGGGTGGTCCGTCAGGTCGAAGACGCGCGGGCGCTCAAACCCGGCATCCTGCATCTGGTCGATCACATCCTGCGCGTCTATACGCCGGTCGTGCTGGCGATCGCGGCTATTGCCTTCGTCGGCTGGATGGTGGGACCGCTCGTCACCACCGGTCATTCCGATCTTGGCCGCGCCGCATTCGCGGCGTTGAGCGTGCTGGTGATGGGTTACCCCTGTGCCGTCGGCATATCGGCGCCGCTCTCGATCGTGCGCGGCGCGGGCGAAGCGGCGGATCGCGGAATCCTGATGCGCACGGGCGAGGCGTTCCAGACTTATCGGCTGGTGAAGCAAATTGCCTTGGACAAAACTGGGACGCTCACCGAAGGCAAGCCGACGGTGCGCGCGATCGCAGCGACCGGCGCCGACGAAGGCGAGCTGTTGGCGATCGCCGCGGCCGTCGAATCCTCCTCCGAGCATCCGCTTGCAGCCGCCATCGTGCAGGCTGCCTTCGCGTGCGCGGTCGTGCCGCCTGCGGTCGAGGCCTTCGAAGGGTTTCCTGGCCAGGGCGCCGTTGCGCGCGTCGCCGGTCGGGATTCCGTGGTCGGCAATCCGCGCTTCGTCGGCGCACGGGGCGTCGATTTGAAGCCAGTCGCCGACCGGATCGCCGCCCTGGAAGAACAAGGCGGCACGGTGATCGTCGTCGCCCGGGATGGCGTGGTGCTCGGTGTCGTGTCGCTCGATGACCCGCTCAAGGCGGATGCGCGCGAATTCGTTGCCGCCCTGCGCCAGGCCGGGATCAGGACGATCATGGTCACCGGCGACAATGAACGCGCGGCGCGACGGGTGGCGCGCGATCTCGGCATCGACGAGGTCCATGCCGCGATGTTGCCGGACGCAAAGGCAGACATCGTTCGCGACCTCCAGAAACGCGGCAAAGTGGCGATGGTCGGCGACGGGATCAACGATGCGCCGGCCTTGATGCAAGCGGATGTCGGCATCGCCATGGGCGGCGGCACGGACATCGCCATCGAGTCCGCCGACATCATAATCCTCGGCCGCAGACTCGCCGCAATCCTGCGCGCGCGCGAGATCAGTCGCCGCAGCTATCGCAAGATGGTGCAGAACGTGGCGCTCGCATTCTGCTTCAACGGCGTCGGCATACCCGTCGCCGCCACGGGGTTGATCGATCCCGTGTGGGCGATGGCGGCGATGGCGGTGAGCGTCACCGCGATCTTCTTCAACTCGCTCTGGGGCCGGCCGTCGCTGTTTATCGATGCGATCCTCAGCGTCGGCCGTATGCCAGTAGCGTCCGCGACGCCAGCAGCGGCCCATCCGTGACGTCGCCGTCGACACGCGCCAGCGGGCGGTGATCAGCGGCGAGGGCGTGAATCGGCCGGTAACCGCGTCTCGAACAGCGCGTCGATGATCGGGCACTCCGGAACCGTGCCGCCGCCGCATTGCGCAGCCATGGTTTCGAGCACGCGCTCGTATTTCTTGAGGTCGGCGATCTTGCGCCGGATCTCATGGACATGGTCCCGCGCCAACTTCTCGACCTGGGCGCAGGTGAATTTGCGACCGTCGACGAGGCGGAGCAAGCCGCGGATTTCCGCCAGCGTGAATCCGAGTTCGCGGCTGCGCCGGATGAAATTGAGCCGCTTGAGCAGGTCCGCGCCATAGAGCCGATAGCCGGCGGCGCTGCGCGGCGGCGACGGCAACAGACCAATCCGCTCGTAATACCGGATGGTCTCGAGGTTGCAGCCGGTGCACGCCGCAAGCGCGCCACGCGTCACGAGTTCGCCGCGCGCGCCGTTCGTAATGGCCGGCATCGTGCCGCTCCAAAATGTGTAGTCGATACAGGCTATATCCAGCAGCCCGGAATCGGCAAGAACCCCTCGCCGTGAGCGATGGTTCCTTTCAGTATCTTAATGTGCCGGCTGATTTTCCGCTTGAGCCTGTACGTCATACAGGCCTTAGCGTTCCGCCGAATGACAAGAGCGAATGCGGGCGTTCGGGAACCAGCTATGAACAACATTGCGGATAGTGCTATCGCGACGGGACGGGACGGGAGCCCAGCTACGCCGGCTAGCCGCACGGCGGGACTGGCCGCCGCAGGCGGCGTTCTCGGCGCGCTGGTCGCGTCGACATGCTGCATCGTGCCCCTGGTGCTGTTCACGCTCGGCATCAGCGGAGCTTGGATCAGCAACGTGACCGCGCTCGAGCCGTATCAGCCGATCTTCTTCGCGACCACCGCCGGCTTCCTCGGCGTCGGCTATTCCCTCGTCTATCGACGGCAAAAGGTGGCTTGTGCCAACGGGACCTGTGCCCAGCCGTTGCCGACCCGCGTCGTGAAGGCGGCACTGTGGGTCGCAACCGCCTTGGTGATCGCGGCGGCCGCATTCCGCTATCTCGCCTCACTTTTGCTCGGCGCGTGAGCGTGACCAACGCTTGGAGGATTCCATGAGACGTCTGTTTTTCGCGCTCAGCCTCGGTGCTGCTCTGCTCACCGCCGGCGCCGTAATGGCGGCCGAGAGAAGCGTGAGGCTCGCTGTCGACAACATGTACTGCGCGAGTTGTCCCTACATCGTCAAACACAGCCTCGCTAAAGTGGCCGGCGTCGGTGCCGTGAGCGTCTCGTTCGCGAAGAAAACTGCGACGGTCACCTACGACGACCAGCAGACGACACTGGCCGCGCTCATCGCCGCGACGACGCAAGCCGGCTATCCCTCTCATGTGATCCAATGAACCCGCTGTGGCCGGCGGGCGCCAAGGCGCCGAACGGCCGCTACGACCTCGCGGTCGTCGGCGCCGGTTCGGCCGGCTTCGCGGCCGCCATCGCGGCGGCTGATCTCGGCGCCCGTGTCGCGCTCATTGGCCACGGCGTGATCGGCGGCACCTGCGTCAACACCGGCTGCGTGCCATCGAAGACCCTGATCCGGGCGATGGAATCGCTCCATCACGCCAAAATCGCCGGTCGCTTCGCCGGCATTCGGGCGGACGGGTGCATCGAGGACTGGGCCGCCGTGGTGCGCCATAAGGATGAGTTGGTAGCGTCGCTCCGCCAGGCGAAGTACGCGGCGCTGCTGCCGAACTACAACACCATTGCCTATCTGGAGGGCTGGGCGCGGCTGGCAGAGGGCGGCGTCGCCATCGATGGAAACCGATTGACGGCCGGCAGGGTGATCATTGCGACGGGCGCGTCACCGGCGCTGCCGCCCATCCCAGGCATCGACGGCGTGCCGCATCTGACGAGCACGACTGCGCTCGAGCTCAAGCGACTGCCGAAGTCGCTGCTCGTGATCGGCGGCGGCTACATCGGCTGCGAACTCGGTCAGCTGTTCGCCCGCGCCGGCGTCGCGGTGACGATCGTCGACATTATGCCGATCCTGTCGACCGCCGAGCCGGAGATCGCGAAAGCTCTGGGCCGCTATCTGCGTGACGAAGGACTCGTCATCCGCGACGGCGTCCGGACGAAGGCCGTCCGGAAGACCGAGCGCGGGATCGTCCTCGACATCTCAGACGACAGCAGAGACGAGATGCTCGAGGCCGAGCAGGTGCTAATTGCGACCGGACGCCGGCCCAACACGGCCGGGATGGATCTCGAGGATGCCGGCATCGAGATCCTTCCGAACGGCGGCATCAAGATGGACGACCACATGCGCACCACAAAAGCCGGTATCTATGCAGCGGGCGACGTCACCGGCCGCGACCCATTCGTCTATATGGCCGCTTATGGCGCGAAGATCGCGGCAGAGAACGCGCTTAACGACGACAGCCGACGTTACGATCCGACGGCGATGCCGTCCGTCGTCTTCACCGATCCGCAACTCGCGAGCGTCGGACTGACGGAGGAGCAGGCTCGGAAGCGGCGCCTGCACGTGAAAACCACGGTGATGCCGCTTGATTATGTTTCCCGGGCCCTTGCCGCCCGCGACACGCGTGGGATGATCAAGCTGGTCGCGGATTCCGACAGCGACAAATTGCTCGGCGCACACATCCTGGCGCCGGAGGGCGCCGACAGCATCCAAACCGCGGCAATCGCCATCAAATGCGGAATGACGGTCCAGGATCTCGCCGACATGATCTTTCCCTATCTCACCACGGTCGAGGGGCTCAAGCTCGCGGCCCAGAGCTTCACGCGGAACGTGGCGCAGCTTTCGTGTTGCGCAGGCTAGATCGGTTGCGATTGCCTCGACCCGATCCGCTGCAGCCAAAGCCAATCGCGAACGACCTTGGCCGTCATTACCGGTCCGTTGTCGGATCGAATATGCTCGGGGATGCCGCGGACAGGAGCGCGCTCATCGCCGTTTTGAGTCCTGGATCGTCCGCCAGATGGCATGGGGCGTTGCCGGCATCCTAATGTCGCGGACGCCGAACGGCGCAAGCGCGTCGATGATCGCGTTGATGACGGCGGCGGGGGCGGGAGTCGTTCCGCCCTCGCCGCCCGCCTTAATGCCGAGCGGATTAGTCGACGACAGCACTTCGACGATTTCGGTGGCAAGTTCCGGCAGAGTGTCCGCGCGTGGCATGGTGTAATCCATCAACGAGCCGCACAGAGGCTGGCCCGAGCGTGGATCGATGTAGCACCGCTCCGACATCGCCTGGCCGACACCCTGGGCGATTCCGCCATGTGTCTGGCCATCGACAATCAAAGGGTTGATGCAGCGTCCGACGTCATCCACCGCGGCATAGCGGGTGATCGAAACGACGCCAGTCTCGGGATCGACTTCGCATTCGCACACGGCACAACCATTCGGGAACACCGGATCGTGCATCTCGTTATCGGCGGCTGCGAAGAGGCCATTCCGGAATTCCGGCACGAGCCGCGCGGCCGCGAGCGCGAGCTCGAAGAAATCGAAGCTCCGATTGCTGGGCGGCGCGCTGAAGCGGCCCTCGTTGAATGCCACGCGGTCGACCGAGGCGCCAAGGAGCACCGCCGCCGCGGCTTTGCCCTTCGCGATGAGATCCGGCGCCACCTTGGCTAACACTGTGCCAGCGTGGCGCATCGAACGCCCGGAATGCGAGCCGCCGCCGACGCTGACCACGTCGGTATCGCCGGTGACGATGTCCACGGCCTCGACCGGCACGGCGATGAGGTCGGCGACCACTTGCGCAAAGCTGGTCTCGTGGCCCTGGCCGCTCGGCTGGGTACCGATGACGACGCGGACGCGACCCTCCGGGGTGACGGTCATCTCGGCGCGCTCCTTGGGCGCGCCGATCGAGGATTCGACGTAATTGGCGAGGCCCAAACCCAGGAGCTTGCCGCGCGCCTCGGCCGCGCGTCGCCGCGCCGGGAATCCCGGCCAGTCGGCGATACGCCGGGCGAGATCCATGTTGGCCTCGTATGTGCCGCTATCGTAACGCGCCCCGACGGCGTTGGCGTAAGGCATGGCATCGGGACGCACCAGGTTCTTGCGGCGCAATTCGATGCGGTCGAAGCCGAGCTCGCGCGCTGCGGTGTCGATCAGACGCTCGATTGCGAAGGTCACCTCCGGCCGGCCGGAGCTTCGGTAGGCCTGGGTCGGCATGGTGTTGGTGAAAGCAGCCCGCGCGATCAGGCAGGCGGCTGGGATGTCGTAGGAGCCGGTGATCAGGGCCGCGCCCTTGCCGAGCGGTGAAAGAGACACGCAGCGTGCGCCGACATTGCTGATATTGGTCGCGCGCATCGCTCGAAAAAGGCCATCCTTGCCGAGCGCGAGCTCGACCTTGCTCACCAGATCGCGGCCTTGGTAGTCGCTGAGGAACGATTCGGAACGCGTCGCGGTGAACTTGACCGGCCGGCCGAGCTTGCGGGCCGCCCACAACACCAGGCCGTATTCAACGTAGACGCGGTTCTTCGAGCCGAAATTACCGCCCACGTCGGCGCACAGGACGCGCAGGCTGTCAGGCGCAATGCCGAGCACTTGCGCGAGTTCGCGCTTGTGGCGCACGGCTCCGCCGCTGCCCTCATAGAGCGTGTATCGGCCGGAGTCCGCGTCGTGGATTCCGAGCGCCGCGCGCGGCTCGAGCGGCGCGGCGGTCACCCGACCGACATGGAAATCCATCCTGACGACGTGATCGGCGGCGGCGAAGGCGCGGTCAGTCGCCGAGGCGTCGCCGAACACAGTCTCGACCGGCAAATTGCCCGGCACTTCATCCCATACCGCGGGCGCGCCAGGCGCGAGCGCGTCCTCGGAATGAGCGACCCAGGGCAGTTCCTCGTATTCGACCGCAACCGCCTCGGCGGCGTCGAGCGCCTGCTCGCGGGTTGCGGCGACGACCATGGCGACGGCCTCACCGACATGCCGTGCCTTGTCGGTCGGCAGCAGCAGATGGGGTCCGGCGAAGATCGCGCCGCCGCCCGGTGCGGTCAGCTTCAGGTCGTATCTGGTGGACGGCACCGGACTGTGCGAGATGGGCTTGAGGCCGTCGGCGCGGCAATCGGCGCCCGTGAATACGCCGAGCACGCCCGGCATGGCGCGCGCCGCCGCGCTCGTAATGCGCCCGATGCGCGCATGAGGATGGGGCGAGCGCACCATCACGGCATGGACCTGCCCCGCGACATTGAAGTCGTCGCTGAACCGGCCCTTGCCGGTCAGGAGCCGGAAATCCTCCTTGCGCCGGAGCGGCTGACCGATTGTGGCGGTTCTGGTCCCATCCGCGTTCATCGGTCAATGCGGCGATTCATGTGCGCGCCCGTCCCGGCTGGGAAGCCGTCGAGCACAGAAGCGAGTGCAGAATCTCATTATTGTCCCGATGATTAGGTGGCTGAAGAACGCGGCATAATAGCCGCAAATAAACTAGTTGTTGCCTGCGAATCAAACTCAACGCGCTTACCTCGATCAAGGCGTTTGCGCGGCCGAATCGGACCTACGGCCGATACTGCAGGACAGCTCTGCAGCGGCGGTGGCGCGCTCGGCAATCATCCAAGGCTCAACGAAAGCAATTGGTTAGCTCGCTGAAACGCGGGCCCCTTCCAACCCTGCGTTTGGAAGCTCAAAATTTTTCGTTGCCCACTAGAAAAGCGATCGCGTCCGCGCTGGAGCCATTATCCGAAGGGGCGCGCATCTGGTCGCAATGCCGCAGCCCATGCGCCGCCGCTAGGCCAGCCATCCGCCTGCGTCTATAGTGGCCGCGATGAAAGCAGTCGATTTCGATTACGAGCAGCCGCGCAGCGTGGCAGAGACCTGCCGCCTGCTCGGCGAAACCGGACGCGAGGCGCGGCTTCTCGCCGGCGGCCAGACGCTGGCGCCGCTGCTCGCGATGCGGCTGGCGCGGCCGGCCGTGGTGATCGACATCAATCGGATCGAGGAATTTCAGGGGATCGATGCAGAAGCCGAAAGCGTCGTGATCCGCGCCTGCACCCGCCAGTCCCGCGCGCTCGCCGACCCGATCGTGCAATCGCGTCTGCCGCTGCTCGCCAAGGCGCTGTCCTTTGTCGGCCACGTGCAAACGCGCAACCGCGGCACGATTGGCGGCAGCCTCGCCAACGCCGATCCCTCGGCCGAGATCGGCCTCGCGGCGCTCGCGCTCGATGCCGAGATCGAGGCGCGCTCGGCGACGGCCAGCCGGAGGATCCCCATCGGCGACTTCTTCATCTCGCCAATGGTCACCGCGCTGGCCCCCGACGAATGTCTGACCGTGGTGCGCTTTCCGCTCCCGCAAGGCGCCGTCGGTACCGGATTCCGGGAAGCCAGCATTCGGCGTAGCGATTTCGCGCTGGCGGCGGTTGCGGTTCAGCTCGTCCTCGAACGGGGCGTATGTCGCAGCCTCGCGGTGAGTCTTGGCGGCGCTGGTGCCACGCCGGTCAAGTTGACAGCGATCGAACACAAGCTGCTCGATACCAGGCTCGGCGACGCCGAACTGGCGGAAGCCGGGCGTCTTGCGCACGACGCGATCGACGCCGTTTCGGACATCCATGCCTCGGCGGCGCATCGACGGCGGATTGCCGGCGCCCTTACGATGCGTGCGATCGCCGAGGCGCGCGACGAGGCGCTTGCCGGGCGAGCGTGAATCATGTCGCAGCATGAAATCGCCTTGAAGATCAATGGCGAGACGTGCACGGCGCGCGTGCCCGCGCGGCTCACGCTGGTCGACTTCCTGCGCGAGACGCTGAATCTCACCGGCACCCATACCGGCTGCGAGCACGGCGTTTGCGGCGCCTGCACCGTGCTGCTCGACGGTCAACCGGTCCGATCCTGCCTGATTTTCGCCGTCCAAGCCGCGGGGTGCGAGGTCGTCACGGTCGAAGGCTTGGCGCCGGATGCTGTCGGAATGAGTGTGTTGCAGGATTCGTTCTGCGAGGAGCATGCGTTGCAGTGCGGCTTTTGCACGCCCGGCATGCTGCTGTCGGCGCATGCCCTGTTGCAGAACAATTCGGCACCATCCGAAGAGGATATCCGCGAGGCCATCGGCGGCAATCTGTGCCGCTGCACCGGCTACAAGCAGATCGTCCAGGCAATCGCGCTGGCCGCGCAACGGCTGAGCGTTGCGAACGCACCGACGGCAGATCTGCCGAAACGGCCATGACCGCGGACGCACCGACAGGGTTCCGCTACATCGGGCGGCGGCGTCGACCGAAAGAGGATCGCCGCTTCGTCGTCGGTGCTGGCCGGTATGCCGCCGATGTCATGCTGCCTGGCATGCTTCACGTCGCGCTGGTGATCAGCCCGCATCCCGCCGCGCGCATCACACGGATCGATGCCACGGCGGCGCTGAAACTGCCCGGCGTGCGTGCGGTGGTCGCCGGCGACGAGCTGGCGCAGGCAACTGAGCCGGTCTTCACTGGTCTGGACCTGCCCAAGATGAAGCGGTATCCGCTGGCGCCTGGCGTCGTGCGCTATGTCGGCGAGTGGGTCGCCGTCGTCGTGGCCAAGACGCGCGCCCTGGCAGAAGACGCGGCCGAGCTCGTCGAGGTCGAATACGAGCCGCTGCCACACGTTATCGATCCGGAAGCGGCCATGGCGCCGAATGCGCCGCCGGTGCACGCCGATCACGGCAGCAACGTCTTCTATCGCCGGCGCTTTGTCTGGGGGGCGGTCGATGCGGATTTTGGCGCCGCACCGCACACGATCGCGTACCGTGCGCGATGGCACCGCAGCGCCACCGTGCCGATCGAGACTTTCGGCGTTCTGGCGCGCTGGAACCCGGCGACGCAGCTGCTCGACGTCTGGGCGTCGATCCAGATGCCGAAATTCCCGGACAACCTGGCGCGCGCCTTGCGCCTGCCGGGAAGTGCGGTGCGGGTGCATTTCGACGTCGATGTCGGCGGCAGCTACGGCGTCAAGCGTGGACTCAAACACAGCATCGTTGTCGGCTATTTGACGCGCAAGCTGGGCGCGCCGGTGCGCCTAATCGAGGATCGGCTCGACAACATGCGCGGCGGCGATGCCCATGGCCCCGACCGCATCTTCGATGTCGAGATGGCGTTCGGCGACGGTGGCCTTGTGCGCGCGATGAAGATGCGGGCCATCGACGACGTCGGCGCCTATGCGGGCCGCGCGCCGCTGCAACTCGGCAAGCCGGTCGGCGCCATCGTCGGCCCCTATCGCATCAGGAGCGTCGCCTACGAGCCGATCAGCGTCTCCACCAACAAGACGCCCGAAGAGGCGGTGCGCGGCTTCGGCCAGTCGCCGACCAACTTCGCGATCGAGACCGGCATGGATTTGATCGCGCGGAAATTGGGCGTCGATCGTGTGGAGTTGCGCCGCCGCAACCTCATCCGCAAGGACGAATTTCCCTACACGATCCCGAGTGGCAGCACCTACGACAGCGGCGACTACCACGCCGTGCTCGACAAGGTGTTGGTGGCGGCCGACTGGAATGCCCTGATGCGGCGACGCGATGCCGCACGCGCCGCGGGCAGGCTCGCCGGCGTTGGTCTGTCGTGCTGCCTCGAGCCGAGCGGTGGCAATGCCGCGTTTGAGCCGCTGCTCAATCCGAAGAACGAGACCACCACTTGGATGGAAGGCTGCCACGTGAAGATCGATTTGACCGGCGCAGTGGTTGCCGCTATGGGCACATCGTCGTCGGGCCAGGGACACGAGACGCTGGTCTCGACAGTGGTCGGCGAAATGCTCGAGCGCGACCCCGAAACGATCCGCGTGGTGCATGCGGATTCGCTGGGTGCGCTGCCGAGCAACAGCCCGGTCGGCAGCCGCATGGCAATCATGCTCGGCGGTGCCGCGGCCGGTGCGGCGCGAAAGGTCAAGTCGCAGCTCATTGCCATCGGCGCACACAACTTGGACGCGGCACCCGAAGCCTGCGTCTATGCGGACGGCGCGGTGGCGCTTGCCACCGATCCGGCGAGGCGGTTGTCCTGGACGCAGTTGGTCGAGATCGCGCACCGCAAGTTCCACCTGCTGCCGCCGGGCATGGAGCCCGGGCTACAGGCCACCCACGTCTGGGAGGTGCCGACAGGCGGCGCACTGCCAACGGCGGACGGCCGCGTGCAGATGTATCCGTGCTACGCGTTCGAGGCGCATGTGGTCTATGCCGAGGTCGATCGCGTCACCGGTCAGACCGCGCTGCGCGCCTATTTCGTAGGGCACGATTGCGGCGTGATGATCAACCCCGACATCGTCCATGGCATGACTTATGGCGGAATTGCGCACGGCATCGGCGCCGCGCTGTACGAGCGGTTCCACTACGACGGCAATGGCCAGCTGTTGGGCGGCTCGTTCATGGACTACCTCATCCCGAGCTCGCACGAAGTGCCCGACATCACCATCGTCGATCACTGCACGCCATCGCCGCTCACCACCTTCGGCCAGAAGGGTTCGGGCGAGGCCGGTTATCTGGGTGCGCCGGCGGCGATCGCCAGCGCCGTGAACGATGCGCTAGCGCCGCTCGGGCTCCACATTGCCAGCCTGCCAATGACGGTCGCAGCGTTGGGCGATTTGCTCGCGACCAAGGATCGTGCGAAATAAGGCTCGAAACGGGGGGAGATATTCATGAAATGGCTTGGCTTTTTGATCGGCCTCGCGGCGATGGCGCAAATCTTCGGTGCGGCGCCCGCATCGGCGGCGACGCCACTCACCATCGTCATCTTTAATGCGCCCTCTCTGGGGGCTTTTTTGCCGCCGGTGATCAAGGCGAAACACCTGGATGAGGCCAACGGTCTGGACATCAGCTTTCCGGAACGGACGCCGGATGCCTACGCCATCGAGTTCAACACCGGTGAGTTTGAATTGGGCGGCAGTGGCGCCGTGCTGACGATCGGTTTGGCCGATACGCGCGGGGTCAAGACGGCCTATCTCTTCAACCTGTTCGATTATTGGGGCGCGGTGGTCACCCAGCGTCCCGACATCAAGACGCTCGCCGATCTCAAGGGCAAGCAGCTTGCCGCCGCACGCGGTACCACCAATTACTCGATGTTCGCTTGGTTCGCTCAGCAGAAGGGCCTTTCGCCGGATAGCTTCACCGTTGTCAATACGGCAACGCCGGGCCTCGTCGGCTATGCGCTGGCTGACCGCGCCGACGCCGTTCAGTTGTGGGAGCCGGCTTATTCCGTCCTCATCTCCAAGAAGCCGACGATCCGGACGCTCGATCTCGGCATCGCCTCAGCGTGGCAGCGCTTCGCACATACCAAGTCGATACCCTATCTCGGCGTCGCCGCACAGCAATCGTGGATCGACAAGCATGCGGACCTCATTCCGCCGCTCTATCACACCTACAAGGCTGCCGCGGCGTGGGTTATGGCGCACCCTGCCGAGGCGGCGGCAATCATCGGCGGCGCCAAGGCCGACGACCAACAGCGCAAGTCGCTCGAGAACCTCATACGCCACAACACCCGGCTCGGCATGAATGTCACGCCTGCTGCGGAACTCAAGACCGGCATCGAAGCGGTCTATCGCGCCGGCCTTGCAGTCGGCGCGCTGCCGTCGATGCCCTCGGATGCATCAATCTATTCCAAGGACATCCACTGATGGCGGAAGCGCCGGTGCGGCCGACCACGTTCCGGCCGCGCCTTCGCTACGAGGGCTGGGTCTCGATCGCGGGACTGGCAATCGCGTGGCAGGTCGCCTCGCTATTCTTTCCGCATTTCTTGTTCCCATCGCTCGTGGAAATTGCACGCCATTTCGTCGCGATCTTCGGCGCCTGGGATTCGGTCGCTGACGTGGTCGAGACCTCGGCACGCATCCTCGCCGGCCTGGTCGGCGCCTTCGTATTCGGCAGCGTGCTAGCCTTCCTGATGGGCCGGTCGGAAAGCTTCGCGCGCTATGTCTATCCGCTCCTGAACTTCAACCAGGGCATCCCGGCGCTATCCTGGGTGGTGATCTCGATCATCTGGTTCAAGGGCATCGAGTTCCGCATCTTTTTCATCATGGTAATGACGATGCTGCCGGCGTTCAGTTTTCAGATTCTCGACGCCTATCGCTCGATGTCGAAAGATCTCCTCGAAATGACACTGTCGTTTCGGCCGTCGCGCTACGACCTCATACGCATGCTGATTGTGCCCACGGTCCTGCCCGGTATCCTGACGGCCTGGAAGGTCAATCTCGGCAATGCCGCGCGCGTCGTCGTGGTTGCCGAGCTGGTCGGCGCCACAGGCGGTATCGGCTACGCGCTGCTGCAACAGCAGCAGATTTTCGATATGGCCGGCGCGATTGCCTGGACGCTGATCCTGGTGGTTTTCGTGCTTGCAGTGCAGCGCACGATTACCGTCATCGAAAATTGGACGCTGCGCTACCGCCCGGCAGCCGAACGCACCGTATGAGCGCAACGGACTTGGAGATCGTCTTCGATCGCGTGAACAAGAGCTTCGAGCGGCCGGGCGGCAGCGCATTCGAGGCGGTGCGCGACCTGAGCTTTACCGTCGCACGTGGTGATCTGGTGGCGGTGTTGGGCAAGACCGGCTGCGGTAAGTCGACCATGTTCAATTTGCTGGCCGGCCTCATCCAGCCTTCGGCGGGCACGGTCCGCGTCCAGGGACGCAACCCCTATCGCGATTTCGACTGGTTCCGGAGCAAGGTCGGCATCGTCTTTCAGAACGACCGGTTGATGCCGTGGCGCAGCGCACTCGAGAACATCGCACTGGGCCTTGAGATCAACAAGATGCCGCGCGCCGAGCGTGAGGCGATCGCCGCGCGCTGGCTCGATCGCCTCGGCCTTTCGGGCCACGCGCAGGACTATCCGCATGCGCTCTCGGGCGGGATGCGCCAACGCGTCTCGATCGCGCGCGCCTTCGCGGTGAAGCCCGACATTCTCCTGGCCGACGAGCCGTTTTCGGCTCTGGACGAGGTCACGGGCAACGCCCTGCGCGCCGAATTCCTCGATCTGGTGCGCGATACCGGCGCGACCAGCATCTTCATCACCCATTCGATCGACGAGGCGCTCCAACTCGGCCGGCGGATTCTGGTCTTCCGCCGCCCGGCGCGGCTTGTCTATACGGCGGCGGGCGGCAACGATGTTGCCAGCGCGGCGCGCGCGAAGATACGCGCGGAAATCCTGCGCGCCCTCGCCGATGAGGCCTTAGAAGAAAGGGAAACCATACCGTGATCGTCGACACGCATGCGCACTTCGTGCCAGGCGCCTTACTCGAAGCGCTGAAGGCCGAGCGCCGCCTCTTTCCCTCGATTGCCGTGACCGGCGAAGGCGGCGTCAAGCTCGCCTTTGCCGGCGGTGCGCCGACCCGGCCGGTCTCGCCCAAGCTGGTCGATTTCGGCCTGCGCCAGGATTGGCTCGCCAAGCAGAAAATCGATTGCCAGCTCGCCGGTGGCTGGCTCGACATGTTCGGCTATGAGCTGCCGCCGGAGGAGGGCGCGGATTGGTGCCGCTTCGTCAACGAGCACATGCTGAAGGCGGCAGCGACGCTCCCGGCGTTGAGGCCCCTGGCCTGCGTGCCGCTGCAACGCGGGATGCTTGCCGCGCGGGTGCTGGAAGAGGCGCTCGGCCACGGCTTTAAAGGCATCATGATCGGGACCCAGCCCAAGGGCATGGGCGGGACGCTCGATGATCCCGACCTCAATCCGTTCTGGGAGACGGCTTCGGCGAAACAAGCCGCGGTGTTCGTCCACCCGATGTTCGTCTGTGGCGACGATCGGCTCGACGCCTATGACATGGTCAACGCGATTGGCCGGCTTGCAGACACCAGCATCGCGATGACACGTCTCCTCTATTCCGGCCACCTGCAGAAGTACCCGGGCGTCAAGCTCGTCATCTCGCATGGCGGCGGCGCCTTGCCCTATGCGCTCGGCCGGCTGCGGCGCAATAACGCGATTCATCCGAACCAATACGCCGACGCGGTCGATGGTTTTCGCCGGCTCTATTTCGACACGGTTCTGTTCGATCCGCGCGCATTGCGCTTTCTGTGCGATCTCGCCGGCACTGATAAGGTCGTGCTGGGCTCCGATCACCCGTTTCCGATCGGCGACGACGATCCGACCAAAATCGTTGCGCAAACGGCGCTGAGCGACGCCGAGCAACGCCAAATTCTCGGCGAGACGGCGAAGGCGCTTTTCCATCTCTAGCGCGGCGCTGATATAGTCGACGGCCAGGAGGAAGCTTGCCATGGATGACGTCGCCGACCGCCGCGCGCGCGGCCAGGGCACGGGGCCCAAATCCGACTTCCAGACGCATCTGCGGGAGCTCGAAGCGCGGGGCTTGCTGGTCCGGGTCGACCGGCCGATCAACAAGGACACCGAGCTGCATCCGCTCGTGCGCTGGCAGTTCCAAGGACGCGTGTCGGACGAAAAGCGCCGGGCTTTCCTTTTCACCAACGTCGTCGATTCGAAGGGTCGCAAATACGACATCCCGGTTGCGGTGGGGGCACTGGCCTCGTCGCGGCAGATCTACGCCGTCGGCATGGGGCGCCGGGAGAGCGAGATCGGCGCCGCGTGGATGCACGCCATCGCCAATCCGATTCCGCCAGTGACGGTCAGGAAGGCGCCTTGCCAGGAGGTCGTGGTCACCGGCGATGCGCTCAAAGTTTCGGGCGGCGGGCTCAGCGCGCTGCCGGTGCCGATCTCGACGCCGGGCTTCGACGCCGCGCCCTATTTCACCATGACGCTGTGCATCACCAAGGATCCGGAAACCGGAATCCGCAACGCCGGAACCTATCGCGCCCAGCTCAAGGCGACCGACCGCCTTGGGGTCCGCATGGCGACGCGCATCGGCGGCGCCGGCGGCTACCAGCACTGGTTGAAATACCGCGCGCGCAAGCAGTCGATGCCCTGCGCCATTGTGCTCGGCGCAGCACCCGTCGTCGTCTTCACCGGGCCGCAGAAGCTGCCACTCGATATGGACGAGATGGCCGTTGCCGGTGGTCTCGCCGGCGAGGCGATCCGCATGGTCAAATGCATCTCGATCGACCTCGACGTGCCCGCCGACGCCGAGATCGTCGTCGAGGGCGTGATCGATCCCGAGCTGCTCGAACCCGAAGGCCCGTTTGGCGAGAGCCATGGCCATGTCGCGCTCGAAGACTTCAACATGTCGATGCAGGTGACAGCGATCACCCATAAGAAATCGCCAGTGCTCGTGTCGATCATCAGTCAGGTGACGCCGAGCGAATCAAGCACCATCAAGAAGGTCGCGTACGAACCGTTGTTCCTTGCGCATCTGCGCGACGTGCTCGGCATCAAGCAGGTCAGGCAGACGGTGATGCACGAGCCGCTGAGCGACCTTCGCCCGATGATTTTCGTGCAGCTCGGCAATAACACGCCGCACACAGAAGTATGGCGCGCGCTGCAAGGCGCGGCCGCGCTCAAGGGCGACTGGGGCAAGATCGTCGTCGCGGTGAGCGAGGACATCGATCCGTTGAGCACCGACGCCGTGCTGTGGTCGATCGCTTATCGCTGCAATCCGATCGAAGATGTCCACATCATGCCATATCGTTCGCGCGGCCATGCGCCGAAGTCGGGGCCGCGCAACGAGGAATCGACCATGCTGATCGACGCCACGCTGAAGCACCCGATGCCGCCGCTGGCCCTGCCGGCCAAGGAATACATGGAAAGCGCGCGCAAGATCTGGGAGGAACTCGGCCTGCCCGCGCTCAATCCCGCACCGCCGTGGCACGGCTATTCGCTTGGCGATTGGAACGAGGCATGGGAACGTTATGCCCGCCGCGCGGTGGCCGGCGATTGGGAAGAAAGCGGCCGCGAGACCTACGCGCGCCGCCGCGGCGGCCTCACGCCTGAGACGCCGGTGCGCAACGTCGAAGCGGCACCGAAAAAGTGACGCTCAGCTTTTTGCCGCCTTGGCCAGCGCGATCACCTTCGCGCGGTCGAAGTCGTTGATTTCGTCGATCAGCGCATTGGTGAAGAGCGGCTTCAGGTCGGCGAGCTTGAGGCCGATGAAGTTGGCTTCAGCGCGCCATTCGGAGTTCTGGATCGAGCCTAGCTTGGCGCCTTTGTAGGGCGGGCGGTAAAGCGTCAGTCGGCGTTTGACAACCTTGAGAGTGCGCTGGACCGCTGCTTCGGGCGTGATACCGCGTGGCGCGGTGCCCGGGAACATGGCGAGAAAAGCGCGCGCGCCAGCCGCGGGATTGGTCAGGATATATTCGGTCGACATCGCGATCGACCGGCCAAAGGCGACGCAGGTGGCGCGGTTCTTCTCGATATAATCGCGCCGTGCACCGATGAAGAAGCCGCCGATGAATGGGATGCGATGGGGCCGCGGCAGGTATCGGAGCTGCATGCCCGCGGCTTCGATGGCGCCGAAGCCGGTATCGAAATAGGCGAGAGCATCGATCACGCCGCGCTCGAGCGCGACGCCGGCGCTGACACCTTCACCGACCACCACCCAGGACACATCCGTGTCCGGATCAACATGGATATTCTTCAGCACTTCGCGAGTCACCGGATAATCGGTGGCGCCCAAATTCGATACGCCGATCTTCTTGCCCTTGAGGCCGGCATAGCTCTTGATCGGCGAGCCCGGCTTGACCACCACATCCCATTTGTAGGGATAGGTGTACTCGTAGAAGGCCGTGATCGGCGGCAACTGGCCCTTGGCATAGAGCGGCAAAGCGATAGAGGGGCTGATGACGCCGAATTGGATGTCGCTCTTGTCGAGGCCGATGAAGACGCCGCTCAGCGAACCGAGGGCGAGTCCCTCGAGGTGATATCCCTGCTCGCGCATGAAACCCAGGCGCTCGCCGATCATGACGTTCATGAACGTGGCGTTGAGGATCTTGAGCCCAACGCCGAATTTCAGCGTCTGTAGATTCTGAGTTTGCGCCCAGGCTGTCGGCCCGAACGTCGCGGCAGCCAAGCCCGAGACAATCGCCTCGCGTCGCGTCAATCGCATCGTGCCCTCCCCGCCCCCAATCGCCTCAGGTCTTGTGCCTGACGGTCCAATGGATAATACGACGTTCGCACAGGCGAATCACCATATGCAGTACGATGCCGATCACGCCGAGCAAGATCAGCGCGGCGAATACGCTGGCGACATCGGTGGCCGCCTGCGCCTGCACGATGGTGACTCCGATACCCTGCTGCGCACCGAGGAACTCCGCCACGATCGTGCCGAGCAGCGCATAGACCATACCCATGTCGAGGCCCGCGAAGATGTACGGTGCGGCCGACGGCAGCTTGACCACGCGATAGGTCTCGAGCCGCGAAGCTGACAGCGCCTGCATCAGTTCGAGGCGTTCGGGTTCGGTCGTGCGGAGTCCGGTGAACGCATTGACCATCAGCGGAAAGAACGCGAGTAACGCCGCCATGGCGATCTTCGAGCCGTTGCCGAAGCCGAACCAGATGACGATGAGCGGCGCGATCGCCACCTTGGGAAGAACTTGCAAGGCGAAGGCATAGGGCATCAGCACGATCTCGACCACTCGGGATTCCGCCATGAGCGAGCCGACGGCGATTCCAAGCAGCGCGCCGATCGCAAAGCCGCTGACAGAATTCGACAACGTGCTGGCAATCGGGAGATAGAAACCCATCGGGCTGTCGAGCGGGACATCGAGCCCTGACCACAGCGCCCGCAGCACCGACACCGGAGTTGGCAGGATATATGGCGGGACGTTGAGCCAATCGACGCAACCTTCCCAAACCAGCAACAGTGCGACGCCGCCGCCGATCGTCAGCACGATCCGGGCGAAAGCACCAAGGCTTGCGTTCGCGCTAGTGCCCGCGCCTTGGAACGACAGGTCTTCTGCGTCGAGCCGGCTCATTGGGTTGGCGCCGACGCGCCGCGGTCGAGCAATGCGCGGATTTCACGCGTCAGCCGCACATAGGCGGGTTCACCCGGCGTCGTTTCGAAGCGGCGCGGCCGCGGCAGAGCGATGGGTAAATCACCCACAATGCGGCCGGGTCGCGTCGACATGACCACCACGCGGTCGCCGAGAAAGACGGATTCGGCGATGCTATGCGTGATGAGAATTACCGTCTTGCGGCTCATCGACCAGAGTTGCTGCAGCTCGGTGTTCATCCGCTCGCGCGTCAAGGCGTCGAGAGCTCCGAACGGCTCGTCCATCAGCAAGACCTTCGGGTCGCGCGCCAGGGCGCGGCAGATGGCGACACGTTGCTGCATGCCGCCGGATAGCTCGTAGGGGTACTTGTTCTCGAAGCCGGCGAGTCCGGTCATGCCGAGGAGCTCGCGTACCCGGTCGTCGTTGCTGACGCGCCAGCTGCCGACCCGCAGCGGCAACCGTACGTTATCGATCACCGTGAGCCAAGGCAGCAACGTAGCGTTTTGGAACACGATCCCGACCTCGCGCGACGCGCCCGCGATCCGCTTGCCGCTGAGCGTGAGCCGGCCGACGCTCGGCTCGATCAGGCCGGCAATCAACCGCAACAGCGTGCTCTTGCCACAACCGGTGGGCCCGACGACGCAGACGAATTCCCCGTCTTCGACCGTCAGATCGAACGGCGCCAATGCCTCGATCGCGCCGCCATCGACCGTCCGATAGGTCTTGGCGACACGTGCCGCTGATATGAGCGGCACCGGCACTGTCGTCGGGGATGCCGCCGTTTCCATCGACGGACCATAGGTTTGCCGAAGCAAAACCGTCAATCTCCTCAAAAACCCGGCTGGATGATTTCCCGACGATCCGTTAGTCTCCCGGCTGCGTCCATTTTGCCGATCCGCGCGCCGATGACAGTCCTCGCCGCCGCTGATTTCTGGCAGTTCTCGCTCGCGTTCTATGCGCAATCGGGCGTGGCGCCTGCGTGCCTCGCGCTCCAGGACCGGCACGGGCTCGACGTCAACCTCGCGCTCTATTGCTGCTGGCTCGGCCTGAGCGGGCGGGGCCGGATCGACGCCTCTCGGCTGATCGCGGCGGATACCGCGATCGCATCCTGGCGCCGCGAGATCATCGAACCGTTGCGAGCGGTGCATCGCGGGCTCAGGCAAGCCGCCGAGGTCGATCCGGATTCAAAGGCGCTGCACGAACGGGTCAAAGCTCTCGAACTCGAAGCCGAGTGTATTTGCCAGACGCGCTTGGCCGCACTCGCGCCGCCGGCTGTTGCGAGCAATGCGGCTCGGTGCCTCGATGATGCATGCGCCAGTCTCGGGACCTATCTTGGGTCCGCGTCGGCCGACGGTGCGCCACTGTTCGGCGCACTCAAGACTTTTGCCGGCCGTGCGGCTTGACAGGGGTTCCGGCGCTTACGGCGATCACGCCAGCCTTGTCCGATTCCGATGGTGCGGGCGATCCCTTTTCTCTCATGCCGCGCCAGCGGGTGACCATGCGGGTTTCGATGTCGAAGAGATCGAGCACGCGCCCGACGGTGTGACTGACGAGATCGTCGATCTGAACCGGGCGCGAATAGAACGCGGGCACCGGCGGATAGACAATCGCGCCCATCTCGGTCACCGCCGTCATGGCACGCAAATGGCCAAGATGGAGCGGTGTTTCGCGCACCAGTAGCACGAGCATTCGGCGTTCCTTGAGAATCACATCGGCCGCACGCGCCACGAGGTTGGTCGTCACTCCCGTCGCGATCGCCGATAGCGTTTGGACGGAACACGGCGCGATGATCATGCCGTTTGTCCTGAACGAACCGCTCGAGATCGCGGCCCCGATGTCCTGGTCGCTATAAACATAATTTGCCAAAGCAGCAAGATCGGTAAGCTTGAGCTGCGGTTCTTCATGCGCCAGCGTCATTTGTCCGGCGCGGCTCACGACAAGGTGCGTTTCAACGCTCGCCTCGCGCAGCGCCTGCAACAGACGAACGCCATAGATCACGCCGGAGGCGCCGGTGATCCCAATGACGAGCCGTCGCGTGTATTCAGACATGTAACATTGTTGCACAAGGCAGCCGCGACGTTCCACGCTGAAAAAGCGGAAAGACGGATCGCGATCAACATCGTCCTTGCAGGCCTTTCGACCCGCTTCCGCGGCGTCATATGGCACGTGCAAAAGCGTTTGCTGGCTTCACGGGAGGCTTCCGGTTTTATTGCCACCATATCGTGAAATGACGGCACGATAGGCAAACCAATTTATTCCGGCCTATGCTGTATGAATCGCCCACCGGTTCGGGCGGAAGTAACGAAATAAAAATCGACAACCGCGAGAACGAAGGGAGGCGCGTCATGTATTCCCGTCGATTCATCCTTGGCTCTCTCGCGATGTCGGCGCTCGCCATGAGGATCAAGCCCGCGCGTGGCGCGGAACCCCTGCGCATCCGCGTCGGTTGGGTGGTCGTACCCAATGACATGATGCCGATTTTGCCCGAAGCAACGCACGTCACCAAGTATCTGGGCAAGACCTACGTTCTTGATATGCAGCATTTTGCGGGCACGACGCCGATCATTACGGCGCTGGCTTCGGGCGCTATCGATACTTCGGCGCTCGCCTTCTCGTCCCTGCCTCTCGCCATCGAGAATGCCAAACTCGACGATCTGCGCGTTATCGCCGACGCCTTCCAGGACGGCGCCGAAGGCTACCGCACCAATACCTTCCGCGTGCTGAAGGACAGCCCGATCCGGCGAGTCGAAGAGCTGAAAGGCAAGGTCCTCGCTACCAATACGCAAGGTAGCGCCGTCGACATCGCCATGCGCGCAATGCTGCGAAAGCACGGCCTCGACGATCGCACCGACGTCAGTATCATCGAGGCCCGGTTCCCCGCTATGCGGTCATTGCTGCAAGAGGCGAAGGTGGCCCTCATCCCGGCCGTAGAGCCCTTCGCGGCCGATCCGGAGCTGGAGAAAATCTCGCGCCCGTTGTTCACTCAGAAAGAGGCCATCGGGCAAACCCAGATGATTATCCACGCGGCCCGCGAAGGCTTCCTCAAGAAGCACCGCGCGGCGATGACCGACATGCTGGAGGACATGCTGCGCGTCCTCCATTTCTACACTGATCCGGCCCATCACGAGCAAGCAGTGCAAGTCGTGGCGAAGATCACGAAGCAGCCCACCGCGCGCTTTGAAAGCTGGCTCTTCACCAAGCGAGACTACTACCGCAACCCCGACGGTCTTCCGAACCTCAAAGCCCTTCAAGCCAATATCACGACCGAGAGGGATCTAGGCTTTCTCAAGACGGCGATCGACATCAACAAATACGCCGATCTCAGCCTGGTCAGGACCGCTGCGAAGCGTCTCGCAAGCAAGACATAACGCGACGCGCGGCATGCCGCAGGCATGGAAAGACCTGCCCGCTTCCTCTTATTGCACGCTGGCCCGCGCGCGCCGATAATTGGGCGCCGTACCAGCACGGAGCGTTCGATGCCGCGCCACGCAGATTACATACCGCACGGGGTGATTCCCGCCTGCATCTTGCCATTCGACGACGACTTTGCGATCGACGAGCAGGCATTTCGCCAGCACCTGCGCGACGTGGTTGCGGTTCCGGGCCTTTCGGCGATCACCGTCAACGCCCATTCGACCGAGGTTGCGTCGTGCAGTTTCGATGAGCAACGCCGCGTGCTCGCCATCGCCGGCGACGAGGTCGGCGATAAGCTTCCGATCATCAACGGCGTCTATGCCGAAGGCAGTCTCGAGGCGGCGCGCATTGCCCGCATGGCGCAGGATGGGGGCGCCTCAGCACTGCTGGTGTTCCCGCCCGGACCGTTCGCGCTTGGCCAGCGGTCGGCGATGGTGATCGACCACTTTCGTCGTATCGCCGACGTTTCTGACTTGCCGCTCATCGCATTTCAATACCCGCTGCGCTCCGGCCAAGGCTATCCGCTCGATACACTACTGCAACTCGTCGCTGCGGTGCCGACGGTCCGCGCGATCAAGGACTGGACGCCGAACGTGCCGCTGCACGAGCGCCAGATTCGCACGCTCCAGACGCTCGATCCACCGGTCAATGTCCTATCGACCAACAGTGCATGGCTGATGAGCTCGCTGGTGCTGGGCTGCAAGGGTTTGCTGTCGGGCTCGGGCAGCGTGATCGCCAATCTGCAGGCGCGGCTCTGGCGGGCGGTGCAAGACAACGATCTGGCCGAGGCGCGCCGGCTCAACGACAGCATCTGGCCTCTCGCCGAAGCGTTCTATGCCGATCCCTTCGTCGACATGCACAATCGCATGAAAGAGGCGCTGGTCCTGCTCGGCCGGCAGATACGCGCGGTTGTGCGGCCGCCGCTGGTCAAGCTCGGCGCCAGCGAGATCGCGCGCCTCAAGGTGGCGCTGATCGCCGCGGGCCTGTTGCAACCCGGAACGCGTGATGCCGCCTGACGCCGACACACAGACACCCATAACACGCGAGGGCGGGCCGCAAGCCAAGCTGCGTACTGGCGTTGACGTAAGGCGCGCGGCGCGCCGCGGTTTCCTGCGCGGCACGACCGCGGGCCTGGCGTCCGGTTACATCCAAGGCAATCTTGCCATCCTGCCAGAGCGCGATGCCGATGATTTCCATCGCTTCTGCGCGCTCAATCCCAAGCCATGCCCCGTCATTGGCGTCGGCGCGCGCGGCGCACCCACCGTACCGGCGCTCGGCGCCGACCTTGATTTGCGCACCGATCTGCCGGGCTATCGCGTCTGGCGCGATGGCGAACTCGTCGATGAGCCGGACGATGTTCGCCGTTGGTGGCGCGACGATCTCGTCGCGTTCGTCATCGGCTGCTCGTTCTCGTTCGAGGAAGCCCTGCTCGCTGCCGGGATACCGCTGCGGCACATCGCGCTCGGCTGCAACGTCGCGATGTACCGCACGAACATCGCCTGCGTTCCGGCCGGTCGGTTTGCCGGACCGATGGTGGTGTCGATGCGACCAATGCGGCCGGACGATGCGGCCCGCGCGATCGAGATCACGGGCCAGGTGCCCGGCGCCCACGGCGCACCCGTTCACATTGGCGCGCCGGAAGCGATCGGCATTTCCGAACTGGCGAAGCCCGATTACGGCGACGCGATTGAGCCCGGTCCGGGTGAGGTGCCCGTGTTCTGGGCCTGCGGCGTGACACCGCAAGTTGCGATTGGCGCCGCCCGGCCCGACCTCGCCATCACCCATGCGCCGGGCAAGATGCTGGTCACCGACCTGGTCAGGGACCCGCTCGCGTCGACTCGAATCGCGACGCAAAGGGTTGGCAGCGCCAATCGCGTCCTAGCGGTTGAGCCACCGCCGCGCGAAGCCGAGCAATCCTTGCGGCATGAAGATCACCATGGCGATAAAAATGACCCCTAGCGGAATCAGGTAGTATTCCGTGAAGAAGCGCGACAGGGCCTCGCGCAGCAGCAGGAAGAATGCGGCACCGACGATCGGCCCGACCAGCGTGCCGATCCCGCCCATGACGTTGTAGATGACGGTCTCGCCGGAAACCAGGAAGAAGACGAAATCCGCCGCGGCGAACTCGTTCTGCAGCGCATAGAGAACGCCGGCCAGGCCAGCGAACACGCCGGAAAGCATCACGGCCACTATCTTGTAGTGCTCGACGTGGTAGCCGATTGCCCGCGTGCGGCCCTCGTTCTCGCGGATGGCCTGCAGCACCATGCCGAACGGCGATCGCGTGATGCGCCGCAGCACGAGATACGACAGGGCGACCACCGCCAGGACGAACCAATGCATCGTGGTCGGCGTGAAGCGCACGACATAGAGCCCGGGAACGCCGAGCCCCGGCCGAGTGAAGGTAAGGCCGTTCTCGCCGCCCGTCACGCTCGTCCAGGTGAAGATGATGACGTAGAAGATTTGCGAGAAAATCAGGGTCGTGATCGCGAAGTAGATATCGCGCAGCCGTGTCGAGAAAAAGGCGACGAACCCTGCGACGAGGGCGGCGGCGGCGAGGCCGAGCGCGATCGCCAAGAAAAGATTGGGCGGCGCGACCAAGAGCAGCGCGGCCGCCGCGCCGTAGACGCCAAGACCGAAAAACGCCGAGTGGCCGAACGAGATCAGGCCGGTGTAGCCGATCAGGAGATCCGACGACATCGCGAGCAAGCCCCAGATTAGGATTTCCGTCACGAAGTGCCGCCAGAAAGGCGGCAGCACGAGGGGCGCCGCGGCGAGCAGCGCCACAATCACCGCAAACCCGATCCAGAATGACCGCGTGTCACGCTTGGTCATCTTGACGCCGATCCGAAGAGGCCCGTAGGCCGGAACAACAGGGTGAGGATCAACACGACGAACGAGACGATAATCGCCTGCGACGGGCTCACCCAGATCGAGGCGTAGGATTCGAGCAGGCTGACGAAAATCGCGGCGGCGATCGATCCGCCGAAGCTGCCCATGCCGCCGACGACGACGACAATGAAGGCCTTGAGGACCCAGGGGAGCCCCATATACGGCTCCACGCCGACCAAAGGACCGAACAGCACGCCGCTCGCCGCGGCCATGGCCGCGCCGATTGCGAACACGCCCGTGTGCACCCAGGGCACGGGAATCCCCATGGCCTGCGCCATCACACGGTCCTGCGTCGTGGCGCGGATCCAGATCCCGTACCGGCCGAATTTGAGGAACAGCCAGAAGGCGCCGATGATCGCGGCCGACGCCACGGCGATCACCAGCCGGTACCAGGGGTATTCGAGATACAAGAGATGGAACTGGCCGGAGACCGGCTCGGCGATCTTGCGCGAGATCGGGCCGAACTGCCACAACGCGTAATTCTGCAGCACCAGCGAGGCGCCGAAGGTCGCAAGGATCGTGGTGAGCGGATCGCGCCCGATCAGCGGGCGGAGGGTGACGATCTGCAGCGCGGCGCCGATCAGCGCGACGACGAGCGAGGCGGTCGTCAGCGCCAGCAGGAAGCTGCCGGTCGACGCCAGCACGAGCACGCCGATATAGGCGCCCAGCATGAATAGCTCGCCATGCGCGAAGTTCACCACGTCCATGATGCCGAAGATCAGCGTGAGACCCGACGCCACCAGCGCCAGGATCATCCCGGTGACGATGCCGTTGACCGTCTGGACGACGATGAGGTCCCAGGGAATCGCCACGGTTCAGACCCCCAAATACTGGTGGATGACGGGATCGTCGACGGTGAGGTCGGCCGCCGCCGCGTGATGGCGCGTCTCGCCCTTTTCCATGAAGTAGACGCGCCGGCTGCATTCGAGCGTCAGCGCCACGTTCTGCTCGACCAGCAGAATCGCCACGCCCTCGCGATGGAGAATTTCGATGATGCGCGCGATCTGCGCGACCATGCGCGGCATCAGGCCCTCGGTCGGCTCATCGAGCAGGATGATCTTCGGCTCAAGCATCATCGCCCGTGCGATGGCGAGCATCTGCTGCTCGCCGCCCGAGAGCGTGCCGCCGTGCTGGTTGCGCCGTTCGGCCAGAATCGGAAAGAGCTCGTACACTTTGTCGAGGAGTTCGTGCCGGCGGCTCTCGGTCATGCCCGCGCGATCGAGGCCGGTGCGCAAATTCTCCATGACCGTGAGCAGACGGAAGATGCGCCGATCCTCGGGCACATAGGCGATGCCGCTCCTTGCCAGCTTGTGCGCCGGCATCCCTGTCACCGGTTTGCCCTCGAAGAGAACGGTGCCCTGCTGGGCGTGGACAAGGCCCATGATGCTTTTGAGCGTCGTGCTCTTGCCGACGCCGTTGCGGCCGAGCAAGCCGACGACTTCGCTCCGTCCCACCTGAAGCGAGACTCCGTTGAGCACGTGACTCTTGCCGTAATAGGCGTGGAGATCGTCGACCTTGACAATCGGATCCGCGGCTGAGTCGGGCTTTGTCATATCTTGAGATAGACTTCCTGGACCCTCGGATTGCGCTGGATTTCGGCAGGCGCGCCTTCAGCCAGCACCTGGCCGTAGTGCAGTACCGTGATGCGGTCGGCGAGCCCCATCACCACCTGCATGTCGTGCTCGACGATCAGGATGGTGAGGTCCTTGGCGATGCGGCGCACCAGCTCCATCGTGTCGCGGGTCTCGGCCGCGCTCATGCCGGCTGTCGGCTCGTCGAGGCACAGGACCGTGGGTTTGGTGGCGAGCGCGATGCCGATCTCGAGATTGCGCTGCTCGCCATGCGACAGATTCGCGGCCAGTTCGTTCGCCTTCATCAGCAGTCCGACCGCGTCGAGGACCGCCTCCGCCTCTGCGATGAGATCGTGGTACGCGCGGTAGTGCCTGAGCATGCTCCAGCGGTGGCGGCGCGACTGGGCGGCGATGCGGACGTTCTCGAGGGTGGTCACGTTCGGGAGGATGTTGGTGATCTGGTAGGACCGCGCGATACCCTTTTGCGAGATACGGTCAGGACCCAGGTCGGTGATGTCGTCGCCGCCGAACAGGATCCGTCCCGCGGTTGGCCGCAGGACGCCCGTCAGGCAATTGAAGAACGTGCTCTTGCCGGCGCCATTCGGTCCGATGACGGCGCGCAGCTCGCCGCGCTGCAACTCGAAATTGACGCCGTTCAAGGCCGTCAGGCCGTCGAAGCGGACGGTCAGGTCCTCCGTGCGGAGAACAGACGTTGCTGCCGCCCCTCGGCCGCCAACGGCCGAGGGGCGCACGTCCGGTAAAGGGCCCACGATCGACGACGACTTAGGCGGGCATCGTGCACATCGACGGATACACGGTCTTGTCGGCCGGCACCGCCTCGATGAGGTGATACTTGCCGCCTTTGATCTGGTAGATGAACTCGGTCAAGAAGGCCTGGTGGTCTTCCTTGCGCAGGAATTTGTCGCCCTGCGGGAAGTCGTCGCTCAGTTTCATGTGCAAGCCTTCGAGCGCCGCGATCAGCTTGTTCGAGTCCTTGCGACCGGTGAAGCCGGACTTCTCCATGCCCAGCTTGAGGCAATTCATCGCCTCGTAGTTGGACTGCACGTAACGGTCGGGGACCGGCGCCTGCGGCGCAACCGTCTTGAGCCGCTTGGCCGCTTCCGCGAAGAAGCGCCGGTTATAGGGATTGTCGAGGGGCCCCTGGAAAACCGGAATGTAACGGTCGATGCCGTAGAAGCCCTCGATCTTGTTGCCGAGCGCGGGCAGGTTGCTCGGCACGGCGATCGCACCGTCGCCCGCGAACTTGTACTTCTTGGTAAGGCCCAGATCGTAGGCCTGGTTGCCGAGCGTCACGCCGTCTTTGCCGAAGAAGATGCCGAACAGGCCGTCGAAATTGCCCGTGATCTTGGACAGGAATGGCGTCATGTCGGCGGTGCCGATCGGAATGCCCGTGGCGCCGACGACCTCGCCGCCGTGCTTCTTGATCCCCTCGGCATAGGCGTCGCGCGTCGACTGGCCCCACGAATAGTCTGCGTAGACGATGTGCCATTTCTTCCCGAGCTTGACCAGCTCCGGGCCGAAGGCCACGGCTTGCGCCGGCGCGGCGTCGAACGGACGGAACGTATACTTGTTGCAGGCGCTGCCGGTGATCGTGGTGTCGAGGCAAACGCTGATCATGTTGACGATCTTGTTTTGCGCCCACACCGGCATGCAGGCGAGGCAGACGTTGGACAGGAATCCGCCGCACGAGACGTCGACCTCGTCCTCCTCCACCAGCTTCTGCGC
The DNA here is from genome assembly GCA_028871055.1 of Alphaproteobacteria bacterium. Taxonomy (GTDB): domain Bacteria; phylum Pseudomonadota; class Alphaproteobacteria; order ATCC43930; family CGMCC-115725; genus REEB95. The sequence continues at coordinate 51,024 of JAGWON010000013.1, forward strand.
CTTGCGGCGGCCGACATCGGGTTTCGATTCGTCGTCCTCGATGATCAGTTGGACCGGCCGGCCATGGATGCCGCCCGTCTTGTTGATCCGATCCACGGCCATCTGCAGGCCGACGATGGATGTCTTGCCGCCGGGCGCCGCCGGCCCTGTCAACGGCTGCAGCGAGCCGACCTTGAACGGCTTCTCCGCCCCGAACGCCGCGCGCCACGGCGCCGGCACCAGCATGGTCGCGCCCAAAATACCACCACCCCATCCGACCAGGCGCCGGCGCGTCACCTTGCCGCTGTACCAGAAGTCTTCATTATCGTCGTTCCATGTTTTGGTCATTGTGACCTCCCTCCCAAGACGTTTTCGTCATCGTTGTCATCCGGTTCGCACCGGCCGTCACGTTGCTCGATTCATCCCGCAACCTTGACATGGGTATCGCGCTCGCTCTTGTGCCCGAACTCTTCGGAAAGCCGGTCGGCAGCCGCGCGAACCGCGCGGGCATGATTGTGCAACGCGTGATTCGACAGGCGCCAGACCGGGCCGGACATGCCGATGGCGCCAACGACCTGGCCGGTGAAGTCGCTCACCGACAGCGCCACGCACCGGACTTCGGCGTCGAATTCGCCGTTGTCGAACGCGATGCCGGTTCGGCGCGCCTCGGCGATTTCGCGCCGGAGCAGGCCGGCATCGGTGATCGATTTCGGCGTGTAGGCCTTGAGCTCGGCGCGCGCGAGGAAGCGATCGACTTGGTCCGGCGGCAAGCCCGCGAGAATCGCCTTGCCGAGCGCCGTGCAATGAGCCGGCCGCACCACCCCCGCCCGATCGATCAACTGGAACGCGCCCGAGCCGGCGGTGCGCGCAAGCACCATCACCGAGTCGCCCATACGCACCGCGAAATGCGCGCTCTCGCCGGTTGCGCGCGACAGATCTTCGAGCACCGGAGTCGCCAGGCTCGTCATCTCGATTTCGTCGAGCGCACCGGCCGCCAGGGCGAACAGCGGGCGGCCGATGCGATAGCGCTTGCTGTCCTTGAGCTGCCGCACGTAGCCGAGCGAGACCAGAGTCCTGACCAAGTGGAACGTCGTACTGCTGTGCAGGGCGACGCGCCGGCTCAGCTCCGCGAGGCCGACACCCTCGCGATTCCGGGCAATCTCTTCCAGGATCGCGAACGCGCGGCCGATCGACTGCACGCCGCCGCGCTGGCGGTCTTCGGCATCCTGATCGGCGGCATCGGCATCAACCGCGGCATGCGGCTGGGTCGCGGCGGCCGTCTTGGTTCGCGGCTTCACGGTCGTGCCTCCGCTTCGAACATCGGCCTCACGATCGAGTCTCTCCAGTCGGCGGTGGCCGCTCATCATCGCTGGCCGGCGCCGTTACGACAATGAACACCAGATCGGTGAGCCCGGAATTGTATATCGCGTGCTCGACGCCCGGCGGAATGAAGATCACATCATGGCGGCGGACGACGCGCCGCTTGCCGTCGATCTCCATCGTGCCCTCGCCCTCGAGCACGTGATAGACCTGCTCCTGGATCTTGTGCTTATGCGGCGCGACATAGGCCATCGGCTGATAGCACGAGATCCGATGGTCGACGTGGATCGAGCCCTTGTTCTCGGGCATGACCAAGGGCTTCGACAGCGCGCCGCCGAAATGGTCCGGAAATTGGCGCCATGGCACGTCGGCGACGTTCTCGATGCTGGCCCGGCGTGGCCGCGACTTCCGCGCCGGCTTTCCCGTCGTCTTGGCCTTTCGCGCGGGCATCGATCAATCCTCCCCGGCGGGAACGGGAGCCACGAACGGCCTACCGAAGACCGGTTCCTTGTGTGGGATCGGCGGAAGCGCCCAGGTCCCGATTGCCGGCGGCCGAACATTGGCGTCGACGTGCACGTCGATCAAATATGGCTTGTTCAACTTGATCGCGTGCTCGAGCGCGCCCTTGAAATCCTGCGACTTGGTGATGGTCGCCGCCTCGACGCCGCACGCGCGCGCCCAGGCGGCGAAGTCGGGGTTGTACGGCCGGTTGTTGGCGCCGCGATAGAACGCCGTGCCGAGCTCGCGGCCGTCGAACAAACCGTACTGGATGTCGCGGATCGCCGCCCAGGCGAAGTTGTTCCACACCACCCAGACGCAGGGAATGTCATACTCGACCGCTGTGCACAGCACATGCGGCACCATGGTGAAGCCGCCGTCGCCGCACACCGCGATGCACGGCCGGTCGGGCGCCGCGAGTTTGGCGCCAAGAATGGCGCTCGGCCCGAAGCCCATGCCCGAGAAACCCCAGGTGTTGAGCATGGTCCGCGACTGCCGCGCCTCCCAAAACTGCATGTACCAGTTGTGATGCACGCCGGAATCGAGCGACAGAATGGCTTCGTCGGGCAGCACGGCGCGGCAATCGGCGACGATGCGCTCGGGCCGGATCGGCGTTGCGTGGATGTCGAAGGTCGGCCGGATATAGGCCTCCCACTCGCTCTTCCACCGTGCGATCTCCGATTGCCACGGCTTGAGACGGCCGCCCTTCGGCACCTTGCGCCGAACGAGCTCGGCTATGAGCTGACCGAGGAACGTGCGCGCGTCCGCCAAGATGGCAAGATCGGGCGTGTAATTGCGGCCCAGCTCCGCATGGTCGACATCGATGTGTATCAACTTGGCCGCCGGGAAGTTCCAGGAATATCCCGGCAGCCACGACGATGCCGATCGGTCGTCGAAGCGCGCGCCGATCGCGAGCACGAGGTCGGCGTGCCGGCCGGCTTGATTCGCCGGGAAGGTGCCGTTGCGACCAATGAATCCCAGCGACAGCGGATCGCGCATGTCGAGGCAGCCCATGCCGTTGGGCGAGCTCAGCACTGGAATGCAGAGCCAATGGACGAACTCGGTCAGTTCGGTGCCCGCCTCCGCCAGGGTGACGCCGTGACCGATGAAGATGACCGGCTTGGCCGCCGCGAGGATCATATCGGCAGTGCGTGCAACGTCCTCGGGCGCCGCGCCGCTGCGGCGAACGTTGAAGCCTCCGCTTGCGGGCTCGAGCGCGACCTCGGCCTCCTCCTGAAAGAGATTGAACGGAACATCGACGTTCACTGGCCCCGGCCGACCGGTGTTCATGGTGAGAGCCGCCTGGCGCAGCGCCAGCGGCAGCATCTCGACGCGCGTCGGCTGGAAGCTGCGCTTCACCACCGGCCGGACGACGTTGGGAAAATCGGCCTGGTTGTGCCGATTCAGTTCCTGGAAAGGTCCCCGATTGAACTGCGAGGTCGGCACGTTGGCGGTAATCGCCAGCAACGCCGAAGAATCCGTCTGCGCGACGGCCAGCGACATGATCAGATTGGACGAGCCCGGCCCGCACGACGTCAGCGTCGCAACCGCCTGGTGTTTGACCCGAAAATATCCGTCCGCCATGTGGCCGGCGGTCTGCTCGTGGCGGGGCGACACCAACTTGATTTTGTCGCGCACGTCGTAGAGCGCGTCGAGCATGCCGACGTTGCCGTGACCGCAGATGCCAAAGAGATAGGGAATCTTTTCGCTGATCAGAAACTCCGCGATGAGTTCCCCTCCTTTCATGCGGATCATCGGCCTGCGCCCTCCCTCGGATCGTGCGCCGGCGCCCACGCAAAGTGCCCAATGCGCCGCCGGCATCATCCAGCTTGTCACGCGATCCGCCGCTTGTTGGTATTCTATAATATGGCATGTCAACCGACAATGCCGCATGTTACGCGCGGCGGCCGACGACCGAAAACCACGGCCGGCCGCTATGGCCGGGTTATCGGTTCTTGATGCTCACCGTGGTTGGGTCTTCTGCGACCCCGTAGCCGGCCATGTCGATCGGGGCGCAATCGCGTGTCATGTCCGGATGTCCGGCCGGTTAGCACGATGACGAAGGCGGCTATTGCGAAATTGATCGAGCACCGGCACTCGACTCATGGACGTTCACGGAAAAATCCGTGACCTACAGCCGTGGCTATCCCGGAAAGATGGTGGGTGCACCAGGACTCGAACCTGGGACCCGCTGATTAAGAGTCAGCTGCTCTACCAACTGAGCTATGCACCCGCGCGGGAAGGCGCCGTATATAACAACCCGTCGGCGGCTTGTCGAGCCCGCATGGCTCAACTCTCGGCCTCGCCGTGGCGGCTGATGCGGACGTCGCGGTGGACGTAGACGCTCATCAGCAGCCCGAAGCCGAACATCACCGTGAGCATCGAAGTGCCGCCGTAGGAGACCAACGGCAACGGCACGCCGACCACCGGGAGCAGGCCGATCACCATGGCGACATTGATGAAGACGTAGAGAAACAGGTTGGTGGTGATGCCGAAGGCGAGAAGGCGGCCGAAATGGCTGCGCGAGCGGAAGGCGATGGCGTAGCCGTAGACGAAGACCACGGCGTAAAGCACGAGCAGCATCAATCCGCCGACCATCCCGAATTCCTCGCCCAGGATAGTGAAGATGAAATCGGTCTGGCGCTCCGGCAGGAACGAGAGATGCGCCTGAGTCCCGGACAGGAACCCTTTGCCGGAAATCCCGCCCGAACCGACCGCTATCTTGGCTTGCAGGCTGTGATAGCCCGCGCCGAGAGGATCGCTCTCGGGGTTGAGGAAGGTCAGGATCCGTTTCTTCTGGTAATCGCGCAGATGGTGCCAGGCGAAGGGCACCACGGCGGCGGCGGCGGCCAGGACGACGCCGAACGTCCATAGCCTCACCCCGGCCAGGAAGAACATCGCCGCACCGCTGATCACCAGCATCGTGGCGGTTCCGAGATCGGGCTGCTTCAGCACCATGGCGGCGGGCGCCAGGATCAGCAGCGCCGGTACGACGAGTTTCCACGGCTTACCGATGTCCTCCGACGGCAGTCCGTTGAAATAGCGCGCGAGCACCATGACCAGGGCGATCTTCATGAACTCCGACGGCTGGATCTGGATCACGCCGAGATCGATCCAACGCTGGGCGCCCATGCCGATCGCGCCGCGCAACTCGACCGCGATCAGCAGCAGGATGGTAACGGCATAGAAGCCATAGGCGACGCGCAGCCACAACCGTATATCGACCACCGCCACCGCCAGCATGACCAGCACGGCGACGAGAAAACGCACGGCCTGACGCGACGCCCACGGATACCAGTTGCCGTTGCCGGCGGAATACAGCAGGGCGAACCCGATGCAAGCAACAGTCGTGATCAGCGCAACCAGCGGCCAGTTGATGCTGAGCAGCTTGACGGACAGCGTCTGCTGCGGGCGGGAAGGGTCATACAACCAGCGCATGGTTTTGCTCAGCCCTGCGCCAAGTCCGGAGCGTCGAACGGCTCGTTCGGCACTCGGCGCGCGGGATCCCGTTTCTGCGCCTCGAGCAGAAGATCGCGGGCGATCGGCGCGGCGACGGCGCCGCCCTCGCCGCCGGTCGTGCCGCCATGCTCGACGACGACGGAGCACACGTAACGCGGCGCGTTCGTCGGCGCGAAGGCCATGAATAGCGCGTGGTCGCGATCTTTCCACGGTATCTTCGTACCGGTAACCACGCCACGGTCGCGCACGTCCTTGGCGATGTGATGAATCTGGGACGTGCCGGTCTTGCCGGCCATCGCCATCGCCGGCTCGGCGATGCGCGCGCCGTAAGCGGTGCCGTGCGGCTCGTTGACAACGCCGTACATGGCGTCGCGGATCACGTCGAGATTCTTTTCCTGAACGCCGACTGGCGCAAAAGCGCGGCTGATTTCGTTCGCGACTACGCTCGTCGGCGTCATCACCCCTTGCTCGCGCGACAGCACAGGCTTGACCAGATGGCCGGTGGCGAGGCCGGCGACGTAGATCACCAGCTGGAGCGGCGTCAGGGAGACGAAGCTCTGGCCGATGCCGCAGCTGATCGTTTCGCCGCGCTGCCAGGGCACGCCGGTTGTCGCCAGTTTCCACGCCCGCGTCGGAATGAGGCCGCTCTTGGCGCCGGGAATGTCGATATCGACCTTGACGCCGAGACCAAAGCGGTTGGCCATCTGCGCGATCCGGTCGATGCCGAGCAGATCGGCGGTGTGATAGAAGAAGACGTCGCACGATTCCTTGATAGCGCGGCGCAACGCCAGGGTGCCGTGGCCGCCTTTCTTCCAGCAATGCCATACAGCGTTGCCGAGGTGGAACTCGCCGGGACAGAAGAATTCGGTCTCCGGCGTGATCACGCCGGCCTCGAGCGCGGCCATCGCCACTACCGGCTTGAACGTCGAGCCCGGCGCGTAAATTCCGGCAATCGCCTTGTCGGTCAGCGGATTATACGGATTCTCGATCAGCGCCTTCCATTGCGCCGGGGTCAAGCCGGAAGCAAAAACGCTTGGATCGAAGCCGGGCGCCGAGGCGAGCGCGAGCACCTCGCCGGTCCAGGAATCGAGGACGACGGCGGACGCCGAGCCTTGCGCGGTACAGCGGCGCATCGCCAGGTCCTGCAGCGCCATGTCGAGACCAACGACGATTTGCTCGCCCGAAATGCCGTCTTCGCGCGCCAGCTCGCGCACCACCTTGCCGAAGGCGTTGACCTCGACCTCGCTGGTGCCAGCGGTGCCGCGGAGCTCGAGATCGTACTGCTTCTCGATGCCGCTCTTGCCGACGCGGAAATCGGGCAACTCGACAAGCGGGTCGTCACTATCCAACTCCTGCTCGGAAACCGGGGCGACGTAGCCGACCACGTGCGCGGTCTCGACGCCGAACGGATAATGCCGGATGAGGCCCTGGTCGATCGACACGCCCGCCAAATCGACGGCGTTGATGTCGATGCGTGCCATCTCATTCCAGTTCATGTCCTCGCGCAGGGCAATCGGAACGAAGCTGTGCCGGTTGTGCATGTCGCGCAGGACGCGCCGGCGATCGGCTTCGGTGAGGGGCACGAGACGAGCCACAGCATCGAAGGTCGCGTCGATGTTGCCGGCCTGTTCCGGAATCACCACGGCGCGATAAGTCGGTCGGTTGACCGCCAGAGGCACGCCGAAGCGATCGACGATGTGGCCGCGCGGCGGCGCCAAAACACGAATGTTGATGCGGTTCTCGTCGGCCAGCATGGCGAATTTCGGCGCCTGGACGACCTGGAGGTAATAGAGCCGGCCGGCGAGCGCGGCCAGCAGCGCTGCCTTGCCGCCGGCCAACACCAGCGCACGGCGCGTCAGGATCTTGCCACGGCCTCCGTCATGTTTCATGTCAGGCGCTCAGAGCCGGCATGGCGCGGTGCGCCAGTGCCAAGACATAGCTTCCGATCGGGAAGCAGGCAGCGGTGACGAGCGTCTGGAAGACGAACGACCGCGGCACCATGAAATGTACCTGCATCAGGCTGACGAATGCCCATTCGAACACAAAGGCGCCGATCGCAACGCCGAGAAATCCGAGCCACAGCACCGAAAACGGGCGGCGGCTGAACACGCGACGCTGGCTCAACACGCCGGTGCGCACCAACAGCAGCACCAGCGCAGAGAGACCGACATAGGGCGTGCCGTTGAGCAGATCGAGCAGCAAACCGGCGAGAAAGACGACGCCGAGCGGCAACAGATCGGGTCGGTAGACGGTCCAGTGGAAGACCGCCATCAGCGCGAAGCTCGGCGCGATCGAGCCGAAACTGGGCACGTGGAACGGCAGCAGCGACATCAGCGTGAACAGGATAGTCGTCGTACCGGGCACCATTCGGGCGACGAAGCCGAAATAATCACGATGCCACGAATAGGACATGGCTACCGCGCCGGATCGGTCCTGGCGCGCGCGGCGCGCGATCCCGGTATCGCGGTTTCAGGCAACACGCCATCGAGGCCATAGTTCACGATCCGCACCATTTCGAGCCGCGCCAGGTCAGCATAGAGCTCAACGCGGATCATGCCCTTCACGGAAGCGACGACGCCGACCGGCAGACCGGGCGGGAAGACGCCGCCGCTGCCGCTGGTGACGATGCGGTCACCGGGTTTCACCGGCGTCTTGGGCTGAACGTAAACCAGCCGCGGCTGATCGGAATTGTCGCCGTCGAGCATCGCCCGCTCATGCGTGCCTTCGACCACGACCGGGATGTGCGAATTGATGTCGGTCAGTAGCAGGATGCGTGCGGTGCGATCGCCGAGCTCAATAACGCGCCCGACGAGCCCGTCGCCCGTCATCGCCGGCTGGCCGCGGGCCACGCCGTCGCGCCTTCCGACATCGACCAGCACGTTGCGCAGGAATGCGCCACCCGAATCGGCGATCACTTGCGCCGCAACCGAGGAGACAGCGCCCTGCGGCGCGAACCTAACCAGGTTACGAAGCTCCTCGTTCTCAGATTCGAGGCGGCGCGCCACCTGCTGCCACTGAAGCAGACGTTGGTTCTCGATCTCAAGCTCCTGATTCTGGCGATAGACCGTCACCACGTCCTCGACGACGCCGATCGCGTTGGATACCGAGGCGATGGGTTCGCCAGCAACCTGAAGAACCGGCGCCAGCGTATCGGCAAGCAGGACGCGGACGCGGTCGAAGAGCAACACGTCGGCTTTGCCGAGCACCGCAAGCAGTGCAGAAATGAAAATCAAGATGGGAAGCGTCAGCCGTTGGACTGTCGCACGAACGGGGGCAGAGACTCTCATCGGCGCCGACCGTTGGTCATGGTCTCAATCGCTTCCGCCAGATGCCGGCACTGTCCCCCTTCAACGCCGGCCTTGGGGCATTTTTTACGCGGAATTCGGTGTTTCGTACACGGCTCCGGTTGAAAAAACGCGGCTAATACATGCTTATCAAGACGTTACGCAGGGTTTTCATCTCCTCGAGGGCGCGGCCGGTGCCGAGGGCGACGCAGGACAGCGGATCGTCCGCGATCGAGACCGGCAGGCCCGTCGAATGACGCAAGACGTAATCGAGATTGCCCAGCAGCGCGCCGCCACCGGTGAGCACGATGCCCTTGTCGACGATGTCGGCGGCAAGCTCGGGTGCGGTGTGTTCGAGCGCGACCTTGACCGCCTCGACGATGGCGCCGACCGGTTCCGACAGGCTTTCGGCGATCTGGCGCTCCGAGATCACGATTTCCTTGGGCACGCCGTTCATCAGGTCGCGGCCCTTGATCTCCATGATGCGCCCCTCGCCTTCTTCCGGCATGCAGGCCGAGCCGATCTCCTTCTTGATGCGCTCGGCGGAGGATTCGCCGACCAACAGATTATGGTTGCGGCGGATATAGGCAATGATCGCCTCGTCCATCTTGTCGCCGCCGACGCGGACCGAGCGGGAATACACGATGCCACCGAGCGACAGCACGGCGACTTCGGTGGTGCCGCCGCCGATATCGACCACCATCGAGCCGGTCGGCTCGGTCACCGGCAAACCGGCGCCGATTGCCGCCGCCATCGGCTCCTCGATCAGGAAGACGCGGCGGGCGCCGGCACTCTCGGCCGATTCCTGGATGGCGCGGCGCTCGACCGCGGTCGAGCCCGACGGCACGCAAACGATGATCTGCGGGCTGGCGAAGCTGCGCCGGTTGTGCACCTTGCGGATGAAATGCTTGATCATTTCCTCCGCCACTTCGAAATCGGCGATCACACCATCGCGCAGCGGCCGGATCGCCTGGATGTTGCCCGGCGTGCGGCCGAGCATCATCTTGGCCTCATCGCCGACCGCGAGCACCTGCTTGCGGCCCTTGACGCTGGCGATCGCCACCACCGAAGGCTCGTTGAGCACGATGCCCCGACCCTTGACATAAACGAGCGTGTTCGCCGTGCCGAGGTCGATGGCCATATCGGCGGACAGCATTCCCAGGAGATTGCCGAACATCTTGATGGTGTGATCCGAGGTTGGTTGTTGGACCGCTGTTATGCCGTGAGCGCGGCGGGCGCGGTCTTCGCCCGCTTGGTGAGAAGCTTGTTGAGCGCGTGAATGTAGGCGCGCGCCGAGGCAACCAGCGTGTCGGGGTCGGCGCCCTGGCCGACGACCGTCTTGCCGTCCTCCTCGAGCCGCACGGTGACCTCGGCCTGCGCGTCGGTGCCTTCGGTCACGGCATGCACCTGATAGAGCAGGAGGCGCGCGCTGTGCGGCACGATGGCATGAATGGCGTTGAAGGTCGCGTCGACCGGACCGTTGCCGGTAACCTTTGCCGTCTTGCGCATGGCATCGAAATCGAGCTCGATCTCCGCGATCTGCGGCCCCTTCGAGCCGGCAATCACCTGCAGCGACACGAACTTGATGCGCTCGTCGCCGGTTTGGATCTGGTCGTCGACGAGTGCGACGATGTCCTCGTCATAGACGTCCTTCTTGCGATCGGCGATCTCCTTGAAGCGCCGAAAGGCGTCGTTGAGCGCGTTGTCGCCCAGCTCGAGGCCGAGCTCCTTCAGCTTCATCTTGAAGGCATGGCGGCCCGAATGCTTACCCATGACGAGCGTCGATTTGCCGAGGCCGACCGATTCCGGCGTCATGATCTCGTAGGTGCCGGCGTGCTTGAGCATGCCGTCCTGGTGGATGCCGCTTTCATGGGCGAAGGCGTTGGCGCCGACGATCGCCTTGTTGGGCTGCACCACGAAGCCGGTGATCGCCGAGACCAGCCGCGACGCGCGGGTGATGCATTCGGTTTTGATGCCGGTGGTGTAAGGCAGGACATCGTGGCGTGTCCTCAGCGCCATGACTACCTCTTCCATAGCAGCGTTGCCGGCACGCTCGCCCAGGCCGTTGATGGTGCATTCGATCTGCCGTGCGCCGGCCGCCACCGCCGCCAGCGAGTTGGCGACCGCCAGGCCCAAATCATTGTGGCAATGGACCGAGATCACCGCCTTGTCGATATTGGGCACGCGGTTCTTGAGCATGCGGATGAGCGCGGCGAACTCGTCCGGCACGGTGTAGCCGACTGTGTCGGGAATGTTGATGGTTCGGGCCCCGGCCTTGATCGCGCTTTCGACCGTGCGGCAGAGGAAGTCGTGCTCGGTGCGCGTGCCGTCCTCGGGCGACCATTCGACATCCGGACACAGCTTGCGCGCATGCGACACGCTGTCGATGACCGCTTGATGCACCTGTTCCGGCGTCATCTGCAGCTTGTATTTCATGTGCAGCGGCGAGGTCGAAAGGAACGTGTGGATGCGCGGCCGCTTGGCGTGTTGCAGCGCTTCCCAGGCGCGGTCGATATCGGCGCGCGCGGCGCGCGCCAGGCCGCAGACCGACGACACCTTGACGACCTTGGCGATCTCGCGCACGGCCTCGAAGTCGCCGTTGGAGGCGATCGGAAAGCCGCCCTCGATGACATCGACGCCCATTTCCTCGAGCAAGAGGGCGATCTTGATCTTTTCCCCGAGGTTCATCGACGCGCCCGGCGATTGCTCGCCGTCGCGCATGGTGGTGTCGAAGATGACGACGCGATTCGCGTCGATCCGCGTAGCGGGATTGATGGTCTTGGGAGATGACGTGGCGCCCATGGCGCGAATCCTCATGTCTCGGGGAAATAACCTGAGCCGTGGCCGATGCCCCTCGAACGCGAGCGGGCCCAATCGCGCCCGCGTTCAGGGGCAGCTAAGTCGCAACGCGCCGCCGTTCCCCCGCGCCGGGCGGTCCAGACGGCAGGCGCAGCCGATCCGGCGCGACAGCGCCCGGTTGCCTTTGCCTGCGAACGTCATGACCATTTGCCCGCTTTCTATCGGTCGGCGTCGTTTCCCCACCACCGACCGAACCCTGATTAGGCGAAAAAATCAAGGCCTGTCCTATATTTAGCCCGGCTTCTCCCGGAACCGCAAGCTTTCTGTGGATTAACCCGCGCGCCGAATCCCTAATTCTTGCTCTTGTCGACCAGCCGGTTCGCCGCGATCCACGGCATCATCGCGCGCAACTTCTCGCCGATCTGCTCGACCGGATGCTCGGCGCCGCGCCGGCGCAGCGCCTTGAAGCTCGCCTGCCCCGCCGCGTTCTCAAGCACCCATTCCTTGGCGAAGCGGCCGGACTGGATGTCGTCGAGCACGCGCTTCATTTCTTCTTTTACGCGCGCATCGATGACGCGCGGGCCGCGCGTGTAATCGCCGTACTCCGCGGTGTTCGACACCGAGTAGCGCATGTTGGCGATGCCGCCTTCGTACATCAGGTCGACGATCAGCTTCACCTCGTGCAGGCATTCGAAATACGCCATCTCGGGCGCATAGCCCGCCTCGACCAGCGTCTCGTAGCCGGCCATGATGAGCGAGGTGAGGCCGCCGCACAGCACGCATTGCTCGCCGAACAGGTCGGTCTCGCATTCCTCCTTGAACGTCGTCTCGATCACACCGGCGCGGCCGCCGCCGATCGCCGAAGCGTAGCTGAGCGCGAGCTCGAGTGCGTTGGCCGACGGATTCTGCGCCACCGCGACGAGGCATGGCACGCCGCCGCCGCGCACGTATTCCGAGCGCACGGTGTGACCCGGCCCCTTAGGCGCGATCATGAAGACATCCATATCGGGTCGCGGCTCGATCAGCTTGAAATGGATGTTGAAGCCGTGCGCGAAGGCAAGCGCCGTGTCGGGTCGCATGTTCGGCTTGAGATCATCGTTGTAGAGCTTCGCCTGCAGTTCGTCGGGCGTCAGCACCATGACAACGTCGGCCCATTTGGCACCGTCGGCGGGCGACGCGACCTGGAACTTCACCGCCTCCGCCTTCTTGGCGGTGACCGAGCCGGGCCGGAGCGCGACACGCACCTCCTTTACGCCGCTGTCGCGCAGGTTCATGGCATGGGCGTGGCCCTGGCTGCCGTAACCCACGACCAGGACCTTCTTGCCCTTGATCAGGTTCACGTCGGCGTCGCGATCGTAATAAACGCGCATTGAAGAACTCCTCCGAAGGCGAATGCGATGGGATCAGAATTTGTCGGCGCCCCGCGAGATCGCAGCGACGCCGGTACGGGAGATGTCGACCACGCCCAACGGCTCCATCAGATTGATGAAGGCGTCGAGCTTCTCGGTCGAACCGGTCATCTCGAAAACATAGCTTTCGGGCGTGGTGTCGACCACTCGAGCGTGAAAGATGTCGGCGAGGCGCAGGGTCTCGGCGCGGCTCTCGGCGCCGCCAGTGACCTTGATCAGCGCCAGCTCACGCTCGACGAAAGGGCCTTCCTCGGTCAGATCGTGGACGCCGTGAACCGGCACGATGCGATTCAGCTGCGCCTTAATCTGTTCGATGATCATCGGCGTGCCCGAGGTGACGATGGTGATGCGTGAGAGTTTATTCTTGGGATCGGTCTCGGCGACGGTGAGGCTCTCGATGTTGTAGCCGCGGCCCGAGAACAAGCCGATGACGCGCGCCAGCACGCCCGGCTCGTTGTCCACGAGCACGGCCATGGTGTGTTTCTCGACGGTTTCGGGCGCGGCCATGGCGATCTCAGACCAGGACCATGCCCTCTTCCGACACCGGGCCGGACGTCTGCTTGTCCTCGGGGCCAAGCAGCATCTCGTTGTGGGCCGCCCCCGACGGGATCATGGGAAAGCAGTTCTCCTTTGGATCGACCTGGACGTCGACGATGACCGGCCTATCAACCGCAATCATTTCGTTGATTATGCGGTCGACCTCGCCGGGCTTCTCGGCGCGCAGGCCGACCGCGCCGAAGGCCTCGGCGAGCTTGACGAAGTCGGGCAGCGCTGCTGTATAGCTCTCGGAATAGCGGCCGCCATGCAGCAGCTCCTGCCACTGCCGCACCATGCCCATGTACTGGTTGTTGAGGATGAATACCTTCACCGGCAGCCGGTACTGGCAGACGGTGGACATCTCCTGGATGTTCATCAAGATCGACGCCTCGCCGGCGATGTCGACGACGAGCGCATCGGGATGGGCCAATTGCACGCCCATTGCCGCTGGCAGGCCGTATCCCATGGTGCCGAGCCCGCCCGACGTCATCCAGTGGAACGGCTTATCGAACTTGAAGAGCTGCGCCGCCCACATCTGGTGCTGCCCGACTTCGGTGGTGATGAACACGTCGCGGTCGCGCGTCAGCGCGTAGAGCCGCTCGATCGCGTATTGCGGCTTGATGATGGTGTCGGACTTGACATAGCGCAGGCAGTCGCGCTTGCGCCAGGTCTCGATCTGCCGCCACCACGGCGCGATGCGCGCCGGGTCCGCCTTGTACACTTGCGCCTTGAGCTCGGCGATGAGCGCCGCGAGCACCTCGGCGCAATCGCCGACGATCGCGAGATCGACGCCTACGTTCTTGTTGATCGACGACGGATCGATGTCGACATGGATCTTGCGCGAATGCGGCGCGAAAGCCGCGACCTTGCCGGTGACGCGGTCGTCGAAACGCGCGCCGATGTTGATCATCAGGTCGCAGTCGTGCATCGCGTTGTTCGATTCAAACGTGCCGTGCATGCCGACCAGGCCGAGATACTGCTTATCCGACGCCGGATAGGCGCCGAGCCCCATCAGCGTCAGCGTCACGGGAAAGCCGGTCAGGCGTACCAACTCGGAGAACAGGGCGCAGGCGCGTGGCCCGGAATTGATCAGCCCGCCACCGCCGTAGAACAGCGGTTTCTTCGCCGCCATGATGAGCTGTGCGGCACCGGTGATGCGCGTTGCCGGGGGCTTGATCTGCGGCCGGTAGGATTTGCGCGTCGGCGCAGTCTCCGGCGGCAAATAGAGGCCTGTCGCGAACAGCATGTCCTTCGGCAGATCGACCACGACTGGGCCGGGCCGGCCGGTGCGCGCGATCATGAACGCTTCATGGATAACGCGCGCGAGGTCGTTCACGTCTTTCACCAGGTAATTGTGCTTGGTGCACGGCCGGGTGATGCCGGTGGTATCGGCTTCCTGGAACGCGTCGTTGCCGATCAGATGCGTCGGCACCTGGCCCGTGAGGCAGACGATCGGCACCGAATCCATCAGCGCGTCGGTCAGGCCGGTGACGGCATTGGTGGCGCCGGGGCCGCTGGTGACCAGCACCACGCCGACCTTGCCCGACGAACGCGCGTAACCCTCGGCGGCGTGGACGGCACCCTGCTCATGCCGCACCAGGATGTGGCGCAGCCGGTTCTGCTTGAACAGCGCGTCGTAGATCGGCAGCACGGCGCCACCGGGATAGCCGAAGACAACGTCGACGCCCTGATCGACCAGAGCGCGGATCACCATCTCCGCTCCGCTCAACTCATGGGTCGCCGGTTGCACCGCCATGGCATTTCGCTCCGCACAAAGGAACACGCGTCCTTTTCGGTCCCTCTCGCCTCCTGCGGAGCAGGGGAAGGGCCGCGAATGGGCCGCTCTGCCGCGAAAAAAGCGAGCCTAGAGGCCTAGTTAGACTCGGTCAACAGAAACTGACGAATAAATGAAAAAATTTCCGGTAACAATCTTTCCGAAAATTGCGTTTCCAAGATGAGTTTTCGCAGTTTCTTGCCGGCAAAAGGGTGATGACGCAGCCAGGTGTATTGGCGTTTGGCGTAACGCCGGGTTGTCTGCTGCGCCGCAACGAGAGCGTCTTGCCGCGAGCATGCGCCGGCGAGATAGCGGCCGATCTCGCGTAGCCCCACCGCCTTCATCGCCGGTAGCAGCGGCGACAGGTTGCGCGCAAGCAGCGCCCGCGCCTCTTCGATCGCGCCGCCTTCGAACATGCGGGCCAGGCGCGCATCGATCTCGGCATAAAGCACGTCGCGCGGCGGCAGCAACACCACGGCAGCGGCAGCGGGTCCCGCATACGGCGCCTGCCGCTTCTGCCAGTCGCTGAGCGCGACGCCGGTGGCACGCGCCACGGCATAGGCGCGCACCAGCCGCTGTGTATCGCCCGCCGGCAATTTCCCTGCTGCGACCGGATCGAGAGCGGCAAGCGCACGGCGAAATTCCTCGCCGCCGAGCCGGGCGTGCAGCCGGCGCGCCTCACCAACGACGTCCGCCGGTACCGGTGGAATCTCCGCAATGCCGTCAAGCAGCGCCGAAAGATAAAGGCCGGTGCCGCCGACCAGGATCGGCAGCCGTCCCTCGCCGCGCGCGCGCGCGATCTCGATCAGCGCGAAATTGCGCCAGCGTCCGGCCGAGCAGCTTTCGCCAGCATCGATCTTGCCGTAGAGCCGATGCGGCGCAAGCGCCATCTCGTCCTCCGGCGGCCGCGCCGTCAGGATGTGCAGATCGCGATAAACCTGCATGCTGTCGGCATTGATGATCGTGCCGCGGAATTCGCGCGCCACGGCGAGCGCGAGGCGTGACTTGCCGCTCGCGGTTGGACCGGCAATCACGACCACCGGCTGATCGGCCGAACTCATGCTGCGTTTCTAGCATGGCCGCCAGCGCCTTGCCTTCGCTGGCGGTGGCGGGCGATAAGGACGCGCATGGCGGCTAGCGTGCTGACCCTAATCGCGGCCGAGGCAGAGGCCGACACCGAGCCGTGGGCCGATGCGGCGGCGCGCGCGCTCGAGCGGCTGGGCGCGCAACTCGACGCCACCGAGCGGCTCGCGCCGCGCCATGCCGTCGACATTCCGTTCGATGGACTCGACCCCGACCAGGCCGAAGCCGCGGTGCGCGCGGGCCTGAAGCTCGGCTTCGACGGGCCACCGGTCGACGCGCTGGCGCAGCCGGCCGCGGGCCGGCGCAAGCGGCTGCTACTTTCGGACATGGAATCGACCGTGATCGCGAACGAAATGCTGGTCGAGATCGCCGCGCTCGCCGGAATCGAGAAGCCGATCGCCGAGATTACGCGCCGCGCCATGAACGACGAAATCGACTTCACGACGGCTCTCAAGGAGCGCGTCGCCCTGTTGCGCGATCGGCCGGCCGCGCTGCTCGACCGGGCGGCCCGGCGCATCCGCATCACCGCGGGTGCAGCGGCGATGGTCGCCACCATGCGCAAGCACGGCGCGCTCGCGGTGTTGATCTCGGGCGGGTTCACCGTGTTCACGGATCCGGTGGCGTGCACGCTCGGCTTCGACCGCGCTGTCGCCAATCGTCTGTTGGTCGAGGATGGCAAGATTGCCGGGGTGGCCGAGCCGATCCTCACCCGCGACAGCAAGCTCGCGACGCTGACGCGGATGGCGGCCGAACACAGCCTCAAGCTGGCCGAGACTCTCGCGATCGGCGACGGCGCCAACGACCTGCCGATGATCGGCGCAGCCGGCCTCGGCATCGCCTTTCACTCGCATCCGAACGTCGCACCGCGCGCGCGCCACCGCATCGATCACGCGGACTTGACGGCGGCGCTCTATGCCCAGGGCTATCGCCGGGACGAGATCGTCGGCGGTTGATGCGGGACCGCGGCGGCGCGGCTATCATGGCGCGCCGCGGCGGGGGACAGCATGGCGCACAAGCTGCTGCAGGATTTCGTGCTACTGCTGGTGGCGGTCAATCCGGTGCTGGTGGTGCCTGAGTTTGTCGTCGTAACCGCCAAATTCGGCGCGGCGGCGAAGCGGCGCATCGCCATCGAGGCGGTCCTGATCGCGGGCGGCGTGCTGCTGGCGTTTACCGCGGTCGGCCAGGCGGTGCTGGCGGCACTCGACATCGAATTGCACGCCTTCCAGATCGCCGCCGGGCTTATCCTCCTGCTCATGTCGCTCCGGATGGTGCTGGAGGAGGCCGTGCACCGCGAACCTGGCGGCGGCCACCATCCGGCAGTCCATCCGCTTGCCATCCCCTATATCGCGGGGCCCAAGTCGATCATGACGGTCATGCTGCTCACCGACAGCGATACATACAGCCTGCGCGACCAGCTCGAGGTCGGCGTCCTTCTCGTGCTTGTGCTGGCGCTGACGCTCGGGTGTCTGCTCGGCGCACGCAGGGCGCACCGCATGTTGCGCGACACCGGCATCAGCATCATCAGCCGCGTGATGGGCCTGATCCTCGCCGCGCTCGCCACGCAGTACATCCTCAACGCCATCGAGGATGCGTTCCACCTCACGGCCTGACGGCCGCTCAGCTACCGAGCTTCAAGGCATAGAAGCGCAGGTCGCCCTGGCGATCGACCAGCAGCAGGACCGACTTGCGGCCGGCCTTCGTGGCGGCGTCGACTTTCTGCGTGACATCCGCCGGCGTCTTCACTTCTTCCTGGGCGACCTCGGTGATGACGTCGCCGGCACGCATGCCCTTCTCCGCCGCCGGACCTTCCTTATCGATGCCAGTGACGACGACGCCGGCGCTATCCTCGGCGAGCTGATAGCGTTCGCGCAACTCAGGCGTCAAGTCGGCGACGGAGAGGCCCAGCGGCTTGACCGCCGTGCCCGGCGGCGCCGGCGGCTGCTTCGGCGTCGCGGAGGCCTGCTCGACGTTGTCCTTGAGCTCCCCGACCTTGACGTCGAGCGTCAGCTCCTTGCGCTTGCGCCACACCATCATTTTGACCGTCTTGTCGATCGGCGTTTCAGCGACGATGCGCGGCAAGTGGCGCATGTCGACGATGGGCTTGCCGTCGAAGGTGAGAACGACATCACCGGGTTGGATGCCCGCCTTCTGCGCCGGTCCGCCCTCATGCACGCTGGCGATGAGCGCGCCTTTCGGCTTGTCGAGGCCGAGGCTCTCGGCGATCTCGTCGGTCACGCTCTGGATATTGACGCCGAGCCAGCCGCGCCGCGCATGGCCGTATTTCTGGAGCTGCTCGATGATCGGCTTCGCCAGGTCCGACGGGATGGCGAACCCGATGCCGATCGACCCGCCCGACGGCGAGAAGATTGCGGTGTTGATGCCGATGACGTTGCCGTCCATATCGAACATCGGCCCGCCGGAGTTGCCGCGGTTGATCGCGGCGTCGGTCTGGAGGAAATCGTCATAGGGGCCGGAATTGATCTCTCGCGCGCGGGCCGAGAGGATACCCGCCGTCACGGTGCCGCCGAGGCCGAACGGATTGCCGATCGCCAAGACCCAGTCGCCGACGCGGGACTTGTCGCTGTCGCCGAATTTGACGAACGGCAGCGGCTTCGACGACTTGATGCGCAGCAGCGCGAGGTCGGTCTTGCCGTCCTTGCCGACGACTTCCGCCTTGAAGCTGGTGTCGTCCTGCAACGTGACGGTGATCTGGTCGGCATCGGCGATGACGTGGTTATTGGTCACCACCAGGCCCGACGCATCGATGATGAAACCCGAGCCGAGCGACGTTGCGTGGCGCGGCAGTGCCTGCGGCTGGCCGCCGGGC
Source organism: Alphaproteobacteria bacterium (assembly GCA_028871055.1). Lineage (GTDB taxonomy): Bacteria > Pseudomonadota > Alphaproteobacteria > ATCC43930 > CGMCC-115725 > REEB95. The sequence goes on from JAGWON010000013.1 coordinate 69,993, forward strand.
CGGTTCTTGTCGAGGAAGTCCTTGAAGAACTCTTCGAACGGCGAGCCCGGCGGGAATTGCGGCACGTCCGGGCCGCGGCGGCTCTTGTCGCCCTTGTCGGGCAGCGTCTGGGTCGTCGAGATGTTGACGACAGCCGGCAACAGGCGCGCGGCAAGGTCGGCAAAGCTGTCGGGTGCCGGGCGTGCCAGAGCCGGCGTAGCCACGGCGACGGTCAGAACCACGGCGAGCACGCGGCTCGCAAACACGAGACGATGGGCAACGGTCACGAAATACTCCGAACGGAAGGGGATGGGAGGCTAGGCGATATTTTAGGCGCAAACCAGCCGGCAAACCAGTCCCGGACGAAACGTATCGCTCAGCGGCGGATGAACCAGATCGCCGCCACGCCGGCGCCGGTGGCGATCACGCCCGCCCACCGCAGCGCCGGCGCCGGCAGCAGCGCGGCCTCGGCCATCATCTTCTGCATCGGCCGGGTGAACAGCGCCACCAGCACGCCCTCGATAACGGCGGCGAGCGCCAGCGCCGTGGCGAAATCCCTCATGCGGTGACGCTAACGTGACGATCCCGGCCTGGTCGCGCCGGTCAGGCCCTGCGGCCCGGCTTCGAGATATTTGAAGAAATCGCTCTGCGGCGACAGGACGAAGGTCGTGTTCGAGCCGCCGAGCGCATCCTTGTAGGCCTGCAACGAGCGATAGAAGGCGAAGAAGTTTTTGTCCTGGTCGTAGGCGTCGGCGTAGATCTTGATGGCGTCGGCGTCGCCCTGGCCGCGCAGGATCTGCGACTGCTTCTGCCCGTCGGCGAGAATCTGGATGCGCTGGCGGTCGGCGTCGGCGCGGATGGTCGTGGCCTGGCGCTTGCCGTCGCCGCGGTATGACGCGGCCTCGCGCTGGCGCTCGGATTTCATCCGCGCGTAGACCGCCTCGCTGTTCTCCTCGGGCAGGTCGGCCCGGCGGATGCGCACGTCGACCAGGTCGATCCCGAACGGCTTGGCCTGGACACCGACTTCGTCGCGCACCTGCTGCATGATCTCGGCGCGCTTGTCAGCAACCACGTCCTGGAGCGCGACCGTGCCGATGATGCGGCGCAAGCTGGCGCTGATGAGCGCGCCGAGCCGCGCGTCCGCCACCGCCTCGGTGCCGAGGGTCTGATAGAACTGCAGCGGATTGACGATCTGCCAGCGGGCATAGGTGTCAACCACTAGGCGCTTCTGGTCGGCGGCGATCACCTCTTCTTGCGGCGGCTCGAAATCGAGGATGCGGCGATCGTACAGGACCACGTCCTGATAGGGCAGCTTGACGTGAAGCCCCGGCTGCACGATCGGCGGCCCCACCGGGTTGCCGAATTGTAGGACCAGCGCCTGCTCGATCTGATCGACGGTGAAGAAGGTGCTGTAGACGAGCGCGAAGCCGACCACGACGACGGCGGCGACGATCGCATAGAGACGCGTGCTCATGGGACCGCCTTCGCCGGCGCCGCGGCGTGGGGTGCGGCGAGATTGGGCAGCGGCAGATAGGGCACGACGCCGGAGGCGCTCGTGGACTTGTCGATCACGACCTTGTTGGTGTCTTTGAGAATACCCTCGAGCGTTTCGATGTAGAGCCGCCGCGCGGTGACGTCGGGCGCCACCTTGTAGGCGTTGTAGACCGAAAGGAAGCGCGCCGCGTCGCCCTGCGCCTGAAGCACGATCTGCGCCTTGTAGGCCTGCGCCTGCTGGACGATGCGCGACGCATCGCCTTGCGCCACCGGCACGAGGTTGTTGGCGTAGGTCTGCGCTTCGTTGATGTAACGCTGCTGGTCGATCTTGGCGCTCTGCACGTCGCGGAAGGCGTCGATCACCGGCGCCGGCGGATCGACCTTCTGGAGCTGGACCTGGGTGATCTCGATGCCGCTGTGATAGCTGTCGAGGATCTGTTGCAGCAGGGTTTGCGTATCGGTCTCGATCTTGGCGCGGCCTTCGGCGAGCGCGCTGGCGATCAGCGTGTGGCCGATGACCTCGCGCATGGCGCTCTCGGCCGCCACTTTCACCGTGCCGTCGGGATTGCGGATGTTGAACAGGTAGTCCTTGGCGTCCTTGATCAGCCAGAAGACGGTGAAGTTGATGTCGACGATATTCTCGTCGCCGGTCAGCATCAGCGACTCTGCCGCCACCTCGCGTTGCGTGCCCTCGCTGCGATAGCCGATCTCGATGCGGTTGACGCGCGTGACCTTGGGGATCAGAACCTTCTCGAAAGGTCCCGGCAGATGGTAGTTGAGGCCGGGCGTTGCGGTGCGGTTATAGGCGCCGAAGCGCAGCACCACGCCGAGCTCGTCGGGATCGACGACGTAGAAGCCGCTGGCGAGCCACACCAGGATCACCGCCGCAATGACGACGATGACGCCCTTGCCGCGGCCCATGCCGGGCAGCAGCTGGCGCACGCGCTCCTGCGCGCGGCGCAGGACGTCCTCGAAGTCAGGCGGGCGAATGCCGCCGCCGCCCCACGGCCCGCCGCCGCCACCGCCCGGAGGTTGCCAACTCATCGCGCGCTGTCCATATCCCCACTGCCCCGCTATAAGCGGACCGCGGGGCCGGTATTGTCAAGATAATGAGGGGCATTGTGACAGACGTTTTAGAAAAGGACGTGCTCACGGCGCTGAAGCGGGTGGCCGACCCCGACCGCGGACAGGACATCGTTTCGCTCGGTATGATCACCGGCTTGCAGATCCGCGAGGGCCATGTCGGCTTCGCCATCGAGGTCGACCGCGCACGCGGGCCGAAGCTCGAGCCGCTGCGCCGCGCCGCCGAAAAGGCGGTGGAGGCGCTGCCCGGCGTGCTGTCGGTGAGCGCGGTGTTGACCGCCGAGGCGCCGCCGCGCGCGGCCGCGCAACCCGCGCACGGTCACGCGCACGGCGCGCCGCAGGCCGAGAAGCCGCTGGTGCCCGGCGTCAAGTTCATCATCGCCGTCGCCTCGGGCAAAGGCGGCGTCGGCAAGTCGACAACCGCGGCGAACCTGGCGCTGGCGCTGGCCGCGATCGGTTGCAAGGTCGGCGTGCTCGACGCCGACATCTACGGTCCGTCGATGCCGCGCATGCTCGGCATCGCGGGCAAGCCGACCTCGCGCGACGGCAAGAGCCTCGAGCCGATGCGCAACTACGGCATCGCCTGCATGTCGATGGGATTCCTGGTGGCCGAGGACACGCCGATGATCTGGCGCGGGCCGATGGTGCAGAGCGCCTTGACCCAGATGCTGCGCGACGTGCAGTGGGGCGAGCTCGACGTGATCGTGGTCGATATGCCGCCCGGCACCGGCGACGCACAGCTCACTATGGCGCAGCAGGTGCCGCTCGCCGGCGCGGTGATCGTCTCGACGCCGCAGGACATCGCGCTCTTGGACGCGCGCAAGGGCCTCAACATGTTCCGCAAGGTCGACGTGCCGGTCTTGGGCTTCATCGAGAACATGAGCTATTTCCTCTGTCCGCATTGCGGCGAGCGCACCGACATCTTCAGCCACGGCGGCGCGCGCAAGGAGGCGGAGAAGCTCGGCACTGAGTTTTTGGGCGAGCTGCCGCTGGACGTGGCGATCCGCGAGACATCGGACAGCGGCCGGCCCATTGTCGTGAGCGCGCCCGACAGTCCGCACGCCCAAGTCTACAAGCAGATCGCGACGCGGCTTTGGGAGAAGCTCAGCGGCGCCGAGCGCAAGGCGCCGCGGATTGTGGTACAGTAACGACGGCGTTAGCGCGGTCTAATGCCGCGGCAGAGATCCATAGACCCCCTCGCCGCGCCAGTGTTGCAATGCATCAGCGGCCTCAACCGCATCCTCTGAGCCCGTTCCGCATTGTGCGATCGCTTCCAGAACGGCAGTAGCATGCGCTTCTGCAATCGGCAGGCAAGCCTGCGCTGCACATCGACGGACCACGACATTCTTATGATCGAGCAATGGCAACAGCTGGCTTACGGCGTCCCGATTCTCGATCTCACCGACCACCCTACCGATCTCGCTAGAGACGCGGCTGATGGCGGAATAGCAGGGACCACCGTCTTCTCCTGTTAGATATCGAACGCCATAATGCCGCATGCAGGCGTCTTCAAATCGGTCCACCAATTGTTTCACCGACATTTCTTGGAGCGTCGGCCGCGACGGCGGCAATTCGCGTGCACGTCTCGTGAGCGCGAGGATGTCGCGTGTCGGCAAATCTTCGAGAGCACTGCTGAAAGCTGCCAAAGCCCATTCACTATTCGCAGACATGAATTGCGTACCCGCCCAAAAGCGGACGTCCGGATTCTCATGGTTGAATAGCGGCATCAATGCATCGACGTCCTTCCGGCGCGAGAGCTCTGCCGCAATGGCTTTGATTTCGGCCGTTAGCTTGTCCCTTTCAGGGCTGCGAAATGGTGTCTTCGGCGGAAATGACATAAACCCGCCCAGATGCATGGTTTTCTCTACAAATAATTCTACAAGTTGATCGGCCGATAAAGCGATATAGCGGCCGGGCGTCATTTGAGCACACCGACGCGCCGCATTGCATCCAGACCGAATTGATATTGGGTTTCATAATCGAATTTGCCGGCATAATCGACTTTCGTCATCGACGATCCCTCGGCCTCAAACAAAGAGCAAACATGAGAACACAACATGAACGAAAAGTCAAGTGAAACCATGACGTGAATTTGGGAGAAGCTCAGCGGCGCGACGAAACGCAAAGCGCCGCGGATCGTGGTGCAGTAACGACAGGCTGCCGTTCCTTTCGTGCCTTTATACGCTTGACGTATAGCGTATAACTTGATAACCTGCGCTTGTGATCAAGAGCTGCCGCGACAGGCGAACGTCACGGTTCCTCGCGGGACAGCGGGTCAAGGAATTTTCCGGTTTTGCGGATCAAGCGCGACGGCGGCTCGCGATCTTGGCTGCGGCGACTCGGATCGAGGATTTAGCGGGCCTTCCGTCGAACCGCCTGGAGACGCTCAAAGGCGACCGCGCCGGGCAATACAGCATCCGGATCAACGATCAGTGGCGGATTTGTTTTCATTGGGAGAAGGAAGGAGCGGAGCGTGTCGAAATCTGCGATTACCATTGACCAGGCTGTGAGCGACGGTCTGCCGCCGACGCATCCGGGTGAAATCCTGCGCGACGAGCTTGCAGAACTCGGCCTTTCGGCAAACGCCTTCGCCGCGAAGATCAAGGTGCCGACAAACCGTGTCACGGAAATTCTCGCCGGCCGCCGGAGCGTCACGGCCGAAACGGCGCTGCGTCTCGGACGATTTTTCGGAACCAGCGCGCAGTTCTGGATGAACCTGCAAGCGAATTACGATCTCAAGACGGCCGCCGCCGAATCCGGCAGGGATATCGCGCGCCAAATCCGGCCGCGCGCAGCATGATTGAAGCGAACGGAGCCGCCGGCCCATCGTGGTGAGCGCGCCCGATAGCCCGCACGCCCAGGTCTATAAGCAGATGGCGACGCGGCTTTGGGAGAAGCTCAGCGGCGGCATCGAACGCAAGGCGCCGCGGATCGTGGTGCAGTGAGTTATTTACCAGTTGTCGTTGCCGCAGATAAATGAGTCAACGCATCGCTTGCTACCCATGCCCCAACGCTAAAGCATATTAACGACACGAGCGCTGTCGCGAGACCAATCGCCCGAAAAAGGTTCCCCCAACCCTTCTTACGCTTCTCCGTACTAAGTTCCGTAAAGCAGACTTGTGACAAATAGGCTGCGGCGGCCGCTGTAACAGCAGCTGCCAGTCCCACCACGAAGTATGTAATAGCAAACCCGGAAGCCCCGACGACGGCAGTATCGGAATCCTGCTTGGCGACGAGATTACCCAGAAAAGTGAGGATCGCGATTACGGCGCCGCCATTGACCAGTACCAACAGTTTGATGGCAGAATTTGCAAAATCAATAACGGCACGGAATGAAATAAGGTCACTTGCACGAGCAGCTTTCCATTGTTCCAGGTGACGCCTGAGTTCGTATTTATGGTTCTCAACGTCTTTTTGTAGCAGCGCCTTGTACTGCTCAAGTTGGGTAACTGGGTCATTCGATTCCATCGGCACCTTTGATCTCCACGTTTAGCGCCCCAACGCTTCCATCAGCTCGGTCCACTCGCGCTTGCTGAGGCCGCTTGATTCCTGCGTCACCTTTTCGCCGGCGAGCAGCTTCTTCACCACGGCGAGCGCGTTGGCCGAGAGATGCGCGCCGCCGAGCCGGTATTGCCGGAAGGCCTCAGCGGTGATCGGAACCCATCGCTCGAGTGTTTCCAACATCGCTTCCGCATACGCACGGATCTCGTACTGCGCGTGCGGGTCCACGCGAAGCGAGAGGAAGTGCAGCAGGTTGTGGAGATCGGTCTTCCAATACCATTGGGTATAAATGTTGGTCGGCAGAACCATGCGCGCGAGTTCGCGGGCGATGCCGTGCCGATCCTTGTCGACGACATTTCCGGCCGCGTCCTCGTTCAGAAGTTTCGTATAGATCGTGTAATCCCGAGCGGCTTCCTCCTTGATCCACTCGAGCACCTGCTTCGCCTCCTCCGGCGGCAGAGCTTCCTCGCGCCCTTGCCGATTGCTTTGCGATTGAGCAGCAATATGACGCGGCTGTCTCATCTCTAAATCTGGAAATAGGTCAGGCTGGCCCTCCTTCAGACTGCGCTCGATTTTTCGTTCTAACCGCCACGTGTGCAGATAATCCACGTCAGGAACGTAAAATTCATTATCCAAGATCGAATAACGCGCGGAATACTCGTTGACGTTGGCGGTGCGGTGACGGATCCACTGCCGCGCGACGAAGATCGGCAGCTTGACGTGGTACTTGATCTCGCACATCTCGAACGGCGTGGTGTGCCGGTGGCGCATCAGGTAGTGGATGAGGCCGCGATCCTCGTTCACCTTCTTCGTCCCCTTGCCATAGGAGACGCGCGCCGCCTGGACCACCGCGGCGTCGTCGCCCATGTAGTCGATGACGCGAATGAACCCGTGATCCAGGACTCGGATTGGTTCGTAAAGTATTTCCTCAAGCTTAGGCACCGTCGCGCGGAGCGTGCGCTGCGTTTCGGCGCGGAGCTGCGCGATCTCGACCTGCTGTTCTTTTTTTATCGGCATGGCCGGTCACTCTAACTGCCTGAGAATGGGCCCGCAAAGGCCGACTCGTTCGGCCCCTTTTGAGACGGGTGGAAAGCGCCTATATTGAGGGTGCCGGGCAACCGGCTATGGCGATAAACAGCGTATGGAATAAGCGTTGCGGACCCGGGGGCAGTACCCGGCGCCTCCACCAGTTTCGCGGAGCCCTTGGCTTCGCGCCGTTATGGGGGCGAACCAGGATCGACGCGCGCGGTAAAGATACGTCGTTCGCCCGGCATGGTACCGCCGTTATCGGGCCAAAACCTAAGTGCGAACGATAACACTGTCGCACTCGCTGCTTAGTCTCTAAGTAAGCGCGGTCCGGGGGGCACCGGGCAACAGAAGCCCCCCACTGATTCTGCGGGAGCGTGCGTGAAGGACCTTCTGCGCTACGACAAGATGGTCGAGGCCGCCCTGCGCGGCGTGGTGCGCGAGGTGCTGGCCCGCACCGCCGCCAACGGCCTGCCCGGCGCGCATCATTTCTACATCACCTTCAAGACCGAGTTTCCCGGCGTCGAGATGCCGGCGAGCCTGCGCGCCAAGCATCCCGAGGACATGACCGTGGTGCTCGAGCACCAGTTCTGGGACCTCGACGTCGAGGAGGAACGTTTCGGCGTGACCCTGAGTTTCGCCGGCAAGCCCGAGCGGGTGGTCGTGCCGTTCGAGGCGATCCTGTCCTTCGCCGATCCGGCGGTAAAGTTCGGCCTGCAGTTCCAGCAGGTGGCGCCCGCCAACGAGCAGGCCGCCGACGAGCAGCCAGCCGACGAACAGCCGACCCCCGCGGAAAAGCCGCGCAGCGCCAGGACGTCCGAAAAGCGGGGCAAGGGCGGCGAGAAACCGGCCGACAAGAGCGCCGAGGTCGTCACGCTCGACCAGTTCCGGAAGAAGTAGCCGCGGCTTGACCGCGTCGCGCGTCGGGCGGCTCAGTGCGCGTTGTCGCGCGCGGCGAAGAACTGACACCAACCTTTCGGGCTTATGTCGCCTTGGACAAAGCGGCATCGATTCGGCGGCTGGAAGTTGACGCAGATTTCGCAGCGCTGCTGGCCCTTGGGGTGGTCCTGGTATTTCGCCGACTGCTTCGAAACCTTCTCGTCGGCGAGCGCGCCGCCCGACAAGCCTTGCGTCGCCGTGACGGCGAACGTCAATGCCGTGCCCGCAAGCAGTGCTCGGCGCGAAAACAAGTTCGCATGGCTCATTGCCATTCTCCGCCATTCACGACCGAATCCAAGGCGGCACTCCGCGCCTGAAATTTGGGTAGCGACCGACGCAGGCAACCGGGGCGTTGGGGGAGCTACCCCCGGATTGCCCGCGTCGCTCGCCGGCACCGCTTACTTTGCGACGAGCTTTTCCTGCGCTGCCGTCACATGCCACAGCACGATGTGGTAGTGGGGCACTTCGACGCCGGGATGGCCGGCATTGAAATAGAGCGATACGTGATCGACGCGGCCGCCCGGCGCCTTCAAATCCGGAAAGCCTTTTTGCGAATCGAAGTCCTTGAGCGGGATCATATAGATCGTGCTCACCAAGCGGCCCTTGTGGTCGTAAGCGAGGAACGGACCGGCGGGCAGGGTTTTCGGATCGACGTAGAGCGTGCCGATGCCTGGCAGGAAATCGGGCAACTTCACCAGCGTGCTGACCTTCTTGTAGGCGCCGCCGGGCGGCTCTTTGCTGACGTTCTGCGCAAAGGCGGGGGCGGCCGTGAATGCCAGTAATGCGAGAGCAACGATCAATCGGCGCATGTCTTTCACTCCTTGGGTTTTGGGTTGGAAGCGAGCGGATTGGGAGAGCCGGGCGCGAGGCCGAGCCGCGCCAGCACGCGAGCCGTCAGCGCGTCGCAGCGCGCGCCGGCGAAGGGAAAAGCGTCATCGAGGATCGAGGCGAATTCTGCGCTCAGCGCCTGGCGCAGCAGGCGGTTGGCGCGATGGAAGCGCGTCTTCACTGTCTCGGGCGAGATGGCAAGTAGCGCGGCGGTTTCCGCGATGCTCATCTGCTCGACTGCGCGCAGCATGAAGACGGTGCGGAAGTTCGCCGGCAGCTCGTCGACCGCGCGTTCGATCACGCGTCGGACCTCGCGCCGCGCTGCAGCGCTTTCCGGATTGATCGTATTTCCGGCGCCGGAAAGCGCGATGACGTTTTCGGCCTGGGACAGATCGACCATGGGACGACGGCGGCGCAAGCGGCCGAGTGCCTCGTTGGCGGCGATGCGTGCGAGCCAAGTCGCAAGACTGGCCTCGCCCCTGAAATCACCGAGATGGGCGAGGGCGCGGACATAGGTTTCCTGCACGACGTCTTCGGCCTCGCTCTCGTCGCGCACGATGCTGCGCGCCAGGCGGTAGAGCCGACGGTTGTTCTGGCGCATCAGCGCGGCAAACGCCGCGGGCTCGCCGCGCCGGATCAGTGACAGCAATTCGGCGTCGCCGCCGGTTCCCGCGGTTTCGGCCACAATTTGACTCCTCATGCGACCATAGATGAGCCGCCGCGAAAAAGGTTCCCGCCGGCTATCTAGCGCGCGCGCCAGTGCGGATAAACCGCAGTTTTTCCATGGTCTTGCACATACGGAAGCTGCGCTTGACCGGGCGGGCGTAATACGCTCTTTCTCGGCCGCGTTTCCCCGGGTCGCGAGCGCAGCATGGATCCCGCATTCCACGAGATGTTTCCGCTGGGCGAGGACGAGACGCCCTACCGCAAGCTGACGTCCGAGCACGTCGGCACCGCCGCGTTCGGCGGCCAGCGCGTCGTCACCGTCGGCCTGCCGGCGCTGACCGAGCTGACGCGTCAGGCCTTCATCGACTGCCAGCACCTGCTGCGGCCGGGACACTTGAGGCAGCTTCGCGCCATCCTCGACGACGCCGAGGCCTCGGCCAACGACAGGTTCGTCGCCTTCGACCTCTTGAAGAACGCCAACATCGCCGCCGGCAAAGTGCTGCCGATGTGCCAGGACACCGGCACGGCGATCGTCATGGGCAAGAAGGGCCAGCGCGTCTGGACCGGCGGCGGCGACGAGGCCGCGATCTCGGCCGGCGTGCGGCGCACCTATACCGAGACCAATCTGCGCTACAGCCAGGTCGCGCCGCTGAGCATGTACGACGAGGTCAACACCGGCGACAACCTGCCGGCGCAGATCGAGATCTATGCCGCCGACGGCGACGCTTACAAGTTCCTGTTCATCGCCAAGGGCGGCGGCTCGGCCAACAAGACGTTCCTCTATCAGCAGACCAGGGCGACGCTCAATCCTAACGCGCTGCTCAAGTTCATCGACGAGAAGGTCCGCACCCTCGGCACCGCCGCCTGCCCACCCTATCACCTGGCGATCGTCATCGGCGGCACCTCGGCCGAGTTCAACCTCAAGACGGTGAAGCTCGCAAGCTGCCGCTATCTCGACGCGCTGCCGACGCTGGGCAACAAGTTCGGCCAGGCCTTCCGCGATGTGGGATTCGAGCAGGAGGTGCTCGGTCTGACACGCGCCATGGGCATCGGCGCGCAGTTCGGCGGCAAGTATTTCTGCCACGACGTGCGCGTGATCCGCCTGCCGCGGCACGGCGCCAGCGTGCCCATCGGCATCGGCGTGTCGTGCGCCGCCGACCGCCAGATCTTGGGCAAGATCACCGCCGATGGCGTGTTCCTCGAGCAGCTCGAGACCAATCCGGCGCAGTACCTGCCGGAAATCGACGAGGAAAAGCTGGGCGGCGCGGTGGTGCGGATCGACCTCAACCAGCCGATGGCGCAGGTCCGCAAGGCGCTGTCGCGCTATCCGATCAAGACGCGGCTCTCGCTCAGCGGGCCGCTCATCGTGGCGCGCGACATTGCGCACGCGAAGCTCAAGGAGCGGCTCGACCGCGGCGAAGGCCTGCCGCAATACGCCAAGGAGCACCCGATCTATTACGCCGGCCCGGCCAAGACGCCGCGAGGCTATGCCTCGGGCTCGTTCGGTCCGACCACGGCCGGCCGCATGGATTCCTACGTCGACCAGTTCATGGCGGCGGGCGGCAGCTTCGTGACGCTGGCCAAGGGCAACCGCGGCGCCGAGGTGCGCGAGGCCTGCAAGAAGTACGGAGGATTTTATCTGGGATCGATCGGCGGCCCGGCAGCGCGGCTGGCGCAGGACTGCATCAAGAAAGTCGAGGTTCTGGAGTATCCCGAGCTCGGCATGGAGGCGGTGTGGCGCATCGAGGTCACGGATTTCCCGGCCTTCATCGTCATCGACGACAAGGGCAACGACTTCTTCGCCAAACTCGGCTGAGGCCGCATGGCGGTTCGTCGGACGAGCGGGAAAGTCGAGCCGGGCGGGACCATCGAGCATATCGTCGATCTCTTGCGCGCGTGGGCGCCGGTCGACATCCGGCGCATGTTCAGCGGCTATGGCCTGTTTCGCGACGGCCTGATGTTCGGAATCGTCATTCGCGACGCGCTCCATTTCAAGACCGATGACGACAATCGGGGCGACTATGAGGCCGCCGGCATGGCGCCTTTCCGGTACCAGCGGGGAAACAAACGGGTCGCGCTCGGTTACCACGCAGTGCCAGCCGAATTGCTCGACGATTCCGATCGGCTTGCAGAATGGGCTACGAAGGCTTACGCGGCCGCGCTGAGGAAGGCGGCGGGTCGCCCGCGTCAAGCCGCCAACGCGCGCAGCGAAAGGACGGCGCGTGGCCGACGCCATCGACCTTAAGGCGCTGATTGCTGGCAACAAGGCGCAATGGGACGCGTTCGTCCGGCGCTATGCCGGCCTGATCCTGTCCGCGGTGCGGACGCAGGCGCGCGCGGGAGCCGAGATCGAGGACCTGGTCCAGGACGTCTTCCTGCGGCTATGCAAGGACGACTTCCGGCTGCTCAAGACTTACGATCCGGAGCGCGCCGGCATCTCGACCTGGCTCACCATCGTCGCACGCTCGACCGCGCGCGACGTGCTGCGCCGGCGCCAGCCGCTGACTACGCCCTACGAAACGGTGCCGGAGGCGGCGCTCGCGGTGACCGCCGAACCGACCGAGCGGATCAAGCTGCCGGAAGGTCTGCTGTCGCCGCGGCAGAAGCTGGTTCTGACCATGCTCTACGACCGCGACATGGAGGTGGCCGAAGTGGCCACCACCCTCAAGGTCGATCCGCAGACAATCCGCAGCACCCACCACAAGGCGATGCTGAAGCTGCGCGAGCATTTTGCTCCGGAAAACCCGGCAAAATCGGGCTCCGGAGGGGGATGAATCGATGCAATCATGCCTAAATTGAGCAGGAGATGACCATGACCGAACCGGGGGACATGAAATCGGCCGGGTCGGCCGCCCTCTGGCGGCGTTTTCGCGCATTCGATACCGGAGCCCTGCCGGACTGGGCACTGGACGACGAGCGCGCGGCGCTGGAACTGGCCGCTTATGGCGAGGGCCGGTTGGACGAGGCCGCGGCCGAGCGGATCGAGGCGTGGCTGGCGGTGTATCCCGAGGCGCTCGCAGACCTCGCCGCCGCCCGGGCGCAACGCGAGTCGAGCGTGCCGCAACGGGTTGTCGACCGCGCCGCGGCGCTGGTTCCGGCCGACCCGGCCGGCGCGCGCGTTATCCCGTTCCGCCGGCCTGCCGCGCCTTACGTCTGGCGGGTGCACATGGCACGGGTCGCGGTGGCCGCCAGCCTGGTGCTGACCGGATTGATCGGATTCACGCTCGGCTCCGAGGTCTACGCCAACCTTTTCGGATCGACCGAATCGGCATCGGCGGGCGAGCTGTTCGGCCAACCCATCGGCGTCTTCACGTCCGAGGATTCCGCGATATGACCGCCGCCGAGTCGAACGGCCGCGCTCCGCGCCGGAGCCGCGGCTTGGTCGTCGCGCTCGCCCTGTCATTGACGCTCAATGTGTTCATCGCCGGCGGGCTGTTCTGGGCACACTTCCACTTCCGGCCGCCGCTGCCGCCGATCCAGCGCTTCGTCGTCATCAGCCGCCAGCTCGACCTGAACGATGCGCAGCACGTCGCCTTCCAGCACATGATCGTCGCGATGCGCCAGCGCGGTCGTGCCCAGTTTCAAGAAAACCATCCACTCTTCGACCAAGTCTGGGATCAACTCGCCAAGCCGCAACCCGACCAGAAGGCGATCGACGATCTGATCAATCGCGTCGACGACAATCACCGCGCCTTCCAGAGGGACATGACGGCGACGCTGGAAGCCTTCCTCGCGACGCTGACGCCCGAGCAGCGCGTGCAGTTCGCCACGCTCGCGAAGTACCGTCGCCCGCCGCCGCCGTGATCGGCTGACCCTGTCTTGACCGCCTTAGCTCGCCTGTCTATGCCCTAGGGCCAGGCGAGGAGGCAGGCCATGGCCAAGGGTCCAACCCGGACCGAGCGCGACAGCATGGGCGCGATCGCGGTGCCGGCGGCGCGGCTCTGGGGCGCACAGACGCAACGCTCGCTCGAGAATTTCAGGATCGGCGGCGAGCGCATGCCCATGGCGCTGATCCATGCCATCGGCATCCAGAAACAGGCGGCGGCCGAAGCCAACATGGACATCGGCGCGCTCGACAAGAAGCTGGGCCGCGCCATCGTCGCGGCGGCGTCGGCGATCGCGGCCGGACGGCACGATGACGAGTTTCCGCTGGTGGTCTGGCAGACCGGCTCGGGCACTCAGACCAACATGAACGCCAACGAGGTGATCGCCGCGCTCGCCAACGAGGCGCTCGGCGGCAAGCGCGGCGCCAAGGCACCGGTCCATCCCAACGACCACGTCAACATGAGCCAGTCGTCGAACGACAGCTTCCCGACGGCGATGCACATCGCGGCGGCGCTTGAGATCCGTGACCGGCTGATGCCCGGCCTCAGGCGGCTCGAGCGCGCGCTTGCCGGAAAGGCGCGCGAGTTCGCACGCATCGTGAAGATCGGCCGCACGCACCTCCAGGACGCGACGCCTCTGTCCCTGGGCGCGGAATTCGGCGCCTATGCGCATCAGGTCGCGCTCGGCATCGCGCGCATCGAGGGCTGCCTGCCGCGGCTCTACGCGGTGGCGCAGGGCGGTACTGCCGTCGGCACCGGCCTCAACGCGCCCAAGGCTTTCGCCGGCGCCTTCGTCAAGCGGCTCAGGGCAACGACCCGCCTGCCCTTTACCTCCGCGTCCGACAAGTTCGAGGCGCTGGCGGCGCACGACGCGCTGGTCGAGCTCTCCGGCGCGCTCAACGTCATCGCCGCGTCGCTGATGAAGATCGCCAACGACATCCGCCTGATGGGCTCGGGACCGCGCTGCGGCCTGGGCGAGCTGCACTTGCCGGAGAACGAGCCCGGCTCGTCGATCATGCCGGGCAAAGTCAACCCCACCCAGTGCGAGGCGGTAACCATGGTCGCCGCGCAGGTGATGGGCAATCACGTCGCCATCTCGATCGCCGGCAGCCAGGGCCATTTCGAGCTCAACGTCTTCAAGCCGGTGATCATCCACAACCTGTTGCAGTCGATCCGCCTGATCGGCGACGCCGCAGCCAGCTTTGCCGAACATTGCGTCGAAGGCATCGTGGCCGACGCCGCGCGCATCGAGGAGCTGCTCAACCGCTCGCTCATGCTGGTCACCGCCTTGTCGCCGCACATCGGCTATGACAAGGCCGCCGAAGTGGCGAAGAAGGCGCTCAAGGACGGCACGACGCTGCGCGAGGCCGCGATCGCCTTGGGCCATGTCGGCGGCCGCGATTTCGACCGCTGGGTCGATCCCAAGGCGATGATCGGACCGCGCTGATGGCCGGCGTCCTGCGCAAGCGCTCGGTGACGATCGCCGGGCATTCGACCAGCCTGACGCTCGAGGAGCCGTTCTGGCGCGATCTGCGCCTGCTGGCGGCGAAGCGCGGTCTATCGATCAATGCGCTCGTCGCCGAAATCGACGCCACACGCGACAGCAACTTGTCGAGCGCCTTGCGGCTCCTGGTGCTCGAAAGCTATCGCAGCGGCGAGCTCGGCCATGACTGAGCCAATCAATCTCAACAGCTTCCGCAAGGCGAAACGGCGCGACGTCGAAAAGAAGCAGGCGGCCGAGAACCGCGTCGCCTTCGGCCGCACCAAGGCCGAGCGCGAGGCGGAGCGGCTCAAGGCTGAAAAAGCGGCGCGCGATCTCGCGAACAAGAAACTCGAACGCGAGGACGATGACTAGATCGGCCGCCGGCTGATAGGGTGCGTCTCGCTCCGGAGATTGCGATGTACGCGCCCGACATCTTCAAAGAGACCGACGTCGCGACGCTGCACCAGGCGATCCGCCGCATCAAGCTCGGCACCCTGGTCACGTTCGGCTCGCGCGGCCTGGTCGGAAGCCATGTGCCGATGTTGGTCGAGCCCGACCCAGCGCCCTTCGGCACGCTGGTCGGCCACGTCGCGCGCGCCAATCCGCAATGGCGCGACGCTGCGGCGGAGACCGCGGCACTCGCGATCTTCCTCGGGCCCGAGGCCTATGTCTCACCCGCCTGGTACGCGACCAAGCGCAAGACCGGCAAGGTGGTGCCGACGTGGAACTACGTCGCCGTCCATGCCTATGGATCGGTACGGTTCTACGACGACGCCGACCGTCTGTTGCAGCTGGTGACGCGCCTTACCGATGCGCACGAGGCTGGACGCCAGGATCGCTGGCGGGTCAGCGACGCGCCGGCGGAGTACACGCGCAGCATGCTCAAGGCGATCGTGGGATTCGAGCTGCCGATCGCGCGGCTCGAAGGCAAATGGAAGATGAGCCAGAACCGACCGGCCGAGGATGTGCCCGGCATTGTCGAGGGATTGTCGCGAGAGGGCGACGCCGACGCCGAGGTCGGACGCATCGTCGCCGAGCGGAACAAAGACCGTCGGTAGATCCGGCTTATCCCTCGATCTCCGCGCGGTAAAGCGCCAGGGTCTCGTTATCGAAGCAGCAGAACACCACGCGCCCGAGCGCTCCCGACAGCGTCGTGAACCGCCGCGTCTCGGCGACGGCGATGCGGCAGGCACGGTCGCGCGGAAAGCGATAGATGCCGGTCGAAATCGCCGGAAACGCGATCGAGCGGATACCGTGCCACGCCGCCAACGCGAAGCTGGCGCGATAGCAGCCGGCGAGCAGCTCGTCCTCGCGATGCGCGCCGCCGCGCCAGACCGGGCCTACCGCATGGATGACGTGGCGCGCCTTGAGCCGGTGCCCCTTGGTGATGCGCGCCTCGCCGGTCGGACAGCCGCCGAGTTTCTCGCACTCCTCCCGCAAGCCGGGTCCGGCGGCTCGATGGATGGCGCCGTCAACGCCGCCGCCGCCGAGCAGCGTCGTGTTGGCGGCATTGACGATGGCGTCGAGATCCAACGCGGTGATGTCGCCCTGAATGGCCTCGATGACCGTCACCATCGACCTAGTTCATGCGCAGGATCTTGCCCGGATTCATGATGTTGTCCGGGTCGAGCGCGCGCTTGACGGCGCGCATCACCGCCACCGCTTCGCCGTGCTCGGCGATGAGGAACTCGGTCTTGCCTAGGCCAATGCCGTGCTCGCCGGTGCAGGTGCCGTCCATGGCAAGGGCGCGTTCGACCATGCGGGCGTTGAGCCGCTTCGCCTCGTCGAACTCGGCCGGATTAGCCGGATCGAGCACGAAGCAGAGATGGAAATTGCCGTCGCCGACATGACCGACGATCGGCGCGACGACCTTGGCCGCGGCCAAGTCCTTGGCGGTTTCGGCGATGCATTCCGGCAGGCGCGAGATCGGCACGCACACGTCGGTCGCCCAGACCTCGGCGCCCGACCGCAGCGCCTTGCACGCGTAATAGGCATCGTGCCGTGCCTGCCATAGCTTGTTGCGGTCCTCGGTCGAGGCGGCCCAGCGGAATTCGCCGCCGCCGTTGTCTGCGGCGAAGTCGCGCACGGTTTCGACCTGCTCGTCGACGCCCTTGGCGCTGCCATGGAACTCGAAGAACAGAGTCGGCGCTACGGCGTATTCGAGCTTGGCGTAGCGATTGACCGCGTCCATCTGCACGGCATCGAGCAGTTCGATCCGCGCCACCGGCACGCCGGCCTGGATGGTGGCGACGACAGTCGCGACGGCCGCCTCGATCGAGGGAAACGCGCAGACCGCAGAACGCATCGCCTCGGGAATGCCGTAGAGCCGCAACGTCACCTCGGCGATGACGCCGAGCGTGCCTTCGGAACCGACGAACAGCCGGGTCAGGTCATAGCCTGCCGCCGATTTGCGCGCCCGGTGCGCGGTGCGGATGACGCGGCCGTCAGCGAGCACGACGGTCAGCGCCAACACGTTCTCGCGCATGGTGCCATAGCGGACGGCATTGGTGCCCGAGGCGCGCGTCGCCGCCATGCCGCCGAGCGAGGCGTCGGCGCCGGGATCGACCGGGAAGAACAGGCCGCTGTCGCGCAGATGCTGGTTCAATTGCTTGCGGGTGACGCCGGCCTCGACCGTGCAGTCGAGATCGTCGGTCGAAACGCGCAGGATGCGCGTCATCTGCGACAGATCGATGCAGACGCCGCCCTGGACCGCCGCGATATGACCTTCGAGGCTGGTACCGGTGCCGAACGGGATGACCGGGACTTTGGCCGCGGCGCACAACCGCACGGTTGCGGCCACCTCTTCGGTGCTGTGCGCATACACCACGGCGTCTGGCGGCGCGACCGCGTGATAGGAAGCATCCTTGCCGTGATGCTCGCGCACCGCAGCGGCGGTCGAAAAGCGCTCGCCGAAACGCGCGCGCAGATCGTCGAACAGCTTGCTCGAAACCGGTCGGACGGGGGCGGCCACTGTCATGCCCCGATGCTACCCCTCGGCCGCGCCATCGGCTAGGCTCCGCGCATGAGCGCCGATCCGAATTGCGTCTTCTGCCGCATCGTGGCCGGCCAGATTCCGAGCTTCAAGCTGCTCGAGGACGCCGCGACCCTGGCCTTCATGGACATCAACCCGGCCAACGACGGGCATTGCCTGGTGATCGCCAAGCCGCACCATCCGACGCTTTACGACATGCCGCCGGATCTACTGGCGGCGGTCTCGGCGACCGTGCTCAAGGTCGCCAAGGCGGTGGAGGCGGCGCTCAAGCCGGACGGACTCAACTTGGTGCAATCGAACGGCAAGGGCGCCGCGCAATCGGTGCCGCACTTCCACGTCCACGTGCTGCCGCGGCGCCTGGGCGACGACTTGCGGATCAACTGGGAATTGAAGCCAGGCGACCGCGCCGCGATTGCCGCCATCGCCGAACGCATCAAGGCGGAGCTCTGAGCCCGGCGGCTATCCCGCCGCGCGCTTCTTGGTGTCGCCGCCGGTCATGCCGAGCGCAGCCATGTAGGTCTCGAGCAGCGCCTCCTGCTCGTCGCGCTCGTTCTCGTCGAGTTTCCGGATGCGCACGATCTGGCGCATCACCTTGACGTCGAAACCGGCGCCCTTGGCCTCGGAATAGACCTCGCGGATGTCCTCGCCGAGGGCGCGCCGTTCGTCCTCGAGCCGCTCGATCCGCTCGATGAACGAGCGCAGCCGATCCCCCGCAATGCCCCCGACATTCGCCATGAAAATCCCCGACCTGAGCGTTCAATGCTTGTGCGACGCGGCCATCTTGGCCTTCTGGTCCGGCGCAGCCTCTTTCTGGTACTTCGCCTTCCATTCGTCGTACGGCATGCCGTAGACGATCCGGCGCGCCTCCGGATCGGGAATGGCGACGCCCTTCTCCGCCGCCGCCTCGCGATACCAGCGCGACAGGCAGTTGCGGCAAAAACCAGCAAGATTCATCAGGTCGATGTTCTGGACGTCGGTGCGCTCGCGCAGATGCGCAACCAGGCGCCGGAAGGTGGCGGCCTCGAGCTCGGTGCGGGTGTTGTCGTTCATGCCTCTCTCCTTTGCGGATTTCCTTTATTGTGGGGCGGCCGCATCATTTTTGCCAGAGGCGATAGAGTGCGTCAGCGGCGAGAATCGGCTTCAACGCGGCGGCAAGGCGGTCGGCCCACGCGGCGGCACCGGCATCGCCGGCGATCTCGTCCTGGCGGATCTCGATCGCAACATGCGGCAGGCCGCGTCTGAGCGCATGGTGGCGCACGGTATAGCCAGCCGGTTGGCGTGCCGAATAGGGCTCGTTGTCGCCCACCACCAGCGCCGCGTCGCCGCGCAACGCCTCGAGCAGCGGCCCCGGAATGCGGCCGTCGCCATCCCACAATATCCCCGCGTGCCACGGCCGCGCCCTGCCGCCCAGCGACGGCGTGAAGCTGTGGATCGCGATCAAGGCGGGCACGCCACCGCGCGCCAAAGACTCGTCGATTAGCTGCGCGATCGCCGCGTGATAGGGCACGAAGATCGCCGCGCGGCGCGCCCGGCGCGCACCGTCCGTCAGGTCACGATTGCCGGGAATCTCGATCGTGTCGCTCATCGCCGGAATTGACGATGGATCGTCCGGGTCGCGATTGCAATCGACCACCAGGCGCGAATAGCCGGCCAGCACGGCGGACGCGCCAAGCGTCACGGCGAGCCGGCGGGTGACAGCGGCGGCGCCGATGTCCCAGCCGATATGGCGCGCCAACAACGCGTCGCTCAGGCCCAGCTTCGCCAGCGCCTGCGGCACGCGGTTGCTGGCATGGTCGCAAGTTAAGATGACGCGCGAACCCGAGGCGGCGTGCAATTCGACCGGATCGGGATCCGCGGTCGTGAGCGGCGGATCGGGAACAAAGTCAAGCGGGCGGCAGTTCATCGCGACGGCAGGGTTGTGGCTGTCTCGGTCGCCATCCTATTCTGTCGGCCGAAAGGTTGCAGTCTTGCCTGCCCCGCGAAAGCCCCGCGAATTCCTGCGCTCCCTGTTCGACGCCGCCCTCGCCGCCTCCGATCCGGCGCGAGTGCTGCCGCCGCATCTGCCGAAACCGCCCAAGGGCCGCACCATCGTCGTCGGTGCCGGCAAGGCGGCGGCGGCGATGGCGAAGACTGTCGAGGATCATTGGCGCGGCGAGATCACCGGCTTGGTCGTGACGCGCTACGGTTACGGCGTACGCTGCAAGCGCATCGAAGTGGTCGAGGCGAGCCACCCGGTGCCCGACGCCGCGGGCCGGGCGGCTGCGGAACGCATCCTGAAGAATGTCCAGGGCCTGACGCGCGACGACCTCGTGCTCTGCCTGATCTCGGGCGGTGCCTCGGCACTTCTGGCGTTGCCCGCGCCCGGCATCACGCTCGACGACAAACGCGCCTTGACGCACCAGCTTTTGCGATGCGGCGCCTCGATCTTCGAGCTCAACGCGGTGCGGAAGCATCTCTCGGCGATCAAGGGCGGCCGGCTCGCGGCCGCGGTCGCGCCGGCCCGGATCGTCACCCTGGCGATCTCGGACGTGCCGGGCGACGACCCGGCGGTGATCGGCTCGGGACCGACCGTGCCCGATCCGTCCACCTTCGGCGAGGCGCGCGCCATTCTGGCGAAATATGCGATCACGCCGCCGCCGTCCATCGCGCGGCATCTCGAGGCCGCGATCGACGAGACGCCGAAACCCGGCGACCGGCGCCTGGCCGGCGCGCGGTACGTGTTGATCGCGACACCCCAGGCGGCCTTGCAGGCGGCGGCGGATGCGGCACGCAAGCGCGGCGTCACGCCGATCATCCTCGGCGATGCGATCGAAGGCGAGGCGCGCGAGGCGGCGCTGGTCCATGCCGGCATCGCGCGCGCCGTCGCACGCGGCCACTTCCGTATCGGCAACACCGTGCCGCGATTGCCGTTGGTGCTGCTCTCGGGCGGTGAGACGACGGTCACGGTGACGCATGAAGGCCGCGGTGGCCGCAACAGCGCGTTCGTCTTGGCCTTGGCGCTGGCGCTCAAAGACGCGAGGGGAATCTACGGGCTCGCTTGCGATACCGACGGCACCGACGGCACCGAGGACAACGCCGGCGCGATCGTCACGCCCGACACGCTGACGCGCGCAGCGCGACAGGGCATCGATCTCAAGGCGCTGCTCGCTGCGGATGACTCATGGGTGGCGTTCAATGCGCTCGATGACCTGATCGTGACGGGTCCGACGCGAACGAATGTCAACGACTTCCGCGCTATCTTGGTGCTAAAGGAAGCTTGATATGCGACGCCGCCGTGCCACCAAGATCGTCGCCACGCTGGGACCCGCCACCGCCTCGCCCGACAAGATCGCGGCGCTGTTCGAAGCCGGCGTGGATGTCTTCCGTTTGAATTTCAGTCATGGCGAGCAGGCCGATCACAAGGCGCGGCTCGACGAGGTCCGCGCGCTCGAGACGAAGACGGGCCGGCCGATCGGCGTCATGGCCGACCTGCAAGGACCGAAGCTGCGCGTCGGCACGTTTGCCGGCGGGCGCATCCGGTTGGCGGAGGGCGCGTCGTTCAGGCTCGATCTCGACAAGGCGCCCGGCGACGCGAAACGCGCCAGCTTGCCGCACCCCGAAGTTTTCGCGGCGTTGGCGCCTGAAACCGACCTTTTGCTCGATGACGGCAACGTCCGATTGCGGGTCGAGAGGTGCGGCAAGGATTTCGCGGAGACGCGCGTGATCACCGGCGGCAACCTGTCCGACCGCAAAGGCGTGAATGTCCCCAATGCGGTTCTGCCGCTCTCGCCGTTGACCGCCAAGGACCGCTCCGACCTCGCCTTCGCTCTCGACATGGGCGCCGACTGGGTTGCGCTGTCCTTCGTGCAGCGGCCGGAGGACGTGGCCGAAGCCCGCAAGCTCATCGCCGGGCGCGCCGGCGTACTGGTGAAGCTCGAAAAACCGGCGGCGATCACCAAGCTCGACGAGATCATCGAGTTGAGCGAGGCGGTGATGGTGGCGCGCGGCGACCTCGGCGTCGAGATGCCGCCGGAGGACGTTCCACCGCTGCAGCGCCGCATCGTCGGCGCCTGCCGGACGGCCGGCAAGCCGGTGGTCGTCGCGACGCAGATGCTTGAATCGATGATGCGCGCGCCGGTGCCGACGCGCGCCGAGGCCTCGGATGTCGCCACGGCGGTGTATGAGGGCGCCGACGCGGTGATGCTGTCGGCCGAAACGGCATCCGGCGAATATCCGGTCGAAGCGGTCAAGATGATGGACCGCATCATCCGGCGCGTGCAGGCGGATCCGGCCTATTTCCCCTCGCTGCACGCCACCACCGCGGCGAGCGACCATTCGCCATCGGATGCGATCAGCGCCGCCGCGGGCCTCGTCGCGCATACCATCGGCGCCGCCGCGATCATGTCGTACACCACGTCGGGCGCGACCGCACTGCGCGCCGCGCGCGAGCGGCCGGACGTGCCGATCATCACGCTGACTTCGAACTTGCAGACCGCGCGCAAGCTCGCAATCGTCTGGGGTCTGCATTGCGTTCACACCGCCGACGTGAACAACTTCACCGACATGGTGCAGAAGGCGACACGCACCGCCCGCGACGAGAGCTTCGCCGAAAAGGGCGAGCGCGTAGTGATCACCGCCGGCGTGCCGTTCGGCACGCCCGGCGCGACCAACGTGCTGCGGATCGCCTGGGTCGAGGGCTAGGAGCCCGACGCCGTCAGCTTATAACCGTCCTGGATCAGGCAATCGTCGATGACGGCGCGTTGATCGCGGGTACCAACCACCGCACCGGCACCCGCGCCGGCGACCCCGCCGGCGATTGCCCCGTAGCTCGCGGCGAGGCTCGAATTGGATGCAATCCCCCAGCCCGCGGTTTGGCCGAGAACCGTCCCCATTCCCGCGCCGATCGTCGCGCCGGCAATTGCACCGACAACCATCGCACCACCCGGATAGGCTTGCTGGGCGCGCGCCGCACACGCGGTCAGATCGCCGTTGTATTTGGCGACGTCGACACCGGTCAGGTCGACCGCCGGCTGATAGGCGCTCGCGCAACCCGCCAGAAAAACAGGCAAGAGAAGGATCGGACGCGGCACGGGTCGAATGGTCATTGGCCGATCCTACACCAGCCGGTCAGGCGCGCAGCAATCCGTCGAACGGCTTGAGGTCGGCGGTATCGGGAAAAATCTTGGCCGCGCAGCACCCTTCGCTCAAGGCACGACCGGCCGCTGCGCGCAGCGAATCCAAATCGGCTGGCGGCGACGACGGACGCGAGTGCGGCGGACGCGGTCATTCCGTCGAGTGATCCGGCGGCGCCGGTTAAAGCATCCCTGTTTCCATGGTCGGGGCCCGTGACATGTGGTACATCCCGACGCCGCCGCGATTAACCATTTCCATGGACCTCTCGATCGTCATTCCCGCCCGCAACGAAGCGGCGAATATCGGGCCTCTGGTCGGCGAAATCCGCGCCGCTCTCGACGGCCGCGTCGACTACGAGGTCATCGTCGTCGACGATGGCAGCAGCGACGGCACGGCCGAGGTGCTGCGTGGTATCAAGCCCGCCTTTTCGCAGTTGCGCCTCGTGCGTCACGCGCGGCGCGCCGGTCAGAGCGCGGCCATTCGCACCGGCGTCAAGGCAGCGCGCAGCCCGTGGATCGCCACGCTCGACGGCGACGGCCAGAACGATCCGACCGATATCCCGCGGCTCTGGGAACTGGCGCGACAGACGCCGAATGCGCCGCTGATGATTGCCGGCACACGCCGGAAGCGGCACGACAGCGCCATCAAGCGGCTGGCATCGCGCATCGCCAACGCCGTTCGCGCGCGCCTGCTGGGTGACGGCACGCCCGACACCGGCTGCGGTCTCAAACTGTTCCCGCGCGCGCTCTACCTCGATCTACCGTTCTTCGATCACAACCACCGCTTTCTGCCGGCGCTGGCGCTGCGCCAGGGCGGCTGGGTGCAGTCGATCGCCGTCAACCATCGGCCGCGCGGCGGCGGTGTCTCGAACTACCGCGTTCTCGACCGGCTGTGGGTCGGCATCGTCGATCTTCTCGGCGTCCTTTGGCTCAAGCGGCGCGCGGTCAATCCCGAGATTTCCGAGGAATGATGCGCGACGATCTACCCGACACCGCGCCGCCGTTTCAGCGCGTCAAGACCGTGGGGCGCATTCTCTGGCTGGTGATGATCGCGGCCGGTCTGGTGGTGGCTTGGCGCGAGCGGGCCGCGCTCGACCCCATCGCCATCCGCAACGCGATCGCGGCCTATCCGGCAGCGCCGCTGGTGTTCCTCGTGGCGCAAGTGGTGGCGAGCCTGCTGTTCATTCCGCGCACTCTGCTCGCGGTAGCGGCAGGTCTGCTGTTCGGCGCGTGGTGGGGCGTGTTCTGGGCGGCGGTCGGCGGCACACTGGGCGCCGTCGGCGGTTTTCTGGTTGCCCGCTATGTCAACAGCGGCTGGCTCGATCTCGAAAGCCTGCCGCGGCTCGGCCCTGTTCTCCGCAAGGCGGAACGCGGCGGCTGGCGCGCAGTGACCGCGCTGCGCCTCATTCCGGTGATTCCGCACAGCCTGTCGAACTATGCGCTCGGCCTGACGCGCATCGGCTTGGGGTCCTACACGGTCGGTTCGTTCCTCGGCCAGTTGCCGATGACCGTCGCCTATGTCGATCTGGCGGCAGCCGGCGGACGGTTGGCCGGCGGCCGGGCCGATTGGTTGCTGCCGATCCTGATCGGCGCGGCCGCGTTGCTGGTCTCGGTCGCGCTGCCGCGCCTGTGGCGGCGTTAGGCGATGGCGGTCGGTTTCGGACCGCCGGTTGCCCAATCGAGCAGCTCAACGGTGTGAACGACCGGAATTGCCGTTCCGGCGGCGATCTGGGCGATGCAGCCGATGTTGCCCGCGGCGATGATCTCGGGCTTTACGCTTTCGATGTTGGCGACCTTGCGCTCGCGCAGCCGGCCTGCGATCGCGGGCTGGAGCAGGTTGTAGGTGCCTGCCGAGCCGCAGCACAGATGCCCCTCGGGCGGATCGAGCACGGTGAACCCGGCCTTGGCCAGGAGCGCCCTGGGCTGCGCGTGGACGCGCTGACCGTGCTGCAGCGAGCAGGCCGAGTGATAGGCGATGCGCCGTCCCGCCGCAGCGGCCGAGTTCGGCATCAGCGTCAGCGTCGCGACGAACTCGCTCACGTCCTTCGTCAGAGCCGAAATCTTGGCGGCCTTGGCGGCATAGGCGGGGTCTTCGCGCAGCAAGAAGCCGTAATCCTTGACCATCGTGCCACAGCCCGACGCATTGACGATGATCGCATCGAGCCCGCCGGCCTCGATCTCGCGCGTCCAGGCGTCGACGTTGGCGCGAACGTAATCGCGCGCCTCACGGCCCAGGTGATGGGTGAGCGCGCCGCAACAGCCGGCGCCCGCGGCAACCACCACTTCGCAGCCATGACGCGTCAGCAGCCGCACTGTCGCGTCGTTGATGGCGGGATCGAGAACCTGTTGGACGCAGCCCGCCAGCAACGCCACGCGCTTGCGGCGCGGACCAGCGGCCGGGAAAACGCGTGGACGCTCGGTTGCGCCGGGTGCCGGAAGCTTGTCCGGCATCAGCTTTCCGATGACGCCAAGGCGGCCCGGCATGGCGGCCAGGATCGGCTTGGCGAGGCGCGCCGCCCGCATGAGATGGCGAAAGACGCCGACGCGCGGCATGACATAGCCGAGAAAGTCGCGCAACACGCGCTCGAAGACAGGCCGGCGATAGGTCGCTTCGACCCAAGGGCGTCCTTCGTCGATCAGATGCATATAATGGACGCCGGACGGGCAGGTGGTCATGCAGGCGAGACAGGAAAGGCAGCGATCGATGTGGGTCGCGATCTCCTTGTTCGCCGGCCGCTCGTTTTCGAGCATGTCCTTGATCAGATAGATGCGGCCGCGCGGGCCGTCGAGCTCGTCGCCCAGCAATACGTAAGTCGGACAGGTCGCGTTGCAGAAGCCGCAATGGACGCAGGCGCGGAGAATCTTGTTCGCTTCTGCGATGTCCGGATCGGCCAGCTGCGCGAGCGAGAAATGCGTCTGCATGAGCGCTCACATGTCCGGATAGAGGCGGCCGCGATTCAAGATGCGCTTCGGATCGAAGCTGTCCTTGACGCGCGCAGTCAGCGCCGCGACCGCCGGCGGCAGCGGCTCGAATATCGGAACCGCGGCGCGCAACGCGAGCGGGGCGCGCACGAGCGTGGCGTTGCCCCGGCCGCCGAGCGCGGCGCGGATCGGGCCGGCGCCGCCATCTTGTGCGCCCTGCACCGCGAGCCAAACCAAGCCGCCGCCCCAGTCGAGGATGTAGTCGATGTCGAGCGCGCCGCGAACGGCGGCAAGAAAGGCGGGCGCGCCGGTCGGTGCCAGCGACACCCGCCAGATTGCCCGGCCGCCCGCCGCAAGCGGGTCTACATTACGCACCGCGGTCCAAAGCTTCACCGAATCGGCGTCGCCGAGGATATCGGCTGCGCCGAATTGCTTGAGCTCGCCGCACAGCGCGGCCGACCGGGCCTCGACAGAGGGCGCCGGGCCCTCGACGCGCAGCGCCGTGCGCGCCCGCCCATCCACCTTTGGCAGGTGCGCCGCGCCCGAAAGCTCGTGTGACGAATTGAGGCCGTGGATCATGGCGGCGACCGCGCGAGCGTCGTCGAGGCCAACGAAGACGACAGAGCGTGTCGCTTCGGGCGCCGGCAGCACCTTGACCGTGACCTCGGTCATCACGGCCAGCGTCCCATAGGAACCGGCCAGCAATTTGCAAAGGTCGTAGCCGGTGACGTTCTTGACGACGCGGCCGCCGGCCTTGAACGCCTCGCCTCGCCCGCTGACCGCCGCGACGCCGAGAAAATGATCGCGCGCGGCGCCCTGGCGAATGCGGCGTGGCCCGGCCAGGTTGCAGGCGATGACGCCGCCCAGGGTTTGGTCGGTTGCGCTCGAACCGAGCGGCGCCCGCCAGTCGCCGGGTTCGAAAGCGAGCATCTGGCGCCGCGCGGTAAGCGCCCGTTCGATCTCGGTGAGCGGCGTCGCCGCGCCGGCAGTCAGAACCAGCTCCTCGGGCTCATACTGGCGGATGCCCGAGAAGCCGGTGACGTCGAGCGTATGCGGGAGCTGCAGCGGCCGCCCGAGGCCGCGCTTGCTGCCGCCGGCAACGACCTCGAGCGGCTGCTCACCGGCAACCGCCGCCGCAACGATATCGACCAGCTGCTTCTCGTCGGTGGGACGGAACCGGCTCAAGCGCGCGCTCAAAACCGCGGCAGGTCGGGAAAGCGAACCTGACCGTGATGTACGTGCAGCCGGCTCAACTCGGCGCAGCGGTGGAGCTGCGGAAACATCTTGCCGGGGTTGAGCAGGCCGTCGGGATCGAACGCGCATTTGACCCGTTGCTGCTGCTCTAGGTCGGTTTCGTTGAACGTCGTGCCCATCAGATCGCGCTTCTCAACGCCAATGCCGTGCTCGCCGCTCAGGCAGCCGCCGACCTCGACGCAATATTTCAGGATGTCGGCGCCGAACTGCTCGGTCCGCTCCAGTTCGCCGGGCTTGTTGGCATCGTAAAGGATCAGCGGATGGAGATTGCCGTCGCCGGCGTGGAAGACATTGGCGACGCGCAAGCCGTATTTTTTCGACAGCTCGGCCATATGCTTGAGCACGTCGGGCAGCTTGGCCCGCGGAATGGTCGGGTCGACGCAGTAATAATCGGGCGAGATGCGGCCGACCGCCGGAAAGGCGGCCTTGCGCCCCGCCCAAAACACCAGCCGCTCCTCCTCGCTGTTCGAGACGCGCACGCTGACCGCGCTGCATTGCCTGGCGATCTGCTCGACGCGGCCGATCAGGTGATCGACCTCGGCCGGTGGGCCGTCGAGCTCGACGATCAGCAGCGCCTCGACGTCCAAGGGATAGCCGGCGTGGACGAAATCCTCGACGGCCCGGATCGCCGGCTTGTCCATCATCTCCATGCCGCCCGGAATGATGCCGGCACCGATGATCGCGGCGACGCAGGCGCCGGCGCTTTCGTTCGACGGGAAGCCGACCAGCATGGCGCGTGCCGTCGTCGGCTTGCGCAGCAGCCGCACCGTCACCTCGGTAACGACGCCGAGCAGCCCCTCGGAGCCGACCATCACGCCCAGCAAGTCGTAACCACTGCGGTCGAGATGCTTGCCGCCGAGGCGCAAGACCGTTCCGTCCATCAACACCATCTCGATGCCGAGCACGTTGTTGGTGGTCAGGCCGTATTTGAGGCAATGCACGCCGCCCGAATTCTCGGCGACGTTGCCGCCGATCGAGCAGGCGATCTGGCTCGACGGATCGGGCGCGTAATAGAAGCCGGCATGCTGCACGGCGTTGGTGATGCCGAGATTGGTGACGCCCGGCTGCACCACGGCGCAACGATTGTCGAAATCGATCTCGAGGACGCGGTTGAACTTGGACAGGCCGACGATGATACCGTCCTCGAGCGGCAGCGCGCCGCCGGACAGCGAGGTACCGGCGCCGCGCGGCACCACCTTGAGCGCATTGTCGTGGCAATAAGCGAGAACGCGCGAGACCTCGTCGGTCGTGGACGGCAGCACCACCAGCAGCGGCAGCGCATGATAGGCCGTCAGGCCATCGCTCTCGTATGGACGGCGCTCGCTCTCGGATTCGATCACCGCATCAGGCGCGGCGCAGAGTCGGCGCAAATCGGTTGCGATCGCGCTCCGGCGCGCGATCACCGCAGCATCGGGTTCGGGCATCAGCATGGGCGACCCTCTCCTCGTTAGGAGATGTTGGCCGCGCGCGGGCCTGCTGCCAACAAAAAACCGCGCCCTGAGGGCGCGGTTCCTTGTCTTGCGACACCAGCGGCTGTCAGCCCTGTCGGGCCTTGAATCGTGGATTGACTTTGTTGATGACGTAGACGCGGCCCTTGCGGCGCACGATCCGGCAATTCTTGTCGCGTTTCTTGAGCGATTTGAGCGAGTTGGCGATTTTCATGGCAAGGTCGCGGGTCCAGTCGGAAGGCCGGGAAAATAGGGGATAAGGTGCAGCAGAGTCAACCGTCGGGCCGATATTTTTGCCGCGTGATCGCGCGATTCAATCGCGCGCCGGCGCGGCAAGGATCTTTTCGCGCTTGGGGCGGCCGCCGGCGGTATTCCGGCCCGAGAGGAAGTGCTTGATGTTGCGCGTCGCCTGGCGGAGTCGCTGCTCGTTTTCCACCAGCGCAATGCGGACATAGCCCTCGCCGTACTCGCCGAAGCCAACTCCGGGCGAGACCGCGACATTGGCCTTCTCAAGCAGCAGCTTCGAGAAGGCCAGGGTGCCGCCCTCGCGGAACTGCTCGGGAAGCGGCGCCCACGCGAACATCGATCCCGGCGGCGCCGGAATCGACCAGCCCGCCTGGTGCAACCCTTCGACCAGGACGTCGCGCCGTTTCTTATAGCGCGCGCGAATTTCCTTGATGCAGTCCTGCGGCCCGTTGAGCGCCGCGGTCGCCGCCACCTGAACCGGCGTGAAGGCCCCGTAGTCGAGGTAGGACTTGATGCGCGAGAGCGCCGCGATCAGCCGCGCATTGCCGACGGCGAAACCGATGCGCCAGCCCGCCATGTTGTAGGTCTTGCTGAGCGACGTGAACTCGACCGCGATGTCGCGCGCGCCCGGAATCTGCAGCACCGACGGCGGCGGATTGCCGTCGAAATAGATCTCGGCATAGGCCAGATCCGAAAGCAGATAGATGCCGCGGCTGCGGCAGAATTCGACGACCTCGCCGTAAAAATCGAGATCGACCACCTGCGCCGTCGGATTGGCCGGGAAGTTGAGCACGAGAGCGACGGGTGCGGGCGAGCTCTGCTCGACCGCCTGCTTCAACTCCTTCAGAAAATCAACGTCCAGACCGATCGGCACGCTGCGCACCGACGCGCCGGCGATGATGAAGCCAAAGGCGTGAATCGGATAGCATGGATTGGGCACCAGCACGATATCGCCCGGCGCGGTGATCGCCTGCGCGAGGTTGGCGAGGCCTTCCTTGGATCCCAGCGTGACGATGATCTCGCGGTCCGGATCGAGTTCGACGTTGAAGCGCCGCGCGTAATACTTGGCCTGGGCCCGGCGCAACCCCATGATGCCGCGCGACACCGAGTAGCCGTGGGCGCGCGGATTCTGCACCGACTCGATCAGTTTCTGGACGATGTGCGGCGGAGTGGCGCCGTCGGGATTGCCCATGCCGAGATCGATGACGTCGCGGCCTTCGGCACGCGCCCGCGCCTTCAGCGCGTTGACTTCGGCGAAGACATAGGGCGGCAGTCTCTTGAGACGATAAAATTCATCCATGGCGCAACTCGGGGGTGGCGTCTCGGGCACGCGATTCGGGCGCAACCATTCTAGGCGGTGAACGGAAACGAGGCGAGCGCGGCTCGAAGCATCGCCATCCTAGCGCCCCAATCCTTGCCCAGGCTACGGCTTTCGCAGACGCAGAACCGTCCCTAACGGGAGGTTAAACCCAGGACCAGAGCATTTTCGACCACGCGGGGGGATGAAATGCTGCGCTGCCACGTAAAATCCTTACTCAGGGTGGCGCCTGACAGCCGATGCCAGGTCCACGGGAGGGGTTCGATGCACATCACCCGGTCAACCGGGCGCGATCTGGCGATCTCGTTCCTCGTCCTGTTGGGGTTGGCGATTCCATTCATGCCGGTACCCGGCGATCACATGGCGCGCGTGGATGTCCGTTTCCATACGCGCGGCATGGCACCGCATGCGTTCAGCGCGAATACCTTGCACAGCATCTGCGAAGTCATGGCAGCCGCGCTTGCTTATAACGACCCGCGGACCGGGCAATACATCCGGATCAGCTGCCGGGACTGACCCGCCTCAGGCGGCGACGCTGAGCTGCTCGACGAACTGGCGGGCGCAATGCGCCCAGGTGAATTTGAGCGCGTGGACGCGGCACGCCGCGCGTGGAACATCGAGCGCCGCGAACGCCGCCGCGCGCAAATCCTCGCTCAGCACGCCGACGCCGCTGTCGCCGATGACGTCGACCGGTCCCGGCACCGGGAATGAAGCGACCGGCAGTCCCGAAGCGAGCGCTTCGAGCAGCACCAAGCCGAAGGTGTCGGTTCGGCTCGGAAAGACGAACACGTCGGCCGAGGCATAAAGCCGGGCCAGGGCGCCGTTCTCGATATGACCGAGGAAATGCGCCTCGGGATACTTGCGCTTGAGCCGATCGAGCTGCGGTCCCTCACCCACCACCAGCTTCGAGCCCGGCAGGTCGAGGTCGAGAAACGCCGGCAGGTTTTTCTCGAGCGCGACGCGGCCGACCGACAGGAAGACCGGCCGCTTGAAGCCGATATCCTCTTGCCGATAGCCGGGATCGAACTTCGCCGGATCGACGCCTCGGGTCCACGGCCGCAGATTGCGAAACCCTTTCGCCGACAGGGCGGCACGCATCGATTCGGTTGCCACCATGATGCCGCGTGCGGGCGCGTGGAAGCGCCGCAGAACGCCATAGGTAAGGCGCGACGGGATTGCGCAACGCGCCGCCAGATATTCGGGAAAGCGGGTGTGGTAGGCGGTGGTGAAGCCAAAATCACGTTTGAGACACCAGCGCCGCACGGCGAAGCCGAGCGGCCCTTCGGTAACGATGTGGATCGCATCGGGCTGTGTTCGCTCGATCAGCGTTGCGGCCGGCCGCGCTACGCCGAAGGCAAGACGGATTTCGGGATAGAACGGGCACGCGACGGTCGGGAACATGTCGGGCGTCAGCGTCGTGACGGCATGACCCATCGTGCCCAGCTCGGGCAGGATCGACTTGAGCGTGCGAACGACGCCATTGACCTGCGGCGACCACGCGTCGCTGGCGATGAGGATCCTCACGCGGCGGGTTCGAACGCCTTCTCCGCCCGGGTGGCCGGGCGCAGCGGATCGAGGGCGTTGAGCTCGACCCAGCGGACGATTTCAAACCGACCGTTGAAATGTTCGACCAGGGCCGAGCAGCTTTCGACCCAATCACCGTCATTACAGTAGAGGACGCCGCCGATGGTGCGGATTTCCGGCTGATGGATATGGCCGCAGACGACGCCGTCGACGTGCCGGCGGCGTGCCTCGGCAACGATCGCGTCGGCGTAATCGTTGACGAATTGGACCGCGTTCTTGACCTTGCCCTTGAGATAGGCCGAGAGCGACCAGTAGGGATAGCCGAGGCGGCGGCGCACGAGGTTGTAGTAGTGATTGAGCTTGAGTGACAGCTCGTAAGCGCCGTCGCCAAGCAGCGCGAGCCACTTGGCATAGCGCACGATGCCGTCGAAATCGTCGCCGTGCAGCACCAGCAGCCGCCGGCCGTCCGCGGTGACGTGCAGCGCGTCCTGCACCAGCTCGACCCCGCCGAGTTGCAAGTCGACCCAGTTGCGCAGCCACTCGTCATGGTTGCCCGGAATGTAGAAGACCTTGGTGCCCTTGCGCGCCTTGCGCAGGATCTTCTGGATAACGTCGTTGTGACTTTGCGCCCAGTACCAGCTCTTGCGCAGGCGCCAGCCGTCGACGATGTCGCCGACGAGATAGAGGAACTCCGATTCGGTATGACGGAGGAAGTCGAGCAGGAATTCGGCCTTGCAGCCGCGCGTACCCAAATGAAAGTCGGAAATCCAAATCGACCGGTAACGATGGATACCGTCGATTTGATGCATCGCGCGGCTTATTCCCGGGACGCGAGCACGAATCTCGCCATGCCGCCTAGCTAACACGCGGCGATGACCGAATTGTTCCGGTTTCGAGTCGGTTTGGTGACGAGCTCAGCCCGCCCAGGCGGCAACGATTTGCCGAACCGCGTCGAGCCCATCGATCCGCCGCGGCGGGAACATCGGGACACCCATCAGCGAATCTGGAGCGGTCCACCGACGGCATCCGCCTTCATGCCGCCGACGGTGACGGATTTCACGTCGATGGGGACACCAGCACGCGGCGTGCCTTGCCCGCATTCACCCGACTATGGCTCATAGGATGCCATTCGACCACCATTGCGGCCGGCCATCCTGGATGACAGTGTCAGCTTGAGACCCAACATCGCCCGTCAGATATTCGGCAAATGAACCAGCAGCCCAGTCAGAGTGCGGCTCGCCCCGCTCCGCCCCCCGGCAATCGTGCCATCGTCACCATCATCGGTCCGGACCGAGTCGGCATCATCGCCGGCATCGCCAACGTGCTGGCGGAGGCGAATGCCAACATCATCGACATCAGCCAGTCCGTCCTGCGCGAGTTCTTTGCGATGATCATGGTGGTCGACCTTGAGCGCGCGACGATCCCGTTCGATGCGCTGCGCGAACGGTTGCAGACGAAAGGGCGAGAGCTCGCGGTTCAGGTCTCGATCCAGCGCGAAGACATCTTCAAGGTGATGCATCGCATTTAGCCCCCGCGGAGCGACATGGAATACGCGAATTTCTCGGCCGAGGAGATCCTCGAGACCATCAATATGGTCCGGTTCGAGCGGTTGGACATCCGAACCGTCACGGTCGGGATCAGCCTGCTCGATTGTACCGGCGATACCGCGGCGCAAGTCTGCGACAGAGTCTACGACAAGATCACGCGCATCGCCGGAAATCTCCGGCGGGTGAGCGAGGAGATCGCCAGCGAATTCGGCATTCCCATCGTCAATAATCGCATCGCGGTTACGCCCGTCGCGCTGATCGCCGGCAGGTTTGCCCGGGACGAGATCGTCCAGGTCGCGCAGGCGCTCGACCGGGCGGCCGACAGCATCGGTATCGATTTCATCGGCGGTCTCTCGGCGCATGTCGAGAAGGGCATCGGCGAGTCCGACACCCGGCTGCTGACGGCCTTGCCGGAGGCTCTGGCGGAAACCAGGCGCGTCTGCGCCTCCGTCAACGTCGCCTCGACGCGCGCCGGCATCAACATGGATGCCATCGCGACCATGGGGCAGACGATCAAGCGCATCGCCGAACGGACGGCGGCCGAAAGTTCGATCGGTTGCGCCAAGCTGGTGACCTTCTGCAACGCCGTCGAAGACAATCCGTTCATGGCCGGCGCCTACCATGGCATCGGCGAGCCGGAATGCGTCGTCAACGTTGGCATCAGCGGCCCGGGCGTGGTGCTGCGCGCACTCGCGGATGCGGGCGACGTCGATTTTGGCACACTCGCGAGCATCATCCGCCGGGCGGCGTTCAAGATCGCCCGCGCCGGCGAGCTGATCGGGCGGACCGCGGCGCAGAGACTGGCCATTCCGTTCGGCATTATCGATCTTTCACTGGCACCGACGCCGGCCGCCGGCGACAGCGTCGCGCGCGTGCTGGAGGCCATGGGACTGGCGCGCGTCGGGACCCATGGCTCTACGGCCGCGCTCGCGCTCTTGAACGATGCGGTGAAAAAAGGCGGCGCCATGGCATCGAGCCATGTCGGCGGCCTCTCCGGCGCCTTCATCCCGCTGTCGGAGGACGAAGGCATGATCGCCGCCGCCGAGCGCGGCGAGATCACGCTCGACAAGCTCGAGGCAATGACCGCGGTCTGCTCGGTGGGGCTCGACATGATCCCCGTTCCCGGCGACACGCCCGCGGAAACCCTGGCCGCGATCATTGCCGACGAAGCGGCGATCGGCGTCATCAATAAAAAGACTACGGCGGTCCGATTGATTCCGGCGGCGAACAAAACGGTGGGCGACTGGGTCGATTTCGGCGGCCTGCTCGGACGGGCGCCGATCATTCCGGTGAACCGCAACTCGAGCCAGCGGTTCATCCGACGCGGCGGCCGGATTCCGGCGCCGCTCCAGGCGCTGACGAATTAGCACGCACCTTCGACCGATCGACTGGGAGGTTTTAGCTGCGGATTTTTACGGCGCCATCGCGTGCCGCCCGACTAGGCGCGCCGGGAACGAAGAAGATGGTGGGCGTGGCAGGGATTGAACCTACGACCCCTTCCATGTCAAGGAAGTGCTCTCCCACTGAGCTACACGCCCGCGCGATTGGCGCGATTTAGACCAATTTCCCGCCGGTTGGCAAGGATGGGGCCGCGAGGAAGCGGTCGATCTCGCCGACGAGCTGGCGCAGGTGAAACGGCTTGGCGAGCACCGCGGCGTCGCGCGGCAGCGCATCGGCCTCGCCCAGCGCCACAGCGGCGAAGCCGGTGATGAAGATGACGCGCAACAGCGGATGCATGTCGCTGGCGCGCCGCGCCAGCTCGATCCCGTCGATCCCGGGCATGACCACGTCGGCCAGCAACAGATCGATCGGGTGGTCGGACACCCAGGATAGGGCCGTCTCGCCGTCGCCCAGGGCGCAAACCTCATGCCCGGCGCGACGCAAGGCGCGAGCCAGGAAGATTCGGATGCTGTCGTCGTCCTCGGCGAGCAGGATACGAGCCATGGTGTCTCCCCGCCGTGAGAATACGGGACGAGACTTAAACGAAGGGTTTACCGCCCGCGGTTTGGCAACGCCGGCCCATTTTCCTTGGAAAAGCGCCGCTTCCCGCGTGACAGAATCGCCCCTTCCTCGTTAATGTTGCTGGCATGGACGGCCCGTTGACACTGGCTGAACCGATTGAAGTCCTTGCCAACGGCGGACAGGGAGTGCCGCTGGTTTTGGCATCGCCGCATAGCGGCGCCGACTATCCCGCCGATTTCCTCGCTGCCTCGCGCCTCGATGCGCTCACCCTGCGCCGCTCGGAAGACAGCTACGTCGACGAGATCTTCGGCGCCGCTCCGGCGCTCGGAGCACCGCTGTTGCGCGCCCGCTTTCCGCGCGCCTATGTCGACGCCAACCGCGAGCCGTTCGAGCTCGATCCGGCGATGTTCGAGGATTTGCTGCCGAATTTCGTCAACAGCCATTCGCCGCGCGTGCGCGTCGGCCTCGGCACGATCGCTCGGGTCGTCGCCTCGGGCGAGGAAATCTATGCTCGCAAGCTCAAATTCAGCGAGGCGGCGCGACGCATCGAGACGCTCTATCGCCCCTATCACCGCACGCTGAAGCAGCTTCTCGAAACGACGCAGAACCGCTATGGCTTCTCGATCCTGCTCGACTGTCACTCGATGCCGTCGGCCAGCAGCGAACGCGACCGGCGCGACCGCCCGTCACGCGCCGACATGGTGCTCGGCGATTGCCACGGCACGGCCTGCCATCCAGCGATCATGGAAACGGCGCACCGTACCCTCAACATGAAAGGCTATTCGGTCGCGCTCAACGCGCCTTATGCAGGCGGCTTCACCACCGCACATTACGGCCGTCCGGCCGCCGGCAATCATTGCCTTCAGATCGAGATCAACCGGGCGCTTTACATGGACGAACGCAGCTTCGAACGGAGGGCGTACCTCGACCGGCTGAGCGGTGACATGCGCGATTTGGCCGAAGCCTTGTGTGCTATCGATCCGGAGTTGCTGCGGCCGGCATGAGCGATGCCGCAGCGTTCCGCTTTATGCTGCGCGACTCGACGCCCGGTGATCTGGACGCTGTCGCCGGGATCTACGCCCATCACGTGCGCTTCGGACTCGGCTCGTTCGAGGAGACGCCGCCTTCGGTCGAAGAGATCGGCCGGCGGCGCGAAGCTGTGCTGGCGCTGAGCTTGCCGTTCCTCGTCGCGGTCTCGGACGGCCGCGTCGTCGGTTACGCCTATGCCGGCCTCTACCGGACGCGTTCGGCCTATCGCTACACGCTCGAGGATTCGATCTATGTCGCGCCTGACGCGGCGCGCCACGGTATCGGCCGCGCGTTGCTGACGCGGCTCATCGAACGCTGCGCCGCGCTGAACTATCGCCAGATTGTGGCGGTGATCGGTGACAGCGACAATACGGCCTCGATCCGCCTGCACGAGACGCTCGGCTTCGTCCGTATCGGTGTATTGCCGGCGATCGGCTTCAAGCATGGGCGCTGGGTCGGTAGCGTGCTGATGCAGCGGCCGCTTGGCGCCGGCGCCGCGACGTTGCCCAAGTCCGAGGCCGAATCGGCCTGAAGACCGGCGTGCGGCGCGGCGTGACCGATCGCGCCGCCGGCTGCGACCATGGCCCCATTCAGCGGCAAACGGGATCACGAGCCTCTCGCCGGCGTCCCGTCCAATCCGATCGGGATTGCCAGTGTTTGGTGCCTGACGCCAGATAGCGCGCAAAAGAAAAGGCGATATTATACATTGCAAACCCACGTCAATTCGTGGGTGTCTGATTAAGCCGGACCAAGCCGGATTAGATGAGACTCGCGTCCGCTAGTGGGCTGTCAACATTATTGACAGCAACTAGGATCACCGCTGCGCCTGATCGCGCGATTGCCGCCACTTAATCTTGGTGGTCCGGGACAAATGCCATGGTGTCTCCGGTAATGATTTTGCCCCAGTGCGTGCGGGTGCGCGTAAACATGTACAACCAGCCGCCCGGGACCTTCATTCGCAGGGTCGCGACCTTATGGCGTCCGCTTTCTTCCATATAAATGGTTTCCCACGGGTCGCCACGGGGGCTGACATATTTCGGATCAGGCTCCCACGATTTCCGATCTGGCACCGACATCATTAGTGCCCCGCTTTACTCTTGGCCGTGTCCTTCAGCTTCGCCTTGGCGATCTTCTTTAGCTTCGCCGCGAACGCAGCCTCGTCGTCGCCCGCGCCGGCCTTTTTCGCGGCCTCCACGAACTTCTCGGACTGACTCTGGGATTTAGGTTTCTCCACGGGCGACTCCGACTCGACGACTGGATTGCTCGCTACGGCTCACAGAGTATGCTTCATCTCGCCCCAACGTGGCCACGAGACGAAATCGAATGGATATCTCCGAAGTAGGCAGTGGCGAGACTTCTGCAAAAGCAAGTCCCCGCGCGGTACCGTCCGTACCCGGATATGATGAGGTGGTTGAACGCAACCAGATTGGCATCTTGCTCCAGCCGGGCGATTTAACGGTGCGGAATGGCGACATAGCCGTTACCAAGTGGGGCGACCTCATGCTGGTCAATGAGGATTACAGTGCGTTCTTTAACTTAGTCCAAGAGTGGCGTTTCAACTACCCCACCCTCAAGGTGATGTTCGAGACCGTCTTCGAGACCTTCGAGAAACAACGTCAACTAGCCGAAGAAACAGAGGATTTGTTCCCACGCCCGACGAACGCACATCCTCATCCGTTGTTTAATCCAGAAATGGACTTTGCCGCTTACCACCGTCTCATAGATGAGGACGGCGCGGCCGAGGTCGCACGAGGGACATACGCCGGGGCCGTCGTGATCGTCATCGTCAAGGCGTTGCAGTCGTTCAAAGACAACGTCGCGGCCACCCGCCAGGAATGGACCCAAAGCGGCTCTCTCTTCGGCGGACACTCATTAGGGCAGGTTCTTGAAGCGTCCGCGAACAACGTCCGGCACAATGACGAATGGGCTAAGACACGGCCGCCCACGCGAAAGCAACTCGGTTCTATCAGGGTTCTGGCGGCGGCCCTTGACGAGCCAATCGCCGCGGACGGCAAGGGTCACAGGCT
>JAGWON010000025.1 GCA_028871055.1 Alphaproteobacteria bacterium
GCCGAGCGCATCCTCAACGCACGCTTTGGCGACGATCTCGTCGACCACCACACCTACGTCTTCGCCGGCGACGGTTGCCTGATGGAGGGCTTGAGCCACGAGGCACTCGGCCTCGCCGGCCATCTCCAGCTGCGCAGGCTGATCGTCTTTTGGGACAACAACTCGATTTCGATCGACGGCGCGACCACGCTTGCCACCGATGACGACCAGATCGCGCGGTTCAAGGCGCATGGCTGGAATACCATTGCCATCGATGGCCACGATACCGATCAGATCGCGGCCGCGATTGAGGAAGCGCAGCAGAGCGATCGGCCGACGCTGATCGCGTGCCGCACCGTCATCGCGTTTGGCGCGCCGACCAAGGCCGGGACCGCCGCGGCGCACGGTTCGCCGCTCGGCGCCGATGAGATTGCCGGCGCCCGCCGGCGGCTGGGCTGGGATTTGCCGCCTTTCGTCATGCCCGATGATCTGCTGAAGGCGTGGCGCGTGGCGGGCGCGCGCGGCGCGATGGCGCACGCGGCGTGGGACAAGCGCCTGGCTGCCGCCGACGTGCGATCGCGCGACGAGTTGATGCGGCGCATGAAGGGCGACCTGCCGGCTGGCTGGCGCACAGCGCTTGCAACCGCTGCGAAAGGCTTCGCCACCGAGCGCAAGAAGGAGGCGACGCGCCAGTCCTCCGGCCGCTGCCTCGAGACGTTGGTGCCGGCGATCCCGGAGCTGATCGGCGGCTCGGCCGACCTGACGCCTTCCAACAACACGATGATCAAGGGCCAGAAGGTCATCACGGCGGCGGATTACAACGGCCGCTACATCCACTACGGCATCCGCGAGCACGGCATGGCCGCCGCGATGAGCGGCATGGCGGCGCATGGCGGGATCGTCCCCTATGGCGGCAGCTTCCTGGTGTTCACCGATTATTGCCGGCCTTCGATCCGGCTTGCGGCGATCATGCGCCTGCGCGTCATTTTCGTGATGACGCACGATTCAATCGGGCTGGGCGAAGACGGACCGACGCACCAGCCGATCGAGCATTTGGCTTCGTTGCGCGCCATTCCGAACCTCAACGTCTTCCGCCCGGCGGACGCCGTCGAGACCGCCGAGTGCTGGACGCTAGCGCTGCAGAATTTCACCACGCCGTCGATCCTGGCATTGTCGCGCCAGGGTCTGCCGGCGCTGCGCTCGGATGCCTCCGAGGCCGAGAACAAATCCGCGCGCGGCGCCTATGTTCTGGCCGAGGCCGCGGGTCCGCGCGCCGTGACGCTCCTCGCCACCGGCTCGGAAGTGAGCATCGCCATGGCGGCGCGCGAGCAACTCGCGGCGGCCAAGATCGCCGCTGCCGTGGTCTCGATGCCATGCTGGGAACTGTTCGAGCAGCAGGACGAGGCCTACAAGCGTGCCGTGCT
Source organism: Alphaproteobacteria bacterium (assembly GCA_028871055.1). Lineage (GTDB taxonomy): Bacteria > Pseudomonadota > Alphaproteobacteria > ATCC43930 > CGMCC-115725 > REEB95. Next base: position 1,404 of record JAGWON010000025.1, read on the forward strand.
CGGCGCCGCGCCGCGCGTTGCGGTCGAGGCGGCGTGCCGGGAAGGCTGGGACCGCTACCTCGCTCCCAAAGGCGCGTTCATTGGCATGACCGGCTTCGGCGCCTCGGCGCCCGGTGAAGCATTATATAAGTATTTCAACATCACGCCCGAGGCGGTCGCCGCCGCCGCGAAGGCGTTGCTCTAGGAGGCAGCATGGCCATTCGTGTCGCCATCAACGGATTCGGACGCATCGGTCGGCTGGTCCTGCGCGCGCTGCACGAACAGAACCGCGACGACGTACAGTGCATCGCGATCAACGATCTGGGCTCGGTCCACGCCAACGCGCATCTGCTCAAGTTCGACAGCGTGCACGGCCGGTTCGACGGCGAAATCAAGACGGGCGACAGCTCGATGGATATCGGCAAGGGGCCGATCCGGGTGCTCGCCGAGCGCGATCCCACCAAGCTGCCGTGGAAGGAGATGAAGGTTGACGTCGCGCTCGAATGCACCGGCTTGTTCACCAAGCGGGAGGCTGCGGCCAAGCATCTCGAGGCCGGCGCCAAGCGCGTCATCGTCTCGGCGCCGGCGGAAGGCGCCGACATCACCGTGGTGCTGGGCGTCAACAGCGACAAGCTCAAGCCCGAGCACAAGGTGCTGTCGAACGGCTCGTGCACCACGAATTGCCTGGCGCCGGTCGCGTATGTGCTCAACGAGGGTCTCGGCATCGAGCAGGGCTACATGACGACGATCCACTCGTACACCGGCGACCAGAACACGGTCGACACGCTACACAAGGATCTACGCCGCGCCCGCGCCGCGGCGCTCAACATGATCCCGACTTCGACCGGCGCCGCCAAGGCGCTAGGGCTGGTGATCCCGGCGCTGCAGGGCAAGCTCGACGGCACCGCCATCCGCGTACCGACCGCCAATGTGTCGCTAATCGATTTCAAGTTCTCCGCAGCGCGCGATACCACGAAGGACGAGATCAACGAGCTGATGACCAAGGCGGCGAACTCGAACCGCTTCAAGGGCATTCTCGCGGTCAACAAGGATGAGGCGGTGTCGACGGATTTCAACCACGACCCTCACAGTTCGACCTTCGACCTCACGCAGACCGTCGTCATGGGCAAGCGCTTCTGCCGCGTGCTGTCGTGGTACGACAACGAGTGGGGCTTCTCGAACCGCGTGGTTGAGGTCGCGGCGCTGGTTGGCGCCCTGGGCTGACGGCACATGGCAGCGCGCATCGTCGTCCACTCGCTCGATGACGCCCGCGCCGCGCTTGCGGCGGCCACGACGCTCGGCCGCGAGGTGACGCTGGCGAGCGCTGCCGGCGCCGGAACCTTTGCCGGGCCCGGCTGGTTCAAGGCGCTGACAGACGAGGCGGCACGCGAGTTTCCTGCTGCGCGCTGCGATACGGTGCTCGATTGCGGCGGCGCGGCGGGGATCGCGCTGGCGGCGCTGCGGCTTGGGTTGAAGCGCGTGCGTTTCGCGGGTAGCGCCGAGGCCGCCCGACGCTTGCAGGCGATCGCGGCGCAACTCGACGCCGTGGTCGAAGAGGCGCAAGAGATGCCTGCGCTCGATCTGCGCGGCGCACGTGAACCCGAGGCGCTGTGCCGCGCCTGGCTTGCCGGCGGGGCGGTAACGCGAGCCTAGGGCTTCTGCTATATCCGGCGCAAAGGGAAGGCGATATGGCGACAGTCACGAAAGCGGTTCAGAAGATCCTCGACGGATACGAGAGCGACACGCCGAGAACCAAGGCGAACCTCGCGCGCATTCTCATGCAGGGGAAGCTGGGCGGCACCGGCAAGCTGGTCATCCTGCCGGTCGACCAGGGATTCGAGCATGGCCCGGCCCGCAGCTTCGCTCCCAATCCGCCGGCCTATGACCCGCACTACCATTTCCGGCTCGCGATCGACGCTGGGCTCTCGGCCTATGCCGCGCCGCTCGGCATGCTCGAGGCCGGCGCGCGCATGTTTGCCGGCAAGATCCCGACCATCCTCAAATGCAATTCGGCCAACAGCCTATCGCGCGCGAAGGAGGCGCCCGACCAGGCGGTAACCGCCTCGGTCAAGGATGCGATCCGGCTCAAATGCGCGGCGATCGGCTTCACCATCTATCCGGGCTCGGATAGGGCCTACGACCAGATGGAAGAGATTGCCGCGCTTGGCCGCGAAGCCAAGGCGGCGGGGCTTGCGGTGGTAATCTGGTCCTATCCGCGCGGCGGCAATCTGTCGAAAGAGGGCGAGACCGCGATCGACATCTGCGCCTATGCCGCGCACATGGCGGCGCTTCTCGGCGCGCACATCATCAAGGTGAAGCCGCCCACCGCGCATCTCGAGCTCGAGGCAGCGAGGAAGGTCTACGAAGCACAAAAGATCGACATCGCGACGCCGGCGGCGCGCATCCGCCATGTCGTGCAGGCCTGTTTCAACGGCCGGCGCATCGTCGTGTTCTCCGGCGGCGAGGCCAAGGACATCGAGGGCGTCTACAACGAGGTTCGCGCGGTGCGCGACGGCGGCGGCAACGGTTCGATCATCGGCCGCAACACGTTCCAGCGGCCGCGCGACGAGGCGCTCAAGATGCTCAACCAGATCATCCGGATCTACCGCGGCGAGGCGTGACCCGCCTCTATCTCATCACGCCGCCGGCGTTCGATCCGCCTGTCTTCGCGCGTTCCCTGGCCGAGGCGCTCGATGCCGGCGATGTCGCCGGCGTCCAGCTGCGGCTCAAGCCGGCCGACGATGATGCCATCCGCCGTGCCGCCGATGTGTTGCGGCTGATCGCGCAGGACCGCGGCGTCGCCTTCCTGATGAACGACCGCGCCGACTTGGCGCTCGCCTGCGGCTGCGACGGCGTCCATCTCGGCCAGGACGATACGCCCTACGACGAGGCGCGCCGCCTTCTCGGCACTGACCGCGTCGTCGGCGTCACCTGTCATGCGAGCCGCGATCTGGCGCTCCAGGCCGCGGAAAAGGGCGCCGATTATGTCGCCTTCGGCGCGTTCTTTCCGACACAGACCAAGCTCGCCAAGGGCGCCGCGGACCCCGAATTGCTGCGCTGGTGGAGCACGGCGACGACCGTGCCGTGCGTCGCCATCGGCGGCATCACGCCCGAGAATTGCGCCCCGCTGGTCGCCGCAGGCGCCGATTTTCTCGCCGTCATCGCGGCAGTGTGGAATCATCCACAGGGCCCCGGCGCGGCGGTCAAGGCCTTCATCCAGGCAATTGCCGCCGCGCGCTGAACGGCCGGCGGCGGGTTTTCCATGGTGGCATTCACCGGCGAGGCGGCGGAGCCGATGGCGCGCGGGCAGCGCGGCGTGCCGCGGCCGTGGGCATTGGTTGCGGCGGCGGCGCTGCATTTGCTGCCGCTGCTCGTCTGGCTGTGGCACTGGCCGGCCGCGCCGGCGGCGCGACCGACGACGTTTGCCGTCACTCTGGTGCAGCTGCCGCCCAAACCAAAGGCCGCACCACCGCCGCCTACTACGGCGCAGCCGCGCGAATCTGGCCGCAATCAGACCACCGAGGCGAAGAAGACAGCTCGAGCGGAGCTGGCGCTGCCTCGAACCCGTGCCGAGCCGAGCCAGGAAGCCCGCCATGCCGCCGTGTCAACGCCCAAGCCTGAGGCCGAAGGTCTGCGCGTGCTTGAGCTTCGGCTGCCGCCGCGCGGCGGCACCGCCGATCGCAATCGCGCCGGCGATCCCTACCTCAACGACCTGATGCAGCGGATCGAGCGCAACCGCATCTATCCGCCGCCGAGCGCGTTCTACGGCGCCAGCGAGCGCACGGTGGTCTACAGCGTCGGCGTCGATCCCGCTGGAACCGTCAGCACCATCACCCTGCTGACCTCTTCGGGCCAGAGCCTGATCGACGAGGCAGCGCGGCAAATGATCGCTGCCAGCGCGCCGTTTCCGCACCTGCCATCCGACTTGCCGCAAATCCGCACGTCGATCGTCATCGTTATTCCAATCTATCCACGCGGCTGAACCGCGCGGATTGACTCGCGGGTCCTCAGATAGCACTATAGTACTATTATGGATAGCCGGAGTTCGGAGCGATGATGACGATCGAGGTCGACTTCGACGTGTACAAGGCGCTGACGGCGCGGCGCACTGACGAGACGGTGACCTACAATGACGTGCTGCGCACCCTGCTCGGCGTCGTCCAGCCGGCATCCGGACTGCGCCGTCTGTTCGGTCTGGCCGCCGGCAAGGCGGTTGTACAGAAGCCACGATCGAACGAAACAAATGATTGGATTTACAAGGGAATCCGGTTTCCAGCGGGCACGGAGCTGCGGGCCAAATATAAGGGACAGCTCCATCGCGCGCGCATCGAGCGCGGCGGTCTGATGGTCAACGGCAGGCGCTTTGCCACGCCCTCGGATGCCGCTCGCATGGTAACGGGGAACAACGTCAATGGCTGGCGCTTCTGGCAGTGTAGGTTTCCGGGTGAAACCGGCTGGCGTCGTCTCGACTCGCTGCGGCAGGACTCTTGAGAGTCCAACGTGGGTGGCTCAAGCGACCGGCGACCAGAGCACGTCGTCAATCCGGCTGGCACCTGCGGCAAGCATGATCAAGCGATCGACTCCTAACGCGACGCCGGCGCTAGGCGGCATCGACTCGAGCGCGGCGAGAAAATCCTCGTCGACCGGATAGGCCTCGCTATAGCGCGCGCGCTTCTTGGCGCGATCGCGTTCAAAGCGCCGGCGCTGCTCGGCCGCGTCGGTCAGTTCGGAGAAGCCGTTGGCGAGCTCGAGGCCGGCGACATAGACCTCGAAGCGCTCGGCCACGCGCGGGTCGTCGGGTTTGGCGTGGGCCAGCGCCGCCATCGCGATCGGATAGTCGGCCAGGATGGTCGGCGCGCCGATCCCGAGTGTGGGTTCGATCCGCTCGAGGAAAATGCGGAAGAAGAGATCCTCCCAGTCGTCGCCGGGATGCGGCGCGATTCCGAGCGGCTTCGCGGCCTGGGCCAGCAGCGTCAGGTTTGGCTGCTCCGGATCGGGCGCCGTAGCCAGTAGGTCGATGCCGCAGCGCTCGGCGAATACACCGGCGATCGTTTCGCGCTGCCACGGTCGGCGCGGATCGGCCACGCGGCCCTGCCACGAATATCGTGTGCCGCCTGCGGCGGCGAGCACCTCCGTCAGCAGCCGCTCGCAATCGGCCATCAGTTCACGATAGGTCGCGCCGGCGCGATACCACTCGAGCAGCGTGAATTCGGGATGATGGATCGCGCCGCGCTCGCCGTTGCGGAAGGCATGGGCGAGCTGGAAAAGCTTGGGCACGCCGGCGGCGAGCAGCTTCTTCATCGCGAATTCCGGTGACGTGTGCAGGAAGAAGGGGCGCGGACCGGCGCCGGGCTCGTCGAGCGTGGTTGCGAACGCCCGCAAATGCGGCTCGAGCCCAGGGCTGATCTGGAGCGCCGGGGTGTCGACCTCGACGAAGCCCTCGGCCTCAAAATAGTGCCGGACCGCACGGAGCGCCGCGCCGCGCGCCGCCAGATAAGGTACGCGAGCAGCGAAGCACTCGCGTCGCCACCACGGCGTCTCGGCCATGCCTAACCTCCCTTGGCTGCGCAAGCTAGGCGCGCGCGTCCGGCGCGCCAAGCGCCGTATTTCGCTTGTGGCGCCGGGGGACAAGCTGGTACGAAGCAGCCCGAAAATCCACAACGAGACCGGATTTCCGCGCGAGGACTGGCGCCATGAAAATCAATGCCATCGATATCAAGCCCGGCAACGTGCTCGAGCAGGACGGCAAGCTCTGGCTCGTCCTCAAACGCGACCTCATCCAACCGGGCAAGGGCGGTGCCTTCGCCCAGGTCGAGATGCGCGACCTCAAGACCGGAACCAAGACCAACGCGCGCTATCGTACGCAGGAAACGGTCGAGCGCGCGCGGCTCGACGAGAAGGAAATGCAGTTCCTCTATTTCGACGGCGACATGGCGACGTTCATGGACAACGAGACGTTCGAGCAGATCACCGTCAACAAGGAGCTCATCGGCGAGCCGGCCGACTTCCTCCAGGAAGGCATGATCTGCACCATTCAGCTGCACGAGGGCGTTACGCTCGCCGTCATCTTGCCGCAGACCGTCGTGCTCGAGGTGGTCGAGGCCGAACCGGTGGTGCGGGGGCAGACGGCCTCGTCGTCCTACAAGCCGGGCAAGCTGTCGAACGGCCGACGCATCATGCTGCCGCCTCATGTCGGCACCGGCACCCGCGTCGTCGTCAACACCGTCGACGGCAGCTACATCGAACGCGCCAAAGACTGATCGTCGATGGCGACGCGCTCCGCGTTGATCAACGTCATGACCGCCGCCTGCCTCAAGGCGGCGCGCGGGTTGAAACGCGATTTCGGCGAGGTCGAGCAGCTCCAGGTCTCGGTCAAGGGGCCCGGCGAGTACGTCTCGGCGGCCGACGTCGCGGCCGAGAAGGTCCTCAAACGCGAGCTCGCCAAGGCGCGGCCGAATTACGGATTCCTCGTGGAAGAAAGCGGGTTTGAGGCCGGCCGCGATACCAGCCACCGCTTCATCGTCGACCCGCTCGACGGCACCACCAACTTTCTCCATGGCCTGCCGCATTTCGCCATCTCGGTCGCGCTCGAGCGCGAGGGCAAGCTGATCGCCGCGACGGTCTACGATCCGGTGAAGGACGAGATGTTCTGGGCCGAGAAGGGCCTTGGCGCCTATGTCAACGATCGCCGCCTGCGCGTCTCGGCGCGTCGCGGTCTCGATGACGCCCTGATCGCGACCGGCATTCCGTTCCGGGATCGCAGCGATCACGAGGGCTATCTGAAGACGCTCGCGCCGGTGATGCGCGCCACATCCGGCGTGCGCCGTTGGGGCGTTGCCTCGCTCGACCTCGCTTATGTCGCGGCCGGGCGGTTCGACGGCTTTTGGGAATTCGATCTCAAGCCATGGGACATCGCCGCCGGCGTCCTTCTGGTGCGCGAAGCGGGCGGCGACGTCACCGACATGGCGGGCGGCCAGGACATGCTCGCCAAGGGCTCGATCCTCGCGGCCAATCCGGCGCTGCACGACGCGCTGCGGCGTTTGTTCGCGGCCGCATGACCGCCGGTGGCGTCGTGCGCCACCGTTGCGTACGAATGCACGCACGCGATGCCTGCGCCGCAACCTGGGATAGCCTGGGGACGACTCGGGAGCTAAAGAGTCAGTGGCGGCAACACGCCGCTTGCGGTAATCTTTTGGCCACGAATAAAGGGGACGGGAGGGGTAACCCGGCGATGTCGCACGCGGCACGTATCACCCATCGCGCAAGGCGGCGGATGCTCTTCGCCGCGTGCGGCGCGTTCGCGCTTTCGGTTGGCGGCCTCACCGCGGTGCCGGTGCATGCGCAATCGGCCTATGGCTATACCGGATCGAGCGTGATCGTCGATTACAGCGTGCTCGATCGCCTGGGTCCGGCGCCGCACGTGCCGGATGGTCGCTTCGTCCTGCGCGTATCGGCACGGCCCAGCGCGAGCCGTACCCATGTCGCACTCCATCATGTCGTGCACCGACACCCGCGTCATTTGGTACGGCGTATCGCGCATCATCCGGTCCGGCATCTGGTGGGGATCGTGCATGATGGCAGCGTGACGATCGATTACGCCGCCCTGCCGCCGCGCATCGATACCAGCGGGCCGCGCATCGTGCTGCGCCGTCCGGGCACGGCGACGGTCGCGGCGGCGGCACCGACGGTCGACCAACCGGAAGCGCCGCTGACTCCGCCGCCCCGGGTTCACGCGAGCGCGCAGCAGACGGTGGTGTTGACGCCGCCGGCGCCGCGGCCAACGCCGTCGCCGACGCCACCCGAAACGCCGCTGCCGCGCGTCGCCACCGTACCATCCGCGCCGGCGTCACGCGCCGATCCGCCCGAGCTTTCGTCGTTGCTGCCGATCGGCGGGGTCGCCCTGGCGGCAACGCGTTCGCCGACGAAGCCGGTGTCCAACGTTCCGCAATCGGATAACCGGGCGATTCACTTCGCACCGGGCAATGCCGAGCTCCAGGGTGATGCGCAGGCCGTGCTTGATGCCCTGGCGCAAAAGCTCAAGACCGTACCGGACGAGCGCATCCAGCTCGTCGCCTATGCCAGCGGCAACAGCGATCAGGCGATCGAGGCCCGCCGGGTTTCGCTGGCGCGCGCGGTCATGGTCAGGGCGTATCTGATCCAGCACGGGGTGGCGAGCACGCGGATCGACGTGCGCGCGCTGGGTAACCGGGTGACAGGCGGGGGGGCCGCCGACCGCGTTGATTTGGTGACCGTCGGCCAGTAATCCGGCCGCATTCGCTTCAACCCCCTTTCTGCAGAAGGCAGCCCCCGTGAGTCGTCCATCCCACTACTTGATGCGCATGACAATTTTTGTCGTCGTCATCGCGCTGATTGCCGGCGCCCTGTCGCCCGCGCTCTATCCCTATTTCATGGGCAATCCCGTGGTGAACGGGGTGATCATTGGCATCCTGATTGCCGGCGTAGCCTATATCTTCCACCAGGTGACTCAGCTATCGGGCAATGCGCGCTGGCTCGCGCGGGCCTCACGCGGCCAGCCGCCGGGCAAGCCGAGCCGGTTGCTGGGGTCGCTGGCGCGCATGATGGGCGAAGGACGCGGCCGCTTGGCACTGTCGGCTGGGGCGCTCCGCACGCTGCTCGACAGCATCGGCTCGCGGCTCGAAGAAACCCGCGAAACCTCGCGCTATCTCATTGGGTTGCTTATCTTTCTAGGGTTGCTTGGCACTTTTTACGGCTTGCTGGAGACGGTCCAGTCGGTCAAAGGCGTGATCGGCGGCCTGTCGGCGGGCGGCGCGGATCCGGCACGCGCCTTTGCCGACCTGAAGGCGCGGCTCGAGACGCCGCTGGGCGGCATGAGCACGGCATTCAGTGCCTCGCTGTTCGGCCTCGCCGGTTCGCTGGTGCTCGGCTTTCTCGATCTCCAGGCCGGGCTGGCGCAGAATCGCTTCTTCAACGAGCTCGAGGAATGGCTCACCGGCCACACGCGGCTCGAGGCAGCGCCGGCGGCATTTGCCGCTGGCGAGGCTTCGGCGCCGGCCTACATCCAGGCGCTCCTGGAGCAGACCGCAGATACGCTTGATAGCTTGCAGCGCATCCTCAGCCGCGGCGAGGAGAGCCGCATTTCCGCCAACGTCAACATCGTCAATCTGACCGACCGTCTCGCCGCGCTCACCGATCAGATGCGCGCCGAGCAAAACCTGATGCTCAAGCTTGCCGAGCAACAGCTCGAGATGAAACCCGTGCTGCAGCGCCTCGCCGACGGCGGCGGGCCGGCCGGTGCGCTCAGCGACGAAACCCGGGGGCATCTTCGCGCCATCGAGGTCCATCTCGCCCGCCTCGCCGAAGACGTGTCGCAAGGCCGCAGCGAGGCGGTGCAGGAGATCCGCAGCGAGCTGCGCCTCGTCGCGCGCACCATCGCGGCGCTCGGCCAGGAACCCGAGCGCGCCCGCTAGGTCCGCATGTCGCTCTATTCCCGCCGCCAGCGCCGGTCGACCATCAACATCTGGCCGGGCTTCGTCGACGCGCTGACGCAGCTCGTCATGGTGATTATCTTTGTGCTGCTGGTATTCACCGCCGGCCAGTTCTATCTCAGCGGCGCGCTGTCGAATCGGGACGCCGCGCTCGCGCAGCTGACCCAGCAGCTGAACCAGCTGAGCGACATGCTGTCGCTGCAGAAGAGCAACAATGCCGCGCTCCAGCTGAAGCTGTCGACACTCAGCGGCGAGCTGCAATCGACGACCGCGGCGAAGAATGCGGCCGAGGCCAAGGCTGGCCAGCTCGGTACGCAATTAACCGGGACGCAGCAGCAGCTGGCGCAGAGGAGCGAGGATCTCGGCAAGGCGCAGACCACGGTCGATCAGCTCAACCAGCAACTCCTTGCCCTCCGGCAGCAACTGGCGCAGATCGCCGCCGCACTCGACGCGTCGGAAGCGAAGAGCAAGCAGCAGGACGTGCAGATCGCCGATCTCGGCAAACGTCTCAACCAAGCGCTTGCAACCAAGGTCGCGGAGCTGGCGAAGTACCGCTCGGAGTTCTTCGGCCGACTCCGTGCGATCCTCGCCAACCGCCAGGACATCCGCATCGTCGGCGACCGCTTCGTCTTCCAGTCGGACGTGTTGTTCGACACCGCCAGCGCCGACCTTACGCCAGCTGCCCAGACGCAGCTCGCCTCCGTGGCGCAGGCGCTCAAGCAGCTCGCGAGCGAGATTCCGACCAACATCGATTGGGTGCTCGAGGTCGATGGCCATACCGACGCGCGGCCGATCCACACGCCGCAATTCCCCTCGAACTGGGAGCTGTCGTCGGCACGCGCCCAGTCGGTGGTGCGGTTCCTGATCGCCCAGGGCACGCCGCCTAACCGCCTGGTGGCGGCGGGCTTCGGGCAGTACACGCCGATCGCGACGGGCAACACCGACGCAGATTACCGCCAGAACCGGCGCATCGAGCTCAAGCTGACCGAGCGTTAACCGCGACGCGGTTGCATCATGGCGCCGCTGCGGTTATAAAGCCCGCCTCCCTGGAGCAAGTGCCCATGAAAGACGGTATCCACCCGGATTATCACGAGATCACGGTCGTCATGACCGACGGGACGACCTACAAGACGCGGTCGACCTACGGCAAGGCAGGCGACACGCTCCATCTCGAGATCGACTCCCGCTCCCATCCGGCGTGGACCGGCGGTCAGCAGAAGCTACTCGATAGCGGCGGCCAGCTCGCCCGCTTCAACAAGCGATTCAAAGGCCTTGGCCTGAAAAAGTAGACCGGCCTCGCCCCTTGACGGAGCGAAATCCCAATCCCATTTGAGTTTCCGTCCGGTGCCCTTTGCGGGTCCGGGCGATGGGCGCCCGGCCGGTGTGGCGGGCGCGCAAACCCCACTTTGCTCAAAGGAGGTTGTGGATCATGGATACCTTCGATTTCGCTCCGCTGTTCCGCTCGACCATTGGCTTCGACCGGTTGCTGCGGCTGGCCGACACGGCAACCCGGTTCGACGGTTCGAGCTACCCGCCGTACAACATCGAGAGCACCGGCGACAACGCCTACCGCCTGACTGTGGCGGTGGCGGGCTTCGCGCCGGATGAGCTCGATGTCACCGTCAAAGAGAATGAGCTGCTGGTGACCGGCAAGTCCAAGAAGGACGACAGCAACACCGCTTATCTGCATCGCGGCATCGCCAGCCGCGCGTTCGAGCGCCGCTTCCAGCTCGCCGACCACATCAAGGTGGTGGGCGCGAGCCTCGACAACGGCCTGTTGCACGTCGACCTCGTGTGCGAGGTGCCGGAGGAGAAGAAGCCGCGCAAGATCGAGATTGCCAAGGGCAGCGGCCCCAAGGTGATCGACCAGAAGGCGGCCTGAGCGGCGCGCAGGCTTGTGAAGGCGGGGCGGTCCCACGAGGGACCGCCCCTTCCGTTTGTCGTTTCAGGCTTTGAGCCGACCGACCGCGTTGGCCATGATGAGATAGAGCTTGCCGACGTCGGCCGTGACGAACGTGGTACCGAGCACATCGAGATGGTCGCAGGCGCGCGCCTGCGCCAGCAGATTCTCGAACTGGTCGATATAGCGCTGGGCGTGCTCGCGGAAGACCAGGTCTTCCTCGAACTTCTTCTTGATCGCGACTGTCGCCTGGCGCTCCTGCGCTTGCAGCAGGTGGCGGATGAACACGCCGCGCTCGCCGGCGTGGAAGCGGCGCCAGATCGCCTCCGGCACCGGCTGGTCGAGCGCCTTGGTGACCTCGACAGAAAGCGATTGCAGCGCCTCGATCATGTAGGTGGCGCCGCGCAGGAAGGTCTCCTGCTGGTTGGCGATCGACTGGTCCTGTGCGCGCTTGGCGAGGCCAGCCGCTTCGTCGGCCACCTTGAGCATCGTACCGGTCTGCTCGCTGAACAGCGCCGCGGCGGCGCTCGCCGAGCGGTTGATGTGCTCGGCCGCTGCGACCAGCATGGCCGACTGCTTGTCGTAACCTGCGATTACGTCGCGCAGCTTCTCGACTGCGAGATCGGTTGCGCCGTTGAGCTGCGCCGCGTGGTCCGACAGCGCCGCGCGCACGCCGTCGAGCCGCTTCGTCGTCGCATCGAGCGCGCCGTTGAGTTCGCGCAGCTGCCGGCGCATCGCCTCGGCCGCCTTGTCGCCCTCTTCGGTCATCGCCGTGCCGGTCGCAGCCAGGCCGGCGAGCTGCGATTCCGCGATCGTGCCCATCGCCTGCAGGCGCTTCGCCACGGTGTCGGTGGCGTTGCCGATCGAGGCGAAATGTTCGTTGAGCGCGTTGCGCGCGGCCTCGACCCGCGTCACCGTGCGCTCGATCGCGACTGCCAGCTGCTGCACCTGTTGGCCGAACAAGTTGCTGACCTCTTCGAGCTTGACGCGCGCCTCGTCGCCGGCCGCGACCACGGCCAGGCTGCCCTGGCCGAAGCGCGCGCCGAGGGCGCCGATCTGCGTCTCGGCTTCACCGACCGCGTCCGAGATATCCTTCGCGCGGGCGCGCAACGCTTCGCCACTCGCCGCCAGGTGCTGAAGCGCAAGCTCGCTGACCTGGCCCAGGATGCGGCCCTGCTCGACGAAGACCTGGCTCACCTCCTCGGCGCGGCCGACCGCCCGATCGCTCGCCTGGGTCAGCTCGGCGGCGCCGGCGCGCAGCGACGTGTCGAGCCGATTGCCGAACTCGGCCAAGCCTTCGGCGCCGATCTTGAGTTCGGCGAGTTGGCGGGCAAGCGCCGCGCCGACCGTGTTCGCCTGGGCGCCGATCGCCGCCGCGGCGTCGCGCAGCCGTTCGGCGTTGTTTTCGAAGGCCTGGCCGGCGCCGTGCGCGTTTTTCATCGCCAGCTCGGTGGCGCGCGCCAGGTCCTCGGTGTGCTGCTGCAGCTTGACCTGGATTTCGCCGACCTCGGCGCCGATCGCCTCGCGCGTGCGTGTGAAGCGGTCGACCTCGCGCGCGAAGGTCTCACCCAGCGCCAATACGCGCTTTTCGGTCTCGTCAGTCGCCTGGCGCAGATTGTCGACATGCTGGCGCAGCGCCTCGCCGCCCTGGCCAAAGCGCGCGGTGCCTTCGCCGATCACCGCCACAACCCGCCGCGCCTCATCCTCGAAGCCGCCGCCGGCGCGTGCCAGTCCCGTCTTGGCCTGCTCGGCGGCAAGCTCGATCTCGTTGACCCGGGCGCTCAGGCTGGCGCCGCCGGCCTCGAGCGCGGTGATCGCATCGCGGACGCCGCGCGTGCCCGCGTCGGCGGCGTTGGTCACCTCGGCGCCGCGCGCGCGCAACGCCTCGCCAGCCGCCATCATGTTTGCGATCGCGCGCTCGTTCTGCGCCGTCAGCTCTTGCGTGCGTTGACGCACCAACTCGGCCATTTCGTCGAAGCGCGATCCGCCCTGCCGCGCGGCGGCGTCCAGCGCCTCGGCTTCGCGCGCGAAGCTGGTGCCCGCTTCCTTGAGGCGCAGCAACGCCTGGTCCGCCGCTTCGTTGAGCGATTGCACCCGCCGGATCAGGGCGTCCCCCGCCGCTTCGGCGTCTTTCGCCGCCTCGGCCGATTGGCGCGACAGCTGCTCGGAGGCAGCGCGGAACTTGTCGGCGATCGCCTCGGCGCGATCGAGCGCGGCCGTGGCCGGCGCCACCGCCGTCTCGGCCTGAGCGGTGATCCGCTGCGATGCCGCGTCGAGGCCGCGCGCTGCCTCGTCGAGCCGCGTTCCGATGCCTTTCGCTTCGTCGGCGAGGCGCGTCACTGCGCCCTCGGTGCTGCGGGCGACCGCGAGGCGGAAGGCATCGGCCTCGGTGGCAATGCGGCCGGCGGCCAGGGTCGCGTCGCGCGCCAGCCGCTCGGTCGTGCGATCGTATTCGGCGGCGGCGTTGCTGCCGAGCCGCTCGATCGTCTGGGCAAGGTTGCGTTCGATCGCGGTGCCGCGTTCTTCCGCCCGCTTGCCGCCGGCCTCAACCGCGCGCTCGACCGCCTTCTCGACGTCCTCGACATGCTCGGCCAGGCGCTTCGATACGTCGTCGAGGTCGCGGCCGATGGCGCGCTCGAGCGCCGCCGCCTCGGACGACAGCGTCTCTACCAGTCGGTTGATCGGCCCAACTGCCTGGTCGAGATCACTACGCGCGTATTCGGCGCGCTCCATCGCCGCGTTGACGGTGCGCATCGAATCGTGCAGCCGCGCGCCGAGCGTGTCGGCCGCATTCTCGATGCGCTGTACCGTCTGGTCGACCGCGCCGGCGAGCTCCTCGGCCTGGCGCCTGAGCGCGTTGAGCGCTTCGTGCGCGCGCCGGTCGCGCTCCTCGGAGGGCGAATAGAGGCGGTCGAGCTGGTCGGCGAGCCGTGCCGACACCGTGGCGAACTCGGTCGCGCGGTGGCGGATGATCACCGCCGCCCAGATCGCCAGCGCCGGCAGGATGATCCAGACGATGATCACCACCTGCGACAGCAGCGGCAGTGCCATCACCGTCCGCCAGCCGGCGGCGAACTGAACGAACAGCGCGCAAAGAACGATCCAACCGGCGGCCAGCACGGGTCCGGATAACCAGCGTCGCATCGCGCCCGACGACTCCAACTGTTCTCTCCCGCGCGCGCGGAAGGGTCGCTTATCCCTTCGGGCGCGTCAACGCGCGAGAGGGCGACTCGTTCTAGAGGATCGCGCTTAGCGAATCGAGCACCGCGACCGGCTGCTCAACCATCAGCATGTGACCGCAATCGCGCAGCGTGACCGCTCGGGATCGCGCAAAATGCGCGGCAAAGGCCTCCGCCTTGGCCGCCGGCGTCATGCGGTCCTGGACACCCGAAAGCAGCAGCGCCGGGCACTGAACGGCGCTCGCCGCCGCGGCGCCGCCGCGATAGCGGTCGCAGGCGGTGAGATCGGCCGCGAGACTCGCCGCCGGCGTATGCTCGATCAGGCGCAGCGCGGTATCGGGCAGGAACACGCCTGGCGCCGGATTACCGCCGGTCAGGCCCTTGACCCCGAAGCTCCATGCCACCATCAGCTCGGACGCGAGATGCTTGCCGGCGCGTGCCGCGCTCAAAAGGTCGGGATGGACGCGCATCTCCGGCACGAATCCGAGGAGCGCCAGCGCCTCGCACGCCGCGCCGACGCGCGACGCCGCCTCGAGCGCGACCAGCGAGCCCATGCTGTGGCCGGCGAGGCGGAAACGCGCGACGTCCAGCGCTTGCAGCGCGCGCAGCAGCCAATCGGCGAGCGCCTCGACCGTGTCGAGCGCCGGACCGGCGCTGCCACCGTGACCGGGAAAATCGAACGCAAGCACGTTGCGGCCGTGATGCGCCAACGCGCGCGCCTGGAGCGCCCACACCGTATGGTTCATGCCGGCGCCGTGCAGCAGCAGCACGGTCGGCAGCGTCTTGTCGAACTGGCGGCCGCCGGTGCCGGCGAGAACGCACTGGCCGCCGACGGCAAACTCCATTTATTCCGCCGCCTTGAGCGCGGGCTTTTGCGACGTGCGCAGCGCGCGGTCGAGATCGTCGGCGATGTCCTCGAAATCCTCGAGCCCGACCGAGACGCGGATCATGTCCTCGCCGATGCCAGCGGCCTTCAGATCGACGGCGCCCATCTGCTGGTGGGTCGTGCTGGCGGGATGGATGACCAGCGTCTTGGCGTCGCCGACATTGGCGAGATGCGAGATCAGCTGCAGCGCGTCGACGAAGCGCTTGCCGGCCACGCGGCCACCCTTGATGCCGAAGCTGACGATCGAGCCGGCGCCCTTGGGGTAGAGCCGCTGAGCGAGCGCGTGGTCGGAATGCTCGGGCATGTCGGGATGGCACACCCACGCCACCTGGGGCGCTGCCTTGAGGAAGTCGAGGATGCGGTGGGTGTTCGCCATGTGCCGCTCCATGCGCAGCGGCAGGGTCTCGACGCCCTGGAGGATGTAGAACGCGTTGGCCGGACTGAGGCACGCGCCGAAGTCGCGCAGTCCTTCCATCCGCGCGCGCATGACCAAAGCCTGCGGCCCGAATTCCTCGGCGAAGTCGAGGCCGTGATAGCCGGCATAGGGCTCGGTCAGGGTCGGAAACTTGCCCGACGCCTCCCAATCGAAATTGCCGCCGTCGATCAGCACGCCGCCGATGGCGAGGCCGTGGCCGCCGAGCCACTTGGTCGCGGAATGCATGACGAGATCGGCGCCGTGCGCGAGCGGGCGGATGAGATAGGGCGTGGCGAAGGTCGCATCGACCAGCAGCGGCAGGGCCGCTTCGTGCGCGACCGCTGCGACCGCCGCGATGTCGAGCACCTCAAGGCCGGGATTGCCGAGCACTTCGGCGAAAACGAGCCGCGTCTCCGGCTTGATCGCCGCCTTGAACGCCTGCGGATCGCGCGGGTCGACGAAGCTCGCGGTGATGCCGAAGCGGGGCAGGGTGAGCTTCAGGAGATTGATCGAGCCACCATAGAGCGACGCCGCGGCGACGATATGCGATCCAGCGCCCATCAGCGTCGCCATGGCGAGATAGAGTGCGGCTTGGCCGCTCGCCGTGCATACGGCGCCGACACCGCCTTCAAGCGCGGCAAGCCGTTCTTCCAGCACCGCCACCGTCGGATTGCCGATGCGCGAGTAAAGGTAGCCCGGCTCCTCCAGGTTGAAGAGCGCCGCCGCCTGATCGCTGTCCTGGAAGACATAGCTCGTCGTCTGGTAGATCGGCACGGCGCGCGCGCCGGTCGCTGGATCGGGCTTCTGGCCCGCGTGGAGGCTCAGGGTCGAAAAGCGGGGAAGCTTGGCCTCGGTCATCGGCCGCGGTTCATCGCGCTGACCAGCCGCCATCCACCGGCAGCGCCGTGCCCGTCATGGTGGCGGCGCCGTCGCTGCACAGGAACACGGCGAGCGCGCCGAGCTGCTCGACCGTGACGAAGTCCAGCATTTCCTGCTTCTCGCCGACCAGCTCCTTGGCCGCGGTCTCGACCGGCTTGTCCTCGGCCTTGGCGCGCGCGACGATCTGCTTCTCGACCAGCGGCGTGCGCACCCAGCCCGGGCAGATGGCATTGCAGGTGATGCCGAGGTTGGCGGCTTCGAGCGCCGTCACCTTGGTCAGTCCGACGATGCCGTGCTTGGCCGCGACATACGCGGCCTTTTGCACCGACGCGACGAGCCCGTGCAACGAGGCAATGTTGATGATGCGACCCCATTTGCGCCGTATCATGATCGGCAGCGCCGCCTTGGTGGCGTGGAACGCCGCCGACAGGTTGATGGCGATGATCGCGTCCCACCGGTCCTCGGGGAAATCGACGATCGACGCGACGTGCTGGATGCCGGCGTTGTTGACCAGGATGTCGATCGCGCCGAGTTCCTTCTCCGCCGCCTGGATCAGGCCGCGGATCTCGGCGGGTTTCGCCATGTCGGCGCCGTTGTAGCCGATCTTGGCGCTGTGCCGGCGCGCGAGGCTGCGCCGCAGCGCCTCGATCTCGGCCGCGTCGCCGAAGCCGTTGAGCATGATGTTGGCGCCTTCGGCGGCCAGCGCCGTCGCAATCGCCTTGCCGATGCCGCTGGTCGAGCCGGTGACAACCGCACACTTTCCGGTCAGAGAGGCCATTCGGGATCCCTATCGTTGTTTCGCTATCGGCTGAAAATGCTCTCGGCGCCGCCGCGCTGCCTGCGTTTGACGGCGATTTCGTCGCGGGTACGCGCGATCTCGGCTTCGAGCTCGGCGATATAAGCTTCGAGCTCGGCCACGCCCAGGACCGACAGATCGCGCAGCTTGGGCTTCTGACGTTGCGGCAGCAGGTCTTCTTCGTCCATGCGGGCCTCCCATGCGCCCGGTGACCGTTGCCAGTGTGGCGCGATCGGGCTAAGGGTGCAATCCGCGCAAAGAAACACGAACGAGGCCCGCATGTCCGCCCTTCCCACCGAGACCGCCGTCATCGAGATCCGCGAGCCGGGCGCGCCCGACGTGCTGCGCCTCGCCAAGCGGCCGATGCCCAAGCCCGGCGCCGGCGAGGTGCTGATCAAGGTCGAGGCCGCCGGCGTCAACCGGCCCGACGTGGCGCAGCGCCAGGGCAACTATCCGCCGCCGCCGGGCGCGTCCGACATTCCCGGCCTCGAGATCGCCGGCACCGTGGTCGCACTTGGTCTCGGCGTGCACCACCTGAAGCCGGTCGACAAAGTCTGCGCGCTCGTCACCGGCCACGGCTATGCCGAATACTGCGCTGCACCCGAGGCGCAATGCTTGCCGGTGCCCAAGGGTTTCTCGATGATCGAGGCGGCAGCCCTGCCCGAAACCTATTTCACTGTGTGGACCAACCTGTTCGACCGCGGCCGCCTGAAGCGGGGCGAGAGCGTGCTGATCCACGGCGGCACGTCGGGCATCGGCACCACCGCGATCCAGCTCGCGCGCGAGTTCGGCGCCAAGGACATCTTCGCCACCGCCGGCAGCGACGAGAAATGCAAGGCGTGCGAGAAGCTCGGCGCCACCCGCGCCATCGACTACAAACACGAGGATTTTGTGAAGGTGGTCAAGGACGCGACCCACAATCGCGGCGTCGATCTCATTCTCGACATGGTCTGCGGCCCCTATGTGCCGCGCAATATCAGCGCGCTTGCGGTCGAGGGCCGCTGCGTCACGATCGCGCTCCTGGGCGGCAATTTGGCCGAGGTTAATTTCGGTGTGGTGATGATGAAGCGCCTGACGCTCACCGGCTCGACCCTGCGCGCCCGCTCGGTCGAGCAGAAGGGCGCCATCGCCAAGGCGCTCAGACGCGAGGTCTGGCCGCTCCTGGACGCCGGCAGGGTCAAACCGGTGATTCACAAGACCTTTCCGCTCAAAGATGCGGCTGCGGCGCACGCGCTGATGGAAAGCTCGGCCCATATCGGCAAGATCGTGCTGACGGTGTGACGCTCACGCAAGCGGTTGCCACTTAAGCGTCATGCCCGGCCGTGTGCCGGGCATCCGCGCTTTCAAGACGTGGCTGGCCGGGTCAAGCCCGGCCATGACAACGAAAGGAGCATTTCCGCTTTTCTTGGCCCGACCGAGCGACTATATAAACCGCATCCAAGACATGGGCAGGTGGCCTCAGGAAGCGCGGTTTAGGCGCGAATCTGGCCTTTGCCCCTCAGGAGAGACGCATGTCGCTGCCGCTGATGCCCCGGGCAACCGCCGTATGGCTGGTCGAGAACACCGCGCTGACCTTCGACCAGATCGGCGAATTCACCGGCCTGCACGCCCTCGAGGTCCAGGCGATCGCCGACGGCGAGGTCGCAACCCAGATGCACGGCCTCGACCCGATCGCCAACGGCCAGCTCACCCTCGAGGAACTCGAGCGCTGCCAGAAGGACCCGGATGCGCGGCTCAAGCTCGCCAAGGAGGCGCTGCCCGAGCAGGTGGTAAAGCACAAGGGCCCGCGCTATACGCCGATCGCCAAGCGTCAGGACAAGCCCGACGCGATCGCCTGGCTGCTGAAGAGTCATCCGGAGCTCAGCGACGGCCAGATCTCGAAACTGGTCGGCACCACCAAGCCAACGATCCACGCGGTGCGCGATCGCACGCACTGGAACACGCCCAACATCAAGCCACGCCATCCGGTGGCGCTCGGCCTGTGCACGATGGAAGACCTGGAGAAGGCGGTGGCGCGCGCCAATCGCGGCAAGAAGCCCGAGGAGATCAAGGTCGAGGCGCCGACCGCCGAGGAAGTCGCCGCGGCCGCGCCGGAAGGGCCGGCAGCTTAAATCGGGAAGCTTAGCTTTTTGGGATAGGCGGTTCGTACTTTTTTCGAGCAATCGCCAGCAGTTCAGCCAAAGTTGTTTCGTGATTTCTTACCGCTCGCTCTGGATCGAAGCCGAGCCGCGCAAAAGTCTCTTTCTGAAATTGGGTCACTCGTTCATCGAGTGCCGAAAACCGCTCAGTTCGGACCTTTAGGTTTTCTATCATTTGATGGCAGTCAGCGGCCGTCTGAAAATCCAAGACGTGATCGCGAAAGAATTGATGTGCAAGATGGTCCCGCTCCAACTTCAGAGTCCGTATTTCGTTGGCGAGGTTGGGGGGAAGAATTTTGTGTGTCTCTAGGCCAGCCATTAACTGGCCGAACGTTAAACGCTCATACTTTTTGTAGAATGAGTCGAAAGTCCATCGTGTCGGGGTTCTGCTCGCTGATGTTTCGAGCAAAGTCAGGATGTTTATCAAGCCGGTCTCAAAAACCTGTGCGCAATACATGCACAGCCCAAAGCGAGCGTAGACTTCCTTTACTAACTCCTCGTCGGGTGATTCCGGCACGCTGATCGTATCGCCGGGCACTTTCAACGAGGCTCCCTCGCATACCCCGCGTCTTTGAGGTGCGCGGCGATCTCACCGAGGATCGCCGGATCGTCGATCGTCGCCGGAATTTTGTAGTCGTCGCCGTCAGCGATGTGGCGCATGGTGCCGCGGAGGATTTTGCCTGAGCGCGTCTTGGGCAAGCGCTCCACCACGATTGCGGTCTTGAAGCTCGCCACCGGGCCGATGCGCTCGCGGACTAGGCCTACGGCCTCGGCGGCGATGTCCTTCGGCGCCGTCTTGGCGCCGGCTTTCAACACGAGAAAGCCCACAGGCACCTGGCCCTTGAGCGCGTCGCCGGCGCCGATCACCGCGCATTCGGCGACCTCGGGATGCGCCGCCAGCACCTCCTCGATCGCACCGGTCGACAGGCGATGGCCGGCGACGTTGATGATGTCGTCGGTGCGCGCCATGACGAAGACATAGCCGTCCGCGTCGAGGTAGCCGGCATCGGCGGTCAGGTAATAGCCCGGATAGTCCGCGAGATAGGATTGGACGAAGCGGTCGTCGGCATTCCATAGCGTCGGCGCGAAGCCGGGCGGCATCGGCAGCTTGACGCAGAGCGCGCCGATCTCGCCGGGCTTCATCTCCTTGGCCGCGGGATCGAGCACGCGCAGGTCATAGCCCGGCGCCGGCTTGGTCGGCGAGCCGTGCTTCACCGGAAGCTGGCCCAGGCCGACGCAATTGGCGGCAATCGCCCAGCCGGTCTCGGTCTGCCACCAATGGTCGATGACCGGCACCTTGAGATGGTTCTCGGCCCATTCGACGGTCGGCGGATCGGCCCGCTCGCCGGCGAGGAACAGCGTGCGGAACTTCGACAGATCGTGCCTGCGGATCAGCGCGCCGTCCGGGTCCTCGCGCTTGATGGCACGAAACGCCGTCGGCGCGGTGAACATGGCGACCGCGCCGTGCTGCGCGATCACGCGCCAGAACGTGCCAGCGTCGGGCGTGCCAACCGGCTTGCCCTCGAACAGGATGGTCGTCAGGCCATAGAGCAGCGGCGCGTAGACGATGTAGCTATGTCCCACCACCCAGCCGACATCCGATGCGGTGAACCAGGTCTCGCCCGGCTCGATGCCGTAGACGTTCTTCATCGACCAGGCGAGCGCGACGGCATGGCCGCCGTTGTCGCGCACGATGCCCTTGGGCATGCCGGTCGTGCCCGAGGTGTAGAGGATGTAGAGCGGATCGGTCGCCTCGACCGTGACGCAAGCCGCCGGCGAAGCTTTGGCGACTTCCTCATCCCAATCGAAATCGCGGTCCCTGATCAGTTCGCATTTGAGCTGGTCGCGCTGGAGGATCAAGCATGCTTCGGGCTTCGCCTCGGCGAGCGCTATCGCCTGATCGAGGAGCGGCTTGTAGGGAACGACGCGGTTGATCTCGATGCCGCAGGAGGCCGAAAGCACGAGTCGCGGCTTGGCGTCGTCGATCCGCGTTGCCAGCTCGGGCGCGGCGAAGCCGCCGAATACAACGGAGTGGATCGCGCCCAACCTGGCGCAGGCGAGCATCGCCATCGCCGCTTCGGGCACCATCGGCATGTAGATCAGCACCCGGTCGCCCTTGCGCACGCCATGCATGCGCAGCACGCCGGCCAGCAGCGCGACCTGGTCGCGTAATTGGCGATAGGTGAATTTCCGCACCGTGCCGGTGACGGGGCTGTCGTAGATCAGCGCGGTCTGCTCGGCACGGCCGCCGTCCACCTGCCGGTCGAGGGCGTTGAAACAGGTGTTGAGCCGCGCTCCCTTGAACCAGCGGTAGAACGGCGGCCGGCTCGTATCGAGCACCGCGTCCCACCGCTTTTCCCAGTCGATCGCCTGGGCCGCCTCGGCCCAAAATCCCTCGCGGTCCATGAGCGAGCGGCGATGAGCCTCCGCGTAGCGACTGGCCATTGGCGTTTTCTCCCCTTACAACTGTGCGGCAAAGGCGGCGCTTTGTGAAGCCGCAGGACGAAACGCCATGGGCAGCGCCTACGATACCGGTCTCGACCGCAATCCGGCCAATTATGTACCGCTGTCGCCGCTGGGCTTCATCGCCCGCGCTGCCGCGATCTATCCCGACCGGGCCGCCGTGGTGCACGGCACGCGACGCTATAGCTGGACCGAGAGCTACGCGCGCTGCCGTCGGCTTGCGAGCGCGTTGCAACAGCGCGGCGTCGGCAAGGGCGACACCGTGGCGGTGATGGCTGCCAACACGCCGGAAGCCTTCGAGGTACATTTCGGCGTGCCGATGACGGGTGCGGTGCTGAACGCGCTCAACGTCCGGCTCGACGCCGCGACCATCGCCTTCATTCTCGAACACGGCGAGGCCAAGGCACTGATCACCGACCGCGAATTCGCCGCTGTCATCGAGCCTGCGCTCGCCGCGCTGAAAAAGCGACCGCTGGTGATCGACATCGACGATGCGCTCGCGCCGCAAGGCAAGCTTCTGGGCGAGATGGATTACGAGCGCTTCCTCGCGTCGGGCGATCCGGCGTTCGACTGGCAGGGGCCGGCCGACGAATGGGACGCGATCGCGCTCAACTACACCTCGGGCACCACCGGCAACCCGAAGGGCGTGGTCTATCACCACCGCGGCACCTATCTGAACGCGCTCGGCAACGTCCTGGTCTGGAACATGCCGACGCATCCGGTCTATCTCTGGACGCTGCCGATGTTCCACTGCAACGGCTGGTGCTTCCCGTGGACGGTGACGGCGCTTTCGGGCACGCATGTCTGCCTGCGCCGGGTCGAGGCGGGCGCGATCTTCGCCGCGATCGCCGAACACAACGTGACGCATCTGTGCGGCGCGCCGGTCGTCATGAACATGCTGCTGAACGCGGCGTCGCAGGTGAAGCGCGACTTCGGTCGCCGCATCGCCATGATGACGGCGGGCGCGGCGCCGCCCGCCGCGGTGATCGAGGGCATGGAGACGCTCGGCTTCGCGATCACGCATGTCTATGGCCTGACCGAGGTCTATGGTCCTGCGGTGGTCTGCGCCTGGCATGACGAATGGAACCAACTCCCGGCGTCAGAAAAAGCCGCGCTCAAGTCGCGCCAGGGTGTCAACTATCCGGTGCTCGAGGGCCTCATGGTGGCCGATCCGCGTACTCTCGCGCCGACGTCGCGCGATGGCGGGACCATGGGCGAGGTCTTCATGCGCGGCAACATCGTGATGAAGGGCTATCTCAAGAATCCGAAGGCGACCAACGAAGCCTTTGCCGGCGGCTGGTTCCACACTGGCGATCTCGGCGTGGCGCATCCCGACGGCTATATCGAGCTCAAGGACCGCTCCAAGGACATCATCATCTCGGGTGGCGAGAACATTTCGACTATCGAGCTCGAAGGCGTGCTTTACCGGCACCCGGCGGTGATGGAGGCGGCGGTGGTGGCGCGGCCGGACGAGAAATGGGGCGAGACGCCGTGCGCCTTCGTGACGTTGAAGCCCGAGGCGCGGGCCAGCGCCGAAGACATCATCGCCTTCTGCCGCGCCAACATGGCCGGTTTCAAGGTGCCGAAGACGGTGGTGTTCGGCCCGCTGCCCAAGACCTCGACCGGCAAGATCCAGAAATTCGTGCTGCGTGAGCATGCGAGGAGGCTCAAATGATCCGGACTGGTTTGATCGCTACGGTCCTTGGCGTCCTACTGGTGGCACCGGCGCTGGCCCAGCCGGGACCGCCGCCCGCTCCCGCGTCGCCGGGGACGACGCTGACCCTGTCCGAGCGCGCGGAAAAGACCCTGCCGCGCGACCGGCTGCACGCCGAGCTCCGCGTCGAAGCGATCGGCGCCAATCCGGTCCGGGTCCAGGCCGCGGTCAACGGTCGCATGACGGCCGCGCTTGCGCGCGCCAAGGCCGCCACGGGCGTCACCGTCGAGACGGCAGGCTATAGCGTCTATCAGGAGCGCGACGCCAAGGCGAACGTGACCCGCTGGCGCGGGAGCCAATCCCTGCGCCTCGGCTCGGGCGATTTCGCGACACTGCTGAGCCTCGTTGGCGCCTTGCAGGAGGAAGGTCTGGCCCTGTCGAATCTCGCGGCCGAGCTGTCGCCAGCGGCAGCCAAAACCGCACAGGACGAGCTAACCGATACCGCGCTGAAGGAGCTTCGCGCGCGCGCGGCGCGGATCGCGGCGACGCTCGGCACGCATGTCGAGCGCTATACCGAGCTCCATGTCGGCAATGTGTCGGTTCCGCCGGTGCCGATTCGCTTCATGGCCGCGGCGGCACCTGCGGGCATGCCGGCGCCGGTCGCCGCAACCGGCGACGCCACGGTCGCGGTCACGGTCGACGCGACAGTGCGTCTCGCGCCGGTGCGCTAGACCTGTGCTGCGAACAGCCGGCTTGCGCTAGCGCGCGTGTTCCAGCTGGACCAGTTCGTCTTTTACTCGGAGTTTTTGTCGCTTCAGGGTGGAGAGGGATTCGATGTTGGGGAGCGGTCGGTGGCTTTCGCGGTTGATCTGATCTTCGAGTGTGCGGTGACGGGCGCGAAGCTCTTCGATACGATCTTCCAACGTCATGGCTCCTCCAGAAGTCGGGCGGAAATGACATCAAAAAGTCACCAAGACTAACGCCGTAAGGCCCGCCGCTCCAAGTGACAAGTGGTGAAACTTTGTGTCGCAGCCGAATTTTTCTTTGGAGCAAAGGCCTTAGGACCGACGCGCGGCGATTCGCCGCTAGTCTTCGCCCAGGCAGATTCCCAGGCCGCGCGCGGTGAGCACCAGCGGGCTATCCGGCTCAACGGTCTGTGGCCGGTCGATGATGTCGGCCAGGGGCACGTCGACGACTCGGCGGTTCTGCCACGCCACCATGCGGTCGAAGCGACCGGCGGCGATCAGATCGACGGCGTGGACGCCGAAGGCCTGGGCGACCAGCCGGTCGTTCCACGTCGGCTGGCTGCCGCGCTGGACATGGCCGAGCACGGTGACGCGGGTCTCGGCGCCGGTCAGGTTGGCGATCGCATGCGCGACGATCTCGCCGATGCCGCCATAGGTGAAGGCACCGCTTGCCTGCTGGCGCCGGACACGCTCGCCGGTACGGTCGGGAACGGCCTCGGCGACGACGACCAGCGCGAAATTGCGGCCGTTGCGGCGCAACGCCTCGATATGCGCGGCGACCGCCTCGATGCGATACGGGATCTCGGGAATCAGGATGACGTCGGCGCCGCCGGCAATGCCTGCTGCCAGCGCAATGTGGCCGGCGTCGCGCCCCATCACCTCGAGCACCATCACGCGGGCGTGGCTCGCCGCCGTCGGCGTCAGCCGGTCGAGCGCCTCGGTCGCCACCATCACCGCGGTATCGTAGCCGACCGACCGCTCGGTCGCGCCGACATCGTTGTCGATGGTCTTTGGGATGCCGACCAAGGGTATGTCGCCCTGCCGCGCCAGCCGGCGCAGGATGGCGAAGCTGCCGTCGCCGCCGATGCCGACGACCGCATCGACCTCCATCAACCGCACGCCCTCGATGACCTCGGCCGAGCGGTCGACTTTCCGGCCGTCGGGCATCGGAAAAGCGAAGGGATTGCCAGTGTTGGTGGTGCCGAGGATCGTGCCGCCGAGCCGGAGGATGTCCGTCCCGGCGCGCGCGGGATCAAGGGTCGTGAACTCAACCGGGCGCCGCATCAAGCCGCGGGTGCCTTGGTGGATGCCGCGCACGGTCCAGCCGTAGCTCTGAGCGCGCGCCACCACGGCACGGATGACGGCGTTGAGGCCGGCGCAGTCGCCGCCGCTGGTCAGCAAGCCGATGGTACGCTTCGGCGGCGGGTCGGTGCGGGCGGCCGGCATCGCGTATTCTCCTCGCAAATCTGGAGTCGCGCCGCGCCAATCCGGCGATTTGGCGGCGCCCGGCCCGGGCTCCATGCGGCTCAACCCCGGCCGGCTTTTTTGCTATACTAAAGCATCCTTGCGCGGCAGGGTTTCCAATCCCCGATGGACCTCGAGATCGAAGCGATCAAAGCCAAGATCCAGCAGCTCAAGGCCGAGCATCGCGCCCTCGACGAGGATATCCGCCGCCTCGAGGAAGGCGCGCCCTATAATCCCATCGAGATGCAGCGCCTGAAGCGCCGCAAGCTCGCGCTCAAGGACCTGCTGGCTCGCCTCGAAAGCAAGCTGCTGCCCGATATCATCGCCTGAAGCGCCGCTCGGCGGCACGCTTGTTGCGGTACATGGCGCGGTCGGCGGCGGCGATCACCTCCTCAGCGTTTTCGCCGCTGGCGAAGGCGTGCACGCCGAAGGCGATGGTGAGCGGCACGCGCCGGCCCTGCCAGTGCAGCGGCTCGGCCTCGATGCGCCGCGCGAATTCGGCCGCCTTGCGCTCAGCCGCTTCCCGGTCGGCCTGCACCAGCAGCACGCCGAGCTCGTCGCCGCCGAGGCGGCCAACCACGTCGCTCGCGCGCACGGTCTCGGTCAGCAGCCGTGCCACCTGGAGCAGCGCGGCGTCGCCGGCGGCGTGCCCGTGGGTGTCGTTGATCGTCTTGAGGTTGTCGAGATCGAGATAGATGACGCTGCCGCCGATGTCGTAGCGCGCGGCAAACGCCACCATGCGCGCGAGCTCGCGCAGGAAGGCGCGACGGTTGGCGATCGGCATGAGCGGGTCCTCGTCGGCCTGCTTCTCGAGTTCGGCGACCCGGTCCTGCGCCCGCGCCAACGCGCGCTTGGTCTCGACCAGCGCAAGCGCGAGACGCGCGAGCTTGCGGTCGATCGCGCGGCGCTGCGGCCACGCCACGCCGGCCCGCTTGCGCGCCGGCTTTTTCTTCGCTGCGCGGTTCGACCCGCTTGCCATCGCGCGGGATCATGGCAAAAAGCGCGCCAGCACGCAAAAGCTCACATCACGCGGCTGCCGCGACGAGGTTTGGGTTGCGGGCGTCCTCACGCTATTGGACACTTCCGCCTCCCATGACCGCCATTCACGGATTCCAGCCCCTCTACGCAGTTGCGGGCTTCTTCGTCGGCGCGCTCGTCGGCATGACCGGCGTCGGCGGCGGGTCGCTGATGACGCCGATCCTGATCCTGCTGTTCGGCATCCACCCGTCCACGGCGGTCGGCACCGACTTGCTTTACGCCGCGGCGACCAAGACCGGCGGCACGCTGGTCCACGGCCTGACCCGCACCATCGACTGGGGCATCGTCGCTCGGCTTGCCGCCGGCAGCATGCCGATGACCGCGCTGACGCTTTTCGTTCTGTCGAAGTTCGATATCACCGGCGGCGCGGCGCACGGGCTCATCACCACGGTGTTGAGCTTGGCGCTGTTCGCGACCGCGCTGGTGCTCACGTTCCGCCGGCCGATCCTGCGGCTCTACATGGCGACGGTCGGCGAACTCGACGCGCGGCGGGCGGCCCGGATGACGGTCGCGACCGGCGCCGTGCTCGGCATGCTGGTTTCGATCTCGTCGGTCGGTGCCGGCGCGCTCGGAGCGACCGTGCTGGTCATGCTCTATCCCTACCACGCGATCGTCCGCATCGTCGGCTCCGACATTGCCCATGCCGTGCCGCTGACCCTGCTGGCCGGACTCGGCCATTGGATGATGGGCACGATCAGCATGAGCCTGCTGGGCTCGCTGCTGGTGGGCTCGATTCCGGGTATCGTGCTTAGCAGCTGGACGGCGCCGCGGGTGCCGGATGCCATGCTGAGCTATATCCTCGCCGCGACTCTAGCGGTGGCCGGGGTCAAGCTGATCTTCTAGCGGTGAGTGGTCGCGTCCACCGCACTTGCCCGACGGCGGCGCGTTCCTATAATGCGCGCTTCCTGCACGGGGCGGCGGAATGAAGCGCGCGAAGCCGGTCGGCATCATCATGGGCAGCCAATCGGACTGGAAGACCATGCGTCACGCCGCGCGCATGCTCGAGCGGCTCAAGATCGCCTATGAGGTCAACGTCATCTCGGCCCACCGCGCGCCCAAGCGGCTCTTCGCTTACGCGCAATCCGCCAGAGCGCGCGGCATCAAGGTGATGATCGCGGGAGCGGGCGGGGCGGCGCACCTCCCGGGCGTCACCGCCGCGATGACCCCGGTGCCGGTGCTCGGCGTGCCGATGGAGACCCGCTCGCTCAAGGGCATCGACAG
This sequence comes from Alphaproteobacteria bacterium, assembly GCA_028871055.1. GTDB lineage: Bacteria > Pseudomonadota > Alphaproteobacteria > ATCC43930 > CGMCC-115725 > REEB95. The sequence goes on from JAGWON010000025.1 coordinate 29,629, forward strand.
CCTACTCTCGATCGTGCAGATGCCGGGCGGAATTCCCGTAGGCACGCTGGCGATCGGCAAGGCGGGCGCCGCCAATGCCGCGCTGCTGGCCGCTGCGATCCTGGCGCTCGGCGACCGGAACGTGGCGGCGCGGCTCGACGCCTTCCGCAAGCGGCAGAATGCCGCGCGGCCCAAGCTCCCTCGCCGACGGAGGAAAGGCTAGCCGGCGTTACGGAAGCGGGCCGGCACGAAGGCTCTGAAACTCTCGGCCGCGCGGGCACGCAATTTCGGGATCTGCATCACCGTCGCGATGCGGCGGTCGAGAAATTCGGCCGTGGCGGCATGGTCCGGCGACTTGTCGTCGAGCCAGTAGAGCGTGGTTGCGGCATAGATGCCGGCGAGCAGGCCGCGCTTGGTATAGAAGCTGAAGTCGCTCGCTCGATCGCCGGCGGCGTGCCACAGCATGTCGACCGTGCGATAGAGCAGGCGGGGACCCAGGAGTAAATTGGCCGGTAGCGCCAGGAACGCCAGCATGCGCCGCACCGCCTCGCGATGCGGCTCGAGCACCGCGAGCCGGGTGCGGACACCGAGCGCGATGCGCTCGCGCAGCTTGAGGCGCGCGAAATTCTCGCGGGCGAGGGCCAATTCGGTCTTGTGGTCGGCCCAATCGCTGAATGCCGCGATCGCGTCGCGCGCGCCGCGCGGGAAGAGCGAGGCGGATTCGGCCTCGGTGAGATCGAGACGCCGAGCCGCATGGGCGAGCGCGCGCCGGCTCCAGCCCTCGAACGGCACGTCGGGCAGCATCGCCAGAACGACCTTGTCTCTGAGCGCGCGGTCGTCCATGTCACTCCGCCGCGTTGGCATCCGGCACGACGCCGATATCGACCGGAAAGCGCGCGCCTTCCTCGAGATAAGTCAGCAGCCGCAGATCGGTCATGCGCTGGGGATAGAGGATGCCGTCGAGATGGTCGCATTCGTGCTGCAGCACGCGGGCGTGAAAACCCTCGACGGTGCGGTCGATCGGCGCGCCGTCGAGACCGGCGCCGCGGTAGCGGATACGGGTGAAGCGCGGCACCGCACCTTTCAGGCCTGGCACGGAAAGACACCCTTCCCAGCCGAGCTCGGTCTCGGATGTCAGCGGCTCGATCACCGGGTTGACCAGGACCGTGAGCTCCTGGGGCCGGTCGAGCGCGCGGCCGGTCAACCGCCCCTCCGATACCTGGAAGATCACGACGCGCTTCGGCACATGGACCTGCGGCGCGGCCAGGCCGGTGCCGCCCGCGTCATGCATGGTCTCGATCATGTCGGCGACGAGCGTGCGGATCTCCGCCGCCGTCGGGTCGGCAACGGGTGACGCTTTGTCGCGCAGCACCGGGTGGCCCATGCGGGCGATCTTGAGAATGGCCATGGCGCCATTATAAGCCGCGCGGGTGCGGCGCAAAAGCCACGCCGACCGGGAACGGTCGCGCCGGCGGCGTCCCGGTCTTCACAAAGCCCCAATTTGGTGATATTTAGCGGCCCCTTGAGCCGGTCCCTTTGGACCGGGTCGGGGATTGGCTCATAATTTCGTATTGGCGAAAGGAGCAACGCTCTCGTGCAGGTTCTCGTCCGCGACAACAACGTCGATCAGGCGCTTCGCGCGCTCAAAAAGAAGATGCAGCGCGAGGGCCTGTTCCGGGAAATGAAGATTCGTCGCAATTACGAGAAGCCGTCCGAGCGCCGCGCCCGCGAAAGGGCCGAAGCCGTCCGCCGCTACCGCAAGCTGTTGCGCAAGCGCTTGGAGCGCGAAGGCTATTAGCCGCGCGCCGCACGAACGTAACATCGAAAGCCGCTCGGGATGCCCGCGGCGGCTTTATCGTTGACGGACATGCCGAAACGCAGCGCCGGATTGCTGGTCTATCGCCGCCGCCGCGGCGAGCCCGAGGTCTTTCTCGTCCATCCCGGCGGACCGTTCTGGGTGAAGAAGGATCTCGGCGCCTGGAGCATCCCCAAGGGCGAGCCGGCGCCCGGCGAGGATGGGCTGGCGGCCGCGCGGCGTGAATTCATCGAGGAGACCGGTCAGACGGTCGACGGCGAATTCGCCAAGCTGCCGTCCTGCCGCCTGCCGAGCGGCAAAACCGTGGTCGCCTGGGCGGTCGAGGGCAAAGTCGACGAGACGGCGATCGCCAGCAACACTTGCACGATCGAGTGGCCGCCGCGCTCGGGCAAGCGCATCGAGATTCCGGAAATCGATCGCGGCGGCTGGTTCTCGCTCGCCGAAGCCAAACGCAAGATCAACAAAAGTCAGACGCCGCTGCTCGAGGCGCTTGCTCGGAGCCTCAAGGCATCTGCCTAGGCGAGCGCCTTCACGATCTGCTCGCACATCTTCTTGGCGTCGCCGAACAGCATCATGGTGTTGTCGCGGAAGAACAGCTCGTTCTCGACGCCAGCATAGCCCGAGGCCATCGAGCGCTTCACGAACAGCACGGTCTTCGCCTTCTCGACGTCGAGAATTGGCATGCCGTAGATCGGCGATTTGGG
>JAGWON010000026.1 GCA_028871055.1 Alphaproteobacteria bacterium
CGAATTCGGCACGCTCGGCCTGTCGACGTTCGTCGATGCCTTCGTCCATCGCCTAGTGCACGCCGAGAGGCCAAGCGTGCCGGTCGCTTGAGCTAGATCAAGGCACTGCGTGCTGCAAACGGCCAGCATTTTCGATGCCGCAGCCGGGTCCGGCCGTGGGGTGCAGCCTTCCGCCGGAGAAAGGTCCCGGTCGTGCTTGCGCATAATCCCGATATCGCACAGCGGCTCGATGACATCGCCGACCTACTCGAGCTCGAGGACGCCAACCCGTTCCGGGTACGTGCCTATCGCAACGCCGCGCGCGTGATCCGCGGTCTCGGCGCCGAAGTCGCGGTCATGTTGAAACGGGGCGACGACCTTTCGGAGCTGCCCGGCATCGGCAAGGATTTGGCCGACAAGATCCAGACGATCGTCAGGACGGGCCACTTGCCGCTACTCGATCAGCTGCGCAAGGCGACGCCAGCGATCGCCGCCGAGCTGCTAAAGCTGCCGGGCCTGGGGCCGAAGCGCGTCAAGACCCTGTATCACGAGCTCGACGTCCATACTCTCGAGCAGCTGCATCGCGCCCTGCTCGACGGCCGCATCCGTGCCCTGCCGGGTTTCGGCTCGATCACCGAGGAACGGCTGCGACAGGCGCTCGAAACGCATGCCGCTGCGCCATCGCGGCTGAAGCTGGCGCTCGCCGAAAGCTACGTCGAGCCGCTGCTCGCCTGGCTGCGCGATACGCCGCATGCCGAAACGGTCGCCGCCGCCGGCAGCTATCGCCGCTGCCAGGAGACGGTCGGCGACATCGACATTCTGGTTACGGCACCGCGCGCCGCGCCGGTGGTCAAGCGATTTACCGAGTACGAGGAGGTCGAAAAGATCGCCGCTCGCGGCAACACCCGCGCCACCGTCGTCCTCAAGTCGGGCCTTCAGGTCGATCTCCGCGTCGTGCCGCCGCGCAGCTACGGCTCCGCGTTGCACTATTTCACCGGCAGCAAGGCCCATAACATCGCCATCCGGCGGCTCGGCCAACGGCGCGGCCTGAAGATCAACGAGTACGGAGTGTTCCGGAAAGGCCGACGCGTCGGCGGTAAAACCGAGGCCGAGGTCTATCGCGCAGTCGGCCTTCCGTACATCCCGCCCGAGTTGCGTGAAAACCGCGGCGAGATCGAAGCGGCCGCTGCCGGCCAACTACCGACGCTGGTCAAACTCGCCGATCTTCGTGGCGATCTGCATGTCCATACCGTAGCGACGGACGGTCACAATACGCTGACTGAAATGGCGCGGGCGGCGCACGAGCGCGGGTTCGAGTATCTCGCCATCACCGAACATTCGAAGCGGATTGCGATGGCGCACGGTTTCGACAGCAGGCACCTATTGAAACAGATCGAGGAGATCGATCGCTTCAACGCGACCAGCCCCAGAATCACGATTCTCAAAGGAATCGAGGTCGACATCCTGGAAGACGGCAAGCTCGATCTGCCCGATGCGACCCTCGGTCACCTCGATCTCGTGGTCGCATCGGTGCACAGCCATTTCCATTTCTCGCGCGACAAGCAGACCGGGCGCATCCTGCGCGCGATGGAGCGCCCGCATTTCACGGTTTTCGCGCATCCGACCGGGCGGCTCATCGGCGAGCGCGAGCCGTATGACGTCGACATGCCGCGAATCATCGGCGCCGCGAAAGACCGCGGCTGCTTCATCGAGTTGAATGCGCATCCGGAGCGACTCGATCTGATCGATGCGCACTGCCGGATGGCGAAGGAAGTGGGCGTGCTAGTGAGCATCGCGACCGACGCCCACCGCACCGAAGAGCTGGGGAATCTCCGCTTCGGCGTCTTCCAGGCCCGGCGCGGCTGGCTGGAAAAGGCCGACGTACTGAATACGCGGTCGCTTGCGGCGCTCCGGCCGTTACTCGCCCGCACCATGCGCTAGCATCGCGCGACGGCGTTATCCGCGACGCGCTATCGCATCGCGTTGCCGCTTACGACTTTTGCAGAACGCGGCGTGCCGCCGCTGGATCGCCCCAGGCGACGAAGGCGGGAACCTTGAAGCCGACATCCGACCGGCCGTAGACGAGCGGAGCGCCGTCTGGCGTCGTCACCGTGCCGCCTGCGGCCGCGAGGATTGCGTCACCGGCGGCGATGTCCCATTCCATGGTCGGTGCGAGCCGCGGATAGAGGTCGGCGTAGCCCTCCGCGATCCGGCAAAACTTGATCGCCGATCCGCAGGCAATTCGTTCGATCACCGGCACGCGGGCGAGAAAGGCCTCCGTCCGGGCGTCGATGTGCGAACGGCTGACAGTTGCAACGAAGCCATGCAGCGATCGCCGTCGAGCATGGATGACGGCGATCTCCGGCGCCTCGTCGGGCGCCGCGCCCGGCGGCAGGCGCAGCCGCTCGCTGCCGCGGCCGACGATTCCGCGCCAGATCAAGCCTTTGGCCGGTGCGGCGATCACGCCGATCGCCGGCCTTCCGGCGATGATCACCGCGACATTGACGGTGTATTCGCTCCGGCCGGCGAGGTACTCGCGGGTGCCGTCGAGCGGATCGACCAGGATGAAGGTCGCACCGGGCGCGATGGCGCCGACAGGGCCGACGGCTTCCTCAGATACCACCGGCGTGCCGGGCAGGAGCGACGACAGGCCGGCCAGGATCACGTCCTGTGCGGCCTCGTCGGCAACCGTGACGGGAGAAGAATCAGGTTTCTGCCGCGCAACAACGGACGATGCGTCTAAGGCGGCGATGGCCGCTGCCGCGCGCGAAACGAGCGCAGTCAGCTCCGCGAGCAAATGAACGTCGGCCAACGACGCGATGTCCGATCGGGATTCCACCGGGCGTCCCCACGAGCTACAGGCGAAGGCGCCGTTGCGTCTGATCCATCACGGCACGAGGTGATGTTTCCCGATCGGCACGACGGTGCTTGCCTGGGGACCCATTTCGCCTTCCTGCAGCACGAAACGGACCTCGTCGCCTTCGACGAGGCGATCGAAACCGTCGCCGACGACGGCATTCCGATGCATGTAGACCTCGCTGCCGTCGTTCACCCGGATGAAGCCGTAATCCGGGAAGAGTCGAACGACGCGCCCGTGGTCCGGCGTCTCATGGCTCTTGACGTCGCCGCGCACCGCGCGGGCATGGTCCTCGAGCTGCCGGCGCGCGGCGTCGAACGCGTCGCGAACCGCAACCAAGATGTCCTCGTGCGCATGGTGCTCGGGCGGGTCGCGCCTGACGACGATCTCGCGTCCCGGCACGGTCAGATCGATGCGTAGATGATAGATGTTGCCCTGGCGCTGGCGGCGCGTGCTCGCTTCGACGACGACGCGACAGGCCATGATGCGGCCGAAAAAGCGCTCGAGGTCGGCAGCGCGTTCGCGAATATGAGCCTCGACGGCCGGCGAAGGGGCCATCTTGCGGAACGTGATCTGAATCGGAAGTTGCATTCGGTTCTCGGGGAGACGGATCGCTCACCGCCGGTGCGTTCGCTTCGGTGTCGCTTTGAGCTTCGTTCTCGACGTCGTCTTCAACTTCGCCTTTTCCGTCGATGTTGCCATGTTCTTTCTCTTCTTGTTGTCAGCCGCTGCCTTGCGCTCCGCTGGCACGTCGTATCCGAGGCGGTCGAGGCCGACCTCGACGGTGTCGCTCAAGACGAGGACATGCACGAGCCGGTCGATTGCGTCGTCCGCCGCAATTGCCTGCGCCCGCTGAACCGCCGAATTCCAAGACTCAGCGGAACCATCGAATGCCGCCATCTCGGACAGCGCCAGCAACTCGTAGATTTCGTCGGGCGTCAGGCTCTCGAGCGCGTCGATTAGCGCGCGGCGGGCCGGCGCATTGCCAAAGAACTCTTCTTCAGTGCGCCTGTCGCTTGAACTCTCCAGCGCGGCGGCGACATCGCCGGTGATCACATCGGCCGGCTCCACGTCGGACGCCCGGCCCAGGATGACGGCGATCCTGTCGATCGGTATGGTCAGCATGCTGCACCTCCGGAGGGATGGAAGAGCGATGGATCTCGGCAAATGCCACACAGCCCGAGACCGTTTCGCGCGCCATTTACACCCTAGCGAACGCGGCGTGCGCGGCTTTGATTTGAATCAAGGGCGGTTTCAGGCTTTCGGGCATAGCGTTCCGTAAGGGAATCCGTGGCGTCCGCGGCCGCTTTCGGCTGCAAAACGAACGGGACGGCGCTCGGACAACGAGGGGCGCCACGATGGCATTCGAAAGTGCGGCCGAGCATTTTTCCCATGCCGCCGATATTGGCGTCCGAGGGATTGGTCGCACGAAGGAGCAAGCGTTCGAAAACGCGGCGCTCGCCTTGACGGGGATCGTCACCGAGGCCACGGGCGTCGTTGCCGAAAAAGCCGTCGAGATCGAATGCCAGGCACCGAGCGATGAACTGTTGCTCGTCGATTGGCTCAACCAGCTGATTTACGAGATGGCGGTGCGGCACATGCTGTTCGGGCGCTTTGCGGTGACCTTGGAAAACGGACGTCTCCGTGGCCGCGCCTGGGGCGAAAAAGTCGACCGCTTGCGGCATGCGCCGGTGGTCGAGCCCAAGGGCGCCACGTTCACCGTGCTCAAGGTCGAGCGCCGTGCCGACGGCGCCTGGGTCGCCCAGTGCGTGATCGACGTGTAGGCGAGGGATCGCCAATGGATACCGGCCCGCTGTCCCGCATCTCAGAGACCGAATGGCGTCTGCCGCCAACCGGCAACATGCGCGTGCCGGCGGTGATCTTCGGCGATGTGGCGCTGCTCGGCGAGATGGACGACAAGGTGCTCGAACAGATCCGCAACGTCGCATGCCTTCCCGGCATCGTCGACGCCGCCTATGCCATGCCAGACGCGCATTGGGGCTACGGTTTTCCGATCGGCGGCGTCGCGGCCTTCGACCCGGACACGGACGGCGTAGTCTCCGCTGGTGGCGTTGGGTTCGACATCTCCTGCGGCGTGCGTACGCTGCTCACGGGGCTGCGGCGCGCCGACGTCGAGGCTTCGAAGAACGATCTCGCGGACAGCCTGTTCCGCAACATACCGGCTGGCGTCGGCAGCACCGGCAAGATCGCGCTCGATACGCGCGACATGGATGCGATGCTGGCGGGCGGCGTCCATTGGGCTGTCGCCGAGGGCTATGGCACGTCCGCCGATCTTGGCCGGATCGAAGAAGGCGGATGCGCGCCGGGTGCGCTTCCCGACGCCGTATCCGCGCAGGCCAAGAAGCGCCAGCGCGACGAAATGGGCACCCTGGGCTCGGGCAACCATTACCTCGAGGTGCAGGAGGTTGTCGCCATTCACGACGAAGCCATCGGCAAGGCGTTCGGATTGCAGCTTGGCGAAGTCGTCGTCAGCATCCATTGCGGTTCGCGCGGCTTGGGCCATCAGATCGGCACGGAGTTCCTGCGCGAAATGGCAATCGCCGCGCCGAACCATGGCATCGTGCTGCCCGATCTCGAACTCGCCTGCGCGCCAATCCGCTCCGACTTGGGACAGCGCTATCTCGGCGCGATGCGGGCGGCGATCAATTGTGCGCTCGCCAACCGTCAGATTCTTACACACCTGACGCGTCGCGTCTTTGGCCATTTCTATCCCGGCATCGGTCTCGATCTTCTGTTCGACGTCTCGCACAACACCTGCAAGGAGGAAGTGCATGAAGTGGCCGACCGGCGTCGGCGGCTCTTCGTCCATCGCAAGGGCGCGACCCGTGCCTTCGCTGCGCGACACCCGGATCTGCCGCCGGCTTACGCAGGGGTTGGCCAGCCCGTCTTCATCGGCGGCAGCATGGGCACCGCATCGGCGATCATGGTTGGCGCAACGGCGTGTCCGGAGCGCGCCTTCGCTTCGGCCTGCCACGGCGCGGGCCGGTCGCTGAGCCGGCACCAGGCGCTGAAGCGCTGGCATGGGCGACAGGTGATCGACGATCTCGCCCGGCGCGGCATCGTCGTCAAGAGCCCGTCCGCCCGCGGTGTCGCAGAGGAGGCGCCGGGCGCCTACAAGGATATCGACGCGGTCGTCGAAGCGGCGCATGTTGCGGGCCTCGCGCGCAAGGTCGCCCGGCTCGAGCCGATCATTTGCATTAAGGGTTGACGCGTCGCGCCTCTCCCGCTGCGCGGCGCTAGGGGCGGACTTCGATGCGATTGATCACGCGGTCGACGCCAAAAACGTACCAGGCATCGAATTCGGCCATCTCGCGTTCAGCCGCCTTGGGAACGAGGCCGTCGAGCACGACGACCGCATCCTGCGTCGAGACGCGGATCTGATCGGCGTTGACGAACGGGTCCTTTTCGAGCGCGATGCGGACGGCATCGGTGATCTCGCCGTCGTCGTCGGCTTCCGGCGGCGTCACGCCGAGGCCGTTGATCACGTCGCGACTTCCCGGCACCCACCATGCGAGCATACCGGCGAGCCGCTTGAGGCCAAGGCCGGGCACTTCACCGTCGAGCGTGACGACGCCATCGCTCGCCGCCACGGTGATCGTCCCCTCCGATGGCGTCGGCGCGTGGACGGCGTCGAGCTTGCCCTTATTCCAGGCCGAGATCGTACAGGCGGCGAAGCCGTGTCCTGTTGCAGGGCGTGGCACACAAGCGTCCGGATCTGATCGTCTCCCATCGTCTCGGCCGGCGCGACACGCAGCCGATCGACGATACCTTCCACGCCGCTGACGGTCGCGGCGCGTTCGAGCGCGAGTTTCTTGGCGGCGATATCGGCAACCTCGCCCTCGATAGTGAAGTCGCCTGCGGTCCAGCTTAAGCGCAGAGGATGGTGGCCGAGATCGATCCGCGGCTCGCCAGCCAATGCTTTCCGGACCGCAGCCAGAATGTGTTCGCGTTCGCTCATCGGATTCGCCGTATTGGGGGTCATCGTTCGTAGGTTCCGATCAGCTCAGCGGTTTCGATCGCGTGGGCCTTGGCAGTCTTCTCGATGTCGCGACAATGCGCCGAGCTTGATGCGTCGATGTGGTCGACGTCGAGCGCGTAGAGCGTGAAGTGATAATGATGCGGGCCGTGACCGCGTGGCGGGCAGGGGCCGCCATATCCCTTCTTGCCGAAGTCGTTGACGGCCTGCCGCAGCGCCGTGCTGCCCGCCAGGCAATGTTCGGCGAGGCTGTTGCTCTTGCGCGGGATGCCAAACGCCGCCCAATGATACCAGACGCCGCCCGGGGCGTCGGGATCACGGCAGACGACGGCGAAGCTCCGCGCTGCGGGGGGTGCGCCGGACCATGCGAGCGGCGGCGAATAATCGTCGCCGTCGCAGGTGAAGCGGCCCGGAATTTGACTACCGGTGTCGAAGGCGCTGCTGGTCAGTCGCAAGGCCATGGCTGCGGTCCTCCGGCTTTTCGTCAAGATCACGCTAATCGACTGTCCGTAGGAAAGTCTTGATCCATCTCAAGGTTCCGCCTCCGGCCCGGTGGTTTCCTGCGGCTGCTCTGCCGCGCCTCCGCCAAGGCCGCGCGCGGCGCGATCGGAATGGCTACTGCATGACGACTGGGCAACAGGACGAGACCATTGCGTTCTTGTCGAACGCAGCGAGTTACGGCTTTCCCGGCGCATTGGTCGAACGCATCGAGACGCATTGCTCGATCGTGTTTCTCGTCGACGATCGCGCGTACAAGCTCAAGCGCGCCATCGCCTTCTCGGCCCTCGATTACGGTACGGTCGAACGCCGCGAGGCGGCTTGCCGGGCCGAGCTCGCGCTCAATCGCCGCACGGCGCCTGAGATCTATCTCGGTGTCCAGGCGATCCGCCGCCTGCCGCGCGGCGATCTCGCCTTCGCCGAGGACGGTCCGATCGTCGACTGGGTAGTCATAATGCGGCGTTTCGACCAGGGCGATCTGTTCGACCATCTTGCCGAACAAAAGCACCTGACGCCCGAGCTCATCCGTGCCCTGGCCGACGAAATTGCCGCGTTTCACGAAGCGGCGGAAGGCACGCCCGCCTTCGGCGGCGCCGATGGCCTCCGTGACGCGATCGAGCACAATCGCCGCGACCATCTGACCGTGGCGCCGATCCTCGGCCATGCTGGCATCGAGGCGCTGCGCACGGCGTCGCTCGCCGCGCTCGCGCGCACGGCGGACCTTCTCGATCGCCGGCGCGGCGAAGGCAAGATCCGCCGCTGCCACGGTGATCTGCGGCTCGCCAATATCTGCCTGTTCGATGATCGTCCGACGCTATTCGACGCCGTCGAGTTCTCCGATCGGGTCTCCTGCATCGACATCCTATTCGATCTCGCTTTCCTGCTGATGGATCTCCATCAACGCGGGCTGGACGTGCTGGCCAACATTCTTCTCAATCGCTACCTCGACGTGACGGGCGGGACCGAGGGGTTGGCGGCATTGCCGCTGATGCTCTCAGTTCGTGCCGCGACCCGCACCTATGCGCTCGCTGGCGCTGCGCAGCGCCACGCCCGCAAGAACGAAGCCCAATATTACGCAGCGGCCGCACGCTCTCATCTGGCGCTGGCGTCGTCGCTGCTCAAGCCGGCGCCGCCGCGGCTGATCGCGATCGGTGGCGTCGAAGGCAGCGCCAAGACATCGATAGCCCATGAGCTTGCAGCGACGTACCAGCCGGTGCCGGGTGCCCGCGTCCTGCGCAGCGCGACCGCTTTCCGCGACGTCCTCCGCCTTTCATCCCACGCGCGACTGCCGGCCACCGACGATGATGCGACCGCCGAGACTGCTCACCGCCGCTTGGCGAGTGACGCGGAGCAAGCGCTACGCGCGGGGTTCACGGCGATCGTCGATACGAGCTTCGTGCGTCGCGCGCATCGCCAGGCGATTGCAGCCGTAGCATCGACCGCCGCAGTGCCCTTCGTCGGCCTTTGGCTCGGCTCGTCCCACGACCTTCAGGGTGACGAAGGGTCGGGCGCTGCGGAATGGCATGCCGTCAAGCCCGGGCCAACCCTCGCGGCCATGCTCGCGGCCGCGCGCGCCCTCGTGCATGCGGATGCCGTGCCGAAGCGGCGCGCGCGCAGCCTAAGGGATCACTCCCACAAGGGTTCTTCATGATCGCCGGCGCGCTCGATCGCCGGCAGAATGTCACGCAGCCATTTCCGCGTCGTCGAATGGATGACGTAGGTACTATTGCTGCGGATGAAGCGGCAGAAGGGGAGCGCTGGACGCTTCGCCGTCTTTGCTGCAAGCCGGTTGAGAACGGCGACATAGCGGCCGGCCCACGCACGCGCAGGTGCCGGAAGCACGGTAGCGAGCCTGGAACGCGCGAGCGGGCTCTCCGTTGCTGCGAGACGATCGAGAAGAGCCCGCAGGGGCCGGCCCAGCCGATGGAAACTGATATCGCGCACCAATGCCGCGACTTGGCGCCGATCGAGCGGCATTGCGGCGTCAGCTGCGGAATTCTGCACCGCCGTCACCTGTTCGCCGCGCGATCGGGACACGGTTTCGAGATAGCGCGACAGCTGACGACGTAAGGTCGCGGGCATGGCGTCGAGATCGGCGCGGGTGAGCGTCATTCGCCCGTCGCGAGACCGCGGACGCGCAGCCCTCCGTTTGGGAGTGGTTCCGCTATTGGGCATTTTGCGGCGCCGGCTGAGGCCACAGTGCGCGTATTTCGCGGGGCAGCGACTTGACGATCTTACCGATTTCGCCCAGCGTCACGTGCATCGCCAAGACCTCGAAGACGATGCGCGCGACACGTTCCGCGTCGTGCAGTTCGAGATGCTCGCGCAACTCTCGGCGGACGGCGTCGAGAAGGTCGGGGCGACGCGAACCGCTGTCGATGTGTGAATCCGGATTCCAGCCCTCGTAGTACACGCCGCGGACCAGGGTCGGCAGCTGCGCGCCGAACTGTGCTACCTGATCGGTGGCAAGTTGGTCGCGCAAGGCATGGAGCGTGGCGCGAAGCGCAGCGTAGGCGGCTCGATCGTTGTCGAAGCCGAGTCCATCCTTGACGTCACGCAGCCACTCGTGGGTCTTCTGGACCGTGGTGTCGAGCATGGCGAGCTTGGTCATCCGAGCCGTCCCGGTGGAAATCGCGAACGTGCGATAAACGTTACGCGTCGCAACGACCGGCAAGCCTTGATGCAGATCAAGGCCGCGGCGCAGCTGGCACGGCTCGAGCGTTCTAAGGCTTTGGCTTGACGGCCGAGGCGCGTTGCGCTTGCGCCGCCGCCGCGCGCCGTAGCAGATCAACAACCACGGCATCTTCGACCGGGCGAAAATCGGCGTAGAAGAGCCCGACGGCGCCGAAATCTTCTGGTGATTCAAGGCAGACGACCTCGTCGACCTCGGACCGCAGAGAGTCGACCGTCGATGCCGGCGCGACCGGCACGGCGAGGACCAGCTTGTCCGGTTTCCGCTTGCGTACCGCCCGCAACGCCGCGCGCATGGTGGCACCGGTCGCAATGCCGTCGTCGACGACGATCGCCGTGTGGTTCCGGATATCGAGCGGCGGCCGGTCCTCGAAATAGAGCCGTCGGCGGTGCTCGATTTCGCGCAACTGGCGGGCGGCTTCTTCGTCAAGATAGGCGCGCGGGACGTCCAGCTCGGAGACTATGTCCTCGTCGATAATCCGCTCCGGCGTCTCGCCGTCGGCGATGGCGCCGACCGCCAGCTCTGGCGACCACGGATGGCCGATCTTGCGCACCAGCACCACGTCGAGCGGCGCCCCGAGCTTGGTAGCGATCTCGAAGCCCACCGGAACGCCGCCACGCGGCAACGCCAGTACCACGGGATGGCGGTCCTTGAAGCGCAGGAGTGCGATTGCAAGGTGTTGGCCGGCTTCGCGGCGATCGGCGAACGGCATCCAGTCACCTCCGCTTCGGCGCGGCCAGATGAGCGAGGAACCACTCGAGCGCAAGGCCAACGACGACATCGAGCGCGCCCGGCTCTTCGAACAGGTGGGTCGCGCGCGGAACGATCTCGATGGTGCTTTCGCAACGCAGAGCCCGGAGAGCGGCGCGATTGAGCGCGAGAACCTCGGTGTCGTGGCCGCCGACGATCAGCAGCGTCGGCGCCTCGACGCGCGTCAGCGCTTCGCCCGCGAGATCGGGCCGGCCGCCGCGCGAGACTACCGCGCCGATCTTGTGGCCGAGCCGCGCCGCTGCCGTCAACGCGGCGGCGGCACCGGTGCTGGCGCCGAAATAGCCGATCGGCAGCGACCGGGTCTTTTCGAACGTCCGGGCCCAGACGGTGGCGGCCAGCAGCCGGTCGGCAAGGAGGCCGATATCGAAAACATTGGCGCGGTCGTCCGCTTCGGCCTCGGTGAGCAGATCGAACAGCACGGTGGCGAGACCCTCGCGCCGCAGCGCGGATGCGACGTAGTTGTTGCGCGGGCTGTGGCGGCTGCTGCCGCTGCCATGGGCGAATAGTACCAAGCCGACAGGCCGCGAGGCCGGAATTCCGAGCGCGCCCTCCAATCGGAGAGGCGGGATCTCGACGGTTTCGATCCGCTCCCGACCATCCGTGCTGGCCGTCACGTGGTTTGTGCCTCCTCAGGATGCCGGGCATCGGTCGCCGCCCCTCCGTTCCGGCGCCGGGTCATCCGCGTGCCGCCGCGATCGCGGCGGCCATGAGCCCGGTCGTATCGAGGATGGTCAGCCGCGCCCGGGCCGATGGCGGGATCGCTCTGGGCACCGGGACGGAATCGGTGACGATGAGGCCGTTCAGATCGCTGCTCGCAAACAGGTCCGGTGCGCCGCCGGTGAACAATCCGTGCGCCGCCGCGGCGAACACTTGGCGAGCGCCCGCTGCGCGGCAGGCCTTGGCCGCGCGCAGAAGCGTGTTTCCCGTTGCGATCAGGTCATCGAGGATGATGGCAGTTCGGCCGGCGACACCACCGACCAGCGCGCCCCCCGTGACGACACCGCCGCTGCGGTATTTTTCGACGAACGCGTTATCGATGGATTGCCCGGATCTGCGTTCCAGGGCGCGCCGGAACAGCTCGACGCGCTTGACGCCGCCGGCATCGGGCGAGACGGCGACGATTTTTTCGCTCCTCGCCAAGGATGCAAAGTGCTCGGCAAAAAGCTCGGCGCTCTCGACATGCCGTGTCAGACGGCGAAACGCGTTGTCGAAGGCCGCAGTGTTGTGCACTTCGAGGGCGATCACCCGGTCGGTGCCGACGGCCTCGAACAGTGCCGCGACGTAGCGCAGCGTCACGGGGTCGTAGGGCTGCGTGCGGCGGTCCTTGCGCGCATAGCAGAGGTAAGGCAACAGCGCCGTCACCCGTGTCGCGCCGTGGTCCTTCAACGCGCCGAGCAGGAAAAGCAGCCGGCACAGCTTGTCGTTCACGGTTTGCGTCTCGTCGCCGTGCAGGGCATGAACGACGAACGCGTCGACTCCCTCGACTGGAACAAGGGGACGTATCTTATGCTCACCGTCCTCGAAACTCCGCTCCTCGATCGCCCCAAGCGACACCTCGAGCCGCGCCGCCAGGCGCTTGGCATAGTCCGCGGTTCCAGCCAGGGCGAAGAGGGCGAGGGAGTCGGCACTCATGAAGGCCTGCGCGAATTTCCGGGAACAGGAAGCGCGCCCCGCATTGCCGCCGCATTGATATGAGTCAAGTGCCGCCGCCGACAAAGAAGCCTCGCCCCTAGGGGCGGGGCATATTTGCTTCTTGCCCAGCTTCAGGGCAACCGAGCGGAGCTTGTTCGCCAGTTCCGCAAGCCTTGCGGTGCGCCACACCTGTTTCCGGCGGGGCGAGACCCGTAGCGATCTGCTTCTCCACCCCTAGGCTCTCGCCGGGGCGCTCGAAGCAGACCGCTTGCGGGCCCGTCCCGGCGCTTCATCGAGAGCAGTTCCGACCGCCGGTGAGCCGCGCCCCAGCTGGGACGTTTCATCCGCCGGCTTCGCCCGCTCTCTCCACGCCGCGGCTCGCATTTAAAATGGCGACGTCGTCCGTCGGCGGCATTGATTCAGATCAATGCGTTTTGGCGCCTTCGGCCGACCTTAGATAAACTGGATGTGTAGGAGGGTACCATGCCGGACGAGGTGAAATCGGCCCAAGAGCCCAAGACAGCCGCCTGGACCAAGGCGTTAAGCACGGGTTTCGAGCCCATGTACGCGATGAATCGGCGCGCCTTCGAATGTTGGGCGCGCGGCATGTCGAGGCTTTCGCACGACATGGCGCAGTTCATGCAGTCGCGCCTGCTCGAGGATTCTGTGATGTGGGAGAAGCTCGCAAGCTGTCGCGATGTTACGGATGCCGTCGACTGCGAGAGCCGGTTCGCCGCCAAGGCCAGTGCGGACTATAGCGAGGCGGCGCAGAAATTCTCGCGTCTGGTGTTCGAGATCGCGAGTAACTGCAGCACCGGCCTGCGGCACGCGCCGACGACGGGCGAGTAAGCGGTAACCGGGCGTTTTCGGCCCCTCGCCGCCTGCATTGATTCGATCTGTGTATGTGCAACCCAGGAGGATCGGATGAAGGAGCTTCGCTGCAAGGATATGAAGAAGGGCTGCGGCTTCGTCGCTCGCGGCCGGACGACTCAGTCGGTCATGTCCAAGACCGCTAGGCACGCCAAGGCGGCGCACGGCATTGAGAAGATGACCGCCGCCATGTCGCGGAAGGCGCGCGCGGCTGTTCACACCGTCTGAGCGAGCTTCGGTTCGCAGCTTCCGGTTACGGCATTCCAGCCAGCGGGCCATGATCGCGGCCGGCAACTCATCCGGCTTGGCGGGATTGGCAGGTAAAGCGGATGGTGTGATCTGCGTATGCCGGAACTCGAAACCCTGCAGGAACTACGACAGGGCCTCGCCGCTCATGGCGAAACAGCCGCAATCGTCGCGTTTGCCGGCGAGAATGAAGCAACTTGGTCGTTTGCCAGGCTGGAGGATACATCCGCGTGCCTCGGCGCCGGATTGGCGCGATGCGGCATCGCCCGCGGTGACAGCGTCGGGCTGATCGCGCCCAACAGCGCGCTCTGGATCGTGACGTTCTGGGGAATCATCGCGGCGGGTGCGACCGCGGTGCCATTCGATCCGCAGACCGACGATCGTGACCTGGCGCACATGATCCAATCCGCCGGTTGCCGGCTCGTGTTCACGACGGCGGCAAACGCCGCACGCGTATCGTCGTTCGCGCCGTCGTGTCGGGTCGTCCTGTTGGATCGCGATGCTGATGCCACGGATGGCACGGCATGGCGGAGTCTCGTCACGACGCCGGCCGAAGCCGGTCCGGCGACCAAACCGAACGACGTAACGGTCATGGTTTTCACTTCGGGCACGACGGGTACGCCCAAGGCGGTTTCTCTCACGCACGCCAATTTGTTGACCAACGTGCGTGCCCTGTGCGCGATCCGCATCGTTGGCCCGCGCGATCGCGCCCTGCTGCCGTTGCCGCTGTATCACGTGTATCCGCTGACGATCGGCATGCTGACGCCGCTCGCGCTGGGCTGCGGCATCGTGTTGCCGGCGGGCGTGAGCGGCCCGGAGCTCATCGCCGCCATGCGCCGCGGCCGCGTCACCGCCCTGGTCGGCGTGCCGCGCCTCTACACGGCGTTGTTCGACCATCTGCGCCGCGGCATCGCTACGCGGCCGCGACCCGTGGCTGCGCTCTTGCGGGTGCTCCTCGCCTCGTCGCGCTGGGCCTGGCGCCGCGGCATGAGCGGACCCGGCCGGTTCCTGTTGCGACCCCTCCGCCGACAGATGGCGTCGCGACTGCGGCTTCTCGTTAGCGGCGGCGCCGCGATCAGCGCCGAGGTCGAGGAAACGCTCGACGCGATGGGCTGGGAGATGCTCACCGGCTACGGCTTGGTCGAAACCTCGTCGATGCTGACGTTCAATCCGCCGGGCGCTTCGCGTCCCGGATCGGCCGGCCGTCCCGTTCCGGGCATGGCGGTACGCATCGCCAACCCCGGCGCCGACGGCGTCGGCGAAATCGAGGCGCGCGGTCCGTCGCTGTTCGCGGGTTATTACCGCGATCCGGAGCGGACGCGGGCGGTGTTCACGGCCGATGGCTGGTTCCGTACCGGCGATCTCGGGGCGCTCGACCGGCAGGGCTATCTCCATATCGCGGCGCGGAAAACCGAGACCATCGTACTGGCCGACGGCAAGAAGCTCTTTCCCGAAGCGTTCGAGGATACCTACGCGACGGCACCGCTGATCCGCGAAGTCGCACTTCTCGGCATCAAAGGCGTCCTGGCGGCTCTGGTCGTGCCCGACCTTGACGCCGCACGCGAGGCTGGCGCCCTCCGCCTCGAAGACGCCTTACGCGAAGGCCTGATGGCCAAGGCCGCGGCGTTGCCGAGCTATGCGAGGCTCTCCGGATTTGCGATCACGCGCGAGGCCTTGCCGCGGACACAACTCGGCAAGAT
This sequence comes from Alphaproteobacteria bacterium, assembly GCA_028871055.1. GTDB lineage: Bacteria > Pseudomonadota > Alphaproteobacteria > ATCC43930 > CGMCC-115725 > REEB95. The sequence continues at coordinate 15,243 of JAGWON010000026.1, forward strand.
CCGCCGGCATCTGCTTCCGGCCCTCTACGAGGCGGCGCTGCGGCACGAGGAGACGCCGGGCCCGGCAGAGTTGTCCGCCGAAGATCGCGCATTGCTCGAAAAACCGGCAGCGGCCGCCGTCTGGCGATGGCTCGCGCAAAGGTTTTCAGGCCGGACCTTGAGCCTTGACACCAGCCTGCAGCTCGATCTCGCCGTCGATTCCCTCGGTTGGGTCGAGCTGACGCTGGCGCTCGAACACGATCTCGCCATCGTGCTGCGCGAGCGCGAAATCGCCCGCATCGTCACCGTACGCGACCTGTTGCGCGAGGCTGTCGACGCGCGCGAGAGCGGGAAGGGCACCGCCCTTGCGGTCGCGGATGACCGCCGGTTCGCGCCGCTCGGCCCCTGGCTCGGAGTGTTGCGCGATGCCGGCGAGCCGCTGATTCGCTTCGCAATGCGCCGGGCGTTTCGGCTTCGCGTCGAAGGTATCGACCAGCTGCCGCCCGACGATCCGATCCTGATCTGCGCCAACCATGTGAGTTACCTCGATCCGTTCGCATTGGGCAGCGCGCTGCCGCGCGACCGCCTGCGCCGGACCTTTTGGGGCGGATGGACGGGTGTCGTCTTCAACACGCGCCTGCGCCGACTTTTCAGCCGGATCGCGCGCGTCATCCCGGTCGATCCCGATCGCGCCGCCGTTTCGAGTCTCGCCGCCGGCCGTCTCGCGCTCCAGCGCGGCTGGAACCTTGTCTGGTTCCCCGAAGGCTCGCGCAGTCCGGACGGCAGGTTGCAACGCTTTCTTCCCGGCATCGGCGCGCTCGTCGAAGGCCGCGTCGTGCCGATCGTGCCGGTCTATATCGATGGCGGTTTCGCGGCTTGGCCGGTCGGGCGGCGTTTTCCGCGCCGTCGCCCGATCACCGTGCGGTTCGGCAAGCCGATTTTTCCGCCGTCGACCGTGTTGGAAATGTCCGCGCGTCGTCGCGAGGAATATGTCGCCGCCATGGTGCAAGCGGCGGTCGCCGCCTTGGCCGATTGAGCGCGCCTAGCTCCGCCGTGGGTCCGCTGGTTCGCGCATGCGCTTTGGCGCGGTGTGGCGGTCCACCTCGGCGGCGAGCCGGATCAGCGCATCGGCAATCTGCACGGGATAGCGGCCGCCGACCTCGAGCCGGCGCAAAGGCTCCGGCAACGCCGCAAGATTACGCGCGGCAGTGGCGCGGATCTCGCTGAGGATCGGCCGCGCCAGCCGGCGTCCGTCGCGCATGACCGGCTCGAGCAATGGCGTACCCGCAATCGGGTCGTCGATGAGCGACAGGACGTCGCCGTGCATCGTTCCGTCGGCGCCGAAATGCCGCCAGACCTGCTTGCGGCCGGGCCAAGTCGCCTTGCCGGCCGACCGCTTGCGCCGCGCCACGCCGGCATATTCCTGAAGCTTGTAAGCGCAGTCGAGCGCCGGCACATCGGACGACGTCGTCAGGCTGGTGCCGACGCCGAAGCCCGCGATCGGCGCGCCATTCGCCAGCATCGACCGGATCTTGTCCTCGTCGAGACCGCCGCTGACGAAGATCGTCGTGCCAGCCAGGCCGCCGGCATCGAGAATTCGCCGTACGCGCTTTGCCTGTACGGCCAGATCGCCGCTGTCGATCCGGACCGCGCCGATCTCGATGCCGAGCACGCGCAAGCGCGGCGCCAGCGCTACGACTTTCTGAGCCGCGGCCTCGGTATCGTACGTGTCGATAAGCAGCGTCAGATTTCTCGGGCGCGAGCGTGCGAAATTCTCGAAGGCCACGCCCTCGTCGTCGTGGGCCTGGACGAACGAGTGCGCCATTGTCCCGTAGATCGGAATGCCGTAAAGGCGCTCCGCCAGGGTGGTGGCCGTGCCGGCAAACCCGGCGAGATAGCTCGCGCGGGCGGCCCACAGTCCGGCCTCGGCGCCGTGCGCACGGCGCAAGCCGAAATCGACCAGCAGCTTGCCGGACGCGGCGAGGACGAGGCGCGCCGCCTTGGACGCGATGATCGACTGAAAGTGCAGGATGTTGATGAGGCGGGTTTCGAAATACTGCGCCTCGGGCAACGGCGCGGAGACGCGTAACACCGGTTCGTCAGCAAAGAACGCCGTTCCTTCGGGCATGGCGTCGACGTCGCCGCTGAACCGGAACGCAGCGAGATAATCGAGCAGCGATCGCGAGAACCGCCCGCTCCGCGCGAGCCAGTCGAGATCGTCCGCCGAGAAGCGCAGGTCTTCAAGGAAATCGAGCGCTTGTTCGAGGCCGGCGGCGATCAAGAAACCACGCCGCGGCGGCAAGGTGCGGAAGAAGAGCTCGAACGACGCTCTCTGCGTCTCGCCATGATCCAGGTAGGTCTGCATCATGTTGAGCTGGTAGAGGTCGGTCAGCAGGGCGCTGGTCATCTCAGTTCGATGGCTGGGCGTCCGCCGGAAGGGTGCAGGATCTTTTCGCGCGCCGGTCGACGGTCCCGGCGCTACGATTGGACGGAACCGGACAAACTCACATTGACCTGGATCAAGACCGCCGGGCTCGCTCCGGGCGCGGGCCACCGCGCGAATCCGTTCGGTCAGCCATGCCGAAAGCTGAACGGATTCCGACTGGCGAAAAATGCCGCTCCCAGGTACTCCTGCTCCCCACCTCCTCCATCGCGTGAGGCCTTGCATGCGCGTTCGAAGAGTTGTCACCGGCCACAAGCCGGACGGCAAGGCGACCGTCATCATCGACGAGGATTCGCAGGACGTCGCCTCGTTCCGAGCCGGCGCGACGGTCTGGAACATCTGGTCGACGGAATCGCTTCCGGCCGATAACGACGACGACTGCGACGGCGCGAAGCGGATCAGGGGCACGGCGCTGAAGAACGGCTCGGTCTTCCGCGTCATCGAATATGCGCCGGGTGTTGCGCCGCGCAATCATCGCACCGAATCGATCGATTATGCCGTCGTGCTCTCGGGTGCTATCGACATGCAGCTCGACGGCGGCGAGGCGGTGCAGCTGAAGGCCGGCGACGTCCTGGTGCAGCGCTGCACCATCCACAATTGGGTCAATCGCGGGACCGTTCCCTGCGTGATCGCCTTCGTGCTCTTCGACGCCAAGCCGGTCACGATCCGTGGCACGCAGGCACATGCGGTCGGTTAGCGAACCGGTAAACCCGGCAATCCATGGGTGAATTCGGCATTGGCCAGCCGCTGCCGCGCGTTGAGGATGCGCGTCTCCTCAAAGGCGGAGGCCGTTACATCAACGACGTGGCGCTGGTGGGTCAGGCCTGCGGCTACGTGCTGCGCTCGCCGCATGCTCATGCGCGCTTCACGCGAATCGACGTTGCGGCGGCGAAAGCAGCGCCGGGCGTGCTCGGCATTTTCACCGGCGACGATCTGGCGGCCGACGGGCTGGGAACGCCGAAGGTGCAGCTCCAGCGCAAGCGGCCGGACGGCGCGCCGCTGTTCGCGCGGCCGCATCCCGGCCTGGTGCGCGAGCGCGTGCGCTATGTCGGCGATCCCGTCGCCTTCGTCGTCGCCGAGACGCTGGACCAGGCGAAAGACGCGGCGGAGCTGATCGACATTGACTATGCGCCGCTGCCGGCAGTGGTCGACACCGATGACGCGCTGAAGCCGGGAGCGCCGCGCGTGTGGGACGAGAATCCCGACAATGTCTCGCATGTCTGGGAGATCGGCAATCGCGGGGCGACCGAGGCCGCCTTTGCCGCCGCGGCGCATCGCCTCAAGCGGCGCTATGTGATCTCGCGCGTCCACGCGCAGTTCATGGAGCCGCGCGGCGCGGTCGGCGTCTTCGACGCACACGACGGCCGCTTCACGCTCTATGCCGACGTTCAGTATCCTCATCGCGTCCGGGGTATGCTCGCCAGCGTCTTCGGGGTTCCGGAGCATCGCGTCCGCGTCGTCGCCGGCGATGTCGGCGGCGGCTTCGGCACCAAGGGCTGGCAGTATGCCGAGCATCGCCTCGTGCTTTATGCCGCGTGGAAGCTCGGCCGACCGGTCAAGTGGCAGTGCGAGCGCAGCGAGGCGCTGCTCGCTGACGAGCACGGGCGCGATTGCATCGCCGAGGCGGAGCTGGCGCTCGACGCTGCGGGCAAGTTCCTCGGCTTACGCGTCCACATGATATCCAACGTTGGCGCCTATATCTCGTCCGACCGCAATCTGCTCTCGACATTCACCAGCCTGCCGGCGCTGGTCGGCACTTACCGGATTCCCGCCGCCCATGTTGGCCTCATGGTCGTGTTCTCGAACGCCAGCGCTACCGCGCCCTATCGCGGCGCCGGCCGGCCCGAGGCGATTTACGTCATCGAGCGCCTGATCGACGACGCGGCGCGGGCGCTTGGTCGCGACCGTGTCGAGCTGCGGCGCAAGAATCTGATCCTGCCGCAGGCCATGCCGCACAAGACCGTCCTCGGCTTTACCTACGATTGCGGCGATTTCGCCACGAACATGGAACGCGCGCTGGTGCTCGCGGATTGTGCCGGCGTTGCGCCGCGGCGCGCCGAGGCCGAGCGGCGTGGCAAGCTCTACGGTGTCGGCATCGTCAACCCGATCGAGCGCGCCGCTTCGCCCAGTCCGGAATTTGCCGAAGTCCGCTTCGATACCGGCGGCGGCGTGACGCTGCTGATGGGAACCATGAACCAGGGACAAGGGCACGAGACCGTCTTCAAGCAGATTCTCTGCGACCGGCTCGGCCTCGCGCCTGACGACATCCGCTTCATCGAGGGCGATACCGACCAGGTCGCCTTCGGTATGGGCACGATGGGGTCGCGCTCGGCGGCGATCGGCGGCACCGCCGTCACCATCGCCGCCGCCAAGGTGATCGCCAAGGCGAAGGAGATCGCAGCGCATGCGCTCGAGGTCAGCGACGCCGATCTCGTCTTTGCCGACGGCCGGTTCGTCGTGGCCGGAACGGACAAGGCGATCGGCCTCAAGGAAGTCGCGCGCATCGCCTTTCAGCCGGCGAAATTGCCGTCCGGCGTGGAGCCGGGGCTCTACGAGACTGGCTCGTTCTCGCCGCCGAACGACACGTTTCCCAACGGCTGTCATGTCGCCGAGGTCGAAATCGATCCCGAGACCGGCCGGGTCGAGCTCAAGCGCTACGTCATCGTCGACGACGTCGGCACGGTGCTCAATCCGCTGACGCTCAAGGGCCAGATTCACGGCGGCGTCGCCCAGGGTCTGGGCCAGATCCTGATGGAGCAGGTGGTCTACGACCGCAAGACCGGCCAGCTCCTGACCGCGTCGTTCATGGATTACGCCATGCCACGCGCGAGCGATCTCTGTGCAATGGAGGTCGAAAGCGCGCCGACGCCGACCGGCCTCAATCCGCTTGGCGTCAAAGGCGCGGGCGAGGCCGGCACGGTGGGCGCGCTCGCGTGCGTGATGAACGCGATCATGGACGCGCTCGCCTCCCAGGGCGTGCGTGAATTCGACATGCCGGCGACACCCGCGCGCGTTTGGCGGGCGTTGGCCACCGCCCGGCGTCCGCGGATGACAAGCGCGGGCGAGGGCCGCTAGCATGCGGTGGGCACGCGAACGCGGATCAATGGATGCCAATGCCGTCACGACGGTCGGATCGAACATGAAGCAGGTCGCGCTGCCGAATGGCGTTCGTCTCGCATATGAAATGCTGGGCGATGCCGCGGCACCGAAACGCGCGGTGCTGGTCCACTCGTTGGCTATGGATCACACGTTCTGGCGCCCGGTCGCCGAACGGCTCGCACGCGAGGCAGCGGTCTTGATCTACGACTGCCGCGGCCATGGCACGTCCGACAAGCGGCCGGGACCCTATACGGTCGAGCTGTTCGCCGCCGATCTTGCGGCGCTGCTCGATGCGGTCGGCTGGCGCACCGCGCTAGTTGCCGGCGCCTCGATGGGCGGCGGCGTCACGCTCGCATTCGCCGCCGCGCATCCGCAGCGGGTCACGGCGCTCGGCCTGGTCGATACGACGGCGTGGTATGGAGCCGAGGCGCCGCAGCAATGGGCGGAGCGGGCCGCGCGCGCACTCAAATCGGGTCTCGGTGCGATGGTCGATTTCCAGGTCACGCGCTGGTTCAGCGACGCTTTTCGCGCGCAGCATCCGGACGTGGTCCGTCAAGCGGTGGATGTTTTCCTGCGCAACGATCTCCCGGTCTATGCCGCGAGCTGCCGCATGCTCGGCGCTTGCGATCTGCGCGCGGCGCTGCCGACAATCGCCGCGCCGACCGCCATCCTGGTCGGCGAGGAGGATTACGCGACGCCGCTCGCCATGGCCGATGCGCTGCGCCGGGACATACGCGGCGCTAGCCTGACGGTCCTCAAAGGCGCACGGCATCTGACGCCGCTCGAGCGGCCCGACCAGGTCGCCGCTGCACTTGCCCCGCTTCTATAGACGCTTTCCGTGAACACCGGGCCATCCGAACGACTCTTCGCGCCTATCTCGCGTCGAGAGCTCGCACGTCGCTGGGCAGCCGTACGCAACGGTATGGCCGAGCGGCACATCGACGTCCTGCTGATGCAGACCAACAACGATTTCATGGGCGGATACGTCCGCTATTTCACCGGCCTGCCGGCAACCAACGGCTATCCGGTGACCGTCGTCTTCCCGCGCGACGACGACATGACCGTGATCGGCATGGGTCCATTCGGGATGGACCGCCGCCTCGCGCCCGGCGAGGACTCCATGCGGCCGGGCGTTAGGCGGTTGATGGGCGGTCCGAGCTTCGCCACGGCCGCCTATACGATGCATGATGACGCCGAACTTGCCGAGCGCGCGCTCGAAGGTTTCGTCGGCGCGACGGTCGGTCTGCTTGCCACCGCCTCGCTGCCGCATGCCTTCGTCGAGCGGCTGCGGCGTGGGCGTCTCTCTAATACGCGCTTCGTCGACGCGTCGGACTTCGTCGACGCGATCAAGGCGGTGAAGAGTCCGGAGGAAATCGAACGCATGCGAGCAACCGCTGCGCTCCAGGATGCGGCGATGCAGGCCGTGTTCAAGGCGGCACAGCCGGGAATGCGCGAGATCGAACTGACCGCAATCGCCGAGCAGGTCGGCCACGGCCTAGGCAGCGAGCAGGGCCTCTTCCTTGCCGCCTCGGCGCCGTCCGATCACGGCGTGCCCTTCGCCAACCGGCACCTGCAGAACCGCACACTGCAAGCCGGCGATCAGCTCACCATCCTGATCGAGAGCAACGGCGGCGGCGGATTCTATTGCGAGCTCGGCCGCACCTGCGTGCTGGGCGAGGCGACCGCCGCGATGAAGGACGAGTTCGAATTGGCGCTGGCGGCGCGACGCCTCACGCTCGCGCGGCTGAAGCCTGGCGCCGCTTGCGGCGAGATCTGGGACGCCTATAACGGCTTCCTCCGCGACCGCGGCCGGCCCGAGGAAAAGCGCATCCACTGCCACGGCCAGGGCTACGACATGGTCGAGCGGCCACTGGTGCGCTTCGACGAGACTATGCCGATCCAGGCGGGCATGGTGCTGTCGTGCCATCCGGCCTGGCTCGCCAAGACCACGTACAGCTGGATCTGCGACAATTATCTGATTCGCGAGGACGATCCGCCGGAGCGGCTGCACCGGTTTCCCGAGCGCATTTTCGAGCTCGGCTGAACTCGGGCGTGGGCAGCGTGGGTCTGGCGAACGTGCGCGCCATGCTCTATCAAGAGTCCGGATTCAAACGACAAATCGCGGAGGCGCCAATGACGCGACCGGGCGACAATCAGGCGGTGCCGGGCGGCAAAACGGTCCTCGTCGAATTCGAGGACAAGATCGCCTGGGTCACCATGAACCGGCCTGATAAGCGCAACGCCATCAGTCCGACGCTGGCGGCGGAAATGTTGGCGGTGGTCGACGCGCTCGAGATCGACGAGCGTTGCGGCGTCCTGGTGCTGACCGGCGCCGGCGACGCGTTCTCGGCCGGCATGGATCTCAAGGAGTATTTCCGCGAGACCGACGGGCTCTCGGTCGAGGCGCGCGCCAAGATCTTCCGCACCAATGCGCAATGGCAATGGCGCCGGCTGATGGCTTATCCCAAGCCGACCATCGCTATGGTCAACGGCTGGTGCTTCGGCGGCGCCTTCACGCCGCTGATCGCCTGCGATCTCGCTGTCGCCGCCGAGGAGGCGACCTTCGGTCTTTCGGAGATCAACTGGGGCATCATTCCGGCCGGCATTGTCACCAAGGCGGTCAGCGCGGCGGTGAATCAGCGCGACGCACTTTACTACATCATGACCGGCGAGACCTTCGACGGCAGCCGCGCCGCGCAAATGGGCCTCGTCAACGAGGCGGTGCCGCGCGCCGAATTGCGCCGCCGCACCGTGAAGCTCGCGCGCACGCTGCTCGAGAAGAATCCGGCGGCGCTGCGCGCGGCCAAGCTCGCCTATCGCAAGGTGCGCGACATGTCGTGGGACGACGCCGAGGATTATCTCTTCGCCAAGATGGATCAGCTGCGCTTACTCGACCCGGAGAAGGGTCGCGACAAGGGAATGTCGCAGTTCCTCGATGACAAGTCCTATCGCCCGGGCCTTGGCGGCTATCGCCGCGACCGCTGACGATCCGCCGCGCATGTCCAGTCCGCTTCAGGGCGTTCGCGTGCTCGAGCTCGGCCAGTTCATCGCCGGGCCGCTGGTCGGATTGCAGCTCGCCGATCTCGGCGCCGAGGTGGTGAAGATCGAGCGTCCGGGCGAAGGCGATCCATTCCGCATCTTCGGCACCGGGCCCGACGCCAAGGGCTACAGCCACAATTTCTGCGCCTTCAATCGCAACAAGCTGAGCGTTACCATCGACCTCGCCCAGCCGCGCGGCCAGGCGCTGTTCCGCCGCGCCGCGGCCAAGGCCGATGTGGTGGTGGAGAATTTTCGCCCCGGCGTGATGAAGCGGCTCGGCCTCGATTGGGAAACGCTGCGGCGTGTCAATCCGCGGATGGTCTATTGCTCGATTGCCGGCTTCACCGAAGATGGACCGTACGGCGCCTTGCCGGCCTATGATTCGGTCGGCCAAGCACTAGCGGGCATGATGAGCCTATTCGTTGACCCGGAGGATCCGGTGATGCGCGGTCCGACGATTTCGGATCAAGTCTCGGGCATGCAGGCCTGCAGCGCCGTGATTGCCACGCTCTATCAGCGCGAGCGCACCGGCCATGGCGCGCGGATCGAGATCACGCTGCTCGAGGCCAGCATGTATTTCATGCCCGATGCGTTCACCGCCTATACCCATGGCAACGTGCTGATGGGGCCGGAGACGCGAGCGGCCTTCTCGCTTGCCTTCGTCTTCAAATGCGCCGACGGACTCATCGCGTTGCAGCCGTCCTCGGTCGAGAAGTTCTGGCGCGCATTGCTGGCGGCGATTGAGCGGCACGACATCGGCGACGATCCGCGCTTCAAGGATCGCCCTGGCCGTATCAAGAACTTCCACGCGCTGGTCGAAACGTTGCGGCCGGTCTTCGCCGCACGCTCGCGCGCCGCATGGATGAAGCGCCTTGCCGCGCACGAGGTGCCGGCGGCGCCGGTCAACTCGATCGCCGATGCCATGGCCGATCCCGAGGTTAAGCATCTCGGGCTGTTTCATTCGCTCGCGCATCCACTCTACGGCGCGCGCACCGCCATGCGCCGCTCGGCCCGCATCGACGGCGAGCGCGAAACCGATCCGCTGCCGCCGCCGGCGCTGGGCGAGCATACCGACAAGGTGCTGGGCGAGATTGGCCTTGGCGCGGACGAGATCGCCGCGCTGCGCACGGCTGGCGTCGTCTAACGGAGCGCACGATGGATTTCGCCTTCACCGAGGAGCAGCAGATCCTTCGCGATAGCGTGCGCAAGCTGATGGATCGGCACGCGCCACCCGATTATGTGCGCCGTCTCGACCGCGCCCAGGAATATCCCGACGCGCTCTATGCTGCATGGGTCGAGGTAGGCCTGCTAAGGCTGCCGTTTCCCGAGGCTTATGGCGGTCTCGGCGGCAACGCCATCGACTTGGTCATCGTCGCCGAGGAACTGGCGCGCAAGAGCGCCGATTTCTTCATGGCCTATGGCGGCAGCGTGTTCTGTGGCCTCAACCTGGTGCGCCACGCGTCCGAGGCGCAGAAGCAACACTGGCTGCCCAAGCTGCTCGCCGGCGAGGTCAAGTTTTCGATCTCGATGTCGGAGCCCGATGCCGGATCGGACGTCGGAGCGATGCGAACAAATGCGCGACGTGACGGTGATCATTACGTGATCAATGGTCAGAAACTGTGGGCGACCGGGGCCGGCGCCACGCGCAATGTCATCAATCTTTACGTCAGGACCGATCCCAAGACCGACCACCGCAAGGGCACGTCGCTGTTCCTGGTCGACAACGACGCGCCGGGTATTGAGCTCCGCAAGCTTGACATGCTCGGCCGACGCTGCGTCGGCACCTATGAGACATTCCTCAAGGACGTGCGCGTGCCCGCCGACCGGCTGATCGGTGGCGAGAACCGCGGCTGGGATTGCGTGCTTTCGGGCTTGCAGATCGAGCGCGTCTGCTCGGCGGCGGGCAGCGTCGGTGCCGCCCAGGCTGCGGTCGACCTTGCGGCGGAATACGCGAAGGAGCGCAAGCAGTTCGGCCGCGCCATTGGCAGCTTCCAGGCGATTGCCCATATGGTGGCGGACATGCAGACCGAAGTCGATGCCGCGCGCACGCTGATGTGGCGCGCCGCCTGGATGGTTTCGGAAGGCCGGGATGCGCTGCGCGAGATATCAATGGCGAAGCTCTTCGCGTCCGAGACCTACGTCAAGGTTGCCAATCTTGGGATGCAGATCTTCGGCGGCTATGGCTACAACATGGAATTCGACATGCAGCGCCATTTCCGCGATGCACGCGCGGCGACTATCGCCGCCGGCACATCACAGATGCAGCGCAACCTGATCGCGGGATTGATGGGCCTCAAGGTGCAATAGCCATGCGCTATGAGCTCTATTACTGGCCTGAGATCCAGGGGCGCGGCGAGTTCATCCGTCTCGCGCTCGAGGAAGCTGGCGTCGATTATGTCGATGTCGCGCGCACCAAAGGCGGCATGAGCCGGATGATGCGGCTGATGGAGGCGGGCTCCCAGCCGCCCTTCGCGCCGCCTCTCCTCAAGGCAGGCAAGCTCGTCATCGCCCAGGCGGCGATGATCCTGTTCTACCTCGGCGGACGGCACGGCCTCGCGCCCAAAGACGAGGCCGGGCGGCTCTGGGTCCATCAATGTCAACTCACGCTTGCCGATTTCCTGGTCGAGATCCACGATACCCACCATCCGATCGCGTCCGGCCTCTATTACGAGGACCAGAAACCCGAAGCGCGCCGCCGTGCTGCGAATTTCCGCGCGGACCGATTGCCGAAATTCCTCGGTTATTTCGACGGGATATTGACGCGCAATCCGCGCGGCTGGCTTGCCGGCGCACGATTGAGCTACGCCGATCTGTCGCTGTTCCAGGTCGTCGAAGGTCTGGCCTATGCCTTTCCCAAGGCGATGGCGCGGAGCAAGTCGCGCTATCCGCTGATCCACGCGTTGCACGATCGCGTTGCCGTGCGGCCGCACATCGCCGCCTATCTCGCATCCGAGCGCCGCATCCCGCTCAACGAACAAGGTATCTTTCGCCACTATCCCGAGCTCGACACGTAAGGCAGCGCGCACGGGCCTGACGCGTCAGCCGAGGCGGACCAAGAGCTTGCCGACGACGCGGCCTTCTTCCATGCGCTCGTGCGCCTCGGCGATGCGCGCCAGCGGAAAAACCTCGGCGATCTGGTGTTTGAGCTTGCCCGCGGCGATCAGCCGGTTGATATCGCGCGCCGCGTGGTCTCGCGCGCTTTGCGGAATTTCGTAGATCAGGACAAAATGGACGGTTAGGTCCTTCATCAGCATCGGCGTGAACGGCACCACCGGGTCAGGCACCGCGTCGCTCGAGTAAGTAGCGATCACGCCGCCGCTCTTGAGTAGCGCAACGTCGGTTTGCAGGTTCTTGCCGAACGCGACCTCGATCACGCGATCGAGCGGCGCCGCGTTGTTGAACAGCGCGGCAACGCGCGCGACGACGTTCTCGCGGGTGTAGTCGACCACCGCATCGGCGCCGATCTCGCGCGCACGCGAAGCGGTTTCCGGCCGACCGACGGTGGCGACAACGCGTGCGCCGCCGAGCTTCGCGAGCTGCACCGCATAGAAACCAACCGCGCCGGCACCGCCTTGGACCAAGATCGCCTTACCGCCGATGTCGTCGTCGGCATAGAGGCAACGATGCGCCGTCATTGCCGGAATGCCGAGGCAGGCGCCTTCCTCAAAGCTGGCGTTGTCCGGAAGCTTCACCGCGCGTTCGCTCTGCACCGCAGTGTATTCGGCGGCGGTGCCGAACGGCCGGCTCCGCTGCGCCATGTAGACCCAGACGCGCTCGCCGACGCGCCCAGCGTCGATGTCCGGGCCGACCTTGTCGATGGTGCCGGCGCCGTCCTGGTGCGGCACGACACGGGGGAAGCCGATCGGCCGGCCGCGCCAGCCGCTGCGGCCCTTGGTATCGGACGGATTGACCGCCGAGACCGCGATCTTAACGCGCACCTCGCCAGGACCGGGCTCAGGCGTCGGCATCTCGCCGATCACCAGCACGTCGCGCGCCGGGCCGGTCTTCTCGTACCAGCAGGCCTTCATGCCGCGAAGCTTAAGCGAAGCGCCGCGGTGCGCCAATATCGCGCGCGGCCGCGCGCTGTGGCAGAATCGCCAGCACAGCCCCGACTCATGGGATTGCCGCACGAAAAAAACGGGCGAAGGAGCTGTATGACGGCATCGGTACGGGCGATGCGCGTGAAGGCGAAAGGCGGCGCCGGTTCGGTGATCGCGCGGCTCGACGCGGAGGTGGATGCCTTCGTACGCCGCACGCGCTTCTTCCTCGAGCCGATGACGCGCGGCCGCGCGACGATGTTCGTTTTCCAGCACCGCCAGAACACGCGCCATCGTAACTCCGTCCTCAAGCTGCGTGTCGCCACCAACTGCCCAGACTGGGACATTCGGCTTCGGATTATCGGCGCCTGTGCCGAGGAGATCATCGCCGACCACGTGCATGGCGGCGGCCAGCCACATTGGGCGATCCTCGAAGAGCTCGGCCTCAAGATCGGGCTCAAGCGTGAAGCGATCCGCAACGCGCGCCTGCTCGCCTCGACCCAGATGGCGTGGCTCGCATGGGATGCGCTGATGTCCAACCGGCCGTGGCTCGAGGGACTTGTTGCCAATACCTGCGCCGAGCGCGCCAACATTCCCGGCTACGGCGAAGGCGTGCTGCGCAAGCACGGCTGGTTCGGCCTTGAGCGGCAGCGTTGGGGCAAGCTGTTCGGCCTCGCGGACGACGACCTCGAATTCTTCGAGCTGCACGAGGCCGCCGACATCGCCCATTCGGATCTCGGCTGGAAGACTATTGCCGAGCAGGCCGAGCGGCAGGGCGCGGCCGACGCGGTGGTGCGCGCCTGCAGCGTCAACCTGGCGGTATGGGAGAATTATCTCAACGGCATCGCTGAAGGCGGCAACGCGCTCGATCGCGGCCGCGAGCCGGCTTATGTCTGACCGGGCTGCGCCAGGAAAGGAATGCGGTTGGCGGAACGGTTAGCTGCGGCTACGCTTTTACCGAAAAAGGAGGAGGAAACCATGGTCGAGCAACGCATCAGCTACGTGGCGGTCGAGAAGATGGATAGGGCGATGCGCGCGGAGATGGAGCGCTGCCAGCGCGAGGGGACGCCGCGGCCGGAGAGCTCGGCGATCCGCGCGCACGTGCCGGCGTGCTTC
>JAGWON010000033.1 GCA_028871055.1 Alphaproteobacteria bacterium
TGCGGCCTCACCAGCGAGACCACGCCGCAGATCCGCGAGACCGATCTCTTCACCTCGCACGAGGCGCTGTTGCTGCCCTACGAGCAGTCGCTGACCCGCGTCGATTCCACCACCGGCGACTGGTACGACTGCTCGGCGCACAAGCTCTGGGTCGGCGACCGCACCCGCCAGCTCGACGGCGCGCACGTCGAGTTCATCCGCGGCGTCAAGAATCCGATCGGATTGAAATGCGGCCCGTCGCTGCCGGTCGACGACCTGCTGAAGCTCATCGATGTCCTCAATCCCGCGGACGAGCCCGGCCGCCTGACGCTGATCGCGCGCATGGGCGCCGACCAGGTCGAAAAGAAATTGCCGCCGCTCGTCCGCGCGGTGAAGAAATCCGGCCGCAAGGTGGTGTGGTGCTGCGATCCGATGCACGGCAACACCATCGTCTCCAAGACCGGCTACAAGACTCGCCGGGTCGAGAACGTGCTGCGCGAGGTGCGCGCGTTCTTCGCCGTCCACGAAGCCGAGGGCAGCTATGCCGGCGGCGTCCACTTCGAGATGACCGGCCAGGACGTGACCGAGTGCATCGGCGGTGCCACGCCGCTGTCGCGCGCGGTGAGCGAAACCGATCTCGCCGACCGCTATCACACCCATTGCGATCCGCGCTTGAACGCCGGCCAGGCGCTCGAGCTCGCCTTCATGATCGCCGAGGAATTGAAGAAGAAGCGCGCCGGCCAAGTGGCTGCGGCGCGTGCGCGAGCCGCGTCCTGAGCACCGCGCCGCGGCGCGCGAGCCCACCGCCGCCGCCGGACGATCCGGTGGCGCGGCTCACCGACGCCTATTTCAACAAGACCAAGGAGATCGTCCGCCGCCACGGCGACAAGCGCGTGACCTATGCCGTGTTCATGCGCCGGCCGGTGATCGCGACGCCGCGGCTGATGGTCGATTTCCTGAACGAGACGGCGCGGGCGCGCGGCACAACTTTTCAGCTCGATCTACAGTATAAAGAGGGCGCGTGGGTCGGCGCCGGCGAGCCCATCGCCTATATCTCCGGCTCGCTCTATCACCTGGTCGATCTCGAGACGCTCTATCTGCAAAAGCTCGGCGCGCCCTGCGTCGCCGCCTATAACGCCTATGCGATGTGCGTCGACCTGCCCAAGGCGGCATTCCTGGCGATGGACGCGCGCCATTGCGCCGGCGCCGAGATGGCCGGAATGATGGCCTATGCCGCTGCGGTCGGCTCGGATGCGGCCAAGCGCGAGGTCGGCGCCGTCGGCTTCGTCGGCAACGCCACCGACGCCACCGCGCATTATTTCGGCCAGGCGCTCGGCCGGGGCACCATGCCGCACGCGCTGATCGGCTACGCCGGCTCGACCGTGCGCGCCGCCGAGATGTTCAGGGAAACCTTTCCCGACGAACCCTTGACCGTGCTGATCGACTACTTCGGCCAGGAGGTGACCGACACGCTCGCCGTCGCCCGCCGCTTTCCTGAGCTCGCCGCCGAAGGCAAGCTCGCGGTGCGGCTCGACACCCATGGCGGCCGCTATATCGAGGAGCTCGACGTCGCGCGCTCGTACGCCGTGCTCGAGAAACATGCGCCCAATGCCATCCGCGGCTATCGCACCGAGGTCGAGCTGCGCTATCTCATCGGCACCGGCGTCTCGGCGGCGGCGATCTGGCATCTGCGCACGCGGCTCGACGCCGCGGGCTTTGCCAAGGTGAAGATCGTCGCCTCGTCCGGCTTCACGCCGGCCAAGTGCCGCGCCATGGCGATCGCCGAGGCGCCCATCGACGTGGTCGGGACGGGCTCCTACCTGCCGGAGTCGTGGACCGAGACCTACGCCACCGCCGACATCGTCGAATACGACGGCGTGCCGCTGGTCAAGATCGGCCGCGAGTTCCTGATGCGGAAGAAGAGCGAGAAGTAGAGCACGATTCTTTCGCAACCGGTGCTCTCTTTGATATACGTCGTCATGTCCGGGCTTGACCCGGGCATCCATGGCTTGAGAAAAACTCGTGGATGAAAGCAGCCTCGCCCCCCTCCCATTCCCTCCCCCTCGAGGGGGGAGGGTAAGGGTGGGGGTGAATCTCCGCACCGCGTTGCTGAACTGGGCACCGTGACCTTGGACTCGTTCCTCGCCTTCTTACGTGCGCCGGCGCTTCACGTCGCGGTGGCGCGCGACGCCTTCGTCTTCGACGTCTCGTGGCTCGGCGTCGCGCTGATTATCGGCGCGATGCTACTCTGGCGCCGGCTGCGGCGCTGAGCCGCGGCGGTAGGCGTCGGCCGCTCAGCTCCCGATCGCCGCGTAGAGAATGCACCAGCCCCGCGGACTGATGCTGCCCTCGACGATCTGGCAGGTGCCGGCTTGCGTCATCATGCCCGGTCCCCTGCCGCCGCCCATCATGCCGGCGCCGGCCTGGCCGCCGGGCGGGATATAGAACTTGCACATGCCGCACATCTGCCCGTTCTTCGGACTGTCCTGATACTTCGCCGCGGCTTGCGAAACCTTGCCGCTGGTCTCCGCCATGCCGCGTCTTGCCAGCCCAATCGCCGCGGGCAGCATGACAAGCCATTTGATCCATTCCCGGCGCGTGTGCATGGTACGGGCTCCTTTGTCCAAGATATTCAGGGATTCGATAATTTCCAAGCAAACGTCCGCACGGGCACGGCGCCAACCTGCCGGATCGTCAACGTGACCGATTCGGGCAGCGGCGTGATCGGCTTGAAGATCAGGACGCCGTGGCGGTGATGTCCGCCCGGCGGGTCGCCCTGCCACGCCGACGCTTTCTCCTTGTGCCCCTTGCCGTCGTTGAGAACCGAGACCGCCGCGAGGTCTTGCGTGATCGGTGCGACATGGGTGTTGATCTGCACGTCGAAACGCCATGGGTCGGCCGTATTCGAGAGCGCCAGCGGCGTGACCGTCACCATCACCTGACCCTGATCATTTTCGCGGCTGGGCAGGGACTTGGTTTGCGCGGCGGCCGCGAGCGGCATGACGACGATCGCAGCCAGGACAAGGCCGAGATGCCGAAGTTCGCGATGGTGCATGGTCATCCTCCGTGAGCGAATGAAAAAAGGCGCCGGCCGATATAGGCGATACCCGCCAGGTTGGCCGCCAAGCCGAACCAGAACAGGCCAACCTGATACTCGCCGACGAAGCTGACCAGCCCGGTCGCCCCCAGGGCCGGCAGCAGATTGACCAGGTAATGCGTGCAGCACGAGACCATCGCGGCGCCCGACGTGGTGCCGGTGGCGGCGACCACCTTGCCGGATGCCGCCGCATGGACGGCGCGCCGCAGATAGACGAAAAGGCCGACCTGGATGCCGAAGCCGATCGCAAGCGCGACGATGAACGGCCAGTAGGCGTCGAACTGCTGGACGGCGAAGGCCCCGCCGGAGACCAGCGTCAGCACACCGAAATAGAAGCTCGACAGGATCGCAACGGCGAGAAGTCCGATGCCGGCAGCGACGCCGAGCGTCGCCGCATCGACCCGCACCGAACCGTGTCGGTGCGAGGCTTCACAGGCGTGGCCGCGGCCGATCTGTCGCAGAAAAGGTGCGGACATCGCTGGCTCGCTTCGGCCGCTAATCGCTGCCACCGTGCGCGAGCAGGTCGCGCTTCCTCTGCAAATACTCGTCGCGGTTGATCTCGCCGCGCGCAAACCGTTCGCCGAGAACGTCCAGGCCGCTGGCGTCCCGTTCGTTGCGCGGCGGATAACGGCCGCCGGTCGCGGATGCGCGCACGAGCCACACGACGGCCATCACCGCGATGACCATGAGGAGTACCCAGAAGAGCGACATCATCCAGCCCATCACGCCCCAGCCGCCGTAACCCATCATTCCGTAAGGTCCGTAGCCCAACATGACTCATTCTCCTGTCGGCCGCGATCGGACGTCGCCGCCGCGGTGCCGTCCGCTTGATGGATGACGGCGAGCAAAAGGTCATTGATGTAAATCAAAAGAACCGGCAGGGCGCTCTGCGAGAATGGTCGGCGAATGCGTCGCGGATCTCGCCAGTGCGGTGCGGCAACCGGTCGAGCCGTGTGCGCATGCGAAGCCGTTGGCGCTATCCGAACGGACGAGTGGAAATGCAAGCGATGATGACGCAGATCCGGAATTTTCTGCGGCGGCACGCGGCCGGCGCCGGCGAGCACCGATGATCACGCAACTGTCAGCCCTCGGCCTGCTGACCAGCTTTGGCGCGGGCCTGATCTCGTTCCTCACGCCGTGCGTGCTGCCGCTGGTGCCGGCCTACGTTTCCTACGTCGCCGGCCAGCCCTACGATCGTCTCGCCGCCGGCACGGGAGACCGGATTGTCGCCTTACGGCGGAGCCTGCTCTTCGTCGGCGGCTTCTCGACCATCTTCATCACGCTGGGTGCCAGTGCCACCGCCGTCGGCCGGCTGCTGCTGTCGATCCGCTACGAAGCCAATCTGGTCGCCGGCGCGATCGTCACCCTGTTCGGTGTCCTGATGATCGGCGTCGTGACGCCCGCCTTCCTGCAAGGCGATTGGCGCCTGCGCTTCGACCTTCCGGCCGGGCGACCGCTTGCCGCCTTCGTGCTCGGCCTGGCCTTCGCCTTCGGCTGGACGCCGTGTATCGGGCCCGTGCTCGGCGCCATCCTCACCATGAGCGCAGTCTCCGCCACGGTCTCGCAAGGCGTCGTGCTGCTCGGCGCTTATTCGCTCGGCCTGGGCGCGCCGTTTCTGCTTACCGCTTTGTTCGCCGACCGTGTCTTCGGCCCGCTCCGTCGGATCGCGACGGTCGGCCGCATCTTGCAGATCGCTGCCGGCGCCGTGGTCGTGCTCATGGGCGTGGCGATTATGACGGACGAGCTCTCGCGCTTCTCGTTCTGGCTGCTCGAAACCTTCCCGATTTTCGCGCGGCTGGGATGACGGGCAACCCGCTTGCGCCGACGGCGGCGCCGCATCGCCGCGTGCGTCCGGGCCTACGCGATCGGTAGCCTGCGAAGGCTGACGCCGCTCAGCGGGCCGGCGCGCGTTCGAGCACGCGCTTCATGGCTGCGCTATCCTGATCGACGAGGGGCGCTAACATGGCGCAGTGTTGGGATTGCCGCGTAGCTCCATCCGGCCGATCAGAAGGTGATGGTCGTTCGCAGTCCGAAGACGGCCTCATCGCCGACTGTCTGCGTCGTGTTGAGCGGGTTCTGGATGCCGCCGCCCGGATCGATCACGTACTGGAAATCCGGCTGGAGCTGCCACCACGGCGCGATCTGGTACTGATAGGTCACTTCCACG
>JAGWON010000027.1 GCA_028871055.1 Alphaproteobacteria bacterium
GCCACAATCGACGCCTCGCGCGCGACTTCGAGCGCTACGCACGAACCGCCGCCGCCTTTGTCCGTCTCGCTATGATCCGAATCATGCTCCGACGCCTGACCCGGCCAGCTCATTGCTCCTGAATCCTAACTTTCTGGATCGGCTCTAAGTCTGCATATGCCGCGACTAGCTGATCCGGAGCATCGGCGGCCAAAATGTCGCGCACCTTTTCGACGCGGTGGCCTCGCGCTACGAATTTTTCTGCAACAGAGTCTGGAACGTTGTTATCAATAACGAGATGCATCGCGAGCAAGACGCTTGCCGCCTAGGCTCGCTTTACCCGCTTAACCTCGTACTGAATTGCTGCTTCAACGTCTTGCTTGGTCAAGACGGGAAATTCACGAACGATGGCAGCCGAAGAATATCCGGCCTCATGAAACCGCTTGATGGTGGCAACCGGGACTCGTGATCCCGCCATGGCCCAGGCATTGTGCACAATATAGCGATGCCTCTCGATTCGCCCGATCTGAGACTCCGTTCGATTCCGAAGATTGTTCGCGGCAGTGGCCAAATCCTCTGCGATCGTTTTAAGTGCGAGCGCAGTGTACTGGCCGCTTAATGCCTCGCGCACTTTGCCAGTTTCAGGCTCCTTGAAATAGACCGACTTTCCGAGGACGTAGAGCGTAAGCTGCGACCACGGCTCGTTGCGATGTTTGTAGAGCTCGACCGCGACCTTACGAAGTTGCTGAAGAGGGACTTGGTATTCCTTCCGCAGGACGCTTAGCGTCCTCAGCCCTAGGACGTTTTGGAACGAATAGATTCGTCCGATGGGTGTCCTGTGGGCCGTTCCGTATTCGGGCCGGAAAAATCCGGTATCGTCCCAGTACCGTAGCTGAGACTGTGAGAGTCCGGTGAGCCGGACAACCTGTTCGCCGTCAAAGGCCCGAATTACGCTAGCGTCCGCCATGGTGGCTGGATGTTAACACAGCCTAGAAACGCTGCGGCGCGCAATCTTAACCGGGCACGCCGCCAGCGGCAGCGGGCCTAAATACCGAGCGCCGCCGTCAGGAACTCGCCGCCGCGCTGCAAACCTTCCTCGTCGATCGAGTGGCCGAGGTGAGGCCGCGCCAGCGATTCGACTTTGACGCCGACGGCGGTCAGCGTCTTCACCGCGCTGTCGAGCGCGGTGAACGGCACCATCGGATCGTCCTCGCCGTGGATCAGCAGCACCGGCGGCCGCGAGCGGATTTCCTTCGCCAGCAACGCCGCGCCGGCGAGCGCGCCCGAATATCCCACGATGCAGGCCGGCGCCTTCGCGCGCCGCAGGCCGCAATAGAGCGCCATCATCGTGCCCTGCGAGAAGCCCACCAGCGCCAGGCGCGAACCGTCGAGGCCGCGCGATGCCAGAAGCTCGTCGAGGAAATGATCGAGGATCGGCGCCGCGGTCTGGATGCCGGCAAGGATCGAGGCGGGCGAGTGGTCCTGCAAACTGAACCACTGCCGCCCCGATGGCGCCATGTCGAACGGGAAGGGCGCGTTGGGCGAGACGAACTCGGTGTCGGGCAGCGCCGGCGCCCAATAGGGCGCGAGGCCGATCAGGTCGTTGCCGTCGGCGCCGACGCCGTGCAGCAGGACGACGACGCTGGTCGGCGCCTTGCCCGATTGGGGCGGCAGCGCGACGCCTTGCAGATGCGGCGGATGCGCGTGCGAATGCGGATGATCTTCCATGGTCTCCTCGTGGGCGCGACAGCGATAGACGAAGCGCGCGCGGCTGTCACGTGTGCGCGGCGTGTCACCCCCCACCCCAACCCTCCCCCCTCGAGGGGGAGGGAATGGGAGGGGGGCGACACATGCTCTAAATTCACGCCATGTCCGTCGTCACCCGCTTCGCGCCAAGCCCGACCGGCTATCTCCATCTCGGCCACGCCTATGCCGCGCTCTTGGCGCACGGCATCGCGCGCGAGCGCGGCGGCCGGTTTCTTTTGCGCCTGGAGGACATCGATTTCGGCCGCTGCAAGCCCGACTACGCCGACGCGATCGAAGACGATCTCTCCTGGCTCGGCATCGCCTGGGATGGCGGCGTGCGCCGGCAGTCGGCGCATTTCGACGACTACCGCGCGGCGCTGGCGCGGCTTGAGGACATGGCGCTCATCTATCCCTGCTTCTGCACGCGCGCCGACATCACGGCCGAGCTGCAGGCTTCGGTCGAGGCGCCGCACGGTCCCTCGGGTCCGGTCTATCCCGGCACCTGCCGCGGCCTTTCGGCGCACGAGCGCCAGGCGCGCATCCGCCAGGGCCTGTCCTATGCGCTGCGGCTCGACGTCGCCAAGGCGCAAGCCGCGGCCGGCGCGCTGTTCTGGGAAGACGAGATCAAGGGTCCGGTCGAAGCCGCGCCGACCCTGCACGGCGACGTCGTGCTGGCGCGCAAGGACACGCCGACCTCGTACCATCTCGCCGTGACGGTCGACGATGCCCTCCAGGGCGTGACGCTGGTGACGCGCGGCGAGGATCTGTTCGCCGCGACCGACATCCACCGGCTGCTGCAGGCGGTGCTGGGCTATTCGACGCCGCGCTATCGCCACCACCGGCTGCTGACCGACGCCGCCGGCAGGCGTTTCGCCAAGCGCGACCAGGCGGTGACGCTCCGCGGTCTGCGCGCCATCGGCCGGACGCCGTCGGAGGTGCGCGCCATGGCGGGCTTCGCCTGAGCCCTTACGGTCCGCCGCTGGCCCAGATGTTCACCACATAGGCGACCGCCTGCTTGGTGCCCCAATAGCCGTAGCGCACGATCGGATCGAACCAGGTCGCCAGCACGACGAGCAGCACGGCGTAGACGATCCAGCGCGGCCAGCGTGGATAGCGGAAAAAACGCGCGCCGCAATGCGGACAGAACCGCGCCGTCGTGCTCACTTTGCCCCGGCATTCACGGCATTCGATCAGCATGTCGTCGCTCCGCGTCAGTCGACCGGCCGGTGCAGGCCGGCGATAAGGTCGAGATACTCGGGATCATCCGGACCGATCACGCCGTGGCGCAGCGCGAAGTCGATGATCACCAGATTGACGTTGAACTTGAAGTCGTCGGTATCGCGCACGCGCGCCACCGTCGCCGCCGCGTCCATCAGCGCGAACGAGACGATCTCGCCGTCGGTGTTACGCGGCGTGAAGTCGGCCGGAGTCTCGATGTCGTAGACGAACAGCACGTCGTCGCGCACGCCATCGGGCGTGCCCATGCGATAGGAGATCGCGCCGGCTGGCGTCGCGCGCGCCGTCAGGTCGCGCGGCATCGCCGCCTCTTCCTCGCCTTCCTTGAATAACGTCTCGGTCAGACCGTGGTCGCGGCCGATGCCGCCGGCGACCAGGTTGTCGAGCTTGTCGGGCGCCACGATCTTGTCGGGCGCGCGCCGGCCGATCCACAGCGTCAAGGCGTCGCCGTCGCGCCGCCAGCCGTTGAGATGGACGCCATAGGCGCGCGCGCCGAAAAGCGGCACCGCGCCGCGGTCGAGATCGAAGCGCGGCGCCGCGCCCCAGCGGTCGGCAACGGCGAAATATTCGTGGCGGTACTTGGCGAGGACGCCTTGTGCCACCAGCGCCTCGACCACCTCGTCGAGGCGGGCGGTGAGGGTCGCGCGGTCGCCCTTGGCGACGATCTCGACGGCGTCGGCGCCGACCGCGAACGCCGCCGGAAAGCGCGCGAACCGCGCGGCGTTGTCGTCGCGCACCAGGCCCACGCGCGCGCCGGCGTGCACGAGCGGCCGGAAGCGTGCTGGATTCCAGTCGTTGCAGGCGCGGATGTGGCGCAGCAGGCTCATCGTTGCATCTCAGCACATGGCGGCGCCGGCAGCGTGACAAAACCGGGCCGCTTCGTGCCGTTCCGCGCCGCCGCGCCGCCGCGTCGCAATTTGACCATCATGTTTCTCGGTCTGGCCATATTCGCCGCCTACCTACGGCGCAGCGTTACCGTGATCGGGAGGGAGGGTTGTCATGCGCCGTATGATTGCCTGCCTCTGTCTTGCCGCCGCGACGGCCCTGGTGGGCTGTAGCTCGGTGGGCGATCCGCCGCTGTCGACCGCGCGCGCGATCGACAGCGACATCTCGGCGGCCCAGAACAACGGTCCGACCGCCGAGCAGATCGGCCAGGTGCCGTATTCGGACATCACCTCGCCGCACGACAAATCGGTGATCCCGGACGTGGTGGTGCCGATCGGCAACATGTACTGATCGCGCGCCGCCGGCCGCGCGGCGCTCAGCTCGGTTCGAGCTCGCTGTCCCAGTACAGGAAGTCGCGCCAGGAACGGTGCAGGAAGTTGGGCGGAAAGGCGCGGCCATTTTCGCGCAGCATCTGCGTCGTCGGCTGCAGCGGCCGGTGGCGCGGATAGAGCCCGCTCTCGGCCGGGATGCGGTTGCCCTTGCGCAGATTACAACCGGAGCACGCGGTGACGACGTTCTCCCAGGTCGTATGGCCGCCGCGCGAGCGCGGCACGACGTGGTCGAAGGTCAGGTCGTGCGACGGGAAGTCGTCGCCGCAATACTGGCATATGAAACGGTCACGCAGGAACACGTTGAACCGCGTGAAGGCGGGCCGCCGCGCCATCGGAATGTATTCCTTGAGCGAGATGACGCTCGGCAGCTTCATCTCGAAGGACGGGCTGCGCACGACGCGGTCATATTGAGACACGATGTTGACGCGCTCGAGGCAGACAGCCTTCACGGTCTCCTGCCAGGACCACAGCGAAAGCGGGAAGTAGCTCAGCGGACGGAAATCCGCATTGAGCACCAGCGCCGGACAACTATCGAGCGCGACGGACAACCAGCCTCCAGATCCCGGCAGGCTCGAGCCCGCCTTTGCGGCGCATTAAAGCCAAAAAACCATGACGCTGCAATGTCATCGCAGCGCTTATCGCGTCGGCACCGGCTTGTCGCCGCGATAATCGTAGAAACCGCGGCCGGCCTTGCGTCCGAGCCAGCCGGCCTCGACGTATTTGACCAGCAGCGGACAGGGCCGATACTTCGAGTCGGCGAGACCTTCGTAGAGCACCTGCATCACCGCGAGGCAGGTGTCGAGGCCGATGAAATCGGCGAGCTCGAGCGGCCCCATCGGATGGTTGGCGCCGAGCTTCATCGCCGTGTCGATCGCCTCGACCGAGCCGACGCCCTCGTAGAGCGTATAGACCGCCTCGTTGATCATCGGCAGCAGGATGCGGTTGACGATGAAGGCCGGGAAATCCTCGGCCGCAACCGGCGTCTTGCCCAGCTTCACCGCCAGTTCGCGAACCGACGCGAAGGTCGACTCGTCGGTGGCGATGCCGCGGATGAGCTCGACCAGCGTCATCACCGGCACCGGATTCATGAAATGCATGCCGATGAACTTGCCCGGCCGGTCGGTCGAGGCGGCCAGCCGCGTGATCGAGATCGACGAGGTGTTGCTGGCGACGATCGCCGACGGCTTCAGATGGGGCACCAGCTTCTTGTAGATCTCGCGCTTGACCGTCTCGTTCTCGGTCGCGGCCTCGATCACCACGTCGCAATCCTTGAAGCGGTCGAAGCCGGTGCCCGTGGCGATGCGCTTCAGCGCTGCCGCCTTGTCGGCCTCCTTGACCTTGCCGCTCTTGACCTGGCGCGACAGGTTCTTGTCGATCATGCCCAGCGCGCGGTCGAGTGCCTTCTGGTCGAGATCGGCGAGATAGACGTCGTAGCCGGCAAGCGCCGCGACGTGCGCGATGCCGCTGCCCATCTGGCCGACGCCGATGATGCCGACGGTTTTGATCGTGGTCGCTGGTTCCGCCATGTGGTGCTCCCCGAATTCGGTTTAGGCCGTGCCGTGTTTGTCGAGCGCCCTGTCGAGCGCGGGCACGATTTCGAACAGATCGCCGACCAGGCCGTAATCCGCGACCTGGAAGATCGGCGCTTCCTCGTCCTTGTTGATGGCGACGATGACCTTGGAATCCTTCATGCCGGCAAGGTGCTGGATCGCGCCCGAGATGCCGACGGCGATGTAGAGGTCGGGCGCGACGATCTTGCCGGTCTGGCCGACCTGGTAGTCGTTGGGCACGAAGCCGGCGTCGACCGCGGCGCGCGACGCGCCGACCGCGGCGCCGAGCTTGTCGGCGAGCCGCTCCAGCAGCTTGAAGTTCTCGCCCGACTGCAACCCGCGACCGCCCGAAACGATGATGCGCGCCGCGGTCAGCTCCGGCCGCGCGCTGGTGGCGAGCTCGGCGCCGACGTAGTGCGAAAGGTCGGCGCTGCCGGCGGCGGGAATGGTCTCGATCGCCGCGCCGCCGCCCGACGCCGCGGCCGGAAACGCCGTCGCGCGCACCGTGATCACCTTGATCGGATCGGCCGACTTCACCGTGGCGATCGCGTTGCCGGCATAGATCGGCCGCTCGAACGTGTCGGCCGATGTCACCGCCGAGATGTCGGAGATCTGCGCCACGTCCAGCAGCGCGGCGACGCGCGGCATGACGTTCTTGCCGAAGGTCGTCGCCGGCGCCAGCACGTGCGTGTAGCTCTTGGCGATGCCGAGCAGCAGCCGCGCCAGATCCTCGGCCAGCGGATGGGCATAGGCCGCATCGTCGGCGGCCAGCACCCTGGCGACGCCGGCGATCTTGGCGGTTTCCCCTGCGATGGCGCCGCAGCCCGATCCGGCGACCAGCACGTGCACTTCGCCGAGCTTTGCCGCCGCGCTCACCGTGTGCAGCGTCGCGGGCTTCAGCCGGTTGCCGTCGTGCTCGGCGAGGACCAGGACCGTCATCAGATCACCCGCGCCTCGTTGCGGAGCTTGTCGACCAGCTCGGCCACCGAAGCGAGCTTCTTGCCGGCGTGGCGCTTGGGCGGTTCCGCGACCTTGAGCGTAGTGAGCCGCGGCTTGGGATCGACGCCGAGCGCTTCAGGCGTCATCTGCTCGATGGTCTTTTTCTTCGCCTTCATGATGTTGGGCAGCGACGCGTAGCGCGGCTCGTTGAGCCTGAGGTCGGTGGTTACCACCGCCGGCAGCTTGAGCTTCACCGTCTCGAGCCCGCCGTCGATCTCGCGCGTCACCGTCGCGGCGTCAGCTTCGAGTTTGAGCTTCGAGGCGAAGGTGCCTTGCGCCCAGCCGAGCAGCGCCGCCAGCATCTGGCCGGTCTGGTTGCAGTCGTCGTCGATCGCCTGCTTGCCCAGGATGACGAGACGCGGCTGCTCCTTGGCGACGATCACCTGCAGGAGCTTCGCCACCGCCAGCGGTTGGAGCTCGACGTCGGTCGGCACGTGGATGCCGCGGTCGGCGCCCATGGCGAGCGCGGTGCGGATGGTCTCCTGGCACTGCGCCGCGCCCATCGACACCGCGACGATTTCGGTCGCGAGCTTCGCCTCCTTAAGACGCACTGCCTCCTCGACCGCGATCTCGTCGAACGGATTCATCGACATCTTGACGTTCGCGGTCTCGACGCCGCTGCCGTCCGTCTTGATGCGGATCTTGACGTTGAAGTCGATCACCCGCTTGACGGCGACCAGGACTTTCATGACCGGCGCGCTACGCTCGTTTTGCTGCAATGCGGCAGGAATTGTGCACGCGCACAAGGTGAAGGCAAGGCATTCGTAACCGAAGTTTCACACGGCAAAAGCTGCGGCGCGGCTCAACGATTGGCGCCGGGTCGCCAAAGCACGTCCGACTGGCCCTGGTTGTTGGCGTGGCGCGCCAGCACGAACAGGTGGTCCGACAGCCGGTTGAGGTATTTGAGCGCCTCGGGATTGATGCGCTCCTTCGCCGCCAGCGCCGCGACCGCGCGTTCCGCCCGCCGGACGACGGTGCGCGCCAGATGCAGCGCCGCTGCGAACGGCGTGCCGCCGGGCAGCACGAAGCTTTCGAGCGGCCGGAGCTCGGCGTTGAGCGCGTCGATCTCGCGCTCGAGCCGCGCGGTCTGCGCCGGCATGACGCGCAGCGCCCCCTTGGCCTTGCGCCCGGTATGCGGCGTCGCCAGGTCGGCGCCGACGTCGAACAGGTCGTTCTGGATGCGGCCGAGCATGGTGTCGATCGCATCGGTCGCATGCAGCCGCGCGAGCCCGATTGTGGCGTTGGCCTCGTCGACCGCGCCATAGGCCGCGACGCGCGCGTGGTGCTTCGGCAACTTCTTGCCGTCGACGAGCGTCGTCTTTCCCTTGTCGCCGCCGCGCGTGTAGATACGGGTGAGGCGGACCATCGGCGATCAGCGCCGATAGAGCATCATGAAGATGAAGAACAGCAGCAGCGCCGTGCCCTGGAACCAGATGCGATAGCGCATGATCGCGTTGGCGCGCTTGGGGTCGCCGCCGCGCGCCATCCAGAACACGCCGAAGAGTAGCGTGCCGAGCGTCGCCAGCATGGCGATCACGACCAGGATCGGCAGGATGATCTGCATCGCCGGACTATAGCGGGCGGCCGTGGCAGGGGCCAGCGCCGGCAACGGCTGCGCGCTGACGCAGGCCGCAATCGAGATAGGCCTCGATGTCGCCGCGCTCGACCTGCCGCGCTCGCTCGCCGAGTTTCCGTCCGCTGGCGTCAATCTCGCGGTGCCGCTCCTGCAAGCGTCGGCCGCGTCGCCGAGCCGGCCGACATGGTCGGACCGATCCTGTTCCTGCTCGGCCCGGCCTCGGGCTGGGTCAACGGCCAGGTGCTGTACGTCAACGGCGACGGCCTCATGCCCTGATGAAGGGCCTGGGTTGCAAGGACTGCAGTCACCCGCGCCTTGTCGATCATAAGCCTGCTTATTATAATCGGCGGATGCTGACCATGCACGATTTCGAGCGCAGCTTCGGCTTCATGCTCTACGAAGCGGCGCGGCTCTACGGTAAGCGCTTCGACCAGAAGGCGCGCGCCTTCGGCCTGTCGCGCGCGCAATGCCGCGTCCTCTTCCGCCTCGCGGTCAACGAAGGCACCAATCAGGCGCGCCTCGCCGAGCTGCTCGAACTCGAGCCGATCTCGATCGCGCGCATGGTCGACCGCATGGAGCAGGCGGGCTGGGTCGAGCGCCGGCCCGATCCCGCCGACAAGCGCGCGCGGCTGCTCTACCTGACGACGAAGGCCAAACCGATCTTCGAACGCATCGTCGCGCTCGGCGCCGAAACCCGCGGCGAAGCGTTGACCGGGATCAGCCAGGCGGATCGCGACCGCATGATCGATCTTCTGACGCAGGTGCGCCGCAATCTGTCGGAGCGCGGCGCTGCCGAAGCGGAGCACGACAAGACCGGAGCCCACACATGAGTCCCGACACGCGCGTTCCGACCACGCTCGCGCGCGAGCCCGCCGTCGCGCGCCTGCGGCACTGGTTCCGCCGGCATGGCGCCCAATGGCGCCTACCGTTGCTGCTGCTCGGTCCGATCCTGGTGCTGCTGGTCGCCGCCTATCTCTATCTCACCGCCGGCGCCACGGTGTCGACCGACGACGCCTACGTCCAGGCCGACAAGGTGACGGTGAGCGCCGACGTGGCCGGCCGCGTCGTCGCCGTCGAGGTGCACGACAACCAGCCCGTCCATGCCGGCCAGGTCCTGTTCCGGCTCGACGACCGGCAGTATCGCATCGCCGTCGAGCACGCCCAGGCGGCACTGGCGGCGGCGCGGCTCAGGGCGCGCGAGGCGCTCGCTAACCTGGCCTATCGCCAGCGCGAGTTCGACCGCCAGCAGCGGCTCTTCGCCAGTCGCGTCACCTCGCAGGCCGCGCTCGACGAGGCGCGCAACGCGCTCGACGTCGCACGCCAGCAGGCCGCCGGCCTCGCGCCGCCGTCGCCGGCCGACGATGCCGCGGCGATCGATGCCGAGATCGAGCGCCATCCGCTGGTGCTCGAGGCCAAGGCGGCGCTCGACCAGGCCGAACTCGACCTGTCGCACACCGTGGTCACGGCGCCGCTCGACGGTATCGTCACCAAGGTCAACGACTTGCCGGTCGGCGAGTACCTCAACACCGCGACGCCCGCCTTCGCGCTGGTCGCCACCGGCCACGTCTGGATCGAGGCGAACTTCAAGGAGACCGAGCTGACCCACGTCCTGCCGGGCGACGCCGCGACGGTCAGCGTCGACACCTATCCCGGCAAGACCTTCAGGGGCCACGTGCAGAGCATCGGTCCCGGCACCGGCCTCGTGTTCTCCGTGCTGCCGGCGCAGAACGCCACCGGCAACTGGGTCAAGGTGGTGCAGCGCGTCCCCGTGCGCGTCGTCATCGACAATCCCGATCCGGC
Source organism: Alphaproteobacteria bacterium (assembly GCA_028871055.1). Lineage (GTDB taxonomy): Bacteria > Pseudomonadota > Alphaproteobacteria > ATCC43930 > CGMCC-115725 > REEB95. The sequence goes on from JAGWON010000027.1 coordinate 10,164, forward strand.
GCGGCCGCTGCGCGCTGGCATGAGCGCCGAGGTCGAGATCGCCACCGGCTATTCGCGGCTCTTCGGCTGGACCAAGCCGACGCCGCCTCAGGACGCGGCGAAGTAATGGCGCCTGCCGGCGAGGGCGACGTCGCCAACCGTGGCTTCATCACGGTCTCGATCATGCTGGCGACGATCATGCAGGCGCTCGACACCACGATCGCCAACGTCGCGCTGCCCGACATGCAGGGCAGCTTCGCCGTCTCGCAGGATCAGGTCGCCTGGGTGCTGACCTCCTACATCGTCGCCGCCGCGGTCGCGACGCCGCTCTGCGGCTGGCTCGCCATGCGCTACGGCCGCAAGCGGCTCTTCCTCGTCTCGGTGGCGGGCTTCACCGTCGCGTCCATGCTCTGCGGCGCCGCCGCGAGCTTGGCGCAGATTGTGATCTATCGTCTGCTGCAGGGCGTCTTCGGCGCGGCGCTGGTGCCGCTGTCGCAGGCGGTGCTGCTCGACACCAATCCGCGCGAGAAGCACGGTCAAGCGATGGCGATCTGGGGCGCCGGCATCATGCTCGGGCCCATTCTCGGGCCAACGCTCGGTGGCTATCTCACCGAGAACTACACCTGGCGCTGGGTGTTCTACATCAACCTGCCGGTCGGCATCCTTTGCTTCCTCGGCCTGCTGTTCTTCCTGCGCGAGACGCCGACCAGCCGCGGCCGGCCGTTCGACTTCTTCGGCTTCGCCATGCTCAGCATCGCCGTCGGCGCGGCGCAGATGATGCTCGACCGCGGCGAGCTCAAGGATTGGTTCGGCTCGACCGAGATCCGCGTTTACTTCGCGCTGATCGTCGCTTCGTTCTGGGTCTTCGTCGCCTGGACGGCGATGGCCGACCAACCGTTCTTCAATCGCGCGCTGCTGAAGGATCGCAACTTCGTCGCCGGCTGCATCTTCATCGCGGTGATCGGCGTCGTGCTCTACGGCACGCTGGCGCTGATGCCGCCGTTCCTCCAGACGCTGCTCGACTATCCGGTGGTGACCACCGGCCTGCTGCTGGCGCCGCGCGGCGTCGCCACCATGATCGGCATGCTGATCGTCGGCCGGCTCTCGGGCAAGGTCGACACGCGGCTGATGCTGCTCTTCGGCTTCGCCGCGACGTCCTATTCGCTGTGGCAGATGGGCCAGTTCGACTTGCAGATGGATTGGTGGCCGGTGGTGGTGACCGGCGTCGTCCAGGGCTTCGGCCTCGGCTTCCTCTTCGTGCCGCTGACCACGATCGCCTTTACCACGCTCGACGCGCGGCTCAGGACCGAGGCGGCCGGCATCTACAGCCTCATCCGCAACGTCGGCGCGTCGATCGGCATTTCCTTCGTCGAGACCGAACTGGCGCGTGGTCTGCAGGCGAGCCACGAGTCCTACGCGGCGCTGATGACGCCGTTCAATCGCGCGCTTACCGGCCCGCACGTCCAGACCTATTGGAACATCCACAGCACGGCGGGCCTCGCCGCGCTCAACGCCGAGATCAGCCGTCAAGCGGCGATGCAGGCCTATATCGACGACTTCCTGCTGATCATGCTGATCGCGCTCGCCTCGGTGCCGCTGTTGCTGCTGTTGCGCGAGGTCCGGACGGCCCCCGGCACGGCGCCGGCGATGGAATAGTCAATCGCGCGTCAGGGCGGCGCGGAAGACGCGCGGATCGAAATCGGCGGCGCCTTCCTTGCCTTCGCGCTTCACCGGCAGGTCGAGCCGCGCCGCCGCCACCAGCGCGTTCTCCGACAGCTCGTCGCTCGCCGCGTCGGGCGCCAGCGCGATCTGAGCCAGCGACGGGCTCTGCGCCAGCAGGCGGAATAGCGCGGTGACGCGCAGGAACAACGCCAGCGTCACCGGCACGCTGGTGCCGAGCTCCTCGGCAAAGAGGTCGAGCACCGTCTTGGTGTCGACCTCGGGCTGGGCCGGGGCTTCCTCGTCCGCCGACGCGGTTTCGTCCGGCGGTGCCATATCGGCGCGCAGCCGGTCGAGATATTCGCCGAAGACGAACACCGCCGAGGCGAGCAACTCGGGTTCGACCGCTGGCACGCGCGGCGGCATGGGGAAGGGCAGGATCTCGTTCATGTCACCATTAAACGGCTTGCGCTCACGCGGGTTCACCGGTGTCGGGCGTCAGGCCGGCGGCCTTGATGCCGGCGACGGCGCAAGCTTCGTCGTTCTCCGAGGTGTCGCCGCTGATGCCGACCGCACCGACGATCTCGCTCGAGCCGTCGCGGATCAGCACGCCGCCCGGCACCGGCACGACGCGGCCGTCGAACACCGCGGTCAGCGCCTGGATGAAATGCGGCGCGATCGGCACCCGGCGCGCGAACTCGCGGCCGCCGAAACCCATGCCGAGACAGCCATAGGCCTTTCCGAAGGCGATCTCGAATCGCATGATTGAGGTCTTGTCCTCGCGCTTGAAGGCGACGACGTGGCCGCCGGAGTCGAGGACCGCCACGCCCAGGGGCTTGAACTTCTGCGCGCGGGCGTGTTCCAGCGCCTTGTCGACGATGATCGACGCCTGCGCCATGGTGACATTGCTCATGCGAATATCTCCCTCCCGTTCTGGAATTAAGCGCCGCTATGATAGGGGCTGGGCGCGCCGAACGGAACGCGCCGATTTTGTTTGAGGGCAAAGAAGCGCATGTCGAGATTGCCGATGACGCTCGCCTGCTGGGACTACGACAGCGTCAGAGCGCTGGCCGACGGCACGGTTCGTTCCCGCGCTCGCCGCCGCCGCGCTGCTCGGCAGCGACGGCTCCGGCACGCTCTGGCGCGTGGCATATACCGGTCGGCGCTAGCCGTAAAACCCGCGGCCTTCCTTCACCCGGCGCTCGATCCCCGGTGCGGGCACCAGCGCTTCCTCGCCCAGTTCGCGCGCCAGATGGTCGAGCCGGTCGCGCACGTTCGCGACGCCGATCTGGTCGGCATAGAACATCGGACCGCCGCGCCAGGCGGGAAAGCCGTAGCCGTAGATCCAGATCAGGTCGATGTCGCCCGGCCGCAGCGCCACGCCGGACTCGAGGAGCCGCGCTGCCTCGTTGATCAGCGGATAGACTAGCCGCTCGACGATCGCGCCGGCGGCGATCGATTGCGGCGTGACGCCGAGCCGCGCCCGCACCTCGGCGATGATCCGGTCGGTCGCGTCGTCGGCCAGCGGCTCGCGGCCGCCGGCCTCGTAGCGGTAATAGCCCTTGCCCGTCTTCTGCCCGAAGCGGCCGGCCTCGCACAGCGCGTCGGCTACCGGCAGCGCGATGCCGCGCGCCTTGCGCATGCGCCACGACACGTCAAGGCCAGCCAAATCCGCCGCCGCAAAGGGCCCCATCGGAAAGCCGAACTCGACCATCGCGTGATCGATCTCGGCCGGTGAGACGCCGTCGCGCAGCAGCCGGTCGGCCTCGCGCGCGCGCTCGAACAGCATGCGGTTGCCGACGAAGCCCGGCGCCGCACCGACCACCACCGGTAGCTTGCGCAGCCGGCGCATCAGCGCGAGCGCAGTCGCCAGCACGTCGGGCGCCGTCGCCCGGGTGCGCACCACCTCGACCAGGCGCATGGCATGCACGGGGCTGAAGAAATGCAGGCCGAGCACGTCCTGCGGCCGCTTGGTCGCTTCGGCGATGGCGTCGACGTCGAGGAAGGACGTGTTGGTAGCGAGGATCGCGCCGGCCTTGGCGATGCCGTCGAGCTTGCCGAAGACGGTCCGCTTCACGTCGAGCTCCTCGAACACCGCCTCGATGACCAGATCGGCGCCAGCGGCATCGACCAGCCGCAGCGACGGTTTGATCAGGCCGAGTCGCCGGTCCAATTCGGCGGCCGGCAGGTTGCGTCGCCGCGCGCTCGACTCGAAATTCCGGCGCAGCATCGCCAGGCCGCGCTCGAGTGCCGCGCGGTCGGTGTCGATCAACGTCACCGGAATGCCGACGTCGGCGAAGCTGAGCGCGATGCCGCCGCCCATCGTGCCGGTGCCGATCACGGCCGCGAGCGCGATTTCACGCGGTTTCAGGTCCGCGGGCAAGTCCGGCGCCTTCGTCGCCTCGCGCTCGGCGAAGAACACGTGGCGCAGCGTTTCGAACTGCGGCCCGCGCAGCAGCTCGGCGAAGATCGTTTGCTCGCGCTTGAGGCCGTCGTCGAAGCGCATGATCGCCGCGGCGACGGCGTCGACTGCCTTGAGCGGCGCCTCGAAGCCGCGGCGGCGGCGTGCCAGCTCGGCACGTGCGCGCGTGAACAATTCCGCCGGCACCGGCTCGATAGCGCGGTCGCGCAGCCGTTTGATCGGGCGCTTCTCGGCGACGACGCGACGCGCGAGCGCGATGGCCGTGCTGCGCACGTCGCTGCGCGTCACGATCTCGTCGACGAGGCCGGCGTCGAGCGCGGCAGAAGCGCCGATCATCTCGCCGCCGGTGATCATGTCGAGCGCCAGTTTGACGCCGATCGCGCGCGGCAGGCGTTGCGTGCCGCCGCCGCCGGGAACGATGCCAAGCTTGACTTCGGGCAGGCCTAATCGCGCATCGGGCGCGGCGACGCGCCAGTGGCAGGCGAGGGCGAGCTCGAGGCCGCCGCCGAGCGCCGTGCCATGAATCGCCGCCACCACCGGTTTGGCGCAATCGTCAAGCTGCGCCGCTATATCGACCGTCAGCGGCGGCTGGCGCGGTTTGCCCAATTCATTGATGTCGGCGCCGGCGACGAAGGTGCGACCGGCACAAGCGATCACCGCGGCCTTGATCGCATCATCCGCCATCGCCTCGGCGATGCGGGCAGCAAGCCCGATCCGCACCGTCTCACTCAGCGCGTTGACCGGCGGATTGTCGATCTCGATCAGCGCGACCTCGCCGACGCGCTCGAGCCTGACTTCGGCCATTGCACCCCCGATTTCCGTCAGAGCGGAGCCTCGGGCGGGCCGCGCCGGCCTGTCAAGCACGCCCGACTCGGACGCGCACCAGACCCGCGCCCGTCGCCGTTTCGACGCCCGGCCGCCTTTGCTATCGTTCGCCATGCCCGGCGATCCACCTTCGGACGACAAAAGCTGCACGCACAAGCTCACCCGTGAATCGGTGATGAGCGGCGAGCTGCGACGCCTGCTCGAGCACGTCGACCCGACAATCCCGATCGTGCCCGATGCTGAACATTGCGCTTCGGTGGCGAAAATCCTCGCGCGTCATCCCGATGGCGGCGGCGATGTCTGGCTGTTCGCTTACGGCTCGCTGATCTGGAATCCGATGATCCATTTCGTCGACAAGCGGATCGCGACGATTCACGGCTATCACCGCCGCTTCTGCCTGTGGACGCATCTCGGACGCGGCAGCGCCGAAGCGCCCGGCCTGATCCTCGGTCTCGACCGCGGCGGCGCCTGCCGCGGCCTCGCCTATCGCGTCGCCGCGGCGCAGGCCCAGGACGAGCTCGAATTGCTGTGGCGGCGCGAGATGGTCACCGGCTCCTATTGTCCGCGCTGGGTGCGGATGGTCACGCGCGAGGGCGGCCGCGGCTGGGCCATCGCCTTCATCATCAACCGCCGGCATCCGCGCTATGCCGGTCTGGTGCCGGAGGACCGCATCGTCCAGTCGATCGCCCGGGCGCGCGGCGCGCTCGGTCCCTGCGCCACTTATCTCTTCGACACCGCCGACCACCTGCGCCAACTCGGCATCCGCGACGAGCGACTTTTCCGGTTGCGCGATCGCGTTGCCCAAGTGCTTGAACGCCAAAAGAAAAGCCCGGAATAAGCTTTACGCGGGCGCCGTCGCGGCCTTATCAGTTACACTGGCGAATAAACGGGCAAAGCCCCTGGGAGCGGGTTCAGCATGGCGGCGGCGCAGCAGCGGCGAGTGACGATTCTCGGCTCGACGGGTTCGGTGGGCTGCAACACGGTCGAACTGGTCGAGGCGGATCGCGAGGCCTATGCCGTCGAAGCGCTGGTCGCGCGCCGCAACGTCGCGCGGCTGGCCGAGCAGGCGCGCCGGCTCGATGCGAAGCTCGCCGTCATCGCCGACGATCGCGAATACCGCCCCCTGAAGGACGCGCTCGCCGGCACCGGCATCGAAGTCGCGGCGGGCGCGGCGGCGGTTGTCGAAGCCGCGTCGCGACCGGCCGATTGGGTGATGGCCGCCATCGTCGGCGCCACCGGCCTCGCGCCGACGCTCGCGGCCGTGCGGCGCGGTGCCATCGTCGCCTTCGCCAACAAGGAGGTGCTGGTCTGTGCCGGTGCCCTGGTGATGGAAGAGGCGCGGCGGCACGGCGCGCACCTGCTGCCGGTCGACAGCGAGCACAACGCCGTCTTCCAGGTGTTCGAATTCGACCAGACGCACGCGATCGAGCGCATCGTGCTGACGGCGAGCGGCGGACCGTTCCGCGAGCGGCCGCGCGAGGCGATGCGCGACGTTACGCCGGAGCAGGCAGTGGCGCATCCCAACTGGCGCATGGGCGCCAAGATCTCGGTCGATTCCGCGACCATGATGAACAAGGGCCTCGAGGTGATCGAGGCTCATCATCTGTTCGGCCTGACTTCCGAGCAGATCGAGGTCGTGGTGCATCCGCAATCGGTGGTGCACGGCCTGGTCTATTACACCGACGGCTCGGTGCTGGCGCAGCTCGGTTCGCCCGACATGCGCACGCCGATCGCCAACACCCTCGGCTGGCCGCGCCGGATGCCGGCGCCGAGTCCGCGGCTCGATCTCGCCCGGCTCGCCCGGCTCACCTTCGAGGCGCCCGATCCGGCGCGCTTCCCGGCGCTGCGCCTGGCGCGCGCCGCGATGGAGGCGGGCGGCGGCGCGCCCTGCGTCCTCAACGCCGCCAACGAGGTCGCGGTGGCGGCCTTCCTCGACCGGCGCGTCGGCTTCCTCGAGGTCGCCGAGATCGTCGAGCGCACGCTCGACCTGCTGCCCGACCGCTCGATCGACAGCCTCGACGACGTCTACGCCCTCGATCGCGAGGCGCGCGCGGCAGCGGCCGGCTTCGTCGCCAGCCATGCCCGGCCGAACGCGGCCCGCGCCGCGGTTTAGGAGCGACAGCCGGACATCGCCATGCCGCAAAGCGACAGGCCCGTGCTCGTCACCGGCGCGTCGGGCTTCGTCGGCTCGGCCGTCGCGCGTGCGCTGCTTGCCGCCGGCCGCAAGGTCCGCGTGCTGCTGCGGCCGGCGAGCGACCGGCGCAACATCGAGGGCCTGGCCGTCGAGCAGCGGACCGGCTCGCTGGTCGAGCCGGCGTCGCTCGCCGCGGCGCTCGAAGGCTGCGGCGCGCTCTATCACGTCGCCGCCGATTATCGTCTGTGGGTGCGCGATCCCGAGACCATGTACGCCAGCAACGTCGAAGGCACGAAGAGTCTGATGGAGGCGGCATTGGCGGCCGGCGTCGAGCGCGTCGTCTACACCAGCAGCGTCGCGACGCTCGGCTGGCGCACCGACGGCAAGGTCGCCGACGAAACCACGCCGAGTACGCTCGCCGACATGATCGGCCATTACAAGCGCTCGAAGTTCCTGGCCGAAGCGGTGGTGCGCGACCTGGTGCAGGCGCGCGGCCTGCCGGCGGTCATCGTCAATCCGTCGACGCCGGTCGGTCCGCGCGACGTCAAGCCGACGCCGACCGGCCGCATGATCATCGAGGCGGCATCCGGCCGCATGCCGGCCTATGTCGACACCGGCCTTAACATCGTGCATGTCGACGACGTCGCGCGCGGCCATCTGCTGGCGGAGGAGAAAGGCCGCGTCGGCGAGCGCTACATCCTCGGCGGCGAGAACCTGACGCTCGGCGAGATCCTGCGGCTGGTGGCCAATCTCGTCGGGCGCCGGCCGCCGAACATCCAGGTGCCGGCCGCGCTGGTCTGGCCGGTCGCCGTCGTCGAGGAGACGATCGGCAGGGTGTTTGGCCGCGAGCCCTTCGCGACGCGCGAGGGCCTGCGCATGGCGCGGCACAAGATGTTTTTTTCCTCGACCAAGGCCGAACGCGAGCTCGGCTACGATCTGCGGCCGGCGCGCGAGGGTCTTGCCGACGCGATCGCCTGGTTCCGCCAGGCGGGGATGGCATCATGAGCGCGGGCCGCTTCTTCGCGCTGCTGGCGCTGCTGATCTGGAGCTATCTCGCGCTCGGCCGCGGCCTGTTCTGGCTGCCGCGCGTCGCCAAGCCGGTGCCGGCGCCCAAGGCCTGGCCGAAGGTCACGGTCGTCGTGCCGGCGCGCGACGAGGCCGCCACCGTCGCCGCGGCGGTGACCTCGCTCTTGCGGCAGGATTATCCGGGCGCGTTCTCGATCGTGCTGGTCGACGATCATAGCACCGATGGCACCGCCCAGATCGCGCGCGACGCGGCCGCGGCGCTCGGCCTCGGCGAGCGGCTCCAGGTGGTCGCGGCGCGGCCGCTGCCCGAAGGCTGGACCGGCAAGCTCTGGGCGCTCGCCGAAGGCGTGGTGGCGGCGGGCGCGGCCGGCGCGCCCGACCTCTATCTCTTCACCGACGCCGACATCGAGCATCATCCGCGCAACCTGGCGGAGCTGGTCGCGCGCGTCGAGACCGGTTACGACCTGGCGTCGCTCATGGTCATGCTGCATTGCCGGTCGGCAGCCGAGCGTTTCCTGATTCCGGCCTTCGTCTATTTCTTCGCCATGATCTATCCCTTCGGCTGGTGCACGGACGCGCGCAAGCGCATCGCGGCGGCGGCCGGCGGCTGCATCCTGATGCGGCGCGCGGCATTCGAGCGCATCGGCGGCTTCGAGGCGATCAAGGGCGAGCTGATCGATGACTGCGCCCTGGCGCGGGCGGTGAAGCACGGCGGGCGGACCTGGCTCGGCTTCACCCGCGAGACGCGCAGCCTGCGCGTCTATCCGACGCTCGGCGCGATCTGGAACATGATCGCGCGCACCGCTTATGCCCAGCTCGGCTATTCCGTGCTGCTGCTGCTCGGCACGATCGCGGCGCTCACGGTCACTTTCGTGGTGCCGATCGCGGTGCTTCCGGCGAGCGGCTTGGCCGCCGTGCTGGCGCTGGCGGCCTGGGCGATCATGAGCGCCACCTACGTGCCGATGCTGCGTTTCTACGGCTTGAGCGTGCTTCGCGCGCCCTTGCTGCCGGTGATCGCCGTGGTCTATCTGGCGGCGACCGTCGCGTCGGCGTGGCGGCATTGGCGCGGCCGCGGCGGCGAATGGAAGGGCCGGGTGTCATGGCACAGCCAGCCGTGAGCGTGGTCGAGACGCCGTCGGGCAAGGGCCGTGGCGACGAGAATTTCCCGGTCGGCTCGTGGCTGATCCGCCGCGATCTCCGGCCGCATGTCCACGCCTTCTATCGCTTCGCGCGCGAGGCCGACGACATCGCCGACAACGGCGCGCTGCCCGCGGCGGAGAAGGTGCGGCGGCTCGAGCGCATGGGCGCGGTGCTCGACGGCGCGCCCGGCAATAACGGTGGAACCGCCGACGCGCCCTCGGCGGCGGCGATGCGCGTCAGCCTGCTCGCCACCGGCGTGACGGCGCAGCACTGCCACGACGTGCTGACCGCCTTCAAGCAGGACGCGACCAAGCTGCGCTATCGCGACTGGGACGACCTGATGAACTATTGCCGATATTCCGCGTCGCCGGTGGGCCGTCAGCTGCTCGACCTGCACGGCGAAAGCCGCGCCACTTGGGGGCCGAGCGACGCGCTGTGCAGCGCGCTGCAGGTGCTGAACCATCTCCAGGACTGCGCCGACGACTACAAGCGCCTCGATCGCGTCTACCTGCCCGAGCCCTGGCTCCATGCCGAAGGCCTGCGGGTCGAGGACCTGCGCGCGCCGGCGTCGAGCCCCGGCCTGCGACGTGTGATCGACCGGCTACTCGACGGCACCGACGCGCTGATCGCGACGGCGCGCGCGCTGTCGGGCGCGGTGAAGAGTTCCGGCCTCAGCCGCGAATGCGCCGTCATCGTGGCGCTGGCCGCGCGGCTGTCGGCGCGACTGCGGCACGGCGATCCGCTGGCGATGCGCGTCAAGCTCAGCCCGGTCGACTTCGCGATCGCCCTGCTGATCGGCGTCGTGCGCGGCGGCCGGCCGTGAACGCGCTGGCGCAGCCGGCGGGCGGCGAGCGCGCCGAAATCCGGGCGCAGGTCGCAGCCGCGAAGACCTCGTTCTATTGGGCGATGCGTTTTCTGCCGAAGCCGCGGCGCGAGGCGATGTTCGCGATCTACGCATTCTGCCGCGCGGTCGACGACATCGCCGACAGCGACGATCCACCCGCGGCCAAGCTGGCGGCGCTGGCCGGCTGGCGGCGCAAGGTCGACGCGTTCTACACGAACGAGGCCACCGATCCGCTGACACGCGCGCTCGCCGAGGCGGCGGCGACCTATGCGCTGCGCCGCGAGGATTTCATCGGCGTGATCGAGGGCATGGAGATGGACGCGCGCGCCGACATCCGCGCGCCATCGCTCGCCGAGCTCGATCTCTACTGCGATCGCGTCGCCGCCGCCGTCGGCCGGCTGTCGGCGCGCATCTTCGGCGCGCCCGGCGACCAGGCCGATCGCGTCGCCAACGCCCTTGGTCGCGCATTGCAGCTCACCAACATCCTGCGCGATCTCGCGGAAGACGGTGCCCGGGGCCGCCTCTATTTGCCGCGCGAGTTGTTGGAGCAGAACGCCATCGCCGCGCGCGATCCGGCGGCGGTGCTGGCGCATCCCCGTCTCGCGCCGGTCTGCGGCGCGGTCGCGGCGGCGGCGAAGCAGCGTTTCGCCGAAGCGCGGCGCGCCATGGCCGAATGTCCGCGCGGCACGATGCGGCCGGCGGCAGTGATGGCGGCGGTCTATGCCGATATCTTGGCGCGGCTCGAGCGCCGTGGCTGGCGCGACATCGAGACGCGCGTCAGCGTGCCGGCGCCGCTCAAGCTGTGGTACGCGCTGCGCTACGGCCTGCTATGAGCGGCCGCGTCCACGTCGTTGGTGCCGGCATGGCGGGCCTCGCCGCCGCGGTGCGTCTCGCCGCGGCCGGTCGGGCGGTGACGCTCTCGGAGGCGGCGCCGCAAGCCGGCGGCCGCGCGCGTTCCTATTTCGACCAGGCGCTCGGCTGCCGCATCGACAACGGCAATCATCTGCTCATCGCCGGCAACCGTTCGGCGCTGAGCTACATCGATGCCGTCGGGGCGCGCGGCACGCTGACTGGACCGGGCATGCCGGTCTATCCCTTCGTCGATCGCGCCACCGGCGAGCGCTGGGTGCTGCGGCTCAATCTCGGCCGCGTGCCGTGGTGGATGGCGTCGTCGGCGCGGCGCGTGCCCGGCACTACGCTCGGCGATTACATCAAAGCACTGAAGCTGCGCCGCGCGCGGCCGTTCGATCGCGTCGTCGACGTGCTTCAGTCCGGCACGACGGTCTTCCGCCGGCTCTGGCAGCCGCTCGCCGTCGCTGCGCTCAACACGCCGCTCGACCAGGCTTCGGCCGTCCTGTTGGCGCACGTCCTCGCCGAAAGCATCGGCGCCGGCGGCGAAGCCTGCACGCCGCTGGTGCCGCGCGAGGGCCTGTCGGAAACGCTGGTCGATCCGGCGCTGGCGCAGCTCCGCCGTTCGGGCGCCGCGATCCGTTTCGGCGCGCGGCTGCGGGCGATCGAATTCGGTGACGATCGCGCCATCGCGCTCGATTTCGAGAGCGGCCGTGAGCCGCTCGCGGATGGCGACGATGTCGTCCTTGCCGTCACCGCGGCGGTGGCGACGCGCCTGGTGCCGGATCTCGTGGCGCCCGACCAGTACTGCGCCATCCTCAACGCGCATTACCGCTTCGCCGCGCCGGCGGACTCGCCGTTCTTCATCGGCATTATCGGCGGCACCGCGGAGTGGGCGTTCCGCAAGCCCGGCGTCGTCTCGGTCACGGTCAGCGCCGCCGATCGGCTGCTCGATGCGCCGGAGGACGAACTCGCCGCGACGCTGTGGCACGACGTTGCGGTCGCCTACGAGTTGCCGTCGGCGCCGGTACCGCCGGTGCGGCTCGTGCGCGAGCGCCGCGCCACCTTTGCCGCGACGCCGGAACAGGCGGCGCGCCGGCCGGGCGCCCGCACGCGCTGGCGCAATCTGGCGCTCGCCGGCGACTGGACCGACACCGGCCTGCCGGCGACGGTCGAAGGCGCCATCCGCTCCGGCTTCGCCGCCGCCCGGCTGCTCGGCGCCGATCGCGCGGATGCAGCGGAAAAGGCCTTGAGCGCCGGAAACCGCCGGTCCAAGGTAGCGCCGCCTTCGCACGCTTTCGAACCGCGCCCTAGCCGCTGATGTCCGACGTCGCCACGACCGAGTCCCGCGCGCGCGCCGCGCCGACCTCCGGCCTCGACCAGGCGGTGGAGCGCGCCGCCGCGGCGCTGCGCGGCGATCAGCGCGCCGACGGCCACTGGTGCTACGAGCTCGAGGCCGACGCCACCATTCCCGCCGAGTACATGCTGTTGCAGCATTACCTGGGCGAGATCGACGACGAGCTGCAGCGCGACTTCGCCGTCTATCTGCGCGCGACCCAGGGCGAGCACGGCGGCTGGCCGCTGTTCTACGGCGGCGATGCCGACCTGTCGGCGACGGTGAAGGTCTATTTCGCGCTCAAGGCCGCCGGCGATCCGCCCGACGCGCCGCACATGGCGCGGGCGCGGGCGGCGGTGTTGGCGCGCGGTGGCGCGGCGCACAGCAACGTCTTCACCCGCATCCAGCTGGCGCTCTTCGGCGAGTTACCGTGGACGGCGGTGCCGGTGATGCCGGTGGAGATCATGCTGCTGCCGCGCTGGTTTCCGTTCCATCTCAGCAAGGTGTCGTACTGGTCGCGCACGGTGATCGCGCCGCTTCTCGTCCTCATGGCGCTGAAGCCGCGAGCGCAGAATCCGCGCGGCGTGACGGTGCACGAGCTGTTCGCGCCCGGCACCCAGGCCGAACCGCCGCGCGCTTCCGGCTCGCCCTGGGCCTGGCTGTTCAACCGCATCGACGATGTGCTGCGCCGCGCCGAGCCGCGCATGCCGGCAGGTCCGCGCGAGCGCGCCATCGACGCGGCGGTGAGCTTCGTCGTCGAGCGCCTCAACGGCGACGACGGTCTCGGCGGGATTTATCCGGCCATCGCCAACTCGGTGATGATGTTCGAGTGCCTCGGCTACGCCAAGGACGATCCGGCGCTCAAGATCGCCAAGTCGGCGCTGCGCAAGCTGGTTGTCCGCGCGCCCGGCCGTTCGTACTGCCAGCCGTGCCTCTCGCCGGTGTGGGATACGGCGCTGGCGGCGCATGCGCTGCTCGAAGCCGGCGGCCGCGACAACGAAGCGTCGGCCCGCCGCGGCCTCGACTGGCTGGTGCCGCGCCAGGTGCTCGACCTGCCGGGCGACTGGGCGGTGTGGCGACCGCGGGCGCGGCCGGGCGGCTGGGCCTTCCAATACGCCAACGCCTATTATCCCGATCTCGACGACACCGCCGTCGTCGCCATGGCGCTCGATCGCGCCGATCGCCTCAAATGGCGCGAGCCGGTGGCGCGCGCCGCCGAATGGCTCCTCGGCATGCAGTGCAAGACCGGCGGCTGGGCGGCTTTCGACGCCGACAACGAGTACTATTATCTCAACTACATCCCCTTCGCCGATCATGGCGCATTGCTCGATCCACCGACCGAGGACGTGAGCGCGCGCTGCCTCTCGTTGATGGCGCAGCGCGGCGACAAAGGCGAGGCTTTCGCGCGCGGCCTCGATTATCTCCGTCGCACGCAGTTGCCCGATGGCTCGTGGTTCGGCCGCTGGGGCACGAATTACATCTACGGCACCTGGTCGGTATTGTGCGCGCTCAACGTCGCCGACATCGATCCGAACGATCCGATGATCCGCCGCGCCGTATCGTGGCTCGCGGTCAAGCAGCGCGCCGACGGCGGCTGGGGCGAGGACGGCGCGTCTTATTGGCGCGGCCGGCCGCGCGGCGAGGGCAAGGCCAGCACCGCGTCACAGACGGCGTGGGCGCTGCTCGCCCTGATGGCGGCGGGCGAGGTCGACAATCCGGCGGTGGCGCGCGGCGTCGAGTATCTGGTCAAGACGCAGCAACCGCACGGCCTGTGGGACGAGGCGTGGTACACCGCCGTCGGCTTTCCGCGCGTCTTCTATCTTCGCTATCACGGCTATCGCGCCTATTTCCCGTTGTGGGCCCTGGCGCGGTATCGCGCCCTGCGCACCGGCGCCCGGCGCACAACCTACGGCATGTGATGCGCCTGGCGGCGCTCTGCGGTTTCGCGGCGGAGCAACGGCTCGCCCGACGCTTCGGCATCGACGCCCATGCGACCGCGGGCGACGCGGCACGCGGCCGGGCGCTGGCGGCGCGGGCGGTTGCGGCGGATCTCGTGCTCAGCTTCGGCATCGCTGGCGGCCTGGCGCCGCGCCTCACGCCGGGAACGCTGCTGCTGCCGGGCGCGGTGATGACCGAAACCGGCGAGCGGCTGGCCGTCGATCACGAAGCCCACCGTCGCGCGCTGGCGACGCTCGCCGCTGCCGGCCTTCCGGCCGAGACCGGCGATCTCCTCAGCCTCGAGGCGATCGTTGCCACGCGTCACGCCAAGGCGGCGCATCACGCGCGGCATGGCGCGGTCGCGGTCGATCTTGAATCGTTCCACGTGGCGCGCGCGGCGCGCCATGCCGGCAAGCCCTTCCTGGTGCTGCGCGCGGTCGCCGATCCGGCGACGCGCGGCCTGCCGAAGGCGGCACTGGTCGGCCTCGACCCGTCGGGCCGCGCCGCGCCGGGTCGCGTGCTCGTTGCCGTGCTGCGCGAGCCGGGCCAGATTCCCGATCTGGTCGTCACCGCGCGCGACACGCGGCGTGCGCTTGCCACGCTGCGGGCGGCGCTCGCCGCGCTGCACCTCGACCGGCAATAAGGTTGTTTGCAGACCTTGCGGGGCTGAAAGGCAGCGCGCACGACGGCGAATCGTGCAATCTATGCAATAATGTGCAGTTCTATGCGGGGGCGGGCATGCGCGAATTTCTCAATACCAGCGAAGTCGCCGATTATCTGCGGTTGAAGGTGCGCACGATCTACGAGCTGGTCCGCACCAAGCAGATTCCCTGCTCGCGCGTCACCGGCAAGCTGCTCTTCCCGCGCCAGCTCATCGACCTCTGGGTGATGCGCCAGACCGAGTTCGCCGGATCCGACCTGCGCCCGGCGCCGCCGGTCGCCGCCGGCAGCCACGATCCGCTGCTGGAATGGGCTTTGCGCGAGTCGGGCTCGGAGCTGGCGCTGCTCGCCGGTGGCAGCGAGGACGGCCTCAAACGACTCGTCGCCAACAAGGCGGTGATCGCCGGCATTCACCTGCTCGATCCGTCCACCGGCGAATACAACGTGCCGGCGGTGCAGGCGCTCGGCGGTCTTGCCGATGTCGTGCTGGTCGAATGGGCGAAGCGCGAGCAGGGCCTAGTGGTGGCGCGCGACAATCCGCGGCATATCGCGTCGCCCGCCGATCTCGGCCGCGGCGGCCTGCGCCTCCTGCGGCGCCAGGAAGGCGCCGGCGCCCAGGTGCTGCTGCGTCATCTGCTCGCCGAAGCCAAGCTCCGGCTCGAGGACCTGCCGGGGCCGACCCAACCCGCATTGACCGAGACCGACATCGCCGCGGCGATTCTCGACGGCAAGGCGGACGCCGGCATCGCGGTGCGCGCGGTGGCGCAGCGGAACAAGCTCGGCTTCGTGTCGCTGCAATGGGAGCGCTTCGATCTGGCGATGCGGCGGCGCGATTATTTCGAGCCGCCGATGCAGCGCCTCCTGCGCTTCGCGCGCACGCCGGAATTCGCCGACAAGGCGCAGTCGCTCGGCGGCTACGATCTGAGCGCCGCCGGGGCCATCAGCTATAACGCCTAGCCGTCACGTATCGCCGGGCACCTGGTACCGGCTCGGATTTTCGTAGACCCCTGGTCGTGTAAACCCGCGTCGGCGCCGACGTTTTCCGCTTTTCGCGGGAGTGGAATCGACCGCGGTCGCAACGGCGCTTGCGCGTCTGACGCGCCGAACGACGCGCGTCTTGACGATGTCGTGGCTCGCGGGGTTGCGATGGTTGCGCCGCGCGCGATTGCGTTGTCGCAAGTCGGCGCGGCAGATCGCCGCAAAAGATGAAACTTTTCTGCGCGCATCGCCGCTTTTCGATCGGGCGTCACGTGCAGGTGTGAAAGCGCTGTGATTCAATGCGCTTCGTCGTGTCGCGCGATGTCGCCGCGCGCGAGTGCGTGAAAGGCGTGGCACATCGGCCACACTCGCCACTTTCCACAGGCACTGTAACAGAACCATCATCGAAACGACCGCCAACTGTCATTAACCGTCCATAGGCTCGCCCCAGTTGTTGCGCTGCGCGCAGCAATTCGTTTGGGGGACAGCAAATCAATGAAAGGACGAAAAATGTCGCTCGGGAAATATTTTCTCGGCAGCGTCGCGGTGGGCGCGCTGCTGATGACCGGCGTGCCGGCTCACGCGCAATCCGCGGTCGATAGCGCAGTCCGCAGCATGCGTCAGCAGATCAAGGACCTCCAGGAGCGGCTTCAATACCTCCAGACGCAGATCAATCAGACGCAACAGAACCAGGCGCAGACGCAGCGCACGGTCGAGCGGATCAAAGCGGCGCCGCCGGCGCCGGCGCTGGCCGGCGAACCGTTCCTGAAGATGCACGGCATCTCGCCGACCTTCTCGACGCCGGACGGCGCCTTTACCATGTCGATCACCGGTCGGCTCCATCTCGACATGGGCGACTACGTCAACTACAGCAAGAAATCGGCCTCGACGACGCCGAACAATTTCAACGGCGGTGTCAAGGCGCGGCGCGCCCGCCTCGGCGTCACCGGCAAGATCGACAAGGTCTTCGGTTACACCTTCATCATGGACTTCGGCGGCTCGACGACCGACAACGGGTCGACCATCGAGAACGGCTTCGTCACCTACAACGGCGCCGCGCCCTTCCACTTTATCGCCGGCTACCAGGATACGCCCTACTCGCTCGACGAGGCCACCAGCTCGAACGACATCATGTTCCTGGAGCGTGCGTCGTCGCAGGCGATCGCGACGGGCATCGCGGCCAACGACAACCGCTCGGCGATCGGCGCCTGGTGGAACAACGACCGTGCCTGGGTCGGTGTCTTCGGCACCGGTCCGGCCTCGGGCACGAATTATACCACGACCTCGGCGCAGCTCGGCATGACCGGCCGCGCCACCTACCAGATCGTGCAGACGCCGGAGGACACGTTCCACGTCGGCATCGACGGCGAAGAGCTCTTCAAGCCCGCTCAGACGAGCGGGGGAGCCCGCACGCTGACGCTCGCGGACTCGCCGGAACTGCGCATCGACAACACCCAGATTCTGAAGGCCACCGTCGGAACCAGTGCGAATCCGGTGAAGGGTGCCAGTGTGATCGGCGGCGAAGTCGCCGGCAATCTCGGCCCGCTTTACGCCCAGGGCGAATACTTCCACATTATGGTCGATCGGCAGGGCCAATCGGGCGTGAGCTTCAACGGCGGTTACGTCGAGGCAAGCTATGCCCTGACCGGCGAGATCAAGAAATACAATGCTGGCTCCGGCGCCTACCATTCGATCAGCCCAGCCCATCCGTTCTCGCCCTCGAGCGGTGGTTGGGGGGCATGGGAAATCGCGGCGCGCTACAGCGTCATGGATTTGAACGATCAGCTCGGCTCGGCCACCGGCATCGCCGGCGGCAAGCAGACCACCTATACCTTCGGCATCAACTGGTATCCGAGCTCGAACCTGCGCTTCATGCTCGATTACATCCACGCCAACATCGACAAGCAGTCCGCTCCGTCGGGTACGACGACCAACGTCGGCGCGTCGATGGATGCGATCGCGATCCGCGAGCAGTTCAACTTCTAGTCAACTTCCATACCCGGTCCGCGGGTAGCCGGCGGCAATTCTCGCTTCGCATGCGAGGGGTGCCGCCGGCATTTCTCTGTTCGGGAAAAATATCGCGCGGTCGGTGCGGCCGCGCCGGCCGCCGTTACTCAGCGGCGTCGAGCCGTTCCACTGCCTCTTCGACGTGGCGCGAAAAGACGAACTCGGCCGGCCGCTGCTTATCCAGCGGAATCTCCGGCGCCATCTCGCCGTCGGTCTTGACGCCCCGGAGCGCGACGCCGAGCGCCTTCAACGGATGCTTGACGGCGTCGACTACGGCGGTCGCCTCGTAACCCGAGTGCACCATGCAGTCGGCGCACTTCTCGTAATTGCCGGTGCCGTAGGCGTCCCAATCGGTGCTCGCCATCAGCTCCTTGAAGGTCTTGGCGTAGCCCTCGCCGAGCAGATAGCACGGCCGCTGCCAGCCGAAGACGTTGCGGGT
>JAGWON010000028.1 GCA_028871055.1 Alphaproteobacteria bacterium
GGCATGAATGTTCTCGCCCGCGCCGACACGGACTATGCCACGATGGTGCACGCGCGAATTCTTCGCACGCGGCGCGAAGGACCCAACTACAACGAGCTCGTCGGCACCATCGACGACCGACATGTCCGGTATCTCAACCTGGCGCTGCCCGAACCGGGACCGCAGGGTCGGGTGCTGACGTCGACGGTGATGCTCGAACTCGAGCGGGTCGATGCGTGATCGGCCGCGATTGGCGCGATGATCGGGCCGTGATCCGATTGCCTTCAGGCGGTTGACGCACACCCGGCCGATTTCAGCGCGGTCCGTTTGAAACGCCGTTGCTCACACCGAGGCATGCGGCATGCCGAGCCGCGCGGACAAAGCCTCGGCGGCCGCCGGCAAAAACGCCTTGGCATCGGACAGGACCAGCGCCGCGGACCGGACGTGATGGTGCGCCGGATCGACGCCGGGCGGTATCGTGCCCTGTTCGACCAGCGCCTTGACGGCCTTCAAGAGGCGGTTGCGCGCCAGGATGATGCCGTTGTCGGTCGAGACCAGGTTCTCGCGCGAGCGGTCGACGATCGGACCCATGCTCTCCTGCAGGCTGGCGTCCTGCATGGCGATGCCCTCGACGCCGCTGAAACTGCGACCCGCCTTCTGCGCCGCGCGGTCCATCAGGTAATCGTTGTCCTGGTTGGCGCGCGGCCGGTAGGTGCCGGGCACGTAGGTCACGTGCACGCCCTTGCCGTCGCGCATCGCCTGGACCTCGGACGCGGTCAGGGCGCGGGTCGGATGGAAATCGAAGCTCCACGTCCAGCAATTCTCGTCGTCGATCGGAATCCAGAAATGGCCGTGCACCGGATGGTCGGCGCGCGGCGGCACGATGGTGAAGCAGGGCATGACCCAGGGCGTAATGCGCCAATACCAGTTGCCGTTCTCCGCCTTGCGTCGCGCGCCGATGAACAATCCGCCGGGTGCCTCGGCGACTTCGAAATGCGGCTTGGCGTCGGCGAGATTGTACTGGTTGCCCTTGGCGCCCTTGAACAATGGGTCGGTCTGGAGCGCCGCGCGATGCAGGAACGATACGTGGCTCGAATCGATGCCGCCCTCGAGCGCCTGGAGCCAGTTGCACGCCTGCAGGCGCTTCGAGACGAAGCGCTGCTCGCTTGCCACCAGCGCGAATTCGAATTCGGGCAGGGCCGGCTGCTTGTCGGGCGGTCCCATGTAGGTCCACAGGATCCCGCCGCGTGCGATCAGCGGATAGGAGGTCAGCTTGATCCGCCGGCAAAAGCCGGTCTCGGGACCCTCGGAGGGCACATCGACGCATTGCCCGGTAACGTCGTACTTCCAGCCGTGATAGGCGCAGCGGATGCCGCCATCCTCGTTGCGGCCGAACCACAGCGACGTGCGGCGATGGGCGCAGAATTCGTCGATCAACCCCATGCGGCCGGCGGTGTCGCGCAGCGCCAGCAATTTCTCGCCGAGCAGTTCCACCCGCACCGGCGGGCAATCGTTCTCCGGCAGCTCCTCGGCGAGCAGCGCCGGAATCCAATAGCTGCGGAACATCCGGCCCATCGCCATGCCGGCACCGGTCCGGGTCAGCAACGCATTGGCTTCGGGCTTGAGCATGGTTCCATCCTACACGATCCGGCGCGCCGTCTCACGGCCTGGCGCGGCCAACCTCAGAAGGTTTCGCGCCAGGGCCTGAGCTCGATCTCCCAGGCCCAGGCGCTACGGTGCTGACGGTGAAGCTGGAGAATAGGTCTGAGCGATCGCGTCGGGCTCGAGCATGCCGTCCTCGCCGCGTTCGGTGGCGCGCGGATCGTCGGCGCGGCGGATGCCGCCGTCGATCACGACGTGCGCGACATGGATGTTCTGCGGTTGCAGCTCGCGGGCGAGGCTCTGGGCGAGGCCGCGCAGCGCGAATTTTCCCATGGCGAAGGGGGCCGACCTCGGGTAGCCCTTGACGCTGGCCGAGGCGCCGGTGAACAGCAGCGTGCCGCGGCCTTTTTCCAGCATTCGCCGTGCCGCCTGCTGCGCCACCAGGAAGCCGCCAAAGGCGGTACTCATGAGCGACTGCTGTACGGCTGCGGCGTCGACCTCGGTGATACTGCCGCGCACCCGCTGTCCGGCGTTGTAGACGACGAGGTCGGGCGCGCCGATCTCGCGCTCGACCGCCTGGAACAAGGTCGCGACCGCGTCCGGCTTGGTGGCATCGCCGGGATAGGCGCGGCCGCCGGTCTCGGCGCAGAGCGGCTCGAGCTTCTGGGCATCGCGCGCCGCCAGCGCGACGCGCAGGCCTTCTTTTGCGAAAAGCCGCGCCAGCGCGGCGCTCAGGCCGCTGCCGGCGCCGACGATGAGGGCGACCTCCGGCAAGGGCCGCTCAGTCGCGGCGGTCGGGCAGCAGTGCTTCGGCGGCGTCGCGCGCGGCGGCGCGCTTCAGCGCCTCGCGCTTCAATTCGACCATCACCGGCTTCTGTTGGCGCGCGCGCACCAGGCCGGGATTGACGTGGCTCGCCGGTCCGGCGGCGAGCAGGTGAAAGCCGACGAGCTGCGGCGCCTCGGGCGTGCCGCCGAGCTCGGCCTCGACCTCCTGGCCCTTGAACAGCCGCGAGATGTTGCTCTTCTCGAGCAGCGCGGGCTCGAAGGGCAGGTCGCCGCTCACGCCCTGCAAGCGGAGAGCGCCGCGCCGGCTCTGCGGATCGAACCAGCGCACCACGCCGCGCGTCGTGCGATCGAGCGTCGCCGGCGGCGGAATCGGCGCGACCTCGACCGGTTCCTTGACCTCGGCCCGGCGCACCAGCTTGGGCGCCGGCGGCGGCGGCGGCGCTTCGGCGACCGGCGCCACCGTGACCGGCGGCTCGGCCGCGATCCGCGGCTTGCGGCCGCGCCGCTTCGGCGCGGCGGGTTCGCTCTCGCGCGCGACCTCGGCGGTCGCGGTCGTCTCCGGCGGCTTGTCCAGATTGGCCAATGTGCGATGCACGGCGTCGATCAGGTCCGGAATCTCCTGTTGCGGGGTTTGGCGCTCGGCCAGAAGTTTGGCGATCATGCGGGCGGTGTTAGCCGTCGCAGACATCGTGCTCCCCTTGTCTCAACTATGAACCGGAACGGCTACCGCAAGACTGCGGTACCCGAAGTGCGACAGCCGGCGCCGATGAAACTGCAGCCGCTGTCGAGGCAGGCTGTCTGTCATAGCATGCCGACGATCTTTGGCAAACCGCGCGATAAGGCACCGATTCGGCCGCGGTGGATAAGTTATCGGGATACCCTGGCGATAATGATACGCGCAATCGCGCCCGCCCATTTCGTGATCATCCTGTGTCCCGCCGGCCGGCGCAACCCCATGCCCGAGACGCGGACCGGGGCTTCGCCCCGCGCGTTTGACAGCGCTCGGCCCGGGTGTTACCAGCGCCTGAACGGCGCACCGCCTGGGCGCGCCAGGAAGGCTTTTTCCGGTCCATGCCGCGGATTTCGATCGGCGATTGCCAGCTCTATTACGAGCGCACCGGCGGCGGTTTCCCGGTCGTGTTCGTCACCGGGTTGAGCGGCCACGCGAACTTTTGGCGCGAGCAGCTTCCGGTCTTCGCCAAGTCGTTCGAGGTCGTCGCCTTCGACCACCGCGGCATCGGCCAAAGCGATCACAGCCGCATTTCGTACACGGTCGAGCGTCTCGCCGCGGATACGATCGGCTTGTTGGACGCGCTGGGCATCCAGAAGGCGCATGTCATCGGTCATTCGACCGGCGGCGCGATCGCCCAGGTTCTCGGCATCGAGCATGCGCCGCGTCTCGCCAGCCTGATCATCTGCGCCAGCTGGCCCAAGGCCGACGCCTATTTCCGCCGCCTGTTCGCGCTGCGCAAGGAGATCCTGGCGAAGCTCGGCCCGTCGAGCTACGTCCAGGCCAACTCGCTGTTTCTCTATCCGAGCTACTACATTGCCGAGAACAACGAGAAGCTGCGCCAGCACGAGGCCCAGGACCTCGCCACCTTCTCGTCGGCCGAGATCATGCTCTCGCGCATCGACGCCATCCTGGCCTTCGATCGGACATCCGAGCTCGGCCGCATCCGCACGCCGACCCTCGTCGTAGCATCGCAGGACGACAACGTCACGCCGGCTTATTTCTCGGAACAGCTCGCCCGCGCCATCCCGGGCGCCGAAGTCAAGTTCCTGCCCCAGGGCGGACACTGCTTTCCGCACACCATGGCGCGGGAGTTCAATCACGCGGTGCTGCCGTTCCTGCTGGCGCACACGCCGGCCGAGGCCCGCCGCACGGCGTAGCCGCGCATCGGCACGCGGCTCCGCCGCGTGTCTTTTTGTTTGCACCGCTTTGCGCCGCACCCCACCCCCACCCCCACCCTAACCCTCCCCCCTCGAGGGGGAGGGAATGGGAGGGGGGCGCAGACGAGACGAAGCTCGCTCGGCGGGGTCGTGTTCTCCGTGTCCTTCGTGTCTCCGTGGTGCGACACAGTCTGACGGCGCGCCGAATCGCTCCGGAGTCGTTCGCGGCGGTGGAGGGAGACGCGTCGACGCGGCGCTTGCGATGACGCCGGTGGCGTCGCGTCGCACGGCGTGAACGCGCGGCGTTCATGGTTTCTTAAAAGTTGAGTCAAAATCCGGACGTAAATTGTTCTTTCAGCATTCGAAACGATGATAGGAAGCGCACGCACAGAGGCAGGCGGCGTTGAGGGTTAAGTCGTTCGAATGACGGGAAAAATCAGCAAGGCGGAGCAGGAACCGGTGCTCGCGGCGCTCACCGCCGCCGGCGACGCTGCCTATATATGGGAAGTCGGCAGCGACGCGTTCGAATGGCACGGCGCGATCGAGGGGCTGAGCCTCGGCTTGGTTCCGACCGGCAAGGCCTTCGCCAACCGCATCCACCGCGACGATCTTCCGCTGCGCGAGCAGCGCCTCGCCGCGCACGTCCGGCGCGGCGGCGATTTCGACTGCGAGTACCGCATCCGCCTCGACAACGGCGATTATGCCTGGGTGCACGACCGCGGCTCGGCCGAGACCGCGCGCGGCAAGGCGGTGCGCGTCAAGGGCGTGCTGCGCCTCGTCACCTCGCGCAAGGCGGTGGAGCAGCGGCTCGAGCAGCTCGCGCATTACGACGAGCTCACCGGCCATTTCAACAAGAAGCGCATGCGCGAGGCGCTCGACCAGATCATCGCCGCCAGCCTGCGCACGGGCTCGCCCGGCGCCTATCTCGCGGTCGGCATCGACAAGCTCGGCACCATCAACGACGCCTACGGCTACAAGGCGGCCGACGCCGTCATCATCGAGATCGGCCAGCGCCTCGACCGCTGCCTGCGCGTCAGCGACGTGATCGGCCGCGTCGGCGGCGACCGCTTCGGCATCGTGCTCGCCGACTGCGCCGAACAGAACGTCGCCGTCGCCGCCGAGAAGATCCTGTCCGCGGCCAGCCAGGTGCCGATCGACACCGTCGCCGGCCCGGTTTATGCGACGGTCTCGATCGGCGCCGCCGCCTTTCCCGAGCAGGCCAAGACCTCGTACGACGTCATGGCGCTTGCAGAAACGGCACTCGCGGAAGCCAAGCGCGCCGGCCGCGACTGCTTCGTGCCCTATCGCCTGAGCGAGGAGCAGCGCCGCCGCCACCGCCACGGCTTGGCGCTCGGCGAGCGCGTGCAGCGCGCGCTGCACGAGAACCGCCTGGTCTTCGCCTATCAGCCGGTGGTCTCGGCCGCGACCGGCGCCGTCGATTTCAACGAATGCCTGCTGCGCATGGTCGGCGAGGACGGCAAGCTGATCCCCGCCGGCGATTTCATCGCCGCGATCGAGCATCTCGGCTTCATCCGCCTGATCGACCGCTACGTGCTCGAGAAGGCGGTGCAGGAGGTGGCCGAGCATCCCTCGATCAACCTGGCCTTCAACATCTCGGGCCTGACCGCGACCGACCGCGCGTGGCTGCGCGCCATCTCGTCGATCCTCAAGGGCCGGCCGGAGGTGGCGAGCCGCCTCGTCGTCGAGATCACCGAGACCGCGGCGCTGCACGACATCGCCGAGAGCGCGCGCTTCGTCCAGACGCTGCGCGATCTCGGCTGCCGCGTCGCGCTCGACGATTTCGGCGCCGGCTTTACCTCGCTGCGCCACTTGCAGCAACTCGCCGTCGACACCGTCAAGATCGACGGCTCGTTCGTGCACAACCTGGCGCACAACGCCGAGAACCGGCTCTTCCTGCGCCATCTCGTCGGCATCGCCAAGGGCCTCAACCTGGCGATCGTCGCCGAATGGGTCGAGAACGCCGAGGAGGCCGCGATCCTGCGCGAGGAGGGCGTCGAATACCTCCAGGGCTATTTCTTCGGCGCGCCGACGCTCGAGAAGCCGTGGCTCCGCGCCGAGGCTTCGCGCGTCCCGACCGAAATCGCCTCCTGAAATCGGCACGCCGCTGCGCGGCGTGACTCTCTCCGGATCGGCGCGCGCCTTTCGGCGCGTGCCTCTTCGTTTGCGCCGCTTTGCGCCGCGTCACCCCCCTCCCATTTCCCTCCCCCTCGAGGGGGGAGGGTTAGGGTGGGGGTGAATGGTCGCCGCAGCGTGCTATCGGCTATTGGGGCTCACCACGGAGACACGGAGGACACGGAGAGGAAAATCATCTTCCTCCGTGCTCTCTGCGTCTCCGTGGTGTGAATTTTTCTTTTCGTCATTCCCGCGCTCCTTCGACAGGCTCAGGGTGAGGGCGGGAATCCAGGGCCTGCCCCGGACTTGATCCGGGGGCGACCGACGTGCGATGGCCCTGGTCCCCCGCTTTGGCGGGGGCCTACGGCTTCGGCTTGCCGAGCTGCTCGATCTGCTGCTGGAGCGCGTTGATGCGCTCCTTGAGCTCGGCCAGCGCCGCGTCCTTGTCCTTCTCGGGCGGCTTGTCGCCGCCGCCGGTGCCGCCGACGAAGGGCGGCGTGAACATCTTCATCGTCTGTTCGAAGAGGGCGAGGTTCTGCTTGCCCATCTCCTCGATCTGACCGAACGGGAACATGCCGCCGAACGCGTCCTGGAGCGACTTGCGCATCTGCTCCTGGTTGCGGCCGAACGCCGCCATGACGTGCTCGAGATAGCGCGGCACCAGCCACTGCATGCTGTTGCCATAAAGCCCGATGAGCTGGCGGAGAAAACTCGTCGGCAGCAGGTTCTGCCCGACCTTCTGCTCCTCCTCGACGATGATCTGGGTCAGCACCGGACGGGTGATGTCCTCGCCGGTCTTGGCGTCGTAGACCACGAACTCGCCGCCGTCCTTCACCATCTTGGAGAGATCGTCGAGCGTGACGTAGCTGCTGGTCGCCGTGTTGTAGAGGCGCCGGTTGGCGTATTTCTTGATCACCGTCGGCTGCGGCGCTTCGCTGCCGCCTTGCGCGCCGGCGGGGCCGCCGGAAGGGGCCGTTTCTGCTGCCATGGATTGAGCATACAGGCGCCCCTGCCGCGCCGCAATAAATCACGCAACCGGGTGGTATCTCAGTTTGAAATTCCGTCCCGATCATAGGGCTTGACCGGCGCCATACCGATCCCATGCTTAGCGGCAGCCATGGAGCTAACTGTGGAACGATCACAGTGGTGGAGAACCCAAAATGGCGTTTCCCGCTGAAATGGGCAGAAAGGTAGCTGTTGTACTTTACGTGGCGGCGATGGTAGCCGTCATAGTCGGTGTAGATTTCGGGTTTTTCAGAAACCGATTCTGGGAACGGCTCGCAGTGAATATCGGCATTGTTTTGGTGTTCGCAGCTTTCTACTTGAGATTCCTCCCGCGACCGCATTGGTAAATATGGGATCGGAACGCCGCTCCGCCGGAATCGGCACGCGCCGGTCGACGCGCGCCCATTTTTTGGTGCCGCTCCACGGCGCGTCACCCCCACCTCTCCCCCCTCGAGGGGGAGGGAATGGGAGGGGGCGCGAGCCGTACTTAATTGCAGGTCAAAAGGGTGACCTCCCCGCGGAGACGCGAAGGACAGGAATCGTCATTGCGGGCGCCGGCAGAGCGCGAAGCAATCCAGCCGATTTGAACCCTGGATCGCTTCGTCGCCTGCGCTCCCCGCGATGACGCCGTCTCCGTGCTCTCTGTGTCTCCGTGGTGATTCGTCCTATACTCCGCCCCATGGGGGAACCGCCCGATCTCGCCGCGCTCGCCCGCCGCTATGTCGAGCTGTGGCAGGATCAGTTGACCGCGATGGCGGCCGATCCGGCGTTTTCCCAAGGCATGGCGGCGCTGCTCGCCGGCCTCACGCCGCTCTGGCCGCAACCGGGACAAGCGGCACCATGGCAACCGGGATCCTTCGCCCATGACTTCGCCCGCACCAGCCAATCGGCCGCCGCCGCGCCAGGGTCCGCGTCCGCTGGCGCTGCACCTGGCCAATGCCAGCCTGACCTGGCTGAGCTCGCAGGCCGTCTTGCCGTTCTGGAAGACCGGCTCGCTGCCCTGGAGCCCGGCCCTCGCCGCGGACGCGGCAAGCCTCGCGCAAAGCCTCAACGCCCTCGACGGCGCCGCCGCTGATTTTCCCGCCGCGCTCGAGCGCGAGCTGCGCCGCCGCGCCGATCTGTTCCTGACCGGCATCGACCGCTACCGCCATCATCCCTATCGCCGCGCCGTGCCCGAGATGCCGCTGTTGTGGCAGGAGGGCACGACGCGCCTGCTCGACTACTTGCCGGCCGGCGGCGCGCCGCTCTTGGCCGTGCCGTCGCTCGTCAACCGCTACTACATTCTCGATCTCGCCACGGGCAACAGCCTGCTGCGGTACCTCGCGGGACAGGGCATCCGTTCCTTCGCCGTCGATTGGGACGCGCCCATGGCCGAGCGCGCGTTCAATCTCACGGATTACGTTACGCGGCTCGAGCGCGCGGCCGAGGCCGCGGTCAAGGCCTCGGGCGGGCAGAAGCTCTGCGTCCTGGGCTATTGCATGGGCGGCCTCTTCGCCGTGGCGCTGGCGGCGCGGCGGCCCGATCTGGTGTCGTCGCTGGCGCTCCTCGCCGTGCCCTGGGCGTTTCATGCCGAGCGGCCGGATCATGCGAAGCTCCTCGGCGCGCTCGCCGATCCGTTCGCGTCTGCCTTCCGCAACCTGGGCGAGGTGCCGGTCGACGTGCTCCAGGCGCTGTTCGCGTCGCTCGATCCGTTGTTGGCGGTGAAGAAATTCACCCGCTTCGCCGAGATGCCGGAGAACAGTCCCGCCGCGCTGGGATTCGTCGCGTTGGAGGACTGGCTCAACGACGGCGTGGCGCTGGCGCTGCCCTCGGCGCTCGAATGCCTGCGCGAATGGTATGGCGAGGACCGGCCCGGAAGCGGCGAATGGCGCGTCGGCGGCCAGGCGATCGTGCCGGAGACGGTCGAAGTGCCCAGCCTCGTCATCCTGCCGACGACCGACCGCATCGTGCCGCCGCTCTCCGCCAAGGCGCTGGGCGCGGCGCTGCCCAATGCCTCGGTGCTGACGGAGCATTTGGGCCATATCGGCATGATGGTGGCGCGCGACGCGCCGAAAGCGGTGTGGGGCAAGCTCAGCGCGTGGGTGCGGGCGCGGGCGTAGCGCGGAGATTCACCCCCTAACCCTCCCCCCTCGAGGGGGAGGGAATGGGAGGGGGCGAGCCACGCCCGCAGTTGAGGGGTCCTTTTCCTTCTCGTCATGCCCGGCCTTGTGCCGGGCATCCACGCCCGCTCACAAAAATTTCCCTACCCCTCGAGGGTGGGGCCGACCGCGAAGAGCGGTCGGCGGGTGGGGGTGAGATGTCGCACGGCGTGGGTGAGGGGACAGAATCCCGGCCCTTGATATTCGCACAGATATGTGCGATATGCCGATATGAACGGGGCCGAGTTCGAGCGAAAGATCCGCCGGCTCGGCCGTCGGCGCGGCGTGGTCGTCGCCTTCGATTCCGGCCACGGCAAGGGCAGCCACGGCCGCCTCTATTACGGCAACCGGTTCACGACGCTGAAGGACCGCAGAAAGGAAATCGGGCCGGGGTTGCTCAAGGCGATGCTCGATCAGCTTGGGCTGAGCAGGGACGAACTGGAGATTTGAACATGGCATTCGGCTATCGGTACACGATGGAGCGGCAGGCGAACGGCTGGTGGCTGGTCCGCTTTCCCGGCATTCCGGAAGCGCTGACCGAGGGCAAGACCCAGGAGGAAGCGCGCGCCAATGCCGTCGATTGCGTGGTGGCGGCGCTCGAGGGCTACATGAAGGTCGGCAAGGATCTGCCGCGGCATGGAGCATCGCATACCGGCCGCGACCGCGCCGTGCTGCCCTCGCTCGTCACCGCCAAGCTTGCGGTCTACGTCAAGATGCAGGAGCGCGGCTGGTCCAAGCTGCGCCTCGCCAAGGAGCTTGGCATGCCGGAAAATTCCGTGCGCCGGCTGCTCGATCTCCGCCACAACTCGCATCTGTGGATCATCGACGAGGCGCTCAAAACGATGAACGCCGAGCTGCCGATCGATCTGCCGAAAGCCCGGCCGCGTCGCAAGGCGGCTTAGCGCTCGGCCACATCGACGCGGCAGCGACGCGCCGCACTTTTTTTACCATCGCCCCCGTGAGGGGAGAGGGCGGGGTGAGGGGGCGGAGTCACAGGCACGGCGCTACAGCCCATGGATGGCGATGACATGGTAACGGCGGACGAACGAAAGAATCTCAGACGCGCGCATGCCCCGCGCCGCTCGAGCGTGCGGACGGCGATTTGACCCATATCAAGGCGACGGCTGCGATTGCCGCGTAGCCTTCTTGCACACGCGCGGAGGGGGAAATGTATCGGAATATTTTGATTGCGACCGATGGGTCGGAACTCGCGACCGACGCGGCTCGGCAGGGCATCGCGCTCGCCAAGAGCCTCGGCAGCAAGGTGACCGTAATCAAAGTCACCGAGCCGCCCTATGGCTACGATGCCAACCTCCCTGCCGACGCACAGCCCGGCATCGTGCAAGCCGCGCGCGAGGAGGCGAAAGCCATTCTGGCCGGACTTGCCGATGCGGCAAGGTCCGCGGGCGTTCCCTGCGAGACGGTTCACGTCGAGCAAGGGCCGCCCTATCTGTCGATCATCGAAACCGCGCAGGCGAAGAGCTGCGATCTCATCGTCATGGGTTCGCACGGACGGAGCGGGGTCGCTGCGGTGGTTGTCGGCAGCCACACCATGAAGGTCCTCACGCATTCCAAGATTCCGGTGCTGGTCTACCGCTGAGCCCGGCGCGCGGGCGGTCCGGCGCCAGCGCCGCCGGAAGGACGCCGTGGACCGGCGGCCGCCTGCCCGTCCACGTCTCCCACGGCCTGGCGGCCGACCGCATCGTGCCGCTGTTGAGCGCCAGGGCGCTGGGCGCGGCGCTGCCCAAGGCGACGGTGATGACGGAGCATTTGGGCCATATCGGCATGGTGGTGGCGCGGGATGCGCCGCACTTTTTCCCCCCGCCCCGTGAGGGGGAGAGGGCAGGGTGAGGGGGCGGAGTCACGGGCACGGCGCTACAGCCCATGGATGATGAGGATGATATGGCAACGACGGCCGAACGAAAAAAGCTCATGCGCGCGCAGCGTCGCGCGCGGGGCCTGCGCGAATTGCGTCTCGTAGTCCCCGACGCCCGGTCGCAAACCGTCCGGCGGCCGGTGGCAACGCAGGTCGCCCGGCTCGATCGCCGCAGCGAGACCGACGCATTGAAGTGGATCGAGGCGGTTTCCACGTTCGACGCCGATGCGGCGCGGTGACGTGGTGGCGCGCGACGCGCCGAAAGCGGTGTGGGGGAAGCTAACGGACTGGGTCGCAGCAAACGCGTAAACGTCGCAAACGCGTTGCCTCGGCTTCGTCAGCACAAACAGCTTTTTGCTATGGGCGGTCACCCGCGTTCCACATGAGCAGGCTCCTCCACACCCACATTCCAAACATAGCAAAGCGACCGCTCACGTTATCTGGTTCTTATAAGTTACCAGATATCTCTAACTATGTATCTTATTGATATAAATGATATATATACATCGAAATTGCGATATGTCTATAACCGCAAGAACTTTATAACCTGTTGGCC
Organism: Alphaproteobacteria bacterium; assembly: GCA_028871055.1. Lineage (GTDB taxonomy): Bacteria > Pseudomonadota > Alphaproteobacteria > ATCC43930 > CGMCC-115725 > REEB95. The sequence continues at coordinate 11,966 of JAGWON010000028.1, forward strand.
CGCCTTGCCGTGTTTGGAATGCGCATGTGGACTCGGCGGTGCGTGTAATGACGTCGGTTGGGCGGCTTACTTTCCACGTATTTCCCGATTTTTTCGCGGCAGGCCAAAAGCTGGACCTGCGGTGTGTGCACATGGGATCCTGAGCGCGCCATCCATTTGACAATTGCGCGATGGTTGCCTAAAACATTATCGGTTTCAAACTATGGGGTGATTATCACCGTTATGGAGCATGCGCCGATGAGCAGCTTGAAGGACGATCCTCTCGCATCACTCATCTCAAGTGACGCTAGGGCGACAGACCGGCGCAAGCTCGCTGAGCTGCTTGCGCCATACATTGTGATAGATCAGGACTCTAGAGAGTTCGGCTTTCTTCCTGCCCTTCATGAGATTGGCGGAAACGAAAACAAATTGGAGGTGTTACTTGCGGGCGCGAAAGCTCGTGCCTTGTATTTTGGCGTTGCTGACGGCCTAGGGCCCGCGGACATCGTTGCGAGCGGTCTCATGCCGCCAGGCAGCGTTAAGTCCGGCCTCAAAAGGCTCTTCGATAGTCACAAGATCAAAAAGGATAAGGATGGGCGATACATTCTTCCAACGCATCGTATTGCTGATTTGATCAAGAAACTTGGCGGTCAATCATCATGAGCGGCCGAACGAACGCAGACAAGCTTGCCAAGCTTGAAGAGAGAGTAAGAAGGCTTGAGGAATTCGTTCTCCATGGCGGCGAGGGAAAGCCGGTCACAATGGGAAAAGTGAAAAAATCGTCGCCAAGGGAATTTCTTTTAGAAGGAAATATAAAGAGTGATGTCCAGAAAGTACTGGCCCTTGGCTATTACCTTGAGCACGCTGGCGAGATGGAGTTCTTCAATGTTAGCGACCTTGAATCGGTTTTCCGTTCGGCCAAAGAAAAATTGCCGACGAATATAAATGACGCTGTAAACAAGAACATCGCCAGGGGCTTCATAATGGAAGCGGCCTCAAAGAAGGATTCAAGAAAGGCTTGGTGCCTAACGTCAACTGGTGAGCGATATGTCGAGACCGAGCTACAGATTACGCGCTGATTTGAGAGGCAAATATGAACCCCGATCAGATCAAAGAGAAAATTCGCCTAGCCGAGGAAGCCGTCGCCGATATGAAAGACTCGACTCTTAAGAGGACGGCGTTTGAGACGGTCCTCTCAAAGTTGCTCGGCGATTCCGATATTGGCGTATCGCGGGCACCTAGTTTGCGAAAACGTGAGCAGCGCCGATCTGCGCCGAAAAGCACAAGGCCAAAACCGATCTCTGAAAAAACTTCATCAATAAAACTGGACGTGGGTCAGCTTAAGGCACTTAAGGAATTCTATGATTGCCAGGTCCCGGAGGGTACCGAGGGCGCGGTGTTTGCCTTGGTTGCTTATCTACATGAAAAACTTGGCACGAAAAAATTCCATGAGGCCGACGTCCTCAAGCTTTATCAGCACTTGCTGCCTTTGAAACCGGTCAAGAAACCCCCCGCGATGTCCGCTTCAGATATCAAGCGGGCGATGCTGTGGCTCGTTGCGCCAAGCCGAAAGAAGCAGTGGCTCGAGCGCGCGGAAAACGAAATGTTTCAAATAAGCTCACAGGGCCTACTGCACATCTCATATGGTCCTGAGACCAAGCGGAGCTGATACAAGAGCCGTCCAAAACCCATGACACGGGAACAACTAGAGCTGTACGTAGCTCGTCTGGATGAGTTTTCAAGCTGGGCTTCTGGCCGGCAGATAGATTTTATAGCCTACTTTTTAAGTACCCAACCTAATAAAGACAGTTTCACAGCCAGAGAGATCGACGGCTGCTTCGAACTCCTATCCCTTCATCGATACACGCGATTAGCCCAATACCTATCCGAAAATACCGGAAAGCCACGTAGTAAATACATAAAGCACACGAGGGGTTATCGCCTTGAGCGCCGTGCGTTCGACGCCATTCGTGTAGCAGTGGATGCGGAGCCACAACGCATTCAAGTATCACAACACCTCGTCGATTTAATTCCCAAAGTGAACGATTCACAGGAGCGGAGCTTCTTAGAAGAAGCGATCAGGTGCTATCGCGTGGAAGCTTTCCGCGCAGCAATCGTAATGGTCTGGGCTCTGACTGTTGATCATCTTCAGAAATATGTTTTTGGCCAACATCTCACCGCCTTCAACACCGCGATTGCTGCACATTCTGACAAGAGGATGAAGCCGGTAGTTCAATACGACGATTTTTCGGAACTCAAGGAAAAGCGGATCGTCGAACTTCTACGAGGCGCGAACATTATTTCCGGTGACGTGAAGAGGATACTGGATGAGAAGCTTGGTGTTCGTAATAGTGCAGGTCATCCGTCGGGCATCACATTTTCCGGACACAAGACGACGGAGTTTTGTTTAGACCTCATACAGAACGTTATTCTGAAGTATTAGGTAATGCGCGCAATACGACGCCGGGTACTGCTGGCGCTGCTCCTCGCGCTCGCGGCGGCCGCACCCGCCGCCGGCGAGTCGTCGGCCGCGCTATCCGTCGGCGGCCTGGTGAAATCGCCGCGAAGCTTCACCCTCGCCGAGCTGCAAGCCCTGCCGTGGACGACGCGCGAAGCCGCGGTTGCGACCGCGCGCGGCCCGGGCCACGCAACCTGGCTCGGCGTCGCGCTGTGGACGCTGCTCGACCAATCGGGCGGCGTCGCAGTGCCGGCGGCCGAATTTGCGCGCCATAACGTGATCGTCACCGGCCGCGACGGTCACGCGGTGACGCTGTCGCTCGCCGCGGTCGCGCCCGGCGGCGGCGCGCATGCGCTTGTCGCCTGGTCGCGCGACGGCCGGCCGTTCGATCCCCGGCGCGGCTTGCGCCTCGTCGTGCCCGGCGATCCGCGCAACCGCGATGTCCGCGACGTGGTCGAGATCGAGGTGAATTAGCGCGAAGCGGTTCACCACAGAGACACGGAGGACACGAAGGGAAAATTCTCTTCCTCCGTGTTCTTCGTGCCGCCGTGGTGAGAAAATCAGGGCTCGAGCGTCGCCGTCGCCGCCGGATCGCCGTTTGCCGCATCCACCGCCATCAGCCGGTCGGCCTCGGCTTGGGCCTTGTCGCTGGTCGGATAAAGCCGGCGCGGCCGGCTCCGGTCGCGCGGCGCGGAGCTTTCGACCGTCCACCCCACCAATCCGTCGCGCCTGAACTCAACGATGCGATAGGTCGCCATTCACCCAATATGGCATGCCGGCGCGGCACGCCAAGGGGGCGCGAAATTAAAACCGCTCGATGGCGATGCGAATCGAGCGGCTGTGACAATCGGCCGCTCGGGAAATTCCGCCCGGCCTGCGCGCCGGGCTGGTTGCCGGCCGGATGGCATCCTCGACGCGGCGTCCGGCGAGGCCTAACGTGGCTCATCGGCGCGCTTGCCACGGGCCTTCGCCGACCGAGAGAGAAGCCGTCCCCGGTTCAGGAGGATCGCACGCGCTCCCGCCCGCTTTGAGGCGCCGCGATTGCTCGAAGATCTCAACATCGTCCGGCTCAACGTCCGGCATTACGAGAAGCTGCTGGCGGCCGAGTGCACCGCCGAGCAGCGGCAACTGCTGCTGCAAATGCTGGCGAACGCGCGGACGGAATTGCGCCGCGCCCAGGCGCAGTTCGCCGCGCGCAAGCCGCCGCCGGCGCCCGCCGGGGGATAGCGGTCCGCGCTCCGACGCGGCGAAATCCGTTGCCGGCGTCGTGGCGCACGCTACGATGAAGCCCGATCCCGCACGCCGAAACCGGAGGCTCCATGGCGCAGAATCGCAAAGGCACCGGCAAGCAGCTCAAGCGCTTCCAGCCGCCCGCTCCGCGGCACGCCGCGCATCAGGCCTCGGCGCCACCGGGCCACGCGACCGATCGCAGCGGTCCGGCGCCGGCCGCCGGCCCGCGCGGCGCGCAGCACGGCCAATTCATCGACCACGCACCCAAGGGTCCGCGCCGGGGGCAATAACGCCGGCGAACGGACGTGCAGGTGCGCCGGCCCGAGAGTCGAGAACCGCGATGCTAGGCAAGATCGTCGAATCGGTCGGCCTCGTCCTCAATATGCTGGGCGCCGGCCTGCTCGCCTGGGATATCATCCTGACCAAGACCGAGGCGCTCGAGCTGGCCCGGCACTATTTTCCCGATGCCGGCGAACGCAGTCACGAGAACCGCAAGCTGTTGCAGGTCAAGGAAAGCCTGCGCGTGTCGCGCAACGCCCAGATCGGCTTGGCGCTGATCGTCATCGGCCTTTGCGGTCAGCTGGCCGGAACCTGGCTGATCTGGTGACGCCGCGGAAATCTCTTTAGGGCACGACGCCGATGCCCCCTCCCATCCCCTCCCACTCGAGGGTGGGGCCGAGCGCGAAGCGGTCGGCGAGTGGAGGTGAACGGCGCGCTTAGTTCGCCTCGAGCCACGCGCCGTCGCTCGTTCGCACGTCGACCGCGGCGTGCGCGTCGGCCGCGGCGTGCACGGTGGCCGCGGTGGCCGGTTCGGTCGTCGCTTGCGGCGCGGCCGGGCTCGCGCCGGCCATGCCGATCAGGCCCTTGAAGTCGCCCGCCGTCGCCGGCGAACCGCGCGTCTCGCAGATGTTGCGATCCTTTTCCAGCGCCGCGTCCATCATGCTGCAATCCTCGCCGGTCACCGCGCCGAGCGCGTCGTCGGTGAGCGACTTGCCGGTGAGCCCGGTCGCGACCAGCGATGAGCCGGTAAAGAGCTCGCTGAGCGTCAATCCGCCGATGATCGGCACGCAGCCTGACACGGCGGCCGCGATCAGCGCAGCCGCGCCGACTTTGAACACGGATTTCAATGAAGGTCCCCCCGGGCGCTGGAGCAGCGCCGGCGGCCACCATGCGCCTTTGCCCGCGCCAAGGAAAGCGCCGAGTCGGGGTCTTTCCCGTCGTTTCGCACGAATGCCCGCCCATTCCCCAGCCGCGCCGGGCGGATCAGGATGGCACTGACCTGGATCAAGCCGGACCGGCGCTTCCGGCTCGATGATCGGCCGCGGTACATCCCATCGGCAAAGGAGCCTGCGATGAAGCTCAGCGCGCGCAATCAGCTCAAAGGCAAGGTGATCGAGGCGCGGAAGGGCGAGACCACCGCCCATGTCCGCATCGATCTCGGCAACGGCAACGTCGTCACCGCGTCGATCACCAACGAGGCGGTCGACGATCTCGCCCTGAAGCCGGGCGACGCCGTCGTCGCCATCGTCAAGGCGTCGAACGTCATGGTCGGCAAATAGCGGCCGAATGGAGCGTGCCGCTCCGTTACCTTTCCGTCATTCCCGCGCCCCTTCGACAGGCTCAGGGTGAGGGCGGGAATCCAGAGCCACGTCGGTTGCTCCTGGACCCCCGCATCCGCCCCCTCCCATTCCCTCCCCCTCGAGGGGGGAGGGTCAGGGTGGGGGTGAGCGGCGATGCGGGCGCCCGCGGCGTCGTCCCTACGGCGTAAGCTGCTCGAGCGTCAGCGCATAGCTTTTGTTGGCGGCGTTGTAGGTGACGCTGTACGCCGCCGGATAGGCGCCCGGCTTGCTGTAGCTCGCCGGCCGCGCCACCGCCGCCGCGAACGCCGGCTTCGACTTGAGGAAGGCAACCGACGCCATCGGCTCGAGGAAGGTCAGCTTCTGGTCGTAATAGCCGTAGATGAAGGTCGCGGTGAAGGGCTGGCCGTGAAATTCGGGCCCCGCCGGATTGACCGCGTGCACGCCCATGTGCGGCACCGCCGTGCCCGGCGGCACGATATAGCCTGCGGGCAGGAGGTCGGCCGGCGGCTGCTGGGCCGGCAAGCCGGAGTCGTTCTCGCTCTTGAAGGCGACCTTGCGCTGCGCGGCGCGGCTCACGAGATAGAAATGGAAGTCGAGATGCGGCACGTCGTAGACGTGCGGCGGCGGATGGCCGAGCGCCTCCCAGTCGACGACGACGTGATCGACCACCGTCCTCGGCCCCTTGGCCGGCATCGGCACGAAATAGGGGAAGTCGTCCTTCTTCTTGGTCGCCTTGGGCAGGCCGTCGAGCGCCGAGGCGGTGAGCACGACGCCGATCGCCACGGCGTGGCCGGCGGCGTTGGTGCGGACGAAGGTATGCGCCGTGCCGTGGCCGATGCGCACCGCCTTGCCGGCATAGGTCTTGGCCTGGGCCAGCGTCGGCGCTGCCGCCAGCGCGGCCGCGGCGGCGAGGGTCAATAATGCCAGGAACGGGCGCCGACGCGCCCGGATACCGATGATCGTCATGCTGTTCTCCCCCGGCTCCGCGCGACTGCGGAGCGATCGCACCGCCAGCGTAAGCGACCGCCGCGCGCCAAGCAAGCGGCTGCCGACGCCTTCAAGGCGGCCTATTTCCGCGCCGCGACCACGTCCGCGCGGTAATCCGGAACGACTTGAGGACGCGCGCGATCTCCGCCCGGCCGTCGTGGCCGTTCGCGGCGAGGGCCACCACCTGAAAGACGCGGTCGCCGGCAGCGGCGCAAGGCGCAGTCTCTTTCGTCATTCCCGCTTGCGCGGGGGCGACGACGTGAATGCGTGCGCGGACGCTCTGTTTCGCTTCGCACGACGCCGATGCATACATCGGCTGTGCTACGCGTGGGTTCCCAAATCGCGCCCGGCGGATTATCTATGGCCTTGACCTGGATCGATCCGGGTTGGCCCGAACGGGTCGACGATCGCCCTCATTCGCACAAGGCACAGCCATGACCGCATCGACCGACATCGTCATCGCCTCCGCCGTCCGCACGCCTATTGGTGCATTCAATGGGGGTCTCGCGAGCCTGCCGGCGCACGATCTCGGCAAGCTCGCGATCGCGGAGGCGTTGAAGCGCGCGAAGGTCGAGCCGTCCGAGGTCGCCGAGGTGGTGATGGGCCAGATCCTCCAGGCGGGCGAGGGCATGAACCCGGCGCGCCAGGCGTCGATGGCCGCGGGCGTGCCCAAGGAGGTGCCGGCCTACGCCGTCAACCAGGTGTGCGGCTCGGGCTTGCGCAGCGTCGTCATGGGCTTTCAGGCGCTCAAGGCGGGCGACGCCGGCGTGTTCGTCGCCGGCGGCCAGGAAAGCATGAGCCAGTCGCGTCACTGCATCCATTTGCGCAACGGCACGCGCATGGGCGACACCGAGCTGGTCGACACCATGATCCGCGACGGGCTGTGGGACGTGTTCAACGGCTATCACATGGGCAACACCGCCGAGAACGTCGCGCAGAAATGGCAGATCACCCGCGAGCAGCAGGACAAGTTCGCGCTCGCCTCGCAGAACCGCGCCGAGGCCGCGCAGAAGTCGGGCCGCTTCAAGGACGAGATCGTGCCGGTGACGGTCAAGAGCCGAAAGGGCGATGTCGTCGTCGACACCGACGAGTTTCCGCGCCACGGCACGACTCTTGAAGCTCTGTCGAAGTTGAAAGCGGCCTTCGCCAAGGACGGCACCGTCACCGCCGGCAACGCCTCGGGCATCAACGACGGCGCCGCGGCGGTGGTGCTGATGAGCCGCGCCGCCGCCGAGAAGCACGGCGCCCAGCCGCTGGCGCGCATCGTCGCGTGGGCGTCGTGCGGCGTCGATCCGGCGCTGATGGGCTCGGGACCGATCCCGGCGACGCGCAAGGCGCTCGAGCGCGCCGGCTGGAAGATCGGCGATCTCGACCTCGTCGAGGCCAACGAGGCTTTCGCGGCGCAGGCCTGCGCCGTCAACAAGGAGCTGGGATTGGATCCCGCGAAGGTCAACGTCAACGGCGGCGCAATCGCGCTCGGCCATCCGATCGGCGCCTCGGGCACGCGCATTTTGGTGACGCTGCTCTACGAGATGGGCAAGCGCAACGCGAAGAAGGGCCTGGCGACGCTGTGCATCGGCGGCGGCATGGGCATCGCCATGTGCGTCGCGCGCGACTGAGCATGGTGGCGCAGTAGTACCGGTTTCGTCGTGCCCGGCCTTGTGCCGGGCATCCACGCCTTCAAGACGTGGATGGCCGGGTCAAGCCCGGCCATGACAAATGAAGAAGCAGCGTACGTCGAGGAAACGGCTGGAAGAGAGGGGAGTATTGGTCATGTCTCGGGTCGCAGTCGTCACAGGGGGAACCCGCGGCATCGGCCGCGCCATCTCGGAGGCGCTCAACGGCGCGGGTTACAAGGTGGCGGCCGTGTTCTGCGGCAACGACGAAGCGGCGCGCAAGTTCACCGCCGAGACCGGCATCGCCGCCTTCAAGTTCGACGTCTCCGACTTCAAGGCGTGCGAAGCCGGCGTCAAGCAAATCGAGGCCGACCTCGGGCCGATCGACATCGTCGTCAACAACGCCGGCATCACCCGCGACGCCGTGCTCCACCGCATGACGCCCGAGCAGTGGGGCGCCGTCATCGCCTGCAACCTGACTTCGTGCTTCAACATGTGCCGCCTCGTCATCGAGGGCATGCGCGCGCGCGGCTTCGGTCGCATCGTCAACATCGGCTCGATCAACGGCCAGGCCGGGCAATACGGGCAGGTCAACTACGCCGCCGCCAAGTCGGGCATCCACGGCTTCACCAAGGCGCTGGCGCTGGAATGCGCGGCCAAGGGCATCACCGTCAACGCCATCGCGCCCGGCTATATCGACACCGAGATGGTGCGCGCCGTGCCCGAGGACGTGCTGAAGAAGATCGTCGCCCGCATTCCGATCGGCCGGCTCGGCCACGCCGACGAGATCGCGCGCGGCGTCCTGTTCCTGGTCGCCGACGAGGCGACCTTCGTCACCGGCTCGACGATGTCGATCAACGGCGGCCAGCATATGTATTGAGTTGGCATGGCCGGCGGCCTCGTCTGATACGTTGGATCAAACGTCGGGGGTCCTTCGACTGCGCACCCTACGGATGCGCGCTCAGGATGAGGCGCCTTTCTTTATGCTACAAAGAAATGTCCTCATGCTGAGCTTGTCGAAGCACGCAGGATCGTAGTGCAAGCCCGAAACGACCCGATCTCGGTCGTCGCGTGTGGGAGCATCGCTCCGATGCGATTGACGGCTTTACGCAGCGCTATGGTGTCAAGCGCCTGGTTTATGCCGAGTTTCACGACACGATGCCGGCGGCGATTCTGCGCGAGAAGCAGCTCAAGAAATGACGGCGCGCATGGAAGCTCGAGCTAATCGAGCGCGACAATCCTCAATGGCGCGATCTCGATGACGATCTGGCGCGGTAGGGATCGCCCTGGATTCCGGCTCTTCGCTTTGCTCCGGCCGGAATGACGATGCCGGGAAGCGACTCAAGTGTTAGAACCACAGCAGCGGCGTAGCAAAAGCCACGTAATCGTCTTGCGAAGCCAATCAAGGGAGGCATACCGCAATGGCCCTGGTGAAATTCGTCGAGTACGCGGAGGCGAGCGCCGAGGTGAAGGCCGTCTACGACGACATCATGGCGACCCGCAAGGTCAACTGGATCAACAACTTCTGGAAGGCGCTGGCGAGCGATCCGCCCACGCTCAAGCGCACCTGGGAGAGCCTCAAGCAGGTGATGGCGCCGGGCGCGCTCAACGCGCTGACCAAGGAGATGATCTACGTCGCGGTCAGCGTCACCAACAACTGCGAGTACTGCATCAACAGCCACACCGCCGCCGCCCGCAAGGCCGGCATGAGCGATGCCATGCTGGCGGAGCTCCTCGCCGTCGTCGGCATGGCGAACGAGACCAACCGGCTCGCCAACGGCTATCAGGTCGAAGTCGACGAGCGGATTGCCAAGGCGGCGCGACAGGCTTAGCGCCGTCTCGGCGCGCGTGGTTTTATTTTTTCTTCGTCACCCCTGCGCAAGCGGGGGTCCAGGGCGGATGAGGGAAATTCTCGCCACGGAGACACGAAGGACACGGAGACTCCGGGCGTCATTGCCGGTGCTCGCAATGACGTCTCCATGTCGTCCGCGTCTCTGTGGTGAACGATTTTCGTGAAGCGGTGCCCCGCCGACGCGGGAACGCCGTTCTTGCCAAGCCCGGCACGAAGCGGAATAGTTCCCTGATGCCGTCCCGCCGGATTCTTCTTCTGGCCTTGAGCGCTTTCCTCGGCGTCGCGGCGCGGCCCGCAACGGCGTTCAATAGCTGCTACGATTACTGCCTGGACAAATTCAGTTGCCAGGCGTCTGTGACTCGCGAGGAACAGAATTGCCATGACACCTGCGAAGACATGTGCCGCCGGGGAGGTGTCCTTTACAATACTTGGAATTCCTCCAATCCGGTCGACGCCTACGGCGCGATCGCCTACGGCCGCGAAAGCGCCGCCGCCGGCTGGGCCTACGGCCAGCGGAGCGCGGCGGCGGCCAAGCGGGTGGCGCTGACGAACTGCTCCGCGCACGGCAACGACTGCAAGATCGCCGCCAGCTTCATGAACCGCTGCGGCGCGGTGGCGGCGAGCGGTCTCACGGTCGGCGCCGACGAAGGCGCCAGCCGGCAGGAGGCCGAGGCCAACGCGATTGTCGCCTGCCGACGCCGCGGCGGCGGCCGCTGCAAGATCGAGGCCTGGAGCTGCGCTCGCTAGAATCGCCCCGCCGCGATCTCAGAGCATCTCGACCAAAAGGCAGAACAGCACCACCAGCGCCGTCGCGTTCAGCACCAAGGTTACGCCCGCCGCCATATCCTTCAGCGCGGCGGTCTCGGCGTGGCGATCGGGATCGATATGGCCGGCGAGCCCGTCGACGACCGAATTGATGAGTTCGGCCGCCAGGACGCCGCCGATGGCGAGGGCCACCACGGCCCACCAGATCGGCGGCGGCCACAGGACTGCGACCAGCAGTATCGCCGCGCCCGACCCCATCAGCTTCAACCGCATTTTGTTGCCGCGCCGGATCCCGGTGAAGACGCCGTTGAGCGCCGACAGCGTTCGTTGCGCCCATCCAGAATTTTTATGCTCGTCGGATGTACCTGCCATGGCACCCCTATCTCGGCGGCCGTCGTGAGCCGCTCGATCTTTGGTTCAACCGTGCGCCGACCATGCCCGACCGAGAAAGCGTAGCCTTTTCCGACCCTCTTGCCGAGGGGCCCGTTGGGCGCATGCGCGCGCGGCCGATGACACTCACATTGGTTGTGCGGAGCACCGATCTCGATGAGACACCGGCAAGTTTTCGCATCACTTGTTATCGCGTTGCTGTTGGCGTCGCCTGCTTTCGCGCAGACGTCGCCCGCCGCTAGTCCGGCGGCTCCGAATGTGATCGAGGTTTCGCGCTGCAACGCGCAGACGCGCTCGCCCGTCGTGTTCCGCATCGACTGCTCGCACGTGAAGGACGCGGCGGTGCGGAGCGCGTGCGCGCGTTTCATCGAGAACCAGGCGTGCCGGGTTTTCCCGGCCTATCGCAAGATCACCGGCATCGCCCTGGAGAAGACCTGCCGGACCATCACCTACACGATCTACGACGCCGATAATTTTCCCCATCCCAAGGGCGACGGCGGCGTGGCGTTGCGCTGCGCGGTCGACTATATCGCTGACTACTCGCTGAAATTCCGCGCCGATTCCAAGCTCGGCGCCTACGACGTGCACGAGCTGCTCCACCTCTATCATTCGACGTTGGGCGCGCTGCCGGCGACCCACATCCTGTTCGGGCCAAGCATGACGGAAGCGATGCTGGTGATCGGCGACGGCGCCGGCTATCGCCAGCGCCTCGCGCAGCTCAAGCAGGAGACGCCCCGGCTTGCCGAAGCGCTGCGCCGGAACGCAGAAAAATCGGCCAAGACATGCGTGCTCGCCGAAATCGAAACCGAGCAGTCGCTTTATCTGGCGGATCGCACCAGCGTGTACCGCTTCTATCGCGACCTCGTGACCAGCCGGCTCAAAGACCAAGCCGACCGCGAGCGGCGCTTCGCGCGCATGTATGTCGCCGCGTCGGGCGGCAAGAACTCCGTCAGGCAATACCTGCTCGATCACGGTTGCCCGGCCATGTGACGCGCCGCGGTCGGCCGCACCATCGAAGAGCGCCGACGCCGCCCACGGTCCCGCCCGGCCGCCGCAGTGAGTTCACGCGGCAAGGACTGCGCGCAACGCCTCACCCTTCCTTCTCCCCCTTTCAGGGGGAGGGAAGGGTGAGGGGGTTCGGTTTGATCGGATTCCGCATGCAGCCGCACCGAATGAGCGCGCGCGACGCGACCGGATCGGCGGGCGGCAATCGCACGCGCGAAAAAGAGTCATCCGGCCGGCGGCACCGTCGCCGTCATCGATTTGCGTTTGGCGAAGTCGGCATACCACTTGGCGAGGCCGGCGTGGCGCTCGCGCCAGCCCTCGTGCGGATAGCGGAAGTCGAGATAGCCCAGCGCGCAGCCGACGGTGATCTGACCGATGGTGAGCGGACCCGACAGCGCGCCCTCGCCGACCTTGCCGTCGAGCGCGGCGAGGCCGTTGCGGATCTTGCGCACCTGGCCGGCGCTCCAATCCGGCCATTGCAGCTCCTTGGGCCGCACCGCGGTCTCGTAACGGTTGAGCACCGCGGCGTCGAGGATGCCGTCGCCCAGCGCCTGCTGCCGCAGCGCAATCCACCGCGCCGTGCCCGACGGCGGAAACAGCTTCGCGCCGCCGTGCAGGCTGTCGAGGTACTCGCAGATCACGCGCGAATCGAACAGCACCTGGCCGTCGTCGGTGAGCAGCGTCGGCAGCTTCATCAGCGGGTTCTGCTGCCCGAGATCGTCGTGCGGCTTGACCGGCGTGACCGTCGTCGGCACGCGCTCGATCTTCGCGTCGAGCCCGGTCTCGATCGCCAGCACCACGACCTTGCGCACGAACGGCGAGGTCGGCGAATAACGCAGCTTCATTCTGGTTTCCCCTCTTTTTCTATTTCGTCGTCCCCGCGAAAGCGGGGACCCAGGGCGGAAGACGAGTGATTACCCAGGATTCCCGCTTGCGCGGGAATGACGACGGAAAATGGCATCAGAAATTGTCCTTCGCCTTGCGGATGGCGGCGAAGGTGGCGACCGGATCGCCCGGCGCGCCCATCGCCTGCTGCAAGTCCGGCCGGTCGACGCGCAGGAACGGATTGGTCGCGAGCTCGTCCGCCATCGTGCCCGGCACGGTGGACTTGCCCTCGGCCCGCAACGCATCGACGCGCTTGGCGCGCGCGATGAGCGCCGCGTTCTGCGGCTCGACGGTGAGGGCGAAGCGCGCGTTGGCCTGGGTGTATTCGTGGCCGCAATAGACCCGCGTCTCCGGCGGCAGCTTCTTCAACTTGCCGAGCGAATTCCACATCTGCTGCGGCGTGCCCTCGAACAGCCGGCCGCAGCCCATCAGGAACAGCGTGTCGCCGCAGAACAGCGCCTGCGCGTCCTTGAACCAATAGGCGATGTGGCCGCGCGTGTGGCCGGGCACGTCGTAGACCGTCGCCGCCTCGTCGCCGAACTTGAAGGTGTCGCCGTCGCCGACCGCGACGTCGATGCCGGGGATACGGGCACGATCGGCAAGGGGTCCGACCACGATCGCCTTGGTCGCCGCTTTCAGCTCGAGATTGCCGCCGGTGTGGTCGGGATGGTGGTGGGTGTTGATGACGTGGGTGAGCGTCCAGCCGCGTTGGTGGAGCGCGGCGAGCACCGGCGCGGCGAGCGAGGGATCGACCGCGCCGACCGCGCCGCTCTTCGGCTCGCGCAGCAGATAGATATAGTTGTCGCGCAACGCCGGGATCGGGTGGATTTCGAGCGCCATGGCGGCAGACTAACGCAATTCGTGGCCGGCAAGTAAGTTCGCGCGCTGCATCGCCGCTCTGCGTCGCCCTCATCCCGAGCTCGTCGAGGGACGACAAGCTCATGCTTCGAGACGCGCCCTTCGGGCGCTCCTCAGTATGAGGATGTTTCTTTATGGCATAAAGAAAATCGCCTCATCCTGAGCGCGCACCCGGAGGGTGCGCAGTCGAAGGACGCACCGACCCGATCCAGCCGATCAATCAAGTATTTGCCGGCCCGTGCTACACTCGAAACATGTTCATCGATGTCGTTGATTTACGCGATTTCTACGAGCGCCGGCTGGGCGGCGTGGCGCGGCAGATGATCGGCCGCCGCGTCCGGCGGCTGTGGCCCGACCTCAAAGGCATGCGCGTGCTCGGCCTCGGCTACGCCACGCCCTATCTGCGCCCGTTCATCGGCGAGGCCGAGCGCGTCATCGCGCTGATGCCGGCGCAGCAGGGCGTGCTGCCGTGGCCGCCGCAGGGGCCGAATCGCGCCGCGCTCGCCGAGGAGGGCGAGCTGCCGCTGCCGAATTTCTCGATGGACCGCGTGCTGGTGGTGCACGGCATCGAATTCAGCGAGCAGGTGCGGCCGCTGTTGAAGGAGATCTGGCGCGTGCTGGCGGGCGGCGGCCGGCTCGTCGTCGTCGTGCCCAACCGCCGCGGCATCTGGACGCGCTTCGACCACACGCCGTTCGGCCAGGGCAATCCCTACACCACGGGCCAGCTCACGCACCTGCTGCGCGACGAGGGTTTCACGCCCGAACGCAGCGCCGGCGCGCTGTTCGTGCCGCCGACGGTGAGCCGCTTCCTGCTGCGCTCGGCCGGCGTGTGGGAGCGCATCGGCGAGCTGTGGTTCGGCACTTTTGCCGGCGTCGTCGTGGTCGAGGCGACGAAGCAGATCTACGCCGCCAAGCCCAAGGTCGCGCGGCTGAAGGAGCGCCGCGTGCTGCTGCCGATCCCCGGCACGCCGAGCCCGGCCGGCCCCTAGGCCGGCAGAATCAAAAAGCTGGGGCCGTAGCCGCTGCGATCGGCCGCGTAATATGGCAAACGTCGTGGGAGGAGGAACGAGGACGATGCGCATCGAAACAGCAACCGCGGCTCGGCTCGATCCGCCGTTTCGCGCCGAACACATCGGCAGCTTCGTGCGGCCCGCGAG
>JAGWON010000014.1 GCA_028871055.1 Alphaproteobacteria bacterium
TCGCCGCGGTCCGCGAGAAACCGCGCGATGCGATAGAGGTCTTCGCCGGCAATACGCGTCTCGCCGCGCCACCAGCGCGCGACGGTATTCTCCGACCGCCCGATCGCGCCCGCAATCTGCTTGAGGTGCAAGGGCGCGTTCGGAAACAGACGCCGCCGCAGCGCCTCCTGAAAATTCGACTGAAAATCCCCCATCCGCGCTCGGTCCAAGTTTGTCGGCCGGGACACCAGACTTGTCCCGGATAGTACGCATTTTTGTCAAACATGCATACCCCGGCGCGAGAAGTGCAACAGACTCGCAGAATTGTTCCCGAGCGCCGCTATGCGGCGGCAGGCCATTTGCCGCCAGCGAGAGCCTGCCGCCGCGGCAGCATGGCGTACGGACAGAGTCGTCCAAGTGACCGGCGCGAACGCGGTTCACCGGTTGCGTTTCCCGAACCCAAGAGGGGCCTATGCAGCCGTGTCGGACCGGAAATGTCGTGAACGCGTCGACCGCCGTTCCGCCCCTCATCGTCGATCCCTTGCTGCGGCGTCTCTACCAGTATTGGGACGGGGAGCGCGGCGACCATCCGATGCCGACGCGCGGCAGCATCGATCCGATCAAGATGCGGTACATCCTCGGCCACCTGGCCTTGATCGACGTCCTCGCCGATCCGCGGCGCTTTCGCGTTCGTCTCCACGGCACCGAGCTTGTTTCGCGCCTCGGCGCCGACCTCACCGGCAAGACGCTCGATGAATGGCCATCCGCCGACTTGCGAGGACTCGGACTGGCTTGGTTCAACGCGGTCGTTGAGCGGCGCACTCCTTATCACCAGCAAGTCAATCAAGTCATCGACGGTTTTGTGCGCAATTTCGAGGCTCTCATCTTGCCGTATTCGGCGCAGAGAGCCTCGGTCGACCTGATACTGGTCGCACTCCGCTGCCGCGACTCTCGGTCGGCGAGTCAGACATCGGAAGCTTGCGAGTGACCCCGTGAGAGCCCCGCTCTACGGCACGGCGCAACCGGCGCGAATTCGGACCATGGAAGCGGGCGGGCCTTGTGCTCCATGTTGGAGCCACACAGAGAGACCTTCTGTGTGGCGCTTCTCAACGCGGAGCCGGACGGAAGCGCCATGAAACCCTGGCTCTTGAGGCGACGGTAATCATGCACGACGGCCACGTTCTTGCGAGCGATACAAGACCCTTCGGCAACGAGTTCCGCGAATATCTCGACGAATTCGCGCCCGACGAAGCGCTTCCCTTCGATCGCGTTCACATGGTTGGACGGGTGCTCGTTCCGGCGCTTTTGCGATCGTTCGAATCGCAGCGACTTCGCCTCGTCATCAGCCGCGATTTGACCAGTGTCGAAAAGCTCCACCGCGCCAGCGCCGGACGGATGAAGCGCCTCATCCAAACCAATGACCCACACTACCATCCTAACGCGAGTCCCGCCGATACGGTGGTCATGGCGTTGATGCGCGACAACGTTCCACAAGGCTGCATCGCGTCCCGCCTGATCTGGTGTGAAGGATCGCTCGCCGAAGAGATGGAAAGCGGACGGTTCTGGGTTACGCATCCGCCGACGATGTGGCGGGATCCGGACAAATGCGTCGTTCGCGCCACCATCGCCAAGACCATCAGAGCCTGTAACGTCGTCTGCACCGGCTCGGTCTACCTCGCGCATGACGTGACCGGCGGACATACGCTTGCGGCGATGCTTCGCCTGCATCACCTGTGGGTCCTCTGTCACTGGCGCTGGTCGTGGCTCGTCGCGATCATCGAAGGCTCTCTCGCCCGCCGTCACGCGTTCGACGTGTATGGAATGACTGGCATAGACCTCGGCATCTGGCGGACGCGCCCCGGCGAGGGGGCCGAACTGAACCGATACGAGCTGCTCACGTGTTCACGGCAGGCCGCAATGGAATCATGGCTGCGCTGCGAGACGGCCGATCTCTCGCGGCCGATGGGACTGCCACCTCTATCGATTCTTCCACGCGCCGATCAGCGAACGGGAATGGACGCCTGAGGTTTGCCCCTCGAATGCTGCAAAGGATGACATGGTCGCAAGCGCGATCAGGCTGAGGGACAAGCCGGCCATGACATAATAGGCGGGAGCAATCGGATCGCCAGTACGTGCAATCAACCATGTGACGATGATCGGCGCGCCGCCGCCGAATAATGCGACGCCGACATTATAGACGGCAGCCATCGCCATCGCGCGGCCGCGCACCGGATAGAGCGCGGCGATCATCGCGCCACCCGGACCGGCATAAGCCGCAAATAAAAAGCCGAAGCCGACCTCAAGAACCATGAGCGTCGTCGCGCTCGGCGCCGCTTGCAGCCAACGGAACGCCGGATACACGACGACAAAGAAAAGGACGGCGGCGGTGGCCATCACCGGCCGACGCCCGATCCGGTCGGAGACATAGCCCATCAGCGGGCAACAGATTGCCACGGTCGCGCCCGCGACCACCGGCGCCACGAAGGACGCAGCGAGGCCGAGTTTCAGCATCCGGATGGCATAGGTCGGCATGAAGACGAAGAGGACGTAAAAGGCAGCCGTCCCGCCGAGGACGAGTCCCAATCCGATCAACACGCGGTATTTGCACGTCGCCAGTACGGTCATCACCGACGCGCCCCGGCCGTCGCGACGCGATTGGTCCTGAAGAAACTCCGGCGTTTCCGAGAGCTTGAACCGGATATAGAGCCCAACCGGTCCAATCGCGGCGCCGAGACAGAATGGCAGTCGCCATCCCCAGGACTCGAGCTGGGCAGCGCTGAGATAGCGCGTAACGAGCAATCCGACCACGCCGGAGAGAAGCACCGCCGCGCCTTGCCCCGAGAATTGCCAGGCGCCGTAGAATCCGCGCAAATCCGGTGGCGCGTGTTCGACGAGGAACGCCGTGGCGCTGCCGAAAACGCCGCCGGCCGAGAGACCCTGCAGCAGCCGGGCGACGAGAACGATCAGCGGCGCCGCCAGGCCGATCGTTCGATAAGTCGGCGCAACCGCGATCATCGCGCTTGCGACCGACATCAATCCGATGAGGAAAATGAGCAGCGCCTTACGGCCGAACCGATCGGCATAATAGCCGAGAACGACGCCGCCCAGTGGCCGGACGACGTAGGCGACTGCGAAGAGCCCAAACGTCGCAAGCAACGGAGTCCAACCGGATTCCGGGGGGAAGAACAGTTTCGAGATGGTCACCGCCACGTACCCGTAAATGGCGAAATCGTACCATTCGAGCGCATTGCCGATGGCCACCGCGGCAATCTGGCGGTAGGCACGAGCGTTGATCGTCATGCGGGTGGTTTCATCGGCTCGATGCGGTCTCGGAGATCAGAATACGCCGCTTGGCGGCCGACCCGGTCGGCCTTTCGTGCGTGTAGACAGGCCGGCTTGCGAGACGCCCGGAAAGTTGGCCCGCGGTGCCCCTGGCGCAACCCGGCTTTTCCGGGCGGGAATTTGAGACAAGCGCACCGCCTTCGGCTACATATCTACCATCATCCTACCGCTCAAATGATTAACTGAGCATGGCGACCCGATTGGAACGACACGGATCACGCGGACACGGCCGATCGGAGTCTCGACGATTTTGTCGAGCGACCGAGGGCTGACCGATGCCGGAACGGGCGGCGCCGGTGTCCGGTGATGCGGCGGACCCTGTCGGCATACCCGACAAGGATCTGCCGCTCCGCAACGACATCCGCGTCCTCGGGCGCATCCTGGGCGAAACGCTGCACAGCCAGGAGGGCGAGGCGGTTTTCGATATCGTCGAGCGTATCCGGCGGTCCTCGATCCGCTTCCATCGCGACGCCGACGAGAGCGCGCGGCACGAGCTCGAGGACATTCTGAACCAGCTCTCCCGCGAGGAGACGACGCAAGTCATCCGCGCGTTCACCTATTTCTCCCACCTTGCCAACATCGCCGAGGACCAGCACCACATCCGTCGCACCCGGGCACACGCCATGATCGCATCGGCGCCGCGCGAAGGCACCATGGCGCACGCGATCGCCGCGGTGCGCGCCGCCGGGGTGTCGCCCGCCGCATTGCGCGCATTCTTCGACCGCGCGCTGGTCAGTCCGGTGCTCACCGCCCATCCGACCGAAGTGCGCCGCCGCAGCACGCTCGACCGCGAACGGGAGATCGCGACCCTGCTCGCTGAGCGCGACCGGACGCGGCTGATTCCGGAGGAAATCGCGGCCAACGAGGAGGCGTTGCGGCGCGCCGTCCTGACCCTGTGGCAGACGGCCCTCCTGCGCCGAACCCGCCTTGCCGCGATCGACGAGATTGCCAACGGTCTTGCCTACTACGACTACACCTTCCTGCGCGAACTGCCGCACCTCTACGCCGCGCTCGAGGATCAGCTCGCCGACGCGGCACCGGCCGCGCTGCCGTCGTTTCTGCGCATCGGCAGCTGGATCGGCGGCGACCGCGACGGCAATCCGTTCGTCACCGCCGAGGTCTTGCGCCAGGCGACGCTGATGCAGAGCGATCGGGCATTCACCTTCTATCTGGATGAACTGCACGAGCTGGGTCGCGAATTGTCGCTCCATGCGCTGCTGGTCGATGCGACGCCGGAACTCGACGCGCTCGCCGAACGCTCGCCCGACCGCTCGCCGCACCGCGCGCGCGAACCCTACCGCCGTACCATCTCCGGAATCTACGCGCGGGTCGCCGCGACGGCGCGGGCGCTCAACGGCGCGCATGTGCTGCGCACGCCCGTCGGCGAGGCATCGGCCTATGGCGACGCCGGCGAGCTGGCCGCCGACCTCGACGTGCTCCACAACTCGCTGGTCGCCAACGGTTCGGCGATGCTGGCGCGCGGCCGGCTGCGCGACCTGCGCCGCGCCGTCGACATCTTCGGTTTCCACCTCGCCGCGCTCGACCTGCGCCAGAATGCCGACGTGCACGAGCGCACGGTCGCCGAGCTTTTGGAGGCGGCGGCGCCGGGCACCGGCTACCGCAGCCTCGGCGAGGATGCCCGCGTCGCGGTTCTAATCGCTGAGCTGGCGACCGTGCGGCCGCTGGTCTCGCCCTTCGTCGCCTATTCCAAGGAAACCGCCGCCGAGCTCGATATCCTGCGCGCCGCCGCCGGGGCGCGCCGGCGTTACGGCAAGACGGCCATATCCCACTACATCATCTCCAAGGCCGACGGCGTTTCCGACGTCCTCGAGGTCGCCTTGCTGCTCAAGGAGGTCGGGCTTCACCGTCCGCAGCAGGAGGCCCTCGACCTCGACATCGTGCCGCTGTTCGAAACCATCGATGATCTGCGCCGCTGCGGTGCGGTCATCGAGCGCCTTTTGGCGCTGCCCGCATACCGGCGGCTCCTCGACGGCCGCGGCGCGGTGCAGGAGGTCATGCTGGGTTATTCCGACAGCAACAAGGACGGCGGCTATCTCACGTCCGGCTGGGAGCTGTGGAAGGCCGAGGTCGCGCTGGTCGAAGCGTGCCGCCGCCACGGCGCGCGGCTGCGCCTCTTTCACGGCCGCGGCGGCTCGGTGGGACGCGGCGGCGGTCCCAGCTATCAGGCGATCCTGGCGCAGCCCGCCGGCGCGGTCGACGGCACCATCCGCATCACCGAACAGGGCGAGGTGATTGCCGCCAAATATTCCAACGCGGAGGTCGGCCGCCGCAATCTCGAGGCGCTCGCCGCGGCGACCGTCGAGGCGACACTGCTGCCAGATGCCGCCGCCGTACCGCCAGCGGCCTTCGTTGCGGCGATGGAGGCGCTGTCGGCGCACGCTTATCGGGCCTATCGCGGCTTGGTTTACGAGACGCCGGGCTTCGAGCGCTACTTCTGGGAAGCGACGGTCATCGGCGAGATCGTCAATCTCAATCTCGGCAGCCGGCCGGCGTCGCGCCGCCCCACGCGCCGCATCGCCGACCTGCGCGCCATTCCGTGGGTGTTCAGCTGGTCGCAATGCCGTTTGATGCTGCCCGGCTGGTACGGCTTCGGCTCGGCCGTCCGCGACTGGCTCGCCGACCGCCCTGCGGACGGGATGGCGACGCTCCGGGCGATGTACCGCGAATGGCCGTTCTTCGCCGCGCTGCTCTCCAACATGGACATGGTGCTGGCGAAAAGCGACATCGCCATCGCCGCGCGCTATGCCGGGCTCGTTACCGATCCGGCGTTGCGCAAAGCGATCTTCGACCGGCTGCGCGCCGAGTGGCAAGCCACGGTCACGGCGCTCCTCGACATCATGGAGCAGAACGCGCTGCTGGAGAGCAATCCGCTGCTCGGCCGCTCGATCCGCAACCGCTTCCCCTATCTCGACCCGCTGAACCACGTGCAGATCGAGCTGCTGAAGCATTACCGTGCGGGCGACACCGACGAGCACACCGTGCGCGACATCCATCGCACCATCAACGGCATTGCGGCGGGCCTGCGCAACAGCGGCTGAGGCGCCGCCGCCACAAACCTAGACCCGCCTGACCAGCCGGATGATGGCGACGAGGATCACCGCGCCGATCGTGGCGCTGATGATCGCGCCGATCAGGCCCATGCCGATGAAAATGCCGAGCGCGCCGAAGAGCCACGACCCGATGAATGCGCCGACGACGCCGACGATCAGGTCGCCGACCAACCCGAAGCCCCGGCCGCGCACGATCTGACCGGCGAGCCAACCGGCGACCAGGCCAACGAGCAACAGGACGAGGATGCCGCTGCCATGCATCACGCTATGGTTCCCCCCCCTCAAAAAGGCGCGGTGCCCTGGCCGGACCCGAACCAGCGCACCTTGCGGGCACCCGCTCAGGCACTGTACATCGAAGATTGCGCGCGGCGCGACGCGAATTAACCGTACCGAATTCCAGGCGTCCGCGCTTGAGCGTCGGCCGTTAACCATCTCCGCACCGTCCACTTTTGATCGTGCGACGGTTCGGCGAATTTTTTGGCGTCGCGCCGAAGATTGGCCGCCCGGCTCTTAACCACGATGGGCTCGTTGGAGCGGCCCATTTTAAGGTGAAGCCGGACCAATAACGCCAAATTTACGCTCGCCCGCTTAAGGTTCCGCAGCGCGCCCCGCGGCGCGCACGGAATAGTTTCGTGCGATGGTCGACACCCTGGAAAACGATCGCGAAGGCGGGAACGCCGCCGGCACCGCCGCGGCCGGCGGCTCGCTCGCCGACAAGACGGTCCGCGGCGCCGGCTGGATGGTGACCTGGCGTTTCACCACGCGCACCCTGGGCGCGCTCAGCACCTTCGTGCTCGCGCGTCTGCTGTCGCCGATGGATTTCGGCCTTGTCGCGCTCGCCGGCGCGTTTGCGCGCGCGGTGGACGCCATGGCGACGCTCGGCATCCAGGACGTGATGCTGCGCGAGAAGAACCCCGATGAATCCTACTACAGCACCGGCTTTACCCTGGGCCTCGTCCGCACCGGCGCCGCCGCCGTCGTCATCGTCGCCGCGGCCTATCCGGTGGGCCGCTTTTTCGGCGACCAGCGGCTGAGCGTCATTCTTCTGATCCTCGGCCCCCTGCTGGTGATCGAAAGCTGCGAGAACGTCGGCACGCTCGATTTTCGCCGTTACTTCCGCTTCGACCGCGATTTCATCCTCTTCATGGTGCCACGCGTTGCCGCGGTCGTCGCCACCGTCGGCACCGCGCTCGTCACCCGCAGCTATTGGGCCCTGGTCGTCGGCATGGTCGTCCAGAAAACGTCGCGGGTCGCGCTCAGCTATGCGATGCACCCGTTCCGTCCGCAGCTGACGCTCGTCGCCTGGCGGCGGCTGCTGGGTCTGTCGTCCTGGATCTGGGGCGCCAGCGTTGCCGGCTTCTGCCGCGAGCGCGCCGACTCCTTCATCATCGGCCGCCTGATGAACACGAGCGCGGTCGGCCTGTTCTCGGCCTCGCTCGAGGTCGCGTTGCTGCCGATCAGCGAGTTCGTCGAGCCGGTGGGTCGCGCGCTCTACGCCGGGCTGTCGGCAATTCACCACAGCGGCCGCGCGTCGTCCGACACCCTGGCGAAGGCCATGGGCGCGACCTTGTGCATCGTGCTGCCGGCGGGCGTCGGCATCTCGCTGGTCGCCGCGCCGCTCATCCGCGTCACGCTCGGTCCGGCGTGGCTCGGCGGCGTGCCGCTGGTGGCGATCATCGGGCCGTTCGCCGCGTTCTCGGTCGTCACCAACATCGGCATGCTCGGCGTCCTGGCGATCGGCAATCCGAAGATCACCACCTTCACGACCGCCGCGATGGCGTTGCTGCGGGTTCCGCTGTTGATTGCCGGCGTCGCCTTCGGCGGTCTCCAAGGCATCGCCTGGGCCACCGGCGGCGCGCTGGCGCTCGAAAGCGTCATCTATCTCGCGGTCCTCGGCCGGGTGACCGGTTTCCGCGTCGGCGCCCTCGTCAGCGAGAGCTGGCGCTCCGCCGTCGCCACCGGCGGCATGACGCTGCTGCTGGTCCATCTCGGCCTCGCCTGGAACCCCGCTCCGGCCGCCCTGCCGGAGGCGTTCGCGCAGCTCGGCATCGCGGCCGCAACCGGCGTCGGCGCCTATGCGGCGCTGCTCCTGGCGCTGTGGGCGATCGCCGGTTGTCCCGACGGTCCGGAATCCCTGCTCCTGCGCAACGTCGGCCGACGCCTGCCGGTTCTCGCCTTCGGACGGCGGGCCACATGACGCGCGACCCATCGGCGCAAGCGCAACGGCGCGCCCGGCTTCCGGCGGCAAGTCCGCCGCAACTTCTCGTCTTCATCGACACCGAGGAGGAGTTCGACTGGCAGCGGAGCTTCTCGAGCGACGCCCGGGCGGTCACGGCGATGAAGCACCAATGGCGGGCGCAGACGATCTTCGATCGCTATGGCGTCAAGCCCGCTTATCTCGTCGATTATCCCGTCGCGGCGCAAGCGGACGGTTATCAACCGCTGCGTGAATTCCTTGCCGACGGCCGCTGCGAGATCGGCGCGCATCTCCATCCCTGGGTGACGCCGCCGGTCGAGGAAGAGGTCGGCGAGCGGCATTCCTTTGCGTGCAACCTGCCGCACGACCTGGAACGTCGAAAGCTGGTCATCCTCAAGGAGACGATCGAGCGCAATCTGGGCGTCGCGCCGACCATCTATCGCGCCGGACGTTACGGCGCCGACGCGGAAACGCGCGCACTGCTCGACGAGCTTGGTTTTGTGATCGACTCCAGCGTGCTGCCGTGGACCGACCTGCGGCGCATGGCGGGACCGGATTTTCGTCGCTGCTCGCCCGATCCGTTCTGGTTCGGCACCGACGACCGCTTGCTCGAGATCCCGCTGACGACGGGGTTCCTCGGCCTGCTGCACCGCGTCGGCGCCGACGTCTTTCCGTGGATCGGCGGCACGCGCGGCGTGCGGCTGAAGGCGACCGCGATCTGCGCGCACGCGCGGCTGCTCGATCGCATCCGCCTCAGCCCCGAGGGCGTGACCATCGCCGAGGCGAAACGCCTGACGCGCGCCTTGGTCGGCCGTGGCGAACAAAAGGTCTTCGTCGTCAGCTATCACAGCCCGTCGCTCGGCGTCGGCCACACGCCCTATGTGCGGACGCGACGCGAGTTGGAGCAGTTCCTTGCCTGGCTCGACGAATATCTCGAGTTTTTCATAGGCGAGATCGGCGGACAGCCGGCGTCGGCGCACGACGTCTACTGCGCCATGGGCGCGGCTCAGGGCCGCATGCCGCCCCCGCTCGCGCGGCCGAACGAATCGCGCCGGGCGGCCGGTTGATGGCCGCGTTGCAGCTACGACCGCGTGAACGGCTCCTTGAAGCGCAGATCGGAACGCCGGCCGAAGCCGAGTCCGCGCAGGATCAGGCTCGCCGCGTGCAACAGCACGGCGATGACGACCAGCGCAACCAGGTTCAACGCGAACCAGAGAATATTAACCATGGGATGGGCCTTTCCATATCGGTGCTCTTGACGGCTCCTGCCTTCCATTCAGCAACGCCCGTGCCAGAGGAAAATCGCCAATGATGGAAAGGACTTGCCATGACCGGCAGCCGGCCGGCCGGGCTTTCTGTCAGAAAAGCCGACGCTGCGGCGTGCTGCAGCCGGCGCCGGCCGACGGGAAACCGGCGCTTTACCATTCGGATGCTATAGAGGCCGGCCGGATGGCGGCGCCGGATCGGCGCGCCGCGCCGGCGACGCGGCTGACGAACGAATCATGAAAAAGGCTTTGGTCCTATCGAGCGTGTCGCGGACCGTATTGGCGGTGATCCGGTCGCTCGGCCGCGGCGGCGTCGAGGTGCATTCCGCGTGGACGCGGCCGGGCTGCGTGTCGCTGCGTTCGCGCTATGTCCGCGCCGCGCACGATCTCCCGCCGTACAGCGATACCGATTTGAGCTGGAAGACGGCACTGTGCGACCTGATGCGGCGCGAGCGCTTCGACCTGGTCATTCCCTGCACCGACATCGATACCCTCGCGCTCCATCGCCATCGCGCCGAGCTCGAGCGCTGCGGTCGCATCTACACGCCGAACGACGAAGCGGTCGCCGTGCTCTTCGACAAGCACCGCACCAACGAATTGGCGCGCTCGGCCGGCGTGCGCCTGCCGCGCGAGATCGTCGTCACCGACGCGACCGGCGCGCGCGCCGCGTGGTGGCAGTTCGGCGCGCCGCTCGTCCTCAAGCCCCGGCGCACCTTCGATCACCCGACCCAGGGCCTCGCAGTGCGCAAAGCCTACAGCGAGGCGGAACTCTTGCGCCTGCTGCCGAGATTCCTCGCCGACGGGCCGGTCGCCGTGCAGCAGAATTTCATCGGCCACGGCGCCGGCGTCGAGCTGCTGCTCGATGGCGGCGAACCGCTGCTCGCCTTCCAGCACGTTCGCGTGCACGAGCCGCTCGAAGGCGGCCAGAGCGCCTATCGCAAGAGCGTGCCGGTGTCGCCGGACTTGCTCGATGCGGCGCTCCGCATCCTGCGACCGTTGCGTTACACCGGCGTGGCGATGGTCGAGTTCAAGATCGACCCGGCGAGCGGCGACTGGATTTTCGTCGAGGTGAATTCGCGTTTCTGGGGCTCGCTGCCCCTGAGCGTTGCCGCCGGCGCGGATTTCCCGCTCGCGCTGTTCGAGTTCCTCACGACCGGGCGGCGCGATTTCCCGCAGCACTACCGTACCGGCATCTTCGCGCGCAACTTGCCGCTCGACCTCGAGTGGCAGATCGCCAATCTGCATGCCGATCGCCGCGATCCCACGCTCGCGACCAAGAAGCTGCCCGCGGTCGTCGGCGAGACGATCGCCAATATTCTGACCCTGCGCGAGCGCTGGGACAGCCTGACGCTCGACGATCCGGCGCCAGGCATCGCCGAGATCGGCGGCCTCGTGCAGCGCGGCTTTGCCAAGCTGACGAAGCCGCGCCGCGCCCTCGATACGGAGACCGCGTGAGCGCGATGGCCGAGACGGCGATCCTTCTCCCGCGCCCGCCCGCGGAACCCGCGGCGCAGGCTCCCGACGATGCCAGGAGCCGCCGCCTCGGCAAGGAGGCGCGGCTGAGCGTCGTCGTCGAGCAGGATGCGGCGGGTCTCGAGCGGCATCTGCAGGCTTGGGAAGACCTTTCGACCACCGCGCTCGAGCCCAACGTGTTCTACGAGCCGTGGCTGCTGCGGCCGGCGCTGCGCCACCTGCGCGGCGGCGCCGATCTGGTGTTCGTCCTGGTCTATGCGCAGATGCCGGGTGCGGCCGACCAGCCGTCCGTGCTCTGCGGATTCTTTCCGCTCGAGCGGCTGAGCCATTACAAGAATCTGCCGGTCAGCGCACTCCGGCTGTGGAAGCACGTCCATTGCTTTCTCTCCAGCCCGCTGGTCCGCGCCGAGACCGCCCAGGCCTGCTTCCAGGCGGTGTTCGATTGGGCGGCGACCGATCCGCGCGGCTCGATCCTGATCGAATTCGGCGACGTGTCGGGCGACGGCCCGTTGTGGAAGGCCTTCGTCGAGTTCCTCGAAGACCGCCGCGATCCGACGCTGATGCTCGAATGCAGCACGCGGGCGCTGTTGCGGCCGCGCGCCGACGCCACGTCCTATCTCGATGCGGCGCTGTCGCCCAAGAAGCGGCGCACGCTCCGCCAGCAGGAAAGCGCGCTCCGGCGGCAGGGCGCGCTCGAATACGCCATGCTCGCCGGCGACGGCGACATCGACGGCTGGATCGAGAATTTCCTGCGGCTCGAAGCGAGCGGCTGGAAGGGCCGCGAGGGTACCGCGCTGTCGTGCAACCCGGCGCAGAAGCAGTTCTTCGCCGAGACCCTGCGCGAGGCGTTCCGCCGCGGCCGGCTGATGATGCTGGCCCAGACGCTCGACGGTCGGCCGATCGCGCAGCTCTGCAATTTCCTCTGCCGGAACGGTTCCTTCGCCTTCAAGGTCGCCTTCGACGAGGCATACGCGCGCTTTTCGCCCGGCGTGCTCCTGGAGCTCGAGAACATCGCCGAGGTCCACCGCCATGCCTGGATCCGCTGGATGGATTCGTGCTCGTCGCCGGGACCGTCGCTGACCAAGCAGCTATGGCTCGACCGCCGCATCGTCCAGACCATCCTCGCCACCTCGGGCCGCTCGCCGGGGCCGTTCCTGATCTCGGTGCTGCCGTTCATGCAGTGGACCTTCCACAAGGTCGAATCCGTCTTCCGCCGGCGCCGGCGGTGATGCGGTCCGGTAGACCGTGACGCCGCGCAGCAATCTTCAACCCGTGACCGTGGCGGCGGCGCCGGCCGGCCCGCATCCGAGTGACTCGCCGCTCGCATCCGAGCGCGAATTCTATGCCGGCTATCCATGGTCGTTGAATCCGCTCTGCACGGTCGGCGACGCCGCCTGCCATCTCGGCGGCGCGCTGTCGCGGCTGACCGCCTTGACCGCCTCATGGCAGCGCGACGAGGCGATGATCAATGTCTTCCTCCTGGCCGGCGCGCTGCTGACCGCGGTCGAAGACGCGTTGCGCGGTCCGGTCCTGCGTGTTCCGCATCGTCTGGCGCGGCTGCCGGGCGCGCGCCGAGGTTTCGGCGCGCTGGCCGCCGTCCTGGCCGCCGGACGCACGACCGAGGTGCGACGCCTGCGGCGCTGGCGCGACGAATGGCAGGCCGCCCTCGGCGGATTTCTGGGAATTTTTGCCGCCGGCCAGCCCGCCGAGGCCGACGATCTGGCTTCGGCGGTCGCCGGTCTCGCCGCGGTCCTGGCCCGGCCTTTGCCGCGCCGGTTCCAGACGGAGTTGATCCGGATCCCGTCGGCGTTCCGCAAGCAGGATCTAACGCATTTCGACGTTCTGGAGCTGGCCGATCGCTTCGCGGCGCGGCACGCGGACCGGCGGCAACCGGTCGTGGTCGTCGGCCTGCGCACCGCCGGCGTCTATTTCGCGTCGCTGATGGGCGCCCGCCTCGCAGCGCGCGGCTTTCACCGCGTCGCGACGCTGACCGTCCGGCCGACCAAGGGGCTTTCCGCCGAGGAGACGCAACGGCTGCGCAAGTTCGCCGCGGCGGGTTACCACGCGGCGCTGATCGACGATCCGCCGTTCAGCGGCGATACCATCGGCATCGCGGTGCAGGCGCTGCGCCGCGCCGGTTTCGGCGCCGACGCGCGCACCGTCCTTTTTCCGGTGCATCCGCTGCGGCGCGACTGGCGCGACCACAAGGAGGCGGCGGCCTTTGCCGGCGAGACCATCGTCACGCTCATGCCCGAGGACTGGCACAAGGCCCGCATGCTCGACGCCGAAAGCGGCATCGCCGCGCGGCTGGTCGAGTATTTCGGCGCGCGCGGCTATCGCAGCGCGACGGTGATCGCGCATCATGCCGCCGCGGCCTTCAACGCCGAGCTCGACTATCGCTCGGGCGACTGCCGGCGGCATCGGCTCAAGCGGGTCTACGCCGTTCGCCTCGAGACTGCCGCCGGCCGCAGCGAGACGCGCTATGTCTTCGCCAAGAGCGTCGGCTGGGGCTGGCTCGGCTACGCGGCCTTCCTGGCCGCCGACCGGCTCGCCGGCCGCGTGCCGCCGCTGCTCGGCCTGCGCGAAGGCATTCTCTATACCGAATGGATGCCGCAAGCCGCGGGAACCGACCGCGCAACCGCGCCGCGCGACACGTGGGTGGCTACCGCCGCCGGCTATGTCGCCGAACGCGCCGAGCGGCTGGCGATCGCGGCGCCGGGCGCGCCGGACGCGCAGCACGAAGGCCTGGCGCTGCTCGCCGACACGCTGTCCGCCGCCTACGGCCCCGGCGTCGCCGGCCTGATGACGGAACCGCTGCGGCGCCGCATCGCGGCGCGCCTGACGCCGCGTCCGGCCCTGATCGACGGGCGGATGGCGGCGGACGAATGGATCGCCGGCCCCAGCGGCCTGCTGAAAACCGATTTCGAGCATCACGGCATCGGCAAGAACGAGATCAATCTGTGCGATCCGGCCTACGATCTGGCCGATGCCGCGCTGCAGCTCGGTCTGTCCGCCGACGAAGAGCGCGAGCTGATTGCGCGCTACGGTGCCGCGACCGGCGACGCGCCGCGCGGCGAGCGCCTCCTGCTGTGCAAGCTGGCGGCCGGGCTGTGGACGCGCCAGGCGGCGCTCGACGGCCTCGTGAAGCAGCCGCACCTCGCGCATCGCGCCGGCGCGTTCAACGCGCAGTACCTGAAGGCGTGGAATTTTCTCATCCGCGAGAGCGCGCGGTACTGCGGCGCACTCTGCTTGCCGTCGGCGCCGCCGGCCTGGCGCGCGCCGCTGACGGTGCTCGATCTCGACGGTGTGGTCGATCGCCGGATCTTCGGCTTCCCGACGACCACCGCGGCGGGCATCGCCGCGCTGGCCCTGCTGCGCGCGCGCGGCTTCGCCATCGCGGTCGACACGGCGCGGCCGGCGCCCCAGGTTCGCGATTACTGCGCGGCCTATGGCTTCGTCGGCGGCGTTGCCGAGTGCGGCGCCTATGTCTGGGATGCGACGGCGCGGCAAGGCCGCGTCTTGCTCGACGAGGCCGCGCTGGAGCAGCTTGCGACGTTGCGCGCGCTGCTCCGGGACCTGCCCGGCGTGTTCGTCGACGACGACTATGAATTCTCGATCCGCGCCTACACCTACACGCGCAAGGGCACGGCGCCGCTGCCCGAATTGCTGGTGCGCAACCTCATCGCCGCGCGGAATTTCGACCGCCTCGCCGCCCACCAGACGACGATCGACACGCTGATCCTGGCCAAGGGCGCCGACAAAGGCAGCGGCCTGGCAGCGCTGCTCGCGTGGACCGGGCTGGATCGCGGCGATACCGTCGCGGTCGGCGATTCCGAAACCGATCTGCCGATGTTCGCGGTCGCCCAACGCAGCTTTGCGCCGGCGCACATCGATTGCGGCCGGCTGGCGCGCGCGGCCGGCTGCGAGGTGGCGCGGGCGCCCTTCCAGCGCGGCCTGCTCGAGATCGCGCAGCGCATCGCCGGCTCCGGCGAAATCCCCATCGCGGCCGCACCGGACGACCTCTTCTGGACGCTCTTGCGCGCCGCGGACCGGCCGCGCGCGGCGAATTTCTGGCGCGCCCTGCGCGAGCCCTCGGCCTATCGCGTCTTTCTGGCCTGAGCGAACGATCGGCGTTCGGACGCCGAGATTCGAGTCACCAACTACACAGAGAGCGTGCGGGCATACATCTCCGGATCGGCCTGTCTGATCCAAGGCCGTGATGCCGCACAACGCGGGCCGACCACTTCGTTGACCGCTATACGACATTGTCGTATAAAGCGGCATGCGAGCACGGAAGAAAGCGGTGCGGACGACGCTGGGCCGGCGGATCGAGAGGGCGGCGCTTGACGTCGCGGCCCACTTGCGTGGCAAGCGGCCCGGGCTTTCGTCCTACGAAGCGGTTGTTCCGGAAACCATCGACGTGTCGGGATTGCGAACGCGACTGGGTCTGTCGCAGGCTGCGTTTGCCCGGACGTTCGGGCTCGATCTCACGGCGGTCCAGGCCTGGGAACAAGGCCGCCGCCGACCCGATCGGGCGGCGCGAATCCTGCTTGCGGTGATCGCCCATGAGCCGAAGGCCGTGCTGCGCACGCTGACGGTGGAAGCCGCCAAGTAACAGCCAGACCCGCGCCAGCAACGAAATCATGAAAGTCGTTGCCGGCCAAAATTATGCGCGGCGGGCGGCCAAGCTCCTGTCGCGAGAAGAACGCGCGATCGCCGAGGCCGAAATCATCGCGCGGCCGGATGCATGGCCGATGATTCAAGGCACCGGCGGCGCGCGCAAAGCGCGCATCGCGATGTCGGGCCGCGGCAAGCGCGGCGGCGCCCGTCTGATCTATTTCTACGCGCCGACGGACTCCTTCCTGGCGCTGCTCGACATCTACGCCAAGGGCGCAAAAGAGGATTTGACCAGCGCCGACAAGAGCGCGATCCGTGCGGCGATCCAAGCGATTCGCGCGGCGTTGCGGTCTGCGCCCTGAAAGCGTTGTCGTCAGCGGGTCGCCGCGCCCAGTGTCACATTCAGCGGTTGGTCGGGTGGGAAATGGCGGTGGAGGCGGGCCACTCGAGTTCTCGCGGATCGCAGAAGGCAAGGTGGAAATGCCAAAGGCCGTTCGCGAGAAAATCTACTCCGACCCTAATTCTCGCACCCAGGCCATTGAGAGTACGGCTCGAATTCATATCTCCGGGGCGTATATTTCTCCCGTAGGTATGCCTGCTTTTCCAATGGTATAGTTTTCACAAAGCATGCCTTAAACGGAGGAAGCCTTGCTTTCCGCTACGGTGCGCTTGGCGACAGCGAGTGCTCTATTGGTTTCGGTGATCGCAGCCGCCGATGCGCAAACCGCAAAACCGCAACCTGACTCCGGTCTCGAGCGCAATATTAACGACCGTAACGCCGCGTTTTGGGCCGATTGGAAACTAACGGAGAAGAGCCCCAGCTTCGGCGCCTTGATAAGGACCGTTGGCAGCGCCGACAAAACAAGCGCGATGGTTCAGGCCGCAGCCCGAACGCCAACGCAAGCGGTCGTACCAATCGGGATCAATCGCCCGCAAGACGCGGCAAAGGTCCTGGACGCCGCATCAGCACCCGAAAACAATCCGGAAATCAAAGCGGCGCTGGCAACCGTGGTCACCATGCGCGTCTCGCCCGAGACGCGCAAAGCAGCGATGCCCTATGTCGCGCCGGAAGCGCAGCAGCGCGTCGAAGCCTGGAATGCGAATTTGACGACCGGCATCCGCGGTCTGCCGGGCATCTATTTGAACTGGAATGGCAACGCCGGCAGCGGGGGCGGCGAATCGAGCGTGCCATCGGCGCCCGCTGGATTCGAACCGATTGCCGGCGGATCGATCGGCTGTCCATTGCAATAAGAAGACGATGTAACTTTGGGAGAGCGCGTTCAATGGCATCTCGGCGAAATCTCCTGATTGGCGGCATTGGTGCTGCGGTGGTGGCAGCGGGCGGATGGATCGCGATCGAGCGGTTCGGTCTTCTGGCGCCGGCGACGCATAAGACACCCGCGAAACCACCGCTCCTCGGCAACGTGACGGCTCCGAAACGCCTCGTCGTCTGGGGCAGTTACACATGCCCGTTCACGGCGCAGCTTTTTGTCATGTTGCGAAGCATCGTCGCGGATATGCCCCAAACGGCGAGCGTCGAATGGCGGCATTTCCCGATTCACAAGCCCGACCCGGCTCTCCAGGTTGCAGGGCTTGGATTCGAAGGCGATCATTTTTGGGGCTTCACCTTCAGAGTCTTGAATCTGGTGTTGAAGGCGGGTGGGATGTACTCCGGCCTGACGCGGCAAAAACTCGACGAGTTCGCCGCCGCCGAAGGAGGGTCCGACGAAACGTTCAAGGCCGCCTATGCTGATCCGGCAAAATGGGCCGCCGTAAAGGAGGATCTTTTGGCCGGTCGTCTGCTCGGCGTCACAAGAACGCCCGGTTTGTTCTACAACGGTTATTTCCTGACGCCGACCGGACTACCTGCGAACATCAAAGGACTGGAGATGTCGCTGCGCAAGATGTTGCAGACGGCATGACGCGTCGCTCCGGCGGGGGGCGCCCGCAAAGAGATAGTCGTTCCACGGCCAGCTGCCGCCCGAGCCGGTGAACTTCTCGGCGAGGATGCCGCCGCCGTTGAAGTAGAGGGTGGTGCCCTCGGGCGCGACCTGCTGATAGCGCTGATGCTCGGGATCGTAGGTGAAGGTGAGGGTGGTCGAGCCTTTGGCGATCGTCGCCGGCTTATTGAAGGCGGTGTAGGTGAGCGTCCGCCCGGCGCACGCGGTCACCCGAGGGGCTGTCGGAAATGTGGCTTTGTGATACGGTATCGACGATGACAAAGCTGCTCGAAGAAGCGATTGCAACGATCCGCGGTCTGCCCGAAGACGATCAAGACTTGGCGGCGAAATTCCTCTTGGGATTCGCCAATCCGGATGCGCATCGCTATCGACTGAACGACGATCAGGCCGCGGCAGTCGAGCAAGCCCGCAGGGAAACGCGCGAAGGCAAGATCGCGACTGACGCGGAAATGGCCGACGTGTGGCGTCGCTTCCGCCGCTGATCCTGCGTTATAGCGCGCGGGCCAGGGCGCACCTCCTTTCCATCCACGATCACCTCGAGAAGGAAGGCAACGCCGCCGCCATTGCGCGGGTCGGTGCCGGCATTCGTGAAGCCGTGGAGATACTGCGTTACTTCCCGCAGGCAGGCCGTCCCGGAAGAATTCCCGGCACGCGCGAGTGGGTAACGCGACGATTGCCCTATATCGTCGTGTATGAGATTTACCCTGGCGGCCCGGGAGAGGTCGTAATTCTCGGCGTTTTTCACGCGCGACAGGCGCGGCCGTAAAGACGTGGTGCCCCTGGCCGGACTCGAACCAGCACACCCTTGCGGGCAACGGATTTTGAGACACCTACATAGGCATTATACTTCAAAGACTTAGACCAACTCGGTGCAGATTAGGTGCACCACGATGCGCGGCGTCCCGCTTACCGGACCCGCATGACAAGGATACTTCGGCTAGGTCGAACGTCGCCGGGCCAATCGGTGCGCGCGCAATTTGCGCTCGCCCCGCATTACATGGAGCACGAAGACCCGCCGGCCGTCATAGCGATAGAAAATCCGGCATGGCGGCTCGACGACCTGCCGGTAGCGCCAGCCGCGCAGCTCCTGCGGCTTGGAGCCGCTTTCCGGATGTTCCGCAAGCAAGGCGACATGGCGAAAGACAGCCTGAACCAGCCGGCGCGCCGCCTCCGGGTCGTCGAGCGCGATATGGTCGGCAATGGCATCGAGGTCGTTGAGCGCGGGCTCCGTCCAGATTACTTCAGCCATCGCGCCAAGCGCTTGGCTGCCTGGGCGTGGGTCAACACGCGCCCCTCGTCGACCGCCTTCTCGCCGCGCGCGATGCCCTCGAGCAGCGCCATGCGCCGCTGCTGCCGCTCGTAGGACTGGACATCGATCAGATAGGCGGCCGGCAATCCATGTTGCGTGATCAGCACCGGCTCTTGCTCGCGCTTCAACGCCGCGAGGAGCTTCGTCGCCTTCCGCTTCAGCGTGGTCACGAGCTCGGTGCGCATAGAGTGATACTAAAGTGATACTCGGGGAGATGCAAGCGACCCTTCTTACATGCGTCGCCAGACCTTTCCTGGGCGGCGTTCGACACGTCCAGCCCGCCAAACCGCGCCTTCCAGGTCGCGCCGCCGATCGGACGACGAACGGATTCGCGTTCCGCGATTGCCGCGTTTGGAAGACCTGCGCGAATTTCTGGCGCTGGTGCCCCTGGCCGGACTCGAACCAGCACGCCCTTGCGGGCAACAGATTTTGAGTCTGCCGCGTCTACCAATTCCGCCACAGGGGCAGCGGCGGCCACTATAGCCGGGGGTCCCGGCGGGTCAATGCGCAGGGCAATCGCATTTGGATTTTCCGCACTTCGATTCCAACCGTCCCCATACCGGCGAAAGCCGGTATCCATGAGAAAAGTCGACCCCGGCGAAGGCCGGGATGGCAGAACTTTATGCGATGAATTTTCATATGCGATTCCCCCGGGTCGATGGGGAGTGGTGTCTCAGTTTGGCCTCATCCTGAGGAGCCCCACGCCCTCGATGCTTCGAGACGCTGCGCTCCTCAGCATGAGGGCGTGGGGCGTCTCGAAGGAAGGCCAAACTGAGACATTACCCGATGGGGGTTCGCGCTTGCGGCGGCGGCGCGGATGCGGCTAGATCGCGACCCGATCATGTCGAAGCGTCCCCTCACCCTGCCCTCTCCCCCGACGCGGGGGAGAGGGTTGCTTTGAACCGGCGAGATCGTGCTCGTCAAGATCGTTCCGTCGCTCGCCGTGCTGATCGTCGCGACGATCTCGAGCCTCGGCTATGGCGGCATCGTCGTCCTGATGGCGATCGAGTCGGCCTGCATTCCGCTGCCGTCCGAGATCATCATGCCGTTCTCCGGCTATCTGGCGTCGACCGGTCGCTTCGATCTCGTCCTGGTTGCGACGGCGGGCGCGATCGGCTGCAACGTCGGCTCGACCGTCGCCTATGCCGTCGGCCACTACGGCGGCCGTCCGTTCATCGACCGGTGGGGCGGCACCATCATGATGGGAAGGCGGGAGCTCGATTGGGCGCACCGCTTCTTCGCCCGCTATGGCGGCATCACCGTGTTCGTCGGCCGGCTGCTGCCGGTCATCCGCACGTTCATCGCGTTGCCGGCCGGCATCGCCGGTATGCCGCAGGCGAAATTCCAGATCTACACCTTCGTCGGCTCGTGGCTCTGGTCCTACGGGCTGGCCTATGTCGGATACAAGCTGGGCGAGCAGTGGAACAGCAACCCCGTCTTCCAGGCGGCGATGCGCCGCTCCGACGTGGCGATCGGCGCCGCGATCGTCCTTGGCATCGGCTGGTATATCTGGTGGCATGTGAAGCATCGCCTGCGGCCGGGGGATTAGGCATGATGCGATCCGGTCTAATCATGCCTCGGAGTCCCGCAGTTCCCGCTTCCACGCCCCCCTCCCTTCCCTCCCCCTCGAGGGGGGGAGGGAAGGGTGGGGGTGAGCGGCCGGGGGAGTAGACATGATGACCGCGATCGCCACGGAGACGCGGAGAACACGAAGACGAAACTCACGTGCGCTGCGCGCGCCTTTTCGTCATTGTCGGCGGCCTTCACCGAAGCGAAGCCTCGGCTACGCGCCGGCACGCGAGCGTCGGAATCCGGAGGCGGCGTTGCGGCGGTCGCCCCCCGGATCAAGTCCGGGGCAGGCTCTGGGCCCCCGCTTTCGCAGGGGCGACGGAAACTCCGTGCTCTCCGTGTCTCCGTGGTGCATTCGAACGCCATGAACGCCGCGCGCCGGCCGCTGGTCGTCATCCTCGTCGCCGCCGTCGCGGTGATCGGCGCGGCGCTGGTCTCGCAATACTGGGGCGGCCTCGCGCCCTGCGAGCTGTGCCTCTTGGAGCGCTGGCCTTATTACATCGCGATCGGCGTCGCGCTGTTGGCCTTGCTCCTGCCGGCGCCGGGCTGGTCGCGGACCGCGCTGCTCGCGCTGATGCTCCTGTTCCTGGCCAGCGCCGCCCTCGCCTTCTACCACGTCGGCGTCGAGCAGCATTGGTTCCAAGGCCCGACCGCCTGCACCAGCAGCGGCGCGCCGCAGACCCTGGCGGAGCTCAAAGCGATGCTGACGCGAACCCAGGTGGTGCTGTGCGACCAGGTGCAATGGTCGCTCTGGGGCATCTCGCTCGCCGGCTGGAACTTCGCCGCCTCGATGCTGATCGCGGCCTTCGCCCTCTATGCGTGGAAGCGCACATGAGCCGCCGGCGCAAAGCCAAGGCGCCGGCACGGAAGGCACCGGCGCGGCTGCCCGGCGATCCCGCGGACGCGGCGGCGATCGCGCGCATGATCCGCGTCGACCATGCCGGCGAGTACGGTGCCGCGCGCATCTATGACGGACAGCTCGCGGTGCTCAAGGGCAAGGCCGCCGTCGTCGCGGTGCGGCGCATGGCGGCGCAGGAGAAGCGCCACCTGGAGAAATTCGACGCGCTCGTCGCCGACCGGCGCGTGCGGCCGACGGCACTGTCGCCGCTGTGGCACGCGGCGGGCTACGCGCTCGGCGCGGCGACCGCGCTCCTGGGCGAGCGCGCGGCGATGGCCTGCACCGTCGCGGTCGAGGAAACGATCGACGACCATTATCGCCACCAGCTCGAGGCGCTCGGCGACCGCGAACCCGACCTCGCGGCGACCATCGCCGATTTCCGCGCCGACGAGATCGAGCATCGCGACATCGCGCTCGAGCACGGCGCGCGGGAGGCGCCGGGCTATCCGCTCTTGGCCGCCGCGATCAAGGCGGGATCGCGGCTCGCCATCTGGCTGTCGACGAGGGTTTGAGTTTTCGTCGCGGCGGGCGCGCGGCGCGGACGTGTCGCCAAAAAAAAATTTGTAACCAACGCCCCCCCCCCGCGTGAATTTTCCTCCTGTTCGGGCGATTGGTGTCGTTCGTACGTATTGCGGTTGAGCCGCGTTCTCTCATCGGCTAAGCTTGTTTCGACATAACGACGCTATGCCTTTTGGTGCAACTCAGAAGCGGCCGAAGGGGCCGCCGAACCGGCTGCGCGAGCTGCGCGAACGCGCCGGCATGTCGATGGAGGCGCTGGCCGCGGCCGTCACCAAGCGCGGCCATCCGACGACAGCGAGCACCATCAACAAGCTCGAGAAGCGCCACATCAAGATGACGGTCGATTGGCTTTACCGCCTGTCCGATGCGCTCGGCGTCCAGCGCTGGGAGATCATGGAGCAGATGGCGAAGCTCGAGCCGGGCGACCTCGAGCTGATCGATACCGTGCACGGCCTCCCTGAAGCGGATCGGGCCGCGCTCTTTCGCTTCGCCGAGGCGATGAAGCGCCGGGACTAAACGCCGGTCAGCGGTTGCAGAGCAGCGCGGCGAGCGGCGCGTGCTAGCTCGACGACGGCCAGACCACAGCCAAACGTTCAGGCGCCACCAGCCATAGGTTAGCCAGCCGACAGCCGGTCCGTCGCTTCCCTCAAGAGGACGGTGATGGCCCCGCCGCCGACCGGGGCCTTGCGAAAAAATCCGCCGATCCACTCGGTCAAACCGAGATTGTCGAGCCGCATGTGCAATCACTGCACAGGCGCACGTGCGCCCTTCGACACGGCGCGCTGTGCGCGCCGGCTCAGGGTAAGGCAGGTTAGCGCGGCATCAAGAAAAGCGCCGGCTACCGCACACGCAGCGCGAGCCTCATCGTGCCTTGACTCGCGCCGCTGTCGCTGGTACTGTACGCAAAATGCGGTCACGAGCCGAAGCGCGAGGGACGATGGCGGTGCCGGGACGGCTCGCGGCCGAGGCGCGGGCGGCGCGGCTCTTGAACGCAGGGGCTCCGGGGCGACCGCACCTCGCTCGCCCCCCGGATCAAGTCCGGGGCAGGCTCCGGGTTTCCGTTTGCGCGGGAACTACGGTGGGTTCCGATCCCAGCCGGCGCGAAACCGCTCTAAAAATTACCGAACAAAGCCAATTTGGCCCGCCGGCCGCACGCCACCCGAAAATTAAAATCTGCAAAACGAACCCAATTTCGCCGGCGCGTCCCGCCCGATGTCGCGCGCCTCAACCGCCGCGTCTTCGGCCCGAACCGCCGCCAGGACGACACGACGTGCGTGTAGAATTGATCTTCATGAAGGTCCTTTGCCGTGCGGCGAGGACGCCGGCGCGGCGATTGACGCGGCGGGCCAACAGCGGTGCGCTCGCCCGTCGACCGCAAGAACCAGGGAGGTGTCCATGATGCGGGCCAAGACCGAGCAACGGGTCAAGCGCTGGAGCGATCAGCGCTGGGTGATCGATTCCGTGATCCAGGCCATCGGCATGGAATGGGACCAGCCGCGGCTCGCCTATACGCTCTATCCCTGCGGACCCGACGGCACCGGCGATTTCCGCACCGTCGGCATGCGGGTCCGCAAGTTCAGCGACATGCATCGCGAATTCGCCGCCGCCGCCGCGCGCCGCGAGGCCAAGGCCGCGGCGTTCGAGACGGACGGCCGGACGGTATCGGCGCGCGAGAGCTATTTCATCGCCGCGCTGCTGTGGTCGGCGGCGCGCTGGCCGATCTTCGAGAACAACGAGAAATCGATCGCCTACAACGCGCGCATGGTGGCCTGCTACGACAAGTTCGCGCGCTACGCGCCGCGTCCGGTCGAGCGCATCGCGGTGCCGTTCGGCAAGGGCAAGGTGCTGCCGGGCTATCTTCACCTGCCGCGCGATCCCAAGCCGGGCGAGAAATTTCCCTGCGCCATCGGCATCGACGGCATGGACGGCTCGAAGGAGATCATGTGCTCGATGTACGGCGACAAGTTCATCGAGCGCGGCATGGCCCATTTCGTCTATGACGGGCCCGGCCAGGGCGAATGCACCTATTCGGGAGTCCGCGTCACGGCCACCAATCACATGGACGCGGCCAAAGCGGTCCATGAGCGCCTGATCCGCCATCCGCACATCGACGCGGATCGCCTGGTGGTGTGGGGCGTGAGCTTCGGCAGCTATTTCGGCTTGCAGGCGGCGGCCGCGCTGGGATCGCGGATCAAGGGCGCCGCGGTGAGCTTCGTCTGCCACGAGCCCGGCATGAACGCGATCATGGATATGGCCTCGCCGTCGTTCAAGATGCGCTTCATGTACATGGCCGGCTTCGAGGACGAAGCGAAGTTCGACAAATTCAAGCGCGGCTTCACGCTGATGCCGATCGCGCCGAAGATCGCCTGTCCGGTACTGATCCAGGCGGGCGAAGACGACGAGCTTTCGCCGATCGAGTTCTCCGACGATCTCGTCGCCAGGATCAAGACGCCGAAGAAACTCGTCGTCTACGAGGGCGAGCGGCACGCGATCGGCGGCGGCAGCGCCGCCCAGCTCGGCGAGAACTGGTTCACCATGCTGGCGGATTGGTGCCGCGACCGCATCGACGGCAAGCCGGCGCCGCACGAGCGCGTGCACATCAATTCGCTCGGCCAGCAGAGCGTGACTCGCTTCAAGTGACGCGCCTGCCTCGCGCTCGGCGCGCAACAAGGGAGAGAATGGTGGCGGACTATCGGCTTCTGACCTATCGCGACGGCGGCAAGGATGTGGCGGGCGTCCTGGTCGGCGACCGGGTCTATCCGGCGGCGACGCTGCTCAAGGGCGCCGGCGTCGATGCGTCCTCGGTTCTGACGCTGCTCGGCACCTGGACCAAGACGCACCGGGCGCTCGCCAAGGCGGCCGGCAAGGTCAAGCCGGCGAACGGCAAGCCGCTCAAGCGGGTCAAGCTGCTCGCGCCGGTGCTCTATCCCCGCGGCCTGTTCTGCGCCGGCGCCAACTACTGGGACCACAAGGAGGAGATGGCGAGCGCCGAAGGCCGCACCGTCGACCGCTCGCAGCGACCGGCCGAGCCGTGGTTCTTCCTCAAGACCGCGGCGCATTCGATCATCGGTCCGGATGCGCCGGTCCATCTGCCCGCGGTCGCGCACGAGGTCGACTGGGAGGCCGAGCTCGGCGTCGTCATCGGCAAAGGCAGCCGCGACATTCCCGTCGCGCGCGCGATGGACGCCGTCGCAGGCTACACCATCGTCAACGACCTGTCGGCGCGCGACCTGATGGTGCGCAAGGACTTCTTCGGCCCGATGACCTACGACTGGGTCGGCCAGAAATGCTTCACCGATGCGGCGCCCATGGGTCCGTGGATCACGCCCGCATCGTCCATCGCGGATGTCGGCAATCTCAGCGTCAAGCTCTGGGTCAACGGCGCGCTGAAGCAGAACTCCAACACCAAGCTGCTGATCCATAACGTTCCCGAACAGGTCGCCTATCTGAGCCGACACGTGACACTGATGCCCGGCGACGTGATTGCGACGGGCACGCCGGCGGGCGTCGGCATGCCGCGCGGCGAATTCCTCAAGCCGGGCGACGTGGTGGCGATCGAAATCGAGGGCTGCGGCACGCTCACCAATCCGATCGCGTGAGCCGCCGATGCGCGGAACGAAACGCTTAGAGCGCGCGCTTCTTCGCGGTGACGCCCGAGGCCGCGATCACCTCGGGAATGTCCGAGGGATTGAGCGGCGCCATCACGTGCGCGCCGGAAATTCCCGGCACCTCGGCGAGCTGCCGCAGCAGCTCGATGCAGATGCGCTTGCCTTCGGCGCGCGCGTCCGCGGCCTTGGCGATGCGTTCGACGACGGCGTCGGGAATGATCGTGCCGAAGAGCTTCTCCTTCATCCAGCGCGCCGAGCGCACCGACGGAATCGGCGCGAGGCCGATCAGGATCCTGAGCCGCGGCGAAAGGCCGAGCTCGACCAGCCGCGCCGCATAGCGCCGGACCACGCCGATATCCATGCAGAACTGCGTCTGGATGAAATCGGCGCCGGCATCGGCCTTGCTCTTGAGACCCTTGGCGTCCCAGCGCGGCGGCGGATCGGTCGGCACATCGGCGGCGCCGATGAACAGGTCGAAGCCGCCCTTGATCTCGGTGCCGGGCAGCAGCTTGTGCTCGCGGCGCATCTTCTGCGCGGTCGCCAGCAGGCCGCGGCTGTCGAGGTCGAAGACCGCCTTGGCCTCCGGCTGGTCGCCAACCTTCGGATCGTCGCCGCTGAGGATGAGCACGTTCCTGACGCCGAGCGCCACCGCGCCAAGCAGGTCGCTTTGCAGGGCGATGCGGTTGCGGTCGCGGCAGGTCATTTGCAGGATCGGCTCGATCCCGTTCTGCACCAGGAAATGCGCTGCGGCGATGCTGGCAAGGTGCGACTTGGCGCCGGCGCCGTCGGTTACGTTGACGGCGGCCGCGATCCCCTTGAGCGGCAGCGCGCGCGCAATGAAATCGTCCGGGTCGGCGGTGACCGGCGGCGTGACCTCGGCGGTGACGACGAAGCGATCTTCGTCGAAACGACGCCGCAGCGTGCTGGCCGCCTCGACCGGCGAGTTGTGGGATTCGTTGAGGGGAGCC
This sequence comes from Alphaproteobacteria bacterium, assembly GCA_028871055.1. Classification (GTDB taxonomy): domain Bacteria; phylum Pseudomonadota; class Alphaproteobacteria; order ATCC43930; family CGMCC-115725; genus REEB95. The sequence continues at coordinate 26,777 of JAGWON010000014.1, forward strand.
ATGCGGGATGTCCCGAGTATAGTCAGGACGCCGCCCGCCTCCACGGGAATTTTCACCGGTCGACGCCGCTATTGCGCGGTGACCGAAGCGCGGCGGTCCTCGCGGATCATGTCGGCCGCCTTCTCGGCGATCATGATGGTCGGCGAATTGGTGTTGCCCGACGTGATGACCGGCATGATCGACGCGTCGGCGACGCGCAATCCGCCGATGCCGCGCACGGCAAGCCGGGCGTCGACCACGGCGGCCGCGTCCGATCCCATCTTGCAGGTGCCGACCGGATGAAAGATCGTCGTGCCGATGTCGCCGGCGGCGCGCGCCAGCTCGTCGTCGCTCTGCACGCTCGCACCGGGGCGATACTCTTCGGGCGCGAACCGCGCCATCGCCTTGGCGGCGGCGATGCGGCGCGTCAGGCGGATGGCGTCGGCGGCCACGCGGCGGTCGGATTCGGCCGTCAGGTAGTTCGGCCGGATCGCCGGATGGGCCGCCGGATCGGCGCTTTTGATCCGCACCGAGCCGCGGCTTTCGGGCCGCAGATTGCACACCGACGCGGTGAACGCCGGAAACGGGTGGCACGGGTCGCCGAACTTGTCGAGGCTCAGCGGCTGCACGTGATATTCGAGATTCGGCGTCTCGCGCGCCGGATCGCTCTTGACGAAGCAGCCGAGCTGCGACGGCGCCATGGTGAGCGGGCCGCGCTTGAACAGGAAATATTCGAGCCCCATGCCGATGCGGCCGACGAGGCTGTTGGCGCGCTCGTTGAGCGTGCGCGTGTTCCGCACCTTGAAGACGGTGCGGATCTGAAGATGATCCTGGAGGTTCTCGCCGACGCCCGAAAGCTCGTGCGCGACGGCGATGCCGCGCTCCTGCAGCAGCGCGCCGGACCCGATGCCGGACAGCTGCAACAGCTGCGGCGAGCCGATCGCGCCCGAGGCCAGGATCACCTCGCCCCGCGCCTCGACATAGCGCGGCGCCCCATCCTTGACGAACTCGACGCCGACGGCGCGGCGGCCGGCAACGCGGATGCGGCTCGCCTGCGCGCCGGTGACGACCGCGAGGTTGGGCCGATTCATCGCCGGGCGGAGGAACGCCCGCGCCGTGTTCCAACGGACGCCGCGCCGCTGGTTGACGTGGAAATAGCCGCAGCCCTCGTTGTTGCCGCGGTTGAAGTCGTCGATCTTGGGAATGCCGATCTCGGCCGCCGCCGCGCGGAAGGCGTCGAGGATATCCCAGGTCAGCCGCATCGGCTCGACACGCCACTCGCCGCCCTGGCCGTGAAACTCGTCGGCGCCGAGGACGTTGTCCTCCGAGCGCTTGAAATAGGGCAGCACGTCGTCCCACGACCAGCCCGGATTGCCGAGCTGACGCCAGCCATCGTAGTCGCGGGCCTGGCCGCGCATGTAGATCATGCCGTTGATCGACGAGCAGCCGCCGAGGACCCGGCCGCGCGGATAGTTGAGGGCGCGTCCGTTGAGGCCGGCCTCCGCTTCGGTCTTGAAGCACCAGTCGGTACGCGGATTGTTCTGGGTGTAGAGATAGCCGATCGGAATCCGGATCCAGATGTAGTTGTCCTTGCCGCCTGCCTCGAGCAGCAGCACCGAGATGTCCGGATCGGCCGACAGCCGATTGGCCAGCACGCAGCCGGCACTGCCCGCGCCGACGACGACGTAATCGAAGCTGCCGAATTTTTCGGTCACGGCTGCGCCCAAGCCGGCATAGTGCCACATCGCCGGGCCGAGCCCAACGGCGCGACCGGCGGTGACGCGCTCCGGGCGACGCGGCGGCCGGAACCCCGCTTATCGCCGCCGTTTTTCGCGATTGCAGCAAATCCGCACAATCCCGGCTTGAAAATCGCCCCCCGATCCCCTAGCTTTCCGCCCATCGCTTCGCTGGGTTCCGGCCTGCGCTCGATCGCTCCACTGTGAGCCCGACCCTGCAATCCGTGCCTTTCGACAGCCGATCGGGTGCGCAATCGTGCGCACCGGCAACCGCCATGGAGACATGAATGGCAATTGGCACGGTCAAGTGGTTCAACGCCCAGAAGGGTTACGGTTTCATCGCGCCGGAGAGCGGCGGCAAGGACGTCTTCGTCCATATCTCCGCCCTCGAGCGCGCCGGCATCGGTTCCCTGAACGAGGGCCAGAAGGTCAGCTTCGACCTCGAGCAGAGCCAGCAGGGCCGCACCTCGGCTACGAACCTGAAGCTCGTCTAACGACGAACCGGGATTTTGATCGAGCGCCGCGGCGGCAACGCCGCGGCGTTTTCTTTTTGTCTCGATCGACCTAGAGCCCGAGAATGCGCTCGGCGTTCCGGTGAAAGATCTTCTCCATCACCGCGTCGGCATAACCGAGCTCGCGCCATTCCTGGAACAGCCGCGCGTAGGGCATGCTCGGATAGTCGCTGCCGAACATAATCTTGTCCTGGAGTCGCGCGCGGATGTCGGTCTTGAGCTGGGCCGGAAAGTACTTCGGCGCCCAGCCCGACATCTCCCAGAACACGTTGCCCTTGTGCAGCGCCACCGCCGTCATCTCGTCGACCCAGGGCCAACCCGGATGCGCAGCGATGACGGTGAGATCGGGAAAATCGGCGGCAAGCTCGTCGAGGCACGAGGGATGCGCGTGTCGGATCTTGGCGCCCATGCCGCCCGGCATGCCGGCGCCCATGCCAGTGGTGCCGACATCGATCATCACCGGCACCTTAAGCGCGTTGATCGCCTCCCATAGCGGATAAAAGGTCCGATCATTCACGGCAAAATGTCCCATGATCGGATGGAAGTGGAAGCCCAGCATCTTGAGGTCGCGGATCGCGTGCTGCGCCTCGACGATCGCAGCCTTGCCCTTGAGCGGATCGACCGCCGCCCAGGCGTGGATGATGCGATCCTTGTGGCGCTGCTGCATGCCGTGGACGTAATCGTTGGAGCACGGCGGCGTCTTGGCCGTGGTCTCGAGATCGAGCGCGACCAGCACCGCCTCAACGCCGGCAGCGCCGAAGTCCTGCACCACCTCGTCCTCCTGCTTCCACGTCCACTGCCGCTTCCAGTATTTGGCCAGCGCGTCGACATAGGGGCCCTGGCATTTGATCCAGGGCTCGGTGTTCGGATAGCAGTGCAGGTCGATGATGCGCATGGGTTCCTCAGCGCGCGGTGGCCAATTGCTTCGAGACGATCTCGAGCAGCGTCTTCTTCGATACCTTGCCGAAGGTCGAGAGCGGGAACTCGCTCAGGATCGCGAGCCGCTCCGGCAGCTTGAATCGGGCGATCTCCTTGGCAGCGAGAAAACTGACCAGCTCGTCGAGCGTCAGGCTCTTGCCCCGATGCGGAATGACGCAGGCGCACATGCGCTCGCCGAGAGCGGGGTCCGGAACGGCGATGCAGGCAACGTTCTGCACCGCCGGATGCTGCAGGATCAGGTTCTCGATCTCCTCGGCGCTGATCTTCTCGCCGCCGCGGTTGATCAGGTCCTTCTTGCGGCCCTCGACCATGTAGGCACCCGACGGATGCTGGCGCATCAGATCGCCGGAGCGGTAGAAGCCGTCCGAAGTGAACGCCTTCTTGTTGTGTTCCGCAGCGCCGTAATAGCCGCGCAACGTATAGGGACCGCGCGCGCACAACTCGCCCACCGCGCCGAACGGCACTTCGTTGTCGTCATCGCCCAAGAGCCGCACCTCGTCATCGGGCGAGATCGGCCGTCCGACTGTCGCAAGCCGCACGTCCTCGGGATCGTCGCGGCGAACGAAGAACAGCATGCCTTCGGACATGCCGAAGTTCTCCTGCACGAAGGCGGTCGGTATGAGCTCGCGGGTTTTGAGCCGCACCTCGGGCTGGAGGCGCTGGCCGCCGCTCTGGACAAAGCGCACCGAGGACGTGTCGTGGCGGCTCACCTCGGGGCTGTTGATGAGCCGGACGAGCAGCGCCGGCACGACCTTGAGGTGTGTGACGCGATGCTTCGCCACCAGCGGAAAAACATCCTCGGGCTTGGTTGTCGGGCTCAGGACCACCATGCCGCCGTTGAAGAAGAAGCCCTGGATGCCGGGACAAGCCAGCGGCAGGTTGTGGGCGATCGGCAGCGCCAGCAGCAGCACGGACTCCGTGCCGATTTCGCACACCTGCGCCGCGGTCCGCGAGTTGTAGGCGTAGTCGTTGTGCGTGCGCGGAATCAGCTTGGGAATGCCGGTGGTGCCGCCCGACAGCTGGAAAATGCAAGGATCGGTCGGATCGAGCTTGATCCCACCGAGGCGGCTCTTCGGCAGCGTCGCCGGCGTCTCGATCAGCTCGGTCAGCGAGACCTCGCCCGATCCCGGCCGGCCGAGCACGAGCCGCAGCTTGAGGCACGGGTTTTCGTCGGCGATGCGCTTGATCACCGGGCCGAAGGCAAAATCGCCGTGCCGCTCGGGATAGACGCACGTCGTCGCCTGGGCGATCTGGACAAACTGGCTGATCTCGCTGTAGCGGTGCGTCACCAGCGCGGCGATCGGAATGCAGCCGAGCTTCTGCAGCGCGAAATAAAGCAGCACGAACTCGGCCACGTTGGGCAGCGTCGGCACGATGCGGTCGAGCGGTTTCAACCCGAGCGCGAGCAGGTTGAGCGCGAGATTGTCGGTGATGCGGTCGATGTCGGCGTAGGTGTAGCGCCGCGCATCGTCGATCAGCGCCACGCGATCCGCGAACCGCGTCCACACCTCGGCGAATTCATCGCGCAAGCTGCGATCGCGCCAATACCCTTTGGCGCGATAGCGCGCGGCGAACTCGGGCGGAAACGGAACGACGCCGGGCAGCATCAGGTCGAGCTCGAAAATCCGCCGTCGATGACGACGATCTCGCCGGTGACGAAGCGATTGCCCTCGATCAGCGACAGCATGGTCTCGGCGACATCCTCGGCCGTCACCACGCGCTTCAGCGGCGTGAGCTTGGCGCGCCGGCCCATCAGGTCGTCGTATTTGTCCTTGAGCATCCGCTTCATCCAGTCACCTTCCATCCAGCCCGGCGCCACGGCGTTGACGCGGATCTCGGGGCCGAGATTGAAAGCGAGCGTTTTGGTCAGGTTGACCACCGCAGCCTTGCTCGCGGCATAGGGCAAGGGCTGCGGGCCGGGGCGCAGTCCGACGATGCTCGCGGTGTTGACGATGACGGGATGCGGCGCCTTGCGCAGCAGCGGCAGCGCCGCGCGTGTGACCGAGAAGATGCCGCGCACGTTGACGGCGAAGACCCGGTCCCATTCCTCGACCGTCATCGCGTCGAAGTCCTTCGGCCTGACCTCGGTCGTGGTGCCGGCGTTGTTGATCAGCGCGTCGAGCCGGTCGAACTTCGTCGCGACTTCGTTCAGCATTGCGCGCACGCCGGCATCGTCGGCGACATCGCACTGGCAGAGCAGCGTCCGCGCGCCGAGCTTCTGTGCCTGCGCCGCGACCTCGCGCGCCGGGCCCGCGCTGCGGCTGTAATTGATCGCCACGTCATAGCCCGCCCGCGCCAGCGCGAGCGCCGCCGCGGCGCCGATGCCGCTCGCCGCGCCCGTCACCAATGCCATCTTGCGCTGGCCCGTCATCCGGGTTCCCCTTGCGCCGGTCGCCCCGCCGGCTTATTTTGAACGTGTTCACTTTTGGACCGCTGACGCGCCGGTTGTCAAGTGCGGGGCGCTGATCGAGACGAGGGAGTGGCCTGGATTGCCCGAACCGACACCGCGCAGCGCCGGCCGCATGGCGGAAGGCGGATTGCGCGAACGCAGCAAGGCACGGAAGCTCGAGAATATCCGCCGCGCGGCGCGCGAGCTCTTCGTCGAAAAGGGCTACGATGCTACGACGACGCGGGCCATCGCCAAGCGCGCCGGCGTCGGACTCGGCACGTTGTTCACCTATGCCGCCGACAAGCGCGACCTCCTCTTCGTGATCTTCAACGACGAGCTGATTGAGGTCGCCTCCGGGGCATTCGCCAAGGAGCACGACGCTCCGTCCCTCGCCGACCGGCTGGTCGCGGTGTTCCACGACTTCTACGCCTATTTTGCGCGCCAGCCGAACCTCGCGCGCTTCCTGCTGCGCGAGCTGACGTTCTACACCCACGGACCCGAGGCGCGTCGCTTCCAGGCGCATCGCGACCAAATCGTCGCCGGCGTCGCCGTGCTGGTGAAGCGCGGCCGGACCGACGGCATCGTCGCCGCGGTCGATGACGATACGCTGGTCGCGCGCGCGATTTTCGACATCTACAGCGCCGAGGTTCGCCGCTGGCTCGCCGACGAGAGCCGCGCGCCGAACTTGGCGCAAGGTCTGGCGACGCTACAGCGCATGCTGCAGGTGCTCGTCGACGGTCTACAGCCGCGCCGCTGATCGGCGCCAACTTGACAAAGCCCGGACCGGGTCCAATAGTGAACGCGTTCTAAAAATGCCTGCTGGCGCGCGGTCCATCGCCTGGGCCGCCCGAACAAAACGACGGCGGGCGCTCGATCTCCGGGGAGGACCAATGCGCTCGATCCGTTTCGCACTTGCTGCGTGTGTCGCGGCCCTGTTCGCGGTTGCCGCGATTTCGGCCCAGGCCGAACCGCTCAAAATCCGGCTCAGCTACGTCGTACCGGTGGCTAATTGGTCGTCGCTGCTGCCGGCGAAGCCCGAGCTGATGACGAACCTGAACAAGAGTTATACGCTCGAGGTGACGCGCTTCCAAGGCACGCCGCCCATGATCACCGCCTTGGCCAGCGGCCAGCTCGATATTGGCGACCTGGCTTATTCGTCCTTCGCGCTCGCGATCCAGAACGCCGGACTCAATGACCTGCGCATCATCGGCGATGATTTCCAGGACGGTGTTCCGGGCTACTACACGGATCAGTACTTCGTCCGCAACGACAGCGGCATCAAGACGATCGCCGACCTCAAGGACAAGGTGCTGGCGACCAACGCGGCGGGCAGCGCCGTCGACATCGCGATGCGCGTCATGCTCCGCAAGCATCATATCGATGACAAGAAGGACGTCAGCATCGTCGAGGCGGCCTTCCCCAACATGCGGAACATGCTGGAGGCCCACAAGGTCGACCTGATACCGGGGGTGCTACCGTTCTCGTACAATCCCGATCTGCTCAAAGAAGCGCATCCGCTGTTCGACCAGAAACAGGCGGTCGGCCGGACGCAGATGATCATCTGGGTCGCGCGCGCCGGCTGGCTTAAGCAGAACCGCGCCGCGATGGTCGATTTCATGGCGGACGCGCTCCGCGTCATGCGCTGGTTCCAGAATCCCAAGAATCACGACGCGGCGGTCAAGATCGCCGTCGATATGACGAAGATTCCGCCGCCCGTGTGGAATTCGTGGCTCTTCGTCAAGGGCAAGGATTACTACCGCAACCCCGACGGTCTGCCGGATCTCAAGGCACTGCAGGCCAACATCGAGGCGCAGCGGCAGGTCGGATTGCTCAAGGCCGATGTCAGGGTCGCCAAGTACGCCGACCTGAGCATCGCGCGCGAAGCGGCGGCGCGGCTGAAGAAATAGTCGCCGCTGGCCGATCGCCTGACGGGATAGGCGGGCTCGCTTGCCCGCCTATTTTTTGCCCGCCGCCTGCGTTGGCGGTCCGATCATGCTGCCGCGCGACCGCCCTGGCGCCGGCCGCGCAGCCGGCCAGAGCCAGGCAAAATGCGGGGAAATTGGCCGCCGATCCGTCACCGCGTCGCGGGCGTTCCGGAATTGCACGCCACGGTCTTGTCACGAGGGCCACCGCATACGGGCGGCTGATATAGTACAACCGCAAGGCCATGGACCCGACGCAGCAACTGACGCATTTCGCCGACACGGCATGGCAGTGGGCCGCGGCGTTCGTGCCGCATCTGGCCGCCGCCGTGGCGGTCCTGGTGGCGGGTGCTTTTGTCGCTGGCTGGTTCGACCGCGCGCTCCGGCGGGCGCTGGCTAATGTCACTCACATCGACTCGACGCTGAAGCCCGTTCTCGCTGCCGTGACGCGTTACGCGGTGCTTGTCCTGGTGGCGATCGTCGCGCTGAGCCAGCTTGGCGTCCAGACGGCGTCGCTGCTCGCGGTGGTCGGCGCGGCCGGCCTGGCGATCGGCCTCGCGCTCCAGGGCACGCTGTCGAACATCGCCGCCGGCATCATGCTACTGTGGCTGCGGCCGTTCCGTATTGGCGACTATATCGAGGTCGGCGGTCAGGGCGGCGCGGTCGAGGAGATCGGCCTGTTCAGCTGCCGGCTGCGCACCTTCGATGGCCTGTACCTGTTCCTGCCCAACTCGGCGATCTGGAACGCGCCGCTCAAGAACCACACGCGCAACGGCGGCCGATTGCTGAGCATCGACGTGAGCCTGCCCGGCACGACCGATCTCGAGCGCGCGCGCCAGGCGCTGCTCGATGTGGCGGCGAAGACCGCCGGCGTGCTGCCAGCGCCCCCGCCGCAAGCGTTCTTCGCCAGCTTCGCCGGCGGCGCGCTGGTGCTGAGCCTGACGGTATGGACGACGGCGCAAGGCGCTGGCGCGGTCGAGCGCGGCATCGTCGAAGGCGTCAAGCGAGCGCTTGACGCGCTCGGCGACAATTTCAAGCCGGCGCAGATCGTCCGCACCGTGCCGCCCGATGCCGACCCGTCGCGCTTCTTCGGCGGCAATCCCATCGCGAAGTAACCGCGAGAGCCGCAAGGCATCGGCGCCTAGTCTGTGGCAGTATGCCCGCACGTTAGCGTCGGCGAGCGATCCCGCATATGCCCAATCCTGCCGTTCCGGACGGCCTTACGACCGAGGAGGCGCGCCGCCGCCTGGCGCAATCCGGCCCCAACGCGGTGCCGGACGAGGCGCCTTCGGGATGGCGCCGCGCGGCGGCGAAGCTCTGGGCGCCGGTGCCATGGATGCTCGAGGCGGCGATCGCCTTGCAGCTCGTCGTCGGCGAATACGTCCAGGCCGGCGTCATCGGCGTGCTGCTGCTGTTCAACGGCGCGATCGGGTTCCTGCAGGAGAGCCGGGCGCAGGCGACGCTCGACGCGCTGAAATCGCGCCTAGCGCTGGTCGCCTCGGTGCGGCGCGACGGCGTCTGGCAAACCGTACCCGCCGCCGCGCTGGTGCCGGGCGACATCGTCAAGCTGTCGCTGGGCGGCGTCGTCGCCGCCGACATGCGCCTGATCGCCGGCAGCGTCCTGCTTGATCATTCGACCCTGACCGGCGAATCGCTGCCGGTTGAAGGCGGTCCGGGCCTCGAGACCTATGCTGGCGCGCTGGTGCGCCGCGGCGAGGCGGTGGCGGAGGTCACGGCCACCGGCGCACGCACCAAGTTCGGCCGTACCGCCGAGCTGGTGCGCACTGCGCACGTCGTCAGCTCGCAGCAGAAGGCCGTGCTGCACGTCGTGCGCAACCTCGCCGTGTTCAACGCGACGATGGTGGTCATCCAGGTCGCCTATGCCGCGATCCTCGGATTGCCGACGCTGGAGATCGTACCGCTCACGCTCACCGCCATCCTGGCGGCGATTCCGGTGGCGCTGCCGGCGACCTTCACGCTGGCGACCGCACTCGGCGCGCATGCGCTCGCCCGCCGCGGTGTACTGCCGACACGGCTCTCGGCGATCGACGAGGCGGCGACGATGGACGTGCTGTGCGCCGACAAGACCGGCACGCTGACGCGGAACGCGCTCGCCGTTACCGCCGTGCGCGCCCTGCCCGGCTTCGACGAGCCGCACGTACTGAGGCTCGCGGCGCTCGCCAGCTCGGAGGGCGGTCAGGATCCGGTGGACGGCGCGATCCGCGCGGCTGCCGCGCGCGCCAAGGCCGCCGACCTGCCGCGGCTCGATAAATTCGTGCCCTTCGATCCGGCGAACAAGATGTCGGAAGCAGCCGCCACCGACGCCGCCGGCCATCCCCTACGCATCGTCAAGGGCGCGTATGCGACCATCGGCGCGCTGGCGCAGCCGGCGCCGGCAGCAGCGGCCGAGGTCGCCGCGCTCCAGGACGCGGGCTACCGGGTTCTCGCCGTCGCCGCCGGCCCGTCTGGCGCATTGCAGGTCGCCGGCCTGATCGCGCTCAGCGATCCGCCGCGCGCCGATTCCGCCGCGCTCATCGCCGAGTTGCTCCGCATGGGCGTCCATACTGTGATGGTGACCGGCGACGCGCCGTCGACCGCCGCGGTCGTCGCGCGTGCCGTCGGCCTCGACGGCGGCGCCGTCTGTCCGCCCGGCAAGCTGCCCGATACGATCCGACCGGGCGACTTCGCCGTCTTTGCCGGCGTCTTTCCCGAGGACAAGTTTCGCATCGTCAAGGCGTTTCAGGCCTGCGGCCATACCGTCGGCATGTGCGGCGACGGTGCCAACGACGCGCCGGCGCTGCGCCAGGCGCAGATGGGCATCGCCGTCTCGACCGCGACCGATGTTGCCAAATCGGCGGCTGGCATCGTGCTGACCGAGCCCGGTCTCGGCGGCATTGTGGCGGCGGTACGCGAGGGCCGTGTCACCTTCCAGCGCATCCTGACCTACGCAATGCGTTCGTTCACGCTCAAGATTTCGCAGATGCTGTTCCTCACCGCCGGCCTGTTCGTCACCGGCCACGCCATCCTGACGCCGATGCTGATGGTGATCCTGATGATCGCCGGCGATCTGCTCGCCATGTCGGCGACCACCGACAATGTGCGGCCGTCGCCGCAGCCCAACGTGTGGCGGATCGGCGATTTGACGCTCGCCTGCATCGTGCTCGGCGCCTGCAACCTGATCTTCTGCACTGGCATCCTGGCGGCGGGCGCGTTCCGGCTCGGGCTGCCCCTCGCGACACTGCAGACGCTGGCGGCGGTGACGCTGGTGTTCAGCGGCCAAGCCGCGTTCTACGTCGTCCGCGAGCGCCGGTGGCTGTGGAGCTCATGGCCGAGCCGTTGGGTCGTGCTGTCGTCGATCGCCGACGTGACGATCATTTCGGCGCTGGCGACGCGCGGCTGGCTGATGAGTCCGCTGCCGCTATCGCTCGTGGGCGCCGTGCTGGCGGCGTCGGTCGTGCTCGCCTTCGTGCTCGACACGGTGAAGAGGTTCGCGTTCGCGCGGCTAAAAATCGGGTAGCGGTGACTACCCCCTTAACATCGGCAGCACCAAGGCCGAGGGATGCGCGGCGTCGTGGCGAATGGTGTCGCTGCCGATCTTGTCCGGCCGGTAGATGTGCGAGAACAGGCCGTCGGTGATCATCGAATCGCCGGGTGCGATCTCGAGCCGGATGCGGCTGCCGGGCTTGAAGATATGCGCGATCGGCTCGAGCGGCACCTCGATCGCGTAGACCTTGCCCGATGCGAGCTTGGTCTCCTTTTCGTGCGTGTACCACGGGCACATCTCCGTGCCGCGCTTCGGATCACGCTCGATGTGCGAAGCGCGCAGCCAGCCCTTGGTGACGATCGCATAGCGCGGCTGGACGCCCTTGGCGCGCTCCTCCGGGCTTTGCGCGAACTGCTCCGACACCTTGATGCAGAAATCCATGTCGTCGCGCGTGGTCGAGGCGTGCAGCACCACCTTGCCGTGGCCGGCGATCTCGAGCTCGGCAGCGAGCGGCGCGCCGGTGAAGGTCAGTACGCCGCGCGCCGGATCGGGGCCGGTCGGCGTGAACGTCACCGTGCCCACCACCCATTTGGGGTTGGGATAGGAATAGGTCGTGGCGCCACCATCCTTGGGCGCCGCGTCGACGAGCGTGCCATCGTTGAGCGAGGCGACGCTGCCCGAGGACCCTTGCGCGAGATAGAAGCTGCGCGGCTTGACGCCCGGCGGCGGCCAAGTCTCGAAGCTGCGCGTCTCAGTCGAATTCTTCAGCACGTATTCGACGTTGGCGCGCGTGGCGTGGCTCGTCTTCGCGCCCTTCAAGTACATGTCGTAGAACGGCAGCAGGTATTTCTTGTGGAACTCGATGTCGGCGAAGTCGATCGCCGAGGAGAACGCGGTCGGCGTGCCGGTGATGACGAGTTTCTTCGGCCCCTTGGCGGCGTGATAGCCGCGGATGTTGCCGTCGAGATGGAGATCCTGCTTCGACCAGACGCCGATCGAGAATAACGGCACCTTGATCCGATCGAGCCGCTCGACCGCCGCGCGCTCTTTCCAGTAGTCGTCGTAGAGCGGATGCTGCTGCACGTCCAATAGCATGTCATAGGTCATCGGACGCGGGTGCTGCTTGTTCGCCGGATAGAGATTGGCGACGCGCACGCTGGCGTTGAACCAATAGGGCAGGAAGTTGCCCTCGATGCCGCCGGGATAGCCCATGTAGCGATAGGGATCATTGAGCCCGTCGTAGAGGCCGAGGCAGGCCAAGTGCGGCGGGTTCTCGATGCCCATGAACCACTGCGTCATCGCGTAGTACGACTGGCCGATGCCGCCGACCTTGCCGTTGCACCAGCGCTGCGTGCCGATCCATTCGATCAGCTCGGTGAGGTCCTTCTGCTCCTCGCGGTCGAGGAAGCGATAGACGCCTCCGGAGAAGCCCGAGCCGCGCACGTCGGCATGGACATAGGCGTAGCCTTGGCTGACGTACCATTCGACCGGTCCGGTCTCGCGCCACAGGAACATCGGCTGCGCCGGCAGCTCATTGTTGTCGTAGCGATAGGGCGAGGCGGCGAACAGCGCCGGAAACGGGCCGCTGCCTTCGGGCCGATAGACGCGCAGCGCGATCTTGACGCCGTCGCGCATCGCGACGTGGATATCTTTCTGCTCGATCATGGCGCCTCCCCCGGGCTTCCGGCTCTTAAGGCCGGATTTCGAACGTGTTCGGCGAACGGTAAAGGCGCCGGCCGGGCGGCGCAACCGCGACAAAATGACCGTCAATTTTGTTGCCAGTCATCGCCGTGCTCGGCCCAGCCATCGGCGTCCTACCGACAAGCGTGAATGCCCAGACCAAGTTCCGGCGTGATGATTTTAATGTGCAATCTTGCGATCTCCTATTGACGGTGGCGACCAGAGGTCTAGCCTTCAAGGTGGCGCAACAACGCTGGAGGGTGCCCAAACAGCATGGCTCCACCTGATCAGTTTGATCAGCGCCTGAAAGAAAGCCCGACCTTGTGGCCGGGCGGTGTGCTTCGAGCCACCATCTGAACCCCGCCAACGTTCCTGCGGCCGCGGGCTCCCTGGCGGGGTTCGCGCGTCCTGGGTTTGCGGGGCGTGACCTCGCCGTGACGAAGCGATAAAATTAATCCCAAAAGCCGCCGCAATCGGCTGCCTTAATCGCCGTTACTTCCTCACATATTTCGGAAGGCCATATGATGACTCTGAAGCACCGTCTCATCGTTCTCGCCGCAGGTGCCGCGTTCCTCGCCGCAACGCCAGCCATCCATCCCGCCTCGGCCCAGCAGATGCGAAACAATTGCGATCCGGGCGACAAGATCGACAGCTCGACCGCGCCGCAGGCCATGAAAAAGATGGAGGCCGCCGGCTACAGCCAGGTCCACGACCTCATGAAGGGTTGCGACAATTACTGGCACGGTCAGGCCATGAAGGGCGGTCAGCCGACGCGCGTGGTGCTGTCGCCCGCCGGCCAGGTGATGCAGGAAGGCGACTGATCGGTTACCGGCGGGCGCGCGCCTGAGGCACGCCCGGCCCGGTTTCGCTCAGGCCCGGGCGCCTTTCCGCTTCGCCCGCGCCGCGCGCGCCCACAGGTTCCAGGCGCGCTCGAGCGAGCGGTCGTTGGCGGCCGCGGCCTTTGCCGCCTCTTCGGGCGCGAGATAGATCGGCGTGCCAAGCTTAAGCGCGTCCATCTGCAGCGCCGCGTTCAGCTTGGCGTAGATCGCGCGATAGACCACCTGCGGGATGCCGGCGCCCACCATGGTCGCACCGTGGCCGCGCATCAGCACCAACGGCTTGTCGGCCAGCGTCTCGGCCAGCGCCGCGCCCAGCGCCGGCGTGCGGATCAGCATGTCGGTCATGCCGGCCGCCTCGCGGATGTCGAAGACCGGCGTGCCGGCGCCGATATAGGCGCTCATGTGATAGATCGGCTGCAACGGCGTGCGCGTCGCGCCGAATGGGATGAGCGGCGGCGCGTGGCAATGCACGACCGCGACCACGTCGGGCCGGCGCTTGTAGATCTCGCTGTGGATGAAGCGCTCGCTGTAGTAGCGCTGCGCCGGATCGGCCACCGCATTAGCGTCGCGGTCGAAGGTGACGATGTCCTTGGCCGTCACCAGGCCAGGCGCGAGATGTCGCGACATCAGGAACTTGGCCGGATCCTTGTCGTGGCGCACGCTGATGTGGCCGAAGGCGTCGACCACGTCGTGATCGAACAGGATGCGGTTGGCGATCACCAGCGTATTGACGAGATCGCGCGCCGCGGGCAGCAGTCTAGCGGATTTCGTCATGGCCGCGTCCCTCATTGCGCCGTCGCCGGCATGGCGTGGATGCCGCGCCAGATGCGGTAGCGCGTCTCGGCGAAGGCGGGCGTGCCGCGCATCGCCGCCAGATCGCCGCGCGGGCGCGGCAGCGGCACGGCGACGATCTCCTGCACCCGGCCGGCGCGCATCACCACCACCCGGTCGGCCAGCACCACCGCCTCGTCGAGATCGTGCGTCACGAACAGGATGGTCTTGCGTGTGCGAGCGTGCAGGCCAAGCAGCTCGTCCTGCAATCCCTCGCGCGTCTGCGCGTCGAGCGCGCCGAACGGCTCGTCCATCAGCAGCACCCCGGGATCGATGGCGAGCGCGCGGGCGATGCCGACGCGCTGCTGCATCCCGCCGGAGAGCTGATAGGGCCGCCGCGCGACGGACTCCTCGAGTCCGACCAGCGCGAGCGCCGCCGTCGCCCGCCGGCGTAGCTCGGCGCCGCGCAGTCCCTTCATCTCGAGGCCGAACTCGACGTTCTCGAGTGCGGTGAGCCAAGGCAGCAACTCGGCGTGCTGGAACACCATGCCGCGGTCATGGCCGCAGCCACGGACCGCGCGCCCGTCGACCACGACGCGGCCGCCCGTTGCCTGATCCAACCCCATCGTGATCCGGAGCGCCGTGGTCTTACCGCAGCCCGACGGTCCGATCAGGGCGACGATCTCGCCCTCATCGACGGTAAAGCTGATGCGGTCCAGCGCCTGGACGATCTGCTCGCGGCCGTCGATCCGCAGCGTGAAGCGCTTCGATACGTCGATGAGGCTGACCGCGCCCATCGTTCCCTAGTTGAGGCGCAGCAGGCGCCGCGCGTTGCCATCGTAGAGCCGCCCGCGGTCGCCGGCGGACAGGTTCATGGCATCGATCGCCTTGATGATCTCGCGGATGAAGAGCGGCCCACCTTCGGGATCGAATGGGCAGTCGGTGCCGAACAGGCAGTGATCGATGCCGAAGAAGCTCAAGCCGCATTCGATGCCGGCGCGCGAGCCGTTGATCGCGGTGTCGGCATAGAACTGGCGGAAATAGTCGACCGGCCGCTTGCCCTTGGCCTTCATGTCGGCGACGATCTTGCGATAGCCCTCCTCCGCCCCTTCGCGCGTGCCGAGCTGATCGAGCCCCAATCCGACGCGCGCTTCGAGATAAGGCACCATCGCGCCCATGTGGTGGGTGATGATCTTCAGCTTGGGCCACCGGTCGAAGAAGTCCGAGAACACCATGCGCGCCATCGCAGCCGAGGTCTCATAGGGCCAGCCGAACACCCACCAGATGTCGAAGCGCGAGCCCTGTTCGGTCGGATAGTCGGCGATTTTCTGGCCGCGCGTCGGATGCATCCAGATCGGCATGTCGTAGGAATGCATCTTCTCGAAGACCGGCGAGAATTCCGGATCGTCCAGCGGCCTTCCGTTGACGTTGGTAAAGATCTGGATGCCCTTGGCGCCGAGCGTCTCGACCGCGCGGCTGATCTCGTCGAGCGTCGCCTTGACGTTGTTCATCGGCACCGACGCGACCCAGGCGGGAAAGCGGTCGGGATGTTTCGCGCAGATGTTGTGCATGCCGTCGTTGGCGAGCCGCGCCAGCGCCGGCGACTGGTCGGGCGGCGCGACGTATTCGATCGCCGGCATCGAGAGCGTCAGCACCTGCTGGTACTGCTCGAACTCGTCCATCATCCGCAGGCGCTTTTCCAGGTCGTACAGCACCGGAATGTTGGTCCAGCGCCGGATCGCCGCCTTGTTGGCCACGATCTCGACCATCTTGTCGAAATAGTTCTTGGGAAAGATGTGCGGAAAGATGTCGAGCTTCTTCATTGTGATTTATGGCCTCCCGTTGGTGCGCTACTATTCCGGGCGCGCCCCGATCTTGTCCATAGCGATCTGGTCCCCGGCGATCTGCCTCGGGCCGAATTGACATCGCTCGGCCTTTGCCCATGATGGGCCGCCCCCTGGCGAGAGAAACTGTGGCCGCTCTGGACGAAGTGATCGAGGACCTGGTCGCTGCCAACCGCATCCTGGCAGCGCAGGGTGTGGTCGACGGCTTCGGCCACGTCAGCGCGCGCCATCCCGAAAACCCGCAGCATTATCTGCTATCGCGCGCGCGGCCGCCCGAATGCATCGAAGCCGCCGATATCATGGAATTCACCCTCGCCGGTGAGGCGATCGACGCCCGCGGCCGGCGGCCCTACAACGAGCGTTTCATCCACGGCGCGCTCTACGAGGCGCGGCCCGATCTTCATGCCGTGGTGCACAGCCACAGCCCGTCGGTCATTCCCTTCGGCATCGTCGGCGAGACGTTGCGGCCGGTGCTGCACATGGCGGCGACGATCGGCGCGCGCGTGCCGATCTGGGAGCCGCGCGACCGGTTCGGCGACACCGACATGCTGGTCTCGGACATGGCGCAGGGTCGCGACCTGGCGCGCGCGGTGGGCACGGGCAAGAGCGCGCTGATGCGCGGCCACGGCTCGGTCGTCGCCGGTCGCTCGGTGCGCGAAGCGGTCTACGTCGCCGTCTATCTCGAGGTGAACGCGCACTTGCAGCTCGACGCGCTGCGCTTCGGCAAGCCGGTCAACTTCCTCTCGCCCGGCGAGATCGACAAGATCCTGGCGCGCCAGGCCAAGGGCAGGCCGGCCGAGGGCTTCGACCGCGCGTGGGAAGGCTGGTGCAACCGCGCCAGCGTTCCGTTCAAGCGCCGCGGCTAGCGCGCGTCGCGTACGGCGGCGACCGCTACGCGGACGGCGTCTTGACGCCGGGACGGGCGAAGCTCTTGTCCTGGTGGCCCTTGCCTTCGAGATCGCCGAGCCCGAACAGCCAGGAATAACCGCCCTTCGGATTGGTCAGGATTTCCCAGCAATTGTCGTCGCAGTCCCAGAAATAGAAGCTGTAGGTGCCGTGCTGAAGAAGCGGCTTGGAGATTTTCTTGAGCCGCCATTTCTCCGCCTGCTCGACCACCGTCTTGTAGGCGGCGTCGACCTCTTCCTGGGTCTCGACGTCGAGCCCGTTGTGCGCGAGCAGGCTCATCGGCTGCTTGGTCTTGCATTTGACGACGGCGATGGTGTTGTCGCCGCCGAGCCGGATCATCAGCGAGATCGAGCTGGTCCGGACCACGTCGAGGCCGAGGAACTCCTCGTAGAACTTGCGCGAGACGTCGAGATCGGTCGACTCGAGCGTGCCGTGCGACAGGAACCTGAGCTTGAGCGCGGGCTCGACCTTGGCGCGGGACGCGGCCGTCGTGGGAGCGTCGTCTGGCATGAAGTTCCTCCGATTGTTTCCGGCGCTTATGACGTGCTTTTGACGAATTCTATAATTGCGAAGCCGGACGGACAACCCTCAGCGCAACAGCAGCAGCCGCGTCGCGGCCGCCGCGGGCGGCAGCACCACTCGGCCAATCGCCGGCGCCAGGCCGAGCGGCTTGAGGAACATCTTCAGCGCCATGTCGTAGGGGAAATATTCCCGGCCCATGCGGCGCACGCCGCTGCGGAAGGCCTCGTAGTCGGCGGCGCGGAAATCCGCCTCCGGCTTGCTGGCGAGGAAGACGTGTTTGAACGCGATATAGGCGTCTTCCGCATCGACCTCCTGCACGCGATCCCACAACGTCTTCAGCACGGCGGTGCGGCCGGGATTCTCGCTATTGCGATAGCGCCGAAAGAAATAGTAGAAGTTCTTGTAGTGCCGCACCTCGTCGGCGGCGATGTTGGTCGCGATCTCGCGCAGCACCGGCTCGGGCGCCGCCTCCGCCAGCATGCGATAGAAGCTCGCCGTGCCGGTCTCGACGACGCAGCGCGCCACCATCTCGAGCGCGCGCGTCGGCGCCAGGTTGTCGAGCGAGCAACAGTGCGAATACTCGTCGAAGAAGCCGGCATAGGCGCGGCGCCAGTCGAAATCGGGCCACGCTGTCTCGACATAGCGCTTGAGCGCGGCACCGTGCTGCAGCTCCTCGGGCTCCCAATGGTGCGCGAGCCAGTCGACCAGTTCGAGATCGTCGCGGAAATATTCGACGAGGTTCTCGGTATAGAGATCGGACGTGATCTCGATGAACGACGCGGAAGCGACGAGCTGGAACAGCAATGCGTTGTCTTCGACCGCATCGCGCGCGATATCGCCGTACCGGATCGCCTCCATCGACCAGGGAAGCTCGTCTCGGCTCTCGGCGTAGCGGCTCGTCATGCGCGCATCTCCCTTCCTCGTCTTAAGGGCGCTTGAAGGATTCCCTCCCCCGGGATTCTCGACAGGTGTTGCGCAACTATATGCGTGTTATGGTGAAGATGAAAAGTGGCGGCGCGCACCACAGCCATGCGCGTCTCGGCGGCGGTCACAGTCTCTGTGCGCCGCACCGGCGGGCTCGGCGTGGAACCTTGGTAACCGCAACGTCGTTTTCTTTCCAATGCGCCCGCTCTTCCGTGGCGTGCGTAACGACTCCCAATGATCGAACTCTGACAAGCACGAGGCTGAAATGGCTTTTGAACTCCTACCCTTGCCGTATCCGATGAACGCGCTCGAGCCGCAAATGTCGGCGCGCACGCTCGAATTCCATCACGGCAAGCATCACAAGGCCTATGTCGACAATGCCAACAAGCTGGTGCAGGACACGCCGCTGGCGAACAAGCCGCTCGAAGAAGTAATCCAGGCGACGGCGAAGGATGAATCCAAGCAGGGGCTGTTCAACAACGTCGCCCAGATCTGGAATCACAGCTTCTTCTGGAAGTCGCTGCGACCCAAGGGCGGCGGCCGGCCGACCGGCGACCTGGCGCGCGCGGTCGAGGAATCCTTCGGCTCGTACGAGAAATTCCGTGAGGCATTCAAGACCGCCGGCGCTACGCAATTCGGCAGCGGCTGGGCGTGGCTGGTGTTCGACGGCGGCAAGCTCAAGGTCGCCAAGACGCCGAACGCGATGAATCCGCTTGTGCACGGCACCACGGCGCTGCTCACCTACGACGTGTGGGAGCACGCCTATTATCTCGACTATCAGAACCGGCGGCCGGATTTCATCGATGCCTTCATCGATCATCTGGTGAACTGGAACTTCGCCGCCGAGAATCTGGCACGGGCACGGGCCCAGCGGACCGCCGCCGAATAGGGACGCGACCGACAGTCCTGGCCTTGTCGTACGTCGTGTCGGCGACGCTTGCCGTCCACGGGTCGGCGGCGGCCGCGTCGCGGCGGCGCGCGCCAACGCCGGCGACAGCGGATTTTGCGTTGCCAAGCAACCCGCTATGCTACGACTGGCGTCGTAGCGTGGGGGTTCCCGGTCGGGGTGTTCCCGGCCCGCCGCGTTCGAGTGCAACCCGTTAAAGACGCGTTTCGCTGTGGGGTGGCGAGGATGCCGATGCCGATAAGCAAACGCCTGGTCACACGCTGGGCGGTAGCCTGCTCGCTGGTCGCCGCCCTCGGTTTGTCGGCGATGCCCGACCGCGCTGAATCGGCGCCGGTCAAGCCAGCGGAAGCTACGCCCCAGCACCCAATGCATGCGGTTCCGGTCAAGCGCACGGTGGCGCGGCAGATTCATCGGGCCGCGGCGGCCCGCTCGCTGTCGTGCCGGGACCGTCGCAGGCTGCGCATGGGCGTGGCGTCGTGGTATGCTGGATCGTCTTTCCATCGCACCGCCAGCGGTGAGGTATTCCGCGCTGATGAGTTGGCGGCGGCCTCGCGCAGCCTGCCGTTCAACACGCACGTCCGCATCATCAACCTGCACAACGGCCGCTCGGTCATCGTGCGCATCAACGACCGCGGCCCGTTCGTGCGCGGGCGCTTGATCGACGTCACGCCCAAAGCCGCCGCGCAGCTCGGCATGAAGAGGCACGGCACGGCGCCAGTCTATATCGAGATCGTGCGCAACGATATCCAGTCGGCCGCCGCGAACCCAGTCGGCATCGACCGCCGCTGAGCAGCCCTCGACCGCGATCGAGCGTGGCCATTGCGGCGCGCTCGGCCGGTGATGGAGCACTAAGCCGTTCCGCCGCGGCGCATGCGATCGAGGCGCGCCAACAGGGTCGGCGGAATCGGCTCGGTCAGATGGGCGCGGTAGAGGCGGCGCAATTGCCGCGCGACGAGTGACCGTGCGCCGGCCGCGTCGGCATCGTCGGGAGCGAATTCGGTATCCGCATCGCGCGGCGACGGAGCGCCAGCGTCGTCCTGCATCAGGATGGACGAAACCATCGCAATCCTTGAAACAAAAACACCTCTCCCCGGCGCTCCGGTCCACGGCCAACGTTGCTGCAAGCGGCGGTCAAACAAATTTCCGGCGCGGGAAAAGGTTCCGGTCTCATTTTCGCCACAATTAATTCCCAAGTCTTCGGAATGGTTTCGTGCGACGCCTCCACGGCGAGTTCGGCTGCGGAGGTTGTGGTGATTCAGTGACCGGGAGCGGAACAACAACCGCAGGCAAGGCGTTTTAGAGTACCCGCATTCTGCCCCGGCAAAAATCTCAAACCGGAAGGGGGTCTTGCGATGGACACGATCCTGGTTTCAAACCGCGTCGCCGAGCCCTCCCGGACGGGCGCCGTTCCGGGCGGACTGGCGGCCGTACTGCTGTCGGCGGTCAAGACTTCCGGCGCGACCTGGGTGGGCGCCAGCGGCAAGTTCGCGCCCGCGGAGGAGGCGCGCATGCCGACCCATTCGAAGAAGCTCGGCGCCGGCACCCTTACGACCGTGGATTTTCCGGTCACCGATTATCGCCGCTTCTACAACGGCATGGCGAATTCGGCGCTATGGCCGATCCTGCATTATCGCGCCGATCTCCTGCGCTACGAGCCGGAGTTCGTCGCCTCCTATCGCGTTATCAACGAGATCATGGCCAACGTGGTCGCCGACCGCGCCGGGCCGGACACGCTCGTCTGGGTTCACGACTACCACTATTTCATGCTCGGCGAGTTTCTGCGCCAGCGCGGCTTCACCGGCCCGATCGGCTTCTTTCTCCACACGCCATTCCCGACCAAGTCGGTGCTGATCTGCCTGCCCGAGCATCGCACGGTGCTCAAGGCGCTGTCGGCCTACGACCTGATCGGCTTCCAGACCGACGAAGACCTGCTGCGCTTCCGCGATTATGCGATCACCAAGCTGTCGGCGACGATGGTCGGCCAGACCGAGCTGCAATTCGGCGACCGTCGGGTCAAGCTCGGCATTTTCCCGGTGGGCATCAACGTCGAGTTCTTCGCCGAGGCCGCACGCGAGAACATCGACAGCAACAAGAGCAATCGCATTAAGCGTGGCCTGCATCACGGCAAGCTGGTGATCGGCGTCGACCGTCTCGACTACAGCAAGGGCCTGCCCGAGCGATTCGCCGCCTACGAGCGATTCCTCACCATCTATCCCGACGAGCGCAAGCGCGTCTCGTTCCTCCAGATCACGCCGCCGACGCGCTCGGCGGTCGAGAGCTATCGCCGCATCCGCGCCGAGCTGGCAAGCCACGCCGGCGACATCAACGCGCGCTTCGGCGACGTCGATTGGATGGTGCTGCGCTATATCAACGAGAGCTTCCCGCCGGATCAGCTCGCGGCGCTTTACCGAATTAGCAAGGTCGGCTGCGTGACGCCGCTGCGCGACGGTATGAACCTGGTCGCCAAGGAATACATCGCGTCGCAGGACCCGGAGGATCCGGGCGTTTTGGTGCTGTCGAAATTCGCCGGCGCGGCCAAAGAGCTCAACGCCGCGCTGGTCGTCAATCCCTACGACATCGGCGAGCTGGCGCAGGCGCTTTATCGCGCGCTCTACATGGAGCGCGCCGAGCGCATCGAGCGCTGGAGCGCAATGATGAAAACGTTGCGCGGCGGCAACATCGTGCGTTGGTACGAGGGCTTCATCGACACGCTGCGCGAGTCCGCCGTGTCTCCAGCGCCTGTCGCCTCGCGCAGCGTCGCCTGAGGATTCCTGCCCGTGACCATTATTGCGCCCGCGCCGGCGATGGCCGAGGCGAAGGCGAAGGCGCCGCGTTACCGCCAGCCTTTAAATGGCCGCCGTATCGCGATCGAAAAGCTCGCGCCCGACGTCGATGGCGGTCGCTATCCGGCTAAGCGCGTGGTCGGCGACCGCCTGGTGGTTACCGCCGACATCTTTCGCGAGGGCCATGACCGACTGGGGGCGGCACTGCTGCTACGCCGCGACGGCGCCGCGGCGTGGCGCGCGATCCCGATGCGATCGGTCGACAACGACCGCTGGTCGGCCGCCGTCGCGCTGACCGAGCCGGGCCGTCACCTCTACACCATCGAGGCCTGGACCGATGCGTTTGCCAGCTGGCGCGACCGGCTGGCCGCCAAGCACCGGGCCGGGCAACCGGTCGGCGACGAGCTCGCCGACGGTATCGCGCTGCTGGGCGAGGCCGTGCGTGGCGCCGATGGCGCCGGCCGTACGACCATCGAAGCCGCGCTCGCCTGCGCGCAGCGCGGCGCCTCAAGCGCGCTCGAATTGCTGCTCGCGCCGGAACTCGAAGCCGCCATGACGCAATGGGGTCCGCGACGCCATCTGACGCGGATCGAGCCCGCGCGGCCGTTGATCGTCGACCGCGAGGAGGCGCGTTTTGCCGCGTGGTACGAGATGTTCCCGCGCTCGCAGGGCACCGTGCCTGGAAGGAGCGCAACCTTCCGCGACTGCATCGCGCGGCTCGACGACGTTGCTGCGATGGGCTTCGATACCGTCTACCTGCCGCCGATCCATCCCATCGGTGTGACCAACCGCAAGGGCCGCAACAACGCAGCCATCGGATCGCCGGATGATCCCGGCAGCCCCTATGCCATCGGCAACGCGACCGGCGGCCACGACGCGGTCGAGCCGGGCCTCGGAACCGTCGCGGACTTCCGCGCCTTCGTCGCCGCGTGCCGCGCGCGCGGCATGGAGGTCGCGCTCGACTTCGCGGTGCAGTGCTCGCTCGACCATCCGTGGATCAAGGAGCATTCCGATTGGTTCGAGTTCCGGCCGGATGGCTCGATTCGCTATGCCGAGAATCCGCCGAAGAAATACCAGGACATCGTCAACCTGAATTTCGACGCCGCCGACTGGCGCGGCATTTGGCGGGCGCTGCGCGACGTCGTGCGCTTCTGGATCGCGCAGGGCGTGCGCATCTTCCGGGTCGACAATCCGCACACCAAGCCTTACCCGTTCTGGGAGTGGTTGATCCGCGAGATTCAGGCCATGCATCCGGACGTCATCTTCCTCGCCGAAGCCTTCACGCGGCCCAAGCCGATGCGGCTCCTTGCCAAGCTCGGCTTCACGCAGTCCTATACCTACTTCACCTGGCGCAACGACAAGGCCGAGCTCATCGACTATTTCACCGAGCTCACGCGCGGCGAGGTGCGCGAGTACTTCCGGCCGCACCTTTTCACCAACACGCCCGACATCCTGTCGCGGTTCCTGCAGAGCGGCGGGGTGCCGGCGTTCCGCATCCGCGCCGCGCTCGCCGCCACGCTGTGTGGCCTGTGGGGCATCTATAACGGCTTCGAGCTTGCCGAGAACCGCGCACTGCCCAACTCCGAGGAATACGCCGACTCTGAAAAATACGAATATAAGGTATGGGACTGGAACCGGCCCGGCAACATCAAGCCGTTCATCGCGCAGCTCAACCGCATCCGCCGTGAGAACGCCGCCTTCGCCGATTGGCTCAACCTGGAATTTCTTCCGGCCGACAACCCGCGCGTGCTGTTCTACGCGCGCGTGCCGGACGATGTGCGCGAAGCGGTCTTCGTCGCCGTCAGCCTCAATCCTGCAGCCGACGAAGCGGCGACGATCGAGCTGCCGCTCCATCGGCTGGGTTTCGCCGCGGACGAGCGTTTCGCGGTCCACAATCTGATCACCGACGAGATCCTGCGATGGACGGGGGCACAGCAATCGATCTGGATCGGGCCGGGCGTGCCGATCTTTGTCTTCAGGCTGGTGGAGCGCGGCGATGCCTGACGTCACCGGCCGGACCACGATGCCCGATGCCCGCGTACAGGCCGACGCGCCCGACTGGTACAAGGACGCGATCATCTACGAGCTGCACGTCAAGGCGTTCTTCGACGCCAACAACGACGGCATCGGCGACCTGCCCGGCCTGATCGCCAAGCTCGACTATCTGCAAGACCTCGGCGTCACGGCGATCTGGCTGCTACCGTTCTTCCCCTCGCCGTTCCGCGACGACGGCTACGACGTCTCGGATTATCGCAACATCCATCCGGCCTACGGCACGCTGCGCGATTTCGGCCAACTGGTGCGCGAGGCGCACCGCCGCGGCCTCCGGATCATTGTCGAGCTGGTGGTCAACCATACCTCGGACCAGCATCCGTGGTTCCAGCGCGCGCGCCGAGCGCGGCCGGCCTCGGTCTATCGCGACTACTACGTGTGGAGCGAGACCGAGGACAAGTACAAGGGCACGCGGGTCATCTTCAGCGACACCGAGAAGTCGAACTGGACATGGGATCCGGTCGCCAGCGCCTTTTATTGGCACCGCTTCTTCGCGCACCAGCCCGACCTCAATTTCGACAATCCGCACGTCGTGCGCTCGGTGCTCAACAACATGCGTTTCTGGGCCGATCTCGGCGTCGACGGTTTCCGCCTCGACGCCGTGCCCTATCTCTGCGAGCGTGAAGACACCCGCAACGAGAACCTGCCCGAGACCCACGCCGTCATCAAGCAGATGCGGGCAGAGCTCGACCGCGAATTCCCCAATCGCCTGTTCCTCGCCGAGGCCAACCAGTGGCCGGAGGACATGAAGGACTATTTCGGCAACGGCGACGAATGCCACATGGCGTTCCACTTCCCGCTGATGCCGCGCATGTACATGGCGATCGCGCGCGAAGACCGCCATCCGATCACCGACATCCTGCGCCAGACGCCGGAGATCCCCGACCCCTGCCAGTGGGCGATCTTCCTCAGGAACCACGACGAACTGACGCTCGAGATGGTGACCGACAGCGAGCGCGACTACCTGTGGTCAACCTATGCCGCCGACCGGCGCGCGCGTCTCAATCTCGGCATCCGCCGCCGGCTCGCGCCGCTGATGGACAACGACCGCCCCCGGATCGAACTGATGGTCAGCCTGCTGCTGTCGCTGCCGGGCACGCCGATCCTCTATTACGGCGACGAGATCGGCATGGGCGACAACATCTATCTCGGCGACCGCGACGGCGTGCGCACGCCGATGCAGTGGACGCCGGACCGCAACGCCGGCTTCTCGCGCGCCGATCCGGCGACGCTCTACCTGCCGCCGATCATGGACGCGGTCTACGGCTTCCAGGCGCTCAATGTCGAGGCGCAGGCGCGGAGTCTGTCGTCGTTGCTCAACTGGATGAGGCGGCTGATCGGCGTGCGCAAATCGCTCAAGGTGTTCGGCCGCGGCACACTCACGTTCCTCTATCCGTCGAACCGCGCCGTCCTCGCTTATCTGCGCCAGCACGAGGACTGTACCGTGCTGTGCGTGTCGAACCTGTCGCGCTCGGCACAGGCGGTCGAGCTCGACTTGTCGGGCTTCGCCGGCCGCATCCCAATCGAGCTGCTCGGCCAGACTTCGTTTCCAGCGATCGGCGAGAGCTTCTACACCATCACCCTTCAGGGGCACGGCTTCTACTGGTTCCAACTCGCCGTGCCGGTCCAAGGTCCGCATGCGGTGGTACGGACGCGCGATGTCGATACGTTGGTGGCGGTGGGCGGCCTTGCCACTGCGCTCGAGGGCCGCAACCGCGGCATTGTCGAGCGCGATATTCTGCCGCTGTTCCTCGCGGAGCACCGCTGGTTCGCGCACAAGAGCGAGCGCGCATTCGCCGCCAGTTTGCGGTGGTCGACGACCTTCCGGCTCGGCGAGCGCGACTGGCTGTGGGTCATCGCCCAAGTGCAGGGCCGGCACTTCACGGCGCGCTATTCGCTGCCACTGATGGACGAATGGCAGCCGCCGGCGGTGCCGCCGGCTGCCACCACCCTCGCCAAGCTTCGGCATGGCCCACGCGAGGGCTACCTCGCCGATGCGCTGCACAGCGAGGTCTTTGTCGGCGCGGCGATCGACGCGATTCGCGACGGGCGCACCATCGAGACGCCGCACGGCCGGCTGGCCTTCCGCTCGACCCAGGCGTTCGCCGCGCAACCCTGGCCGGAGAAGCCGGTCATCCGCATCGGCGGCGCCGAGCAGTCGAACACCTCGGCAGTCGTCGAAGGCACGGCAATCGTCAAGTTCTATCGCCAAGTCGCGCCCGGCATCCATCCCGAGATCGAAATGGGCGCCTTCCTGACCGAGCGGACGCAATTCAAGAACGCGCCGCCGCTGCTCGGACACATCGCGCTCGTCGAGCCCGATGGCGGCGAGACCGCACTCGGCGTGATCCACGGCTGGGTGCAGAACCAGGGTGACGCCTGGTCCTTCACGCAAGGCTATCTCGCCCGCTTCCTCGAGGAATCGCGCGTCGCGCCGGTGGTCGAGGAGAGCGCATCGAGTGCGGCGCATGCGGTCTATCGCACGCAGATCGAGCAGCTGGCGCTGCGCACTGCCGAGTTGCACCGCGTGCTCGACGTCGAATCGGATGACGCCGCCTTTGCCGTCGTGCGCGCGGCGCCAGCGGAGATAACCGGCTGGGGCGAGGCCATCGCGCGGACGGTCGGCGAGGCCTTCGACAGGCTCGCCCGCACGACCACGCGTCTTTCCGGCGAGGCATCCGCCGTCGCCAACGAGCTGCTCGCTGGCCGGGACGCGATCGCGGCGCAAGTTCGCGCGCTCGCCGTTGTGGACCGCGAGGTCGTGCTATCGCGCCTGCACGGCGATTATCACCTCGGCCAGATTCTCGTGGTGAAGAACGATGTCGACATCGTCGATTTCGAGGGTCCGCCGCAACTCCCGCTCGACGAGCGCCGGCGGAAGCATTCGGTGATCCGCGACGTCGCCGGAATGCTGCGTTCCTTCGACTATGCCGCCTGGACGGCGCTCGAACACGCCACCGCCAATCAGCCCGACCTGCGCAATGAGTTGCTGCAGGCGATTCTGCTGTGGCGCGAGAACGTCACCCGCGGCTTCCTCGACATCTATGTCGGCGCAATGGCTGGCTGCCGGCTGTGGCCCGCGGACGAGGACCTCGCGCGCCGGCTGCTCAAGCTCTTCCTGATCGAGAAGGCGGCGCTCGAAACCGCGTACGAACTGGGGAACCGTCCGGATTGGATCGCCGTTCCATTGCGAGGGTTAAAGGCACTGGTCTCATCATGAGTTCTGCGCCGCCCTCCCTCGACCACGAGGCCGATGCGATCCTTGGGGGCGATCACACGGATCCGTTCGGCTATCTGGGGCCGCATCGCTCGGCGTCCGGCTTAGTGGTGCGCGCCTTCCTGCCGGATGCGATCGGCGTCGAACTTCTCAACCACGCGACCGGCGCGCCGGTGACGACCGCGCGTCCCGTGCCGGGCAGTGGCGGCCTGTTCATCGTGCCGCTGGACGCGCCACCGCCGCGGCCTTATCGGCTGCGTGTCGCTTGGCGCGACAGCAGCACCGAGTTCGTCGACCCCTATCAATTCGGCTCCTGGCTCGGTGAGACGGACCTTTACCTGCTGCGCGAGGGCACGCATCTCGAAGCCTACCGGCGGCTCGGGGCGCATCCGATCGTGCCCGACGGCGTCGCGGGCGTGGTGTTCTGCGTCTGGGCGCCCAACGCCAAGCGCGTCAGCGTCGTTGGCGATTTCAATTTCTGGGACGGGCGGCGCCACGTCATGCGCTTCCACCCCGGCGTCGGCGTGTGGGAGCTGTTCATTCCCGGCCTCCACGAGGGCGAGCGCTACAAATACGAGATCAAGACCCGGACCGGCGCGATTCTGCCGCTCAAGGCCGATCCGGTGGCGCAAGCCGCCGAGCGGCCGCCCGAAACCGCGTCGCTGGTCGCGCGTATCGATCACCACCGCTGGAACGACGACGCCTGGCTCGCTGAGCGCGGCCGGCACAATCTCTATTCAAGCCCGATGGCGATCTACGAGACGCATCTCGGTTCATGGCGCCGCCGCCCCGAGGAGGGCAACCGGTATCTGACCTATCGCGAGCTTGCGGAGACCCTCGTGCCCTACGTCAAGGAGATGGGGTTCACCCATCTCGAGCTGCTGCCGATCACCGAGTATCCGTTCGATGGCTCGTGGGGCTATCAGCCGACGGGCCTCTATGCGCCGACTAGCCGCTATGGCAGTCCGACCGATTTTCAGGCTTTCGTCGATGCCTGTCATGGCGCGGGCATTGGCCTCCTGCTCGATTGGGTTCCGGGCCATTTCCCCGACGACCCGCACGGCCTCGCCTCCTTCGATGGCACGCGTCTCTACGAGCACGCCGATCCGCGCCAGGGCGTGCACCGCGACTGGAACACGCTCATCTACAACTACGGCCGCACGGAAGTCGTCGAGTTCCTGCTCAACAGCGCCCTGCACTGGTTCGACCAATACCATGTCGACGGACTGCGCGTGGATGCGGTCGCCTCGATGCTCTATCTCGACTACAGCCGGCAGCCGGGCGACTGGATCCCCAACCGCTTCGGTGGCAACGAGAACCTCGAGGCGATCGCATTCCTCAAGCGCCTCAACGAGATCAGCTTCGCGCGCTTTCCCGGTATCACCACCGTCGCCGAGGAATCGACTGCGTGGCCGCTTGTCTCGCGGCCGACTTACGACGGCGGGCTCGGCTTCGGTTTCAAGTGGAACATGGGCTGGATGCACGACACGCTCAATTACATGGCGCTCGACCCGATACACCGTGCGCACCATCACGAGCAGCTCACCTTCGGACTGCTCTACGCCTTCAACGAGAACTTCGTGCTGCCGCTGTCGCACGACGAGGTGGTGCATGGCAAGCGGTCCATCCTCGGCCGCATGCCGGGGGACCGCTGGCAGCGGTTTGCCAATCTGCGCGCCTATTACGCCTTCATGTACGGCCATCCCGGCAAGAAGCTGCTGTTCATGGGCAACGAGTTCGCCCAGGAAAACGAGTGGAACCACGACCAGAGCCTCGACTGGCATCTGCTCGGCGACCCCATGCACCAGGGCATCACCGCGCTCGTGCGCGAGCTGAACGCGCTGCACCGGCGCCTGCCGGCGCTGCACGAACTCGATCACGAGCGCACTGGCTTCGAATGGATCGACGCCTCCGACCGCGCCGCGAGCGTGCTGTCGTTTCAGCGCAATGGCCGCGCCGCCGGCGACCACGTCGTCGTGATCGTCAATTTCACGCCCGTCGTGCGCCATGGTTACCGCATCGGGATGCCGTCGGGCGCTCCCTATCGCGAGATATTCAATTCCGACGATCCGCGCTACGGCGGCAGCGGCGCCGGCAATGCCGGCACGCTCGCGCCGGAAGCATTGCCGTGGCATGGGCGCGACCATTCGCTGGCGCTCACCCTGCCGCCGCTGGCGGCGATCTATCTCGCGCCGGCAACCGACTGACGTCATGACGGTGCGCCTCGACACCGGTCGGCCTTATCCGCTCGGCACACATGTCGACTCGCGCGGCACCAATTTCGCGCTGTTTTCCGCCCATGCCGAGAAGGTCGAGCTGTGCCTGTTCGATGCTCAAGGCCGGCGCGAGACCGATCGCCTGCCACTGCCGGAGAGTACCAACGGCGTGTGGCACGGACATCTCCCCGAATCGCACGCCGGGCTGCTCTACGGCTATCGCGTGCATGGCCCCTACGCGCCGGAGAAGGGCCACCGCTTCAACCCGCACAAGCTGCTGCTCGACCCCTATGCGCGCGACATCGTCGGCGAGATCCACATCGGCGACGGGCATTTCGGCTATCGCATCGGCGCCCCGCGCGCCGATCTGTCATTCGACCGGCGTGACAGCGCGCGCGTCATGCCGAAATGCCGCGTGATCGACGACAATTTCCATTGGGGCGACGACCGGCCGCCGCGCCATAAACTGTCCGACAGCGTCATCTACGAGCTGCACGTCAGGGGCTTCACCAAGCAGCACACCGGCATTCCCGAAGCGCTGCGCGGCACCGTCGCGGCTCTGCGCACGCCCGAGGTCATCAAACATCTGCGTCACCTGGGCGTCACAGCGGTCGAGCTGATGCCGGTGCACTATGCGGTGGACGACCGGAACCTCATCGAGCGCGGCCTGCGCAATTTCTGGGGCTACAACACCATCGGCTATTTCGCGCCCGGCCGTCGCGCCCTGGGCGGCGACGAAAACGAGTTCAAGCGCACGGTCGCCGCTCTGCACGCGGCGCAGATCGAGGTCATCCTCGACGTCGTCTACAACCACACTGCCGAGGGCAACGAGCTGGGTCCGACGCTGTGCTTTCGCGGCATCGACAACCTCTCGTATTACTGGCTCGCGCCCGAGGACCCGCGCCGTTACGCAGATTTCACCGGTGTTGGCAACACGCTGCGGCTGACCAATCCGCGCGTTCTCCAACTGGTGACCGATTCGTTGCGCTATTGGGTCGAGGTCATGCACGTCGACGGTTTCCGCTTCGACCTCGCGACCGCGCTCGCTCGCGGGCCCGACGGTTTCGATTCGCGCAGCAGCTTCCTCGACGTGCTCGCGCAGGATCCGGTGCTGTCGCAGATCAAGCTCATCGCCGAACCATGGGACGTCGGCAAAGGCGGTTATCGGCTCGGCGCCTTTCCGCCCGGCTGGAGCGAATGGAACGACCGCTTTCGCGACGATTTGCGCCGTTTCTGGCGCGGCGATGGCGGCGTGATCGGGGCGGTCGCAGCGCGCATCGCCGGCTCGGCCGACATCTTTCGGCACGACAATCGCCGGCCCTCGGCCAGCATAAATTTCATTACCGCCCATGACGGCTTCACCCTCGCCGACCTGGTCGGCTACAACGCCAAGCACAACGAGGCCAATCTCGAGAATAATGGCGACGGCGCGCCCGACAACCTGAGCTGGAACTGTGGCGTCGAGGGCCCGACCGACGACGTCGGGGTGCTCGCGCTTCGCCATCGTCAGCGGCGCAATTTCCTCGCCTCGCTACTGCTGTCGCTCGGCGTGCCGATGCTGCTCGCCGGCGACGAGATGGGCAACAGCCAGAACGGCAACAACAACGCATACTGCCAGGACAACGAGATCGGCTGGGTCGACTGGTCCGGATTATGGAAGGAAGGCACCGATCTGACGACTTTCATCCGCCGGCTGGTCGATCTGCGGCGTGACCGGCACCTGACGCGGGACCGTTTTCTCGACGGCAAACCCAATCCCGACGACCGCAAGGACATGACTTGGCTGCGCGCCGACGGCAAAGAAATGAGCGGCGACGACTGGCGTGTCGCCGACGCTCGCTTTCTCGCCGCGGTGTTCGACGCGCCGCACCAGCCGCTGATGCTGCTGATGAACGGCGACGCCGAGCCCGTGACATTCACCGTGCCCGAGACGCCGGGCATCAAGGCATGGCGGATGCGCATCAATACCGCGACCGAGAAGGGCTTCGACGATGTCATGGTGGCGCCGTCCAACCAGTTCGTCGTGTCGCCGCGTTCGCTCGCCGCTTTGACCGGCGAAGAGGGGTGAGCACGCGTGCGGCGTCGACACTGCATGCCGTTCGGCGGGAGGCTCGATGCGCACGGCGCATCGTTTCGGTTGTGGGCGCCGGCTGCTCGGACGGTGACGCTGCATCTCCCAGAGACGCGACGGAATGTAGTGATGGCGCGGCGCGAGGGCGGCTGGCACGAGGCGCGGGTGCCGAACCTGATGGCCGGCGTCGTCTATCAATACGTCATCGACGGCGCCCGCGCCGTACCAGATCCGGCGTCGCGCTTTCAGCCGAGTGACGTTGACGGGCCGAGCGAGCTAATCGATCCCGCGGCATTCGACTGGCCCGACGACGCGTGGCGCGGCCGGCCCTGGCACGAGGCGGTGATCTACGAGCTGCATGTCGGCACCTTCACGTGCGAGGGCACCTTCGCGGCAGCCGAGACCGATCTCGAGCGGCTGGCGAGCCTGGGCATCACGGCGATCGAGCTGATGCCGCTCGCCGACTTCGCCGGCAAGCGCAACTGGGGCTATGATGGCGTGCTGCCCTTCGCGCCGGACTCGCGCTACGGCAATCCCGCCGCGCTCAAGCGGTTCGTCGCCGCCGCGCACGCGCTCGGCGTGATGGTCTTCCTCGACGTCGTCTACAATCACTTGGGACCTGAAGGCAATTACCTCGGCTCCTATGCTCCCGCGTTCTTCGCCGCCGCCGAGACCGGCTGGGGCCCGGCGATCAATTTCGCGGTGCGGCCGGTGCGCGACTTCTTCATCGAGAACGCGCTCTACTGGGTGCTCGAATACAACGTCGACGGCCTGCGGCTCGATGCGGTGCACGCGATCCGCGACGACAGCCGTCCCGATATCCTCGAAGAACTGGCGGCGCGCGTGCGCCTGGCGGTGGCACCGGACCGCCACGTCCACCTCGTCCTCGAGAACGACCGCAACCAGGCGCGCTACCTACGCCGCGCCGCCGACGGCCGTGCCGCATGCTACGACGCGCAGTGGAACGATGACTTCCATCACGCCGCACACGTCGTCCTGACCGGCGAAACCGCGGGTTACTACGCCGATTTCGCCGTCGACCCGATCGCCAAGCTCGGCCGCGCGCTGGCCGAGGGCTTCGCCTTCCAAGGCGAGCGCTCGGCCTATCGCGCTGCGCCGCGCGGTGAGCCGAGTGCCGGCCTACCGCCCGTCGCCTTCGTCAATTTCCTCCAGAATCACGATCAGATCGGCAATCGCGCCTGCGGCGAGCGGCTGACCGCGCTCGCCGAGCCCGCCGCGCTGGCAGCGGCGCAAGCGATTCTGTTTTTGGCTCCGGCGGCGCCGCTGCTGTTCATGGGCGAGGAATGGAATGCGACGACGCCGTTCCTGTTCTTCTGTGATTTCGCCGGGGCGCTCGGTGCGGCGGTGCGCGACGGCCGGCGGCGCGAGTTCGCCAAATTCCGCGCCTTCGCCGCGCCGGGAGCGGTCGCGCGCATTCCCGATCCGCTCGCGCCGGCGACCTTCGAGCGCAGCCAGCTCGCCCGCGCCGCGTCGGGCGAGCGTCCGCCGGCCACCCCGACGATCCGTCGCCTGCTCGAGGTCCGCCATCGCGAGATTGTGCCGCGCCTGCCAGGCGCCGGCGGCGGCCGCTACGCGGTCGCCGGGACATGCCTCGAAGTGGTCTGGCGGCTCGGCGACGGCAGCCGACTGGTGCTCGCTGCCAATCTCGCAAACGCGCCCGGACCATCGCCGTCGTCACCGCCCGCCGGCCGCGTGCTGTGGGGCGCCGAGGCGCGCGGTGACGTGCTGCCACCGTGGGCAGTGATCTGGGCGCTGGAGCCCGCGGCATGAACGATCCGCACGCCGACATTGCGACCCTGGTCGAACGCGACTATCACGACGCGCTCGGCCGGCACCACCACATGTCCGACGCGGTCATGATACGCCTGATCGCGGCGCTCGCGGGCGCGCGCGGCGCCGATCGGGCGCCTGCCCCCCTTCCGCGCGGCGGCCGCTGCTTCCTGCCTGATTGGCAACGCGGCTGGGGCATTGCCGCGCAGCTCTACGGTCTGCGCTCGCCGCGAAATTGGGGCATCGGCGACTTTACCGAC
The DNA here is from genome assembly GCA_028871055.1 of Alphaproteobacteria bacterium. GTDB lineage: Bacteria > Pseudomonadota > Alphaproteobacteria > ATCC43930 > CGMCC-115725 > REEB95. The sequence goes on from JAGWON010000014.1 coordinate 60,521, forward strand.
TTGCAGCGGCTGATCGAGCTCGCTGCCGTCGCCGGCGCCGATTTCGTCGGCGTCAACCCCCTGCACGCGTGCTACGCCGCGGACCCGGCGCGCATCAGCCCCTATTCGCCGTCGAGCCGCGAGTTCATCAATGTGCTCTACCTCGATCCGCTGGCGATGACCGGCTATGCCGAGTCAGGCGCGGCGCGCGCTGTCGTCGCGAGCCGCAGCTTCCAGGCGCTGCTGGCACAACAGCGCGCCAACGCAACCGTCGCCTATGCCGAGATTGCCGCCGCCAAGCAAAGCATCTTCCGCGTGATCTTCGACACCTTTGAGCACCGCATCCGCGCCGCGCCGCGTGACGAAGCGGTTCGCGACTTCGCGGCCTTCGTCAAGAACCGCGGTAAGCCGCTGCGGTGCTTCGCCGCCTATCAGGCGTTATCGTCACTCGCCGGATTCGGCCCCGACTGGATGAGCTGGCCGGCGGAATTCCGCTATCCCGCGGGCCCGGCGGCGACGGAATTCGCCGAGCACCATGCGCGCGAGTTGCGCTACCACACCTTCCTGCAATGGCAGGCCGATCGACAACTCGGCGCCTGTGCCGCGGCGGCACTCCGCGGCGGCATGCGCATCGGCCTCTATCTAGACCTCGCGCTCGGCTGCGCGCCCGACAGCGCCGAAGGTTGGGCCGGGCAAGACGAGATTGTGCCCGATTTCCATGTCGGCGCACCGCCTGACGACTGGAACGCCAACGGCCAGGACTGGGGTCTGTTCGCTTACAACCCGGAGGTAATGCTGCGCGCCGGCTGCGAGACCTACCGACGCATCGTCGCCGCCAATATGATCCATGCCGGTGCGGTGCGCATCGACCACGTGCTCGGGCTCAATCGGCTGTTTCTCGTGCCAGCCGGTGGGCGGCCGGTCGATGGCGCCTATCTACGCATGCCGTTCGACGCGCTCGGTGCCGCGATCGCCGCCGAAAGCACGGCGCGAAACTGCGTCGTGGTCGGCGAGGATCTCGGCACCGTGCCGCCCGACCTGCCGCCGCGCCTCGCTGCAACCGGCATCCTGTCGTGCCGCCTGCTGATTTTCATGCGGCAGAGCGGGCGATATCTCGCCCCGACGGATTACCCGCCCGAGGCGCTGGTCGCGCTGACGACGCACGACCTGCCGACCTGGCGCGGCTTCTGGGAAGGCCGCGACCTCGAGCTCAAATACGCACTCGGCATTCGCCCCGCCGACATCGCGCGCGACCAGGCGCTTACCGTGCGCGCGTCCGAGCGCGAGGCGATCCGCGCGGCCTTCGCGCATGCCGGTCTCGACACCGCCGCCGACGCTGCGCTCGCGGTTGCCGCGCATCGCTTCCTGGCACAAACGCCCAGCCGCCTCGCGCTGGTGCAGCTTGAAGACCTGGCACAGGAGGTGGATCAAGTCAATCTGCCGGGCGCGTCGGCCGGCGCCTATCCCAGTTTCGCGCGCAAGCTCGGCCGCGATCTCGACACCGTCTTCGCCGACCCGACGGCGAACGCCATCCTGGCGGCGATGCGTGCCGAGCGGTCGCGGCCTTCGCCGCGCTAGCGGTTGTCGCGCTCGGTACCGAGCGTTAGGCCGAAGGGCGGCAAGACGATTCCGTCGCCCGATGGCGCGGTCACGAACGGCAGATCGGCCGGCGCGAAGCGCGGCACTGCGTGCGGCGGCACCACCGCTGGCTCTGGCGACAGATTGAATAGCGCGATCGCCGCCTCGCCGTCGAGCCGGCGCCGCCAGCCGACGAACGGATTCGGCAGATCGAACAGCTCCGTCTCGCCGACGATCAGGGCCGGATGTGCGTGGCGATAGCGGATCATGCAGCGATAGGCGGCAAGCGTCGAAGTCGCATCGGCCTCCTGGCGGTCGACGGCAAACTCGGCATGCGCCGGATCGGCCGGCAGCCAAGTCCTGTTGCAGCTCGAAAATCCGGCGTTGGGCGCCGCCGCTTGCCACGGCATCGGCGTGCGCGCGCCGTCCCGGCCGGAGATCGCCGGATAGAAGGTGAGTCCGTAGGGATCGCGCATTTCGTCTGCAGCAACGCGGCCATTCGGCAGGCCGAGCTCCTCGCCCTGATAGAGGCAGACGCTGCCGGGCAGCGTGAGCAGCATCGCCATCTGCAGCGTGGCGAAGGCCGCCGGCACGCGTCCGGCCGGGTTCCAGCGCGTCGTCACGCGCTCGACGTCGTGGTTGCTGAACGCCCAGCACAACCAGCCGGCGCTATTGAGCGTCGTGGAATCGGCCACCGCCCGGCGGAACGTCGCCGGCGTGAATGCCGCCTTCATCACGCCCAGCGTGTACGCCATGTGCAGCCGCGTCGCGCCAGTGAGCATTGCGACGCGATCGAGCGCGCCCGGCTCGCTCGAGACCTCGCCGATGGTCACGCGTCCGGGAAAGCGGTTCATGAAATCGCGGATGCGGCTCATCAGTGCCGCCGTGCCCGGCTGCACCATGTCGTGGACGTGGCGCTGCATGCGGAAGGGATCCCAGGGCCGCTCGCCGCCCGACGATGGACGCGCCGGATTGGAACCGAGCGCCTCGTCGTGCAGCATGAAGTCGACGGCGTCGAAGCGGAAGCCGTCGACACCGCGCTTCAACCAGAACTCGGCGTTGGCGAAATGTGCATCGAGCACCGCCGGGTTGCGCAAGTTGAGCTTGGGCTGCGACGCGAGGAACTGGTGCAGGTAGTATTGCCGCCGCCGGGCGTCCCAGTTCCAGGCGCTGCCACCGAATACCGAGAGCCAATTGTTCGGCGGCGCGCCGTCCCGCGCGGGATCGGCCCAGATGTACCAGTCGGACTTCAGATTGGCACGCGCCGCCCGGCTCTCCCCGAACCATGGATGGTCGCTTGAGGTGTGGCTCCACACCTGGTCGATGATGACCTTGAGTCCGAGATCGTGGGCACGCGCCACCACGGCGTCGAAATCAGCGAGCGTGCCAAACAGCGGATCGACCGAACGGTAATCGGTCACGTCGTAGCCGAAATCGTGCATCGGCGAGCGGTAGAACGGCGAAATCCAGACCGCGTCGACGCCGAGCGACGCGATATGCGGCAAGCGCCCGAGCAGACCGCGCAGGTCGCCGACGCCGTCACCATCGCTATCGAAGAAGCTCGGCAGATAGACCTGATAAGTCACCGCGCCGCGCCACCACTCGCGATGAACTGCAGAGACCATGAGCGAAGAACCCGCTGCTGCGGCCGTGCGTCGGCCGCTTCGGCTGCTTATTTAGGGGTGGACGACCGGACGACGCAACCGTTGCGCCGAATCAGGGCACCGGCGGACGCACGACCGGCGCCGCGAGACCGCTCGTCAGATGCTCCCAGTCGCGGATGTGGATCGCGCGATGCCGGTCGAGGCCGCGCGCGGCCGCCGCGCCGCCGCCATCGAGCAGGCTTTGGAGCTGCATACGCGCGCGCGAGACGCGACTCTTCATCGTGCCGACTGCACAGCGCGCCATCTCCGCCGCCTGCTCGTAGGAAAACCCGCTGGCGCCGACCAGCACCAGCGCCTCACGCTGCACCGCCGGCAGCGTGTTGAACACGCATTCGAAGTCGCGCATGCGCAGGTGCCATTCCTGACCGGCGACCACCGTAGTCGATTCCCGCGCCACTTCTGCGCCAAGCTGGGCGACGCGGCCCTGGCTGCGTTTCTCGGTGAAGTAGGCGTTGCGTAGAATGGTGGTGAGCCAGGCCTTGAGGTTGGTTCCGGGCTGGAACTGATGAGCGTGGCTCAACGCGCGTACGACGGTTTCCTGAACCAGATCGTCAGCGAGGATCCGGTCCTGCGCCAACATTCGCGCGAAAGCCCGCAGGTGCGGCAGATAGCGAACGATGTCGTCGGCAAACCGTGCCGCCATCTCTTCCTCCTTTTGTGCGCCTCACGCCGGCGCTTCCAAGGTGCGAAGAAAGGGATCGACGGGCAATCGGGGAAGCCCTGATGTCACAGGATTATCGCACGGGTCGCGTTGTGTTCTGTGATTTGTCCACGATTCCGCCACAATCCGCCGCGGCATTTCGCCATCTGAACAACGGCATCGGTCTGACGTTGTGCCGCCGTGCCGTGGTTGTCGTCGGGCGCACGCGATCGCGCGCGCGATATTGCCGGCAGACAAGCCTGGATGCCGCGTCGCGACCTGCAATAAGCTATCTCATCGCGGCCGGCGCACCGGGCTGGCGGCGGAAAGCGAGCACGATGCAACTGGGAGTCGTCGGTCTGGGCCGCATGGGCGGCAATATCGTGCGCCGGCTGACGGCGCATGGGCACGAATGCGTCGTCTACGACCGCGCCACTGCCGCTGTCGCCAGCCTTGCCAAGGAAAAAGGTGTCACCGGATCGGGCAGCCTCGCCGACCTCGTGCGGCACCTCAAGCCCCCGCGCGCGGTTTGGGTGATGCTGCCGGCGGGTGAGCCGACCGAGCAGACGGTGGCCGAGTTCGGGACGCTGCTCGCCGCGGGCGATACCGTCATCGACGGCGGCAATTCGTTCTGGCAGGACGACATCCGCCGCGCCAAGGCCTTATCAGCCAACGGTATCCATTACGTCGATACCGGCACGAGCGGCGGCGTCTGGGGCCTGGAGCGCGGCTACTGCCTGATGATCGGCGGCGAGAAGCCGGTGATCGATCGGCTCGACCCGATCTTTGCCGCGCTCGCGCCCGGCCGCGGCCGGATTCCGCCTACGCCGCACCGCGACGGCCGCGATCAGCGGCCCGAGCGGGGCTATCTCCATGCCGGCCCGCCGGGTGCCGGCCATTTCGTCAAGATGGTGCACAACGGCATCGAATACGGCTTGATGCAGGCTTATGCCGAGGGCTTCGATATCCTGCGCCACGCGGCGTGCGCCGATTTGCCAGCGGGGCATCGGATGGAGCTCAACGTCGCGGATATCGCCGAGGTGTGGCGGCGCGGCAGCGTGATCTCGTCCTGGCTGCTCGATCTGATCGCCGCGGCGCTGGCTGAGGATTCCGCGCTCGCCGGCTTCAGCGGCTACGTCGAAGACTCGGGCGAGGGCCGCTGGACGATCGCGGCGGCGCTGGCCGAGGCGGTACCGGCCGAGGTGCTGTCGGCCGCGCTCTACACCCGCTTCCGCTCGCGCGAGCAATCGAGCTTCGCCGAGAAACTGCTGTCGGCCATGCGTAAGGGATTCGGTGGCCACGTCGAACACCCAGGCACGGGCTAATGCTGCGTCACAGCCGCGAAGGGGCGCGCCCGGCCGATCCGTGCACGCTCGCCATCTTCGGCGCGTCGGGCGATCTGACGCAGCGGCTGCTGATGCCGGCGCTCTACCATCTGGCGTCTGCCGGCTTGCTGCCCGATGACTTCGCCGTGGTCGGCGTGGCGCGCGCGCCGATGAGCGATGCGCAGTTCCGCGCCCATATCGGCGGTGCGCTGCGGAAATTCGCCGGCGCGAAGCTCGATCCGGCGACGCGCGAGTGGCTGCTCGGCCGCCTGTCCTATCTGCGGGGCGACTTCGACGAAGCCGAGACCTTCGACCGCCTCGGCGCGGCGCTCGCCCGGCGCGACCGCGCCGGCCGGAGCAACGCGCTCTTCTATCTGGCGACGCCGCCGACGCTCTTCGCGCCGCTCGCCGAGCAGATCGGCCGCGCTGGTCTCGCCAAGCCGGCGCACGGCGCCTGGTCTCGGCTCATCGTCGAGAAGCCGTTCGGCGCCGATCTCGAATCCGCGCGCGAGCTTAACCGCCGCATCCGCGCCGTCTTTGCCGAAGACCAGACCTATCGGATCGACCATTTTCTCGGCAAGGAGACGGTGCAGAACATCCTCGCCCTGCGCTTCGCCAACAACCTCTTCGAGTCGTTGTGGAACCGCGACCGCATCGATTCGGTGCAGATCACTGTCGCCGAAGCCGTCGACGTCGCCGGCCGCGGCCGGTTTTACGACGCCACCGGCGCGCTGCGCGACATGGTGCCCAATCACCTGTTCCAGCTGCTGTCGCTCATCGGCATGGAGCCGCCGGCCTGCTTCGCGGCCGATGCGGTGCGCGCCGAGAAAACCAAGGTGCTCCAGGCGGTGCGCGCCTACGACCGCGCCGCGCCGTTCACGTGCGGCGTGCGCGGCCAGTACCGGGCGGGCAAGATCGACGGCAAGGCGGTCGTCGCCTACCGCCGGGCGCCCGACGTGGCGCGCACCAGCCCGACCGAGACCTATGTCGCGCTCAAACTGCTGATCGATACGTGGCGCTGGGCCGGCGTGCCGTTCTATCTGCGCACCGGCAAGGCGCTCAAGGCGCGGCGCACCGAAATCGCGATCAAGTTCCGCGAAGCGCCGCTCGCCATCTTCCGCGATACGCCGGTCGACCGGCTGGCACAGAACTTCGTCATCATCGGTATCGCGCCCGAGGAAGGCATCTCGCTCGAATTCAATGCCAAGGTGCCTGGACCGCACATCTATCTCCGGGGCGTCGACATGGATTTCAGGTACAAGGATTACTTCGCGGCCGAGCCCAATACGGGTTACGAGACGTTGATCTATGATTGCATGATCGGCGATCAGATCCTGTTCCAACACGCCGAAGATGTCGAAGCGGCATGGCGCGTGGTGCAGCCCTTCCTCGATTGCTGGCGCCGCGACCGCGCCAAGGGGCTCGATTTCTACCCCGCCGGCAGCGATGGGCCGAAGGCCGCCGAGCAGCTGCTGGCGCGCGACCACCGGCAGTGGCGGCCGATCGCACCGGAGCCGGCGCCATGACTGCGGTCGAGGCGCGGACGAGCGGACGGCTGCCGGGGACCTACATCGTCCTGGCGGATGCCGAAATCCTAGCGCGGCACGTCGCCGCGTGGCTGCTCAATCGCGTGCTCGGCGCGCCCGGCCGCATCGCCGTCTGCGTTGCCGGCGGCGACACACCCCGGCCGGCCTACGCGCTGCTCGCACAGTCGCCCTATCGCGACTGTTTCCCATGGGACCGCGTGCATTGGTTCTGGGGCGACGAGCGCTGCGTCCCGCCCGATCATCCGCGCAGCAACTTTCGGATGGTGCGTGAAACGCTGCTCGATCGCGTCCCTGTGCTGCCGGCGCACATCCACCCGATACCGGCGGCGGACGGCCCGGTGCGCGCCGCGGCGGCCTACGCGGACGAACTCGAGCGCTTCTACGGCGCGGCTACGTTGGCACCGGAGCGGCCGCTGTTCGCGGCGACGCTGCTCGGCATCGGCACCAACGGCCACACCGCCTCGCTCTTTCCCGGCACCGCCGCGCTGCGCGAGATGGCGCGCTGGGTCGCCGCGGTGCCCGAGGCGACGCCAGAGCCGCGCGTGACTCTGACTTATCCGGCGCTCGACAGCAGCGGAGCCCTCGCCTTCCTCGCCAGCGGCGCGGCGAAGCGGCCGGTGCTCGAGCGGCTTGCGCGCGGCGACGATTTGCCCGCGGCACACATACATCCGGTCGGTCGCCTCACCTGGTTCGTCGATCAGGCAGCCGCGCCATGAGAGGCGATGCCGGACCGCTGCCGCGCGCGGTCGCGATCGAGCGGGCCGCGCCGCCGTTCACGCTGGCGATCGACATCGGCGGCTCGCACATCAAGGCGTCGGTGCTCGATCGCGGCGGTGCGATGGCCGCGGCGCCGGTGCACGTGCCGACGCCGCTGCCGGCGACGCCGCAGGCGCTGCTGCGCGCCATCGCCGGCCTTGCCCGCATGCTGCCGGCATACGACCGGGTATCGGCCGGCTTTCCCGGTTACGTCCGCCGTGGCCGCGTTCATACGGCGCCCAATCTCGGCACCGCGCACTGGGCCGGGTTCCAGTTCGATCGCGCGCTGGCGCGCCGCCTCCGGAAGCCGGCGCGCGTACTCAACGACGCCGATGTCCAGGGCCTCGGCGCGATCGAGGGACGCGGTCTCGAATGCGTCTTGACTCTCGGCACCGGCGTCGGCTCGTCGCTGTTCCAGGACGGACGATTGTTGCCGCATCTCGAGCTCGGCCAGCATCCGATCGCCAAGGGCAGAACCTACGATCAATATCTCGGCAATGCCGCGCTGGAGAAAAAGGGCCGACGCACGTGGAACCGCCGTCTGCGCAAGGCGATCGACATCGTCCGCACCCTGGTGAACTTCGATCGCCTTTACCTGGGCGGCGGTAACACCCGCCTGATCGACTTCGAACTGCCGCGCGATGTCAAAATCAGAGCCAATGCCGACGGCATCATCGGCGGCATCCATCTGTGGGATCCGGCGCTTGGCCCGGTTTTCGAACGGAAGCGGCGCGGCGCAGCGACACGCGATTGAAGCGGCCGACCAAGCCGATGCACACGCCCGCGTCAATCGGCGCCGCGAGCGGTCTTGTCTTTTCTGCCGAATCGTTCATGGTTGTGCCACCGGCTCGACCGCAGCCTCGCAGGCACGACCGGACGGACGCGATTGGACGCGGTGATGGAACCGCGTTGGGAGCGCGGTGTTTTTCTTGCACGCCGCCTTTCAGCCGGCGGCCGCGTATCGCATTGCCGCAGGAGTGACGATGACCGATAACGCCAGAGCTCGAACCGATGGTGCCGACCTCGACGTCATCCGCGACGACATTGAGGCGCTGCGCAAGGACCTCTCGCGCCTTATGGAGCACGTGAAATCGGGTGCGTTCCAGAATATCGCCGGCTGGGTCGAGGAAATGTCCGACGACGCGCGGCGGCTCTACAGTCAGGTGCTCTCCGAAGGCGAACGCAGCGCCGAAGCGCTGGCCCGTCAGGTCGACGAGCGGCCGCTCGCGAGCCTGCTGATCGCCTTCGGTCTTGGCTTCCTCGGCGGCCGGCTCGTCCTGCGCTAGGCCGCCGAAACCGATGGACGGCATCGCCAAGCTCGCCCTGACCGTCCTCGCCCAGATCGCCACTGCCGAACGCATCCGAACGACCGCGCCGCAGATCATCCTGGCGGCGGTGCTCGCCTTGCTCGTCGTCGCCGCGGTGGCGGGCGGAATCGGCTGCGGCGTGGCCGCGCTCTGGATCGCGCTGCTGCCATCGGTCGGCCCCTGGGGTGCGCCGCTCGTTTGCGGCAGCGTTCTGCTGCTCGCCGCCGCTGCGCTGGCGGGTGCCGGGTATCTGCTGCTGCGCCACCGCCGGCCGAAGATGGAGAGCGGAGTCCTCGCGGCGGCGATCGAGAGCAGCGACTTCGCACCGCTGGTCCACGAGTACAAATGGCTGCTGCTGGCGCTGGCGCTGCTGGGCGGCATGACCGCCGCCGGCCGGCGCGCCAAGGATCCACCCGAAAAGCCCTAGCCGCCGGCGCGATGCTCGGCCGGCCCTTTGCGCAGAATGAGATTATGCGCTGTGTTGATGAGTCCGACATGCGAGAACGCCTGCGGAAAATTCCCGAGTAACCGCTTGGCGTGCGGATCGTATTCCTCGGCGAGCAGACCCACGTCGTTGCGCAACGCCAGCAACCGCTCGAATAGCACGCGCGCCTCGCGCCGGCGCCCGACAAGGGCATAGTTGTCGGCCAGCCAGAACGAGCAGATCAGAAACGCGCCTTCGTCGCCCGATAAACCGTCAGGCGTCTGATCCGGAAGATAGCGCCGAACCAGGCCGTCTAACGTCAACTCGTCGGCGATGGCATCCCTCGTCTTGATCACGCGTGGATCGTCGGGCGGCAAGAAGCCGACCAGCGGAATCCGCAATAACGCTGCGTCGAGCGCCTTGCCGCCGAATCGTTGCACGAAGACCCCACGCTCGGGATCGACGCCGCGCGTGCAGGCTTCGCGGTGGATTTGGTCGCGCACCGCGGCCCAGCGTTTCACCGGACCCTTGAAGCCGAATTTCCCGGCGGAACGGACCGCGCGGTCGAATGCCACCCAGGCCATCACCGCGGAATGGGTGTTGCGCTGTACGTCGCGGCGTGCCTCCCAGATGCCGGAATCGGGTTTCTGCCAGTGGCCTTCGAGATAATTGAGCAGTTCCTGCTGGACGCGTTCGGCATCGTCCTCGGGTTCCGCACCGTGCACGCGCGCGGTGTAGAACGCGTCCATCACTTCGCCATAGATATCGGTCTGCCGCTGCAGATGGGCGGCGTTGCCGATCCGCACCGGCCGGCTGCCGGCGTAACCTGCGAGCCACGGCACCTCGTATTCGCTCAGGCGCCGCTCGCCGGCGATGCCGTACATGATCTGCATGTCGGCGGGCGCGCCGGCCACTGCACGCAGGAGCCATTCGCGCCAGACTTTGGCTTCCTCGATGTAGCCAGAAAGGATGAAGGCAAGGAGCGTGAATGTCGCGTCACGCAGCCAGCAATAGCGGTAATCCCAGTTGCGTGAGCCACCGAGCTTCTCCGGCAGCGACGTGGTCGCTGCTGCGACGATGCCGCCGGTCGGCGCATAGGTAAGGGCCTTGAGAGTCAACAGGGAGCGTATGACCGCGTCGTGCCACTCGCCGCCGACCTCGGGCGCACACCGCGCGCTCCATTGCCGCCAGAACGCCTCGGTATCGTGTAGCGCCGCAATCGGGTCGAGTGCCGGCGGCTCGTCGTCGTATGAGCGGCACCAAGTCAGCGCGCACGGCACCACCTCGCCCGCGCGGACGGTGAACTCGCCGACGGTCGTTCGGTCGCGGCCAGTGAGCTCGATCGACGTCCGCAACAGGATGGCCTCGGGTCCGGCAACCGCGCGTATGCCATGGGCGCGCCGGCGAACCCACGGGACGATGTTGCCATAATCGAAGCGGAAAATGGCTTCGAGCTTCATCGGCACGGTGCCGCGGTCGCCGCGGACGATCCGCATCACGTCTACCGCGCCGTGACGCGCCTTGGGCATGAAGTCGATCAGCGTGACGACGCCGGAATCGCAGTTAAACCGCGTCTCAAGCACCATCGTGTGGCCGCGATAGCGGCGCTCGATCGTTCTCGCGGGCTCGGCCGGCGCGATCAGCCAGCGCCCGTTGTCGGGCGCGCCGAGCAACGCCGCGAAGCATGCCGCGGAGTCGAAACGGGGCAGTGGCAGCCAATCGATCGAACCGACGCGGCTGATCAGCGCCGCCGTGGCACAGTTGCCGATCAGCGCGTAATCCTCGATCCGCGCCGCCGTATTGCCCTGCGCGCTCATGCGCGAAGACGGTTGGGCGCAGTGGCCGATAGTGTCAAGCGGAACGGCGACAGCCGCAGCTTGGCGCTTGGCCGTTTGTAGCGCAGCATGGCCACCTACGGAAAAGACGCGCGTACTGCTGGAACGCCCGCGCGGATAAAATCGCGCCCGTCGGCACGGGGCCCCAGCCTGCGGGCATGCTCAGTGACGCAGCTTGAGATGCTTCACCAGCTCGAGAAAACGGCGCGGTAACGGCTCGGCAGAAATGCGGCCGTATACCTGGCGCAATGCCGCCGCGATCCGGTCGGCTTCCCACCGCGCCCGCTTTTCCGCGTGCACCTCGGATTCGCCGGACACTTGACGTTTTTGGTCGTGAGCCGCCATGGGGACCGACTGTGCTCAACCCTCGTGCCGCGAACCCTGCGTCGGCACGGAGCGGTTTTCCGGCGCGCGCGATATCGCGGGACAGACGAAACCGCCGTCGCCATCCGAGAAATCGAAGCGGATTTTATCCATCATGGCGCCTCGCGCCGTCGCAATGAAAACGGCGCGGAGGGCGAATCGGTTCAACCGAATCAGCCACGTGCCCGGCGCGGCTTGGCCGTGCGGCGCGGCCTCTGCCGTTTTGCGCCGCGCGTCGGCAGTCGTATTACGGTGCCGCCGCCAGCTGGAGGCGGGCCGCGCCGGCCGAGACTCGCCTTCAGCACCGCCATGAGATCGACGACCTTGGTATCGCGCGGCGGCTCGGGCACGGCGACGGTCTTGCCCCTGGCGCGCGCATCGACCAGCTCACGCAGGGCGCTCTCGTAGCGGTCCTCGAAATCCTTCGGTTCGAACTTGCCGCTGCTCTGGTCGATGATGCGTGCGGCGATGTCGACCATCCCCTTGTCGGGTTTGGCTGACGGAATGGCGTCGAATATCTCCTTGTCGCTGCGGATTTCCTGAGGATGACGCAGCATCTCGACCAGCATGCCGCTGCCGCGCGGCGTGATCGCGACGGTGCGCTCGCGGTGCGACATGACGAGGCGGCCGAGCGCCGCCTTGCGGTGCGCGCGCATCGCCTCGCGGATGACGGCGAAGGCGTCCTCGCCACCCTTGTCGGGCGCAAGGTAATAGAGCCCGTCGATATAAACTGGGTCGATCGCGTCGCGGTCGACGAACTTTTCGATGTCGATGGTCTTGGTCGACGGCAAGCGGATATTCTTGAGCTCATCCTCCTCGACCGTGACGTAGTGGCCCTTTTCGACCTCGTAGCCGTGGACCAGCGTCTGGCGCTCGACCTCGCCAGTATCGGGGTCGTAGGGCCGCATCTGGATGCGATTCATAGTTTCTGGATTGAGCAGATGGAACGATACCATGCGCGCCTGCGTCGTCGCGTTGTAGAGCGTGACCGGACACGAAACCAGCGACACCTTGAGATGGCCTTTCCAGGACGGGCGATACGCCATGTTTGTCTCCCCAGAGCTCAATCGATGCCGAGCGACTTGAATGCGCGCGCAGGAATAGTCTGCCGCGAACGGTAAAGCTTGCGCCATGGATCGCGCCGCGTCTCCAGCAGGCGCGGCACGTTCGTAACGGAATAACGGTGCGGATCGAGACCGCGCTTGACCTCGCTCCAGGCGAGCGGCAGCGCCACCGGCGCTCCGGCGCGAGCACGCACGCAATAGCCGGCAACCGCGGTCGAGCCGCGGTCGTTGCGCAGGTAATCGATGTAAATCTTGCCGGCGCGCGCGTGCTTCGCCGGATTGATCGTATAGGTCGCCGTGTTGGCGCGCGCGAAAGTCTGGGCGACGGCATGGGTGAAGGCCTTGAGCCGGTCCCAGCCGATACCGCGCCGCAGCGGCACCACGACGTGCAGGCCCTTGCCGCCGGTGGTCTTGGCGAAGGCGTCGAGATCGATCTCCGCCAACAGCTCGCGCATGGCGCAGGCGGTATCGATCACCCGCTCGAACGCGACGTCGGGCGCCGGATCGAGGTCGAAGACGATGCGATCGGGCTTGTCGGGATCGTCGGCGCGCGCGCCCCAGGGATGAATCTCGATAACGCCTTCCTGGATCATCGCCACAAGATCGTGAACGCCGTGCACGACGAGATACGAGGTGGTGCCGTCCTTCTCGCGGATGGCAACGCGCTCCACCGATTTCATGCCGGCGGCGAAGTGCTTCTGGAAGAAGCATTGGCCGCCGGTACCGGTCGGGCAGCGCAGCAGGCTGAGCGGTCGGTCGGCGATCTCCGGCAGGATCCAGTCCGCCACTGTCCGGTAGTATTCGGCGAGCGCTTCCTTGGTGACACCGATGTCGGGAAACACCTCACGGTCGGGATGCGAGATGGCGACTCCAGCGATTTCGCGAGCCGCACTCGCCGGACGCAGTGGCCGTTTGGCCGCCGAGCGCACGCGCGCGCGCGCCATGGTTGCGGCCGCGCGCCGGCGCAGCGCCGCGACCGTCCGCTCGCGATCCACCGCCGTTGCCGGCTTGTCCTCGCGCAGGCCCTGGAACGAAGGTTGCCGCAGCACGCCGTCCTGGGTCCAACCGGTGAACTCGACCTCGCAGACGAGCTCGGGCCGTACCCAGATGGCGTTGCGGCGCCCAAGCACCGGCAACGGACCGGCGATGGGCCGTTGGTCGGTCCGAAGTCGGGTCAGGCGAACGGCGAGATCGCGCAGCGTCTCCTGGGTGAAGCCGGTACCGACATGACCGGCGTAGCGCAATTTCTCCTCCTCATAATAGCCGATGATCAACGAGGCAAATCCGGTGCGCCCGGATTTCTTCGGCGGCGTGTAGCCGCAGATCACGAACTCCTGGCGCGCGACGCATTTCGACTTGACCCAGTCGGGCGTACGGCCTTCGACGTAAGGCCGGTCGGCGCGCTTGGAGACGATGCCTTCAAGCGCCAACGCGCAGGCATGGGCGAAGACCTCGCCGCCGGGTGCGTGCAAGTGCTCTGAATAGCGCACCGGCCCGCCCTTGGGCGCCGCGGTCAACAACGCCGCGAGCAGCGCCTTGCGATCGATGAGCTTCGCGCCGCGTAGGTCGTAACCGTCGAGATAAAGGAGATCGAAGACGATATAGACGAGCTTGTTGCCCTGCTTCGCGCTTAGCGCTGCCTGCAGCGCACCGAAACTCGAAATGCCGCGCTCGTCGAACACGGCGATCTCACCGTCGAGAGCGAAATCGCCGCCCGGCACCGCCGCGAGCGCGGGCACCAGTGCCTGGAAGCGGTCGCTCCAATCCTGGCCGGTGCGGGTCAGGAGGCGCACCTCACCGCCGCGGCGGCGGCAATAGGCGCGATAACCGTCGATCTTGATCTCGTGCAGCCAGTCGCCCGACTTTGGCGGCGCATCAACTAGCGTTGCCAGCTGCGGCGCGACGAAATCGGGCAGTCCGCCGCGGCACGCACCCGCCACCGGCGACGGATCGGGTGCGTTCGCCACGCGGCGCGGTGCCGGACGCGGCTTCCTCGCCGCAATGGTTGCCGCGGGCTCAGCGCTCGACTTCGCCTGCCAGACCCGCGCGTTCTTGGCGCCGGCGATCTGCGGCATGGTCTTGCCGCTCGCCGCACTGGTGGCGAGACGCGCTGTCAGTGCGTCGCCGTTGCCGGACCGCGCATAGCGGTCGTTCTCCTTGATCAGCAACCAGTTGTCGCGCCCCTCCTGCGCTGCGCGACCGCGCATGCGCACCAACAGCCAGCCGCCCTTGAGCCGCTTGCCCTTGAGCACGAATTTGAGCTTGCCCGCGGCGTAGCCCGCATACGGATCGCCGACCGGCTCCCAGGTACCGCGATCCCACACCATCACGGTGCCGGCGCCGTATTGGCCCTCGGGGATGACGCCCTCGAATTCGCCGTAGGCCACAGGATGATCCTCGACATGGACGGCGAGGCGGCGGTCGGCGGGATCCAGGCTCGGGCCCTTGGTCACCGCCCAACTCTTCAACACGCCGTCGAGCTCGAGCCGAAAATCGTAGTGCAGTCGTGTCGCGGCGTGCTTCTGGATCAGATAGGCGCTACCACCCCGGGCGCCGACGCGGCCCGACGGCTCCGGCGTCTTGGCAAAGTCACGTTTCGCAGCATAGCGCGTGAGTTTGGCGGGTGCGCGCGTCCGCGTGGCGCGTTTGCTCGAGCGGCGCAGCATATCAGTGGTTCGTCGGGCCGTAGACCATCGTGTCGGTCACCCGGTCGACGGCGGCAGCGACGTCGCGGTCTGCGATTTCCATGAGCCGGTTGGCGGTCATTGCAGGGTCTCCAACTCGGCCAGGCGGCGGCAGGCGTGAGCGCTTCGCGCGCAGGCGCTGATGCAGGCGTCGGCCTCGTCCTCGTCAACGCAGCGCGCACATTCGGCGCCGCAACGCTCACCGATCTCCGCGCAGAGCATGGCGAGCGGCCGATTGAGCCGCGTCGGACAATCCGCCAGCGAGGCCGCCAGCATGAGGTTGATCTCGGCGCAATCGAGCAGCAGCGTGCCGAACCGCACCGCCTCGATGCCGTAGTCGTGATCAAGCGCCGCCGCGAGGTCAAGGCAGGCGCGATGAGAGGCGTGACACCGCGCAATGCAATCCGCGCGTTCCAGCCGCTCGAACTGCTCGAGCAGCTCGTTGCCGCCGCGCGTGCCGATATCGCTTCGAAGCATGCCACGCTCCCGGCGGACCGTGTCCCTCGGCCGCCATGAAAATCCGATCCGACAGCGATGAAACTATCCCCCGGAAGTCGGGTTCCAACATTGATCGAGATCAAGCTGCGCCCAGGCGCGCGCGAGCTGTTTGCGCCGATCAGCCGGCCGTCTCGCCGGCGGCCCTTGCAACACGCGGCATCGACCGGCAGGAACGAAGCCCCGCGCCGCGGCCCTGGCGTATCAGCCGCCGGCAGTCCTGCGAACGGCTTCGTTGCCCGCAACCCGGCTGAACAGCGCCCGGTTAATCGTATCCTCGACCCTGCGGGTATCCCGCAGATCGTCGATCACAAACACCGGCGCGCCGTCACGCTGCCGCAGGGCGGCGGGACGACCGCCGATGAAGACGACCGGCAGGCCATTGCCTTCGAGCAAGGCGCGTACCGGGCCGATGCCGCCCATGCCGCGATGGAGGTCGGCGACGACCAGATCGGGATGGCGGCGTTGCGCCAGAGCCGCGGCGCTGCGCGTGTCGGACGCGACGCCGACCAAGGTGTGACCGGATTGATTGATCAGGTTGGCGAGGTCGGCCACAAGCCGCTTCTTGTTCTCGATGACGAGAATGCGCGCCACGCAGATGTCGCGCAGCGTGGCGCACATCGCGGCCAGCCGGCGCTCTGCCTGGGGTTTCGGCGCGTTGAGCATGGCGGCGGCCTGCCCGGGCGAAAAGTCCTCAAGCAGGGTCAATAACAGCAATCGTCGGTCGGCGGACGGCAAGTCGAGCACGGCGCGATGGAGGCCGCTGTCGAACTCGGGCTCGACCGGCCTGGCTTCATCGTCCAGGCCGCAAGCGTCGATTGCGTCGTGCAACAGCATGAATAGCTGGACGGTGACATCGCGATCGCGATCCAGGCGCTCAGGCTCCGCGATCAGCGTTTCGAGGCAAAGTTCGAGATATCGATCGCCGCCACGCGAGGAACCGGTGACAGCCGCGGCGTAGCGGCGCAAGCGGGGCAGGATCGGCAGAACCAGATCCGCGATAGCATCCATGGCGCATCCCGACTTAAATCAAATTGCGTCATCTTGCGGGGCGGCGGCAATCGCCGGTTATTGACGGCACCTATCACACCATCGCCAATGCCGCCGCGGGTGTGAGAAAGCTGTGGTTCACTGTGGTTTTGCACCACGCGGCGTCGGCGCGATGACTTCCACGCCGGCGGCACCGGCGATGACCGCCTGCGCCGTGAAGCCGAGGAAAAGCCCGCAGTCGACGACACCGGGAACTGCCGCCAGCCGCGCCGCAAGCGCCGCTGGATCGGCAATGGCGGTGCAGCTGCAATCGGCGATCAGCAGGCCGTCATCGGTGACGAAGTCGCGTCCGTCCGCCTGACGAACCGCCGCACCGGTGCCAAGCGAGTCGAGGTGATGCAGGACGAGTGCGCGCGCGAATGGCAGCAGCGCCACCGGCAACTGGACGCGCGCACCGAGCCGGTCGACCAGCTTGCTCTCGTCCGCGATTACGACGAAGCGCCGGCTGGCGCGCACGACCAGTTTCTCGCGCACCAGACTACCGCCACCGCCCTTGATCAAATTGAGCGTGCCGCGCTCAATCTCGTCGGCGCCGTCGATCGCAATGTCAATCGGGCGGCCATCGAGCGGCACCAGTGGGATGCCGTGCCTGTGCGCGAGTTCGGCGATCCGTTCCGATGTCGGTACACCGGCAATCCGCAAACCCCGGCCAATCCGCGCCGCCAGCGCCGCCAGCGCGAATTCGGCCGTGGTGCCGCTGCCCAGCCCGACGGTCATGCCGCTTGATACCGCCGCGACGGCGCGCTCAGCCGCCGCGCGTTTGAACCCGTCGAGATCAACGTCCCTGTCGCGCATGCATGTCCCCGCCGGCGATGGTGGCGCGTTTGGCATCCGGCGTCGACTCCCGGCCGGCGCCCCCGGCGGCGGCACGCGCGACCCGATACCCGACCGCCGTCAGCCACCGCGGCGACGGCGTACCGGCACGCCGGCACGAGTCAACTCGCTGCCGAGCCGGCCTATGAGCCACAACCCGAACATCCGCGCGTCGCTCGCCAGCGACCATAGCGGATGCGCGAACGTGGCCGGCCAATTCTTTTCGTACACCGCGTGTGCGATCCACGCCGGTCCGTATCCCGCCAGCACGGCGGCGCCGAGGAACCATAGGCTGCGGGTCGCAACCAGGCCGGCAAGACAGACGATCGCCGCCGCAGTACCCAAGAAATGCCAATAGCGCGTTTGGGCGCGGCCGTGTGCGCGCAGGTAATGCGGCCAGAACCGGGCGTATTCGTCGATGCGCGCGGCAGGCTTGCGATGGGGCGGGGCGGACTCACGGGCCATGGTTCCCCCGGGTTCACTATAGAAAACCGCGGCAGCGTGTCGCCAGTGCGGCCGGGCCTTGCCTTCAATCTGCCAAATTCCGGCGCATCATTCGAGGTGACGGACGGAACGGGCGCTAAGCCGCGCCGCGCCGTCTGCAACGGAGGTATCGATGAAGCACGCAACCCTCGCTTTGGTTGCCAGCCTCGCCCTGTGCGGCAGCGCCCACGCCCAGGCTTGGCCGAATGCCGCGCCCTCCCCCTATGGCGGCCCAACAGCACCGGTGGCGACGCCAATGCCTCAGTCAGCGCCAAACGGCCCGGCCGACCTTGGGACGCCGCCCCACGCGCTCGGCTCGCGCGCGCCGACGCAGGGTACGTCGACGCCGACGCCAGCGCCGATTTCGGCCGCTCCGCCGGTCGCCGATCTCGACAATCCGCAGGGTGGACGCGCTACCATCGCGCTCAACATCCTGGAGGCGCAAGGCTATGCCGACTTCAGCGATTTCCGGTCGGTCGGCGGCACATTCACGGCGTTGGTGCACGACGGCGGCTCGCAGTTCCGGGTTGTGATAAATCCGGACACGGGACAGATATCGCGCCAATAAACCGACTCGGCGCTGGCCGCGGCGGGGGTCGGCGGCATATGATCCCTGCGTTGTTGATTCATGCGTTGACCATGGCACGGCCGAAAGCGCTGCCTGTCGCCGCTGTGATCTTCGCCGCCACCCTGTGCACCTTCGGCGGGCGGGCGCGCGCAGACACGTGGATCTACAAGTACGCGGTCGAGCATCCGACTTTCGGACATATCGGTAGCTACACCAATATCGTCGAGCGAACCGGCGACCGTACGCACGTCGAAAGCCAGCTCCATGTCGCAGTCCGGCTGTTGGGATTCGTGATCTACCGCCAGGACGCGACGCGGAGCGAGGATTGGCTCAAGGGTCGACTCGTCTCGTTCCATGGCGTCACCACCACCGATGGTAAGAGCCTCGACGTCTCGGGAGAGGCGCGCGGCAACACGTTCGTCATCACCTCACCCGCGGGCGTGACGGTGGCACCGGCCGACGTGCGCCCCTCCAATCCGTGGTCGGCCACAGTGCTGAAAGCGAACGTCATGATGTCGACCAAGACGGGCGAGGTGGAGAATGTCCGGATCACCGGCGGCACCGAAATCGCCGTCACGTTCGACGGCAGAACCCGCCTGCTCCATCAATACCTGATCGACGGACGCAAGCGCGGCCTCGTCTGGCTCGACGATCGCGGCGCTCCGATCGCCTTTCAGGTGTGGGAGCGCGGCACGCCCATCGACCTGGTGCTGGTCTCGCCGCCGATGCCGTACAATGAGACTGCGATGGCACCGCGCTGAGGGCCAATTTCCGAGTCGCATCAAGCGGATAGGAACTTTTCGCAGCTTTCATCACGTCTACCGGCCCGAGCTGCCGCTGGCCGACCATCGGGGCGACGTCGCCCACGAGATCAACCGGCCGCCGCCATCGCGCGCGAAGGTCACCGCGGCATCGCTCTATCTGCATAGGAAGCGCGGGCGCGCAGGCCGCGCCATCGACGAGACCACCGAGAGATTCGTCAACGCGATGCGCGCGACCGCTGCGCCCTAGCCTTCGCCTTGCCAAACGCTGATACTGTGCAGCCTTAGCGGGCGGAGGAACGCGTGGACATCTATTCGGGTCCGGTCTTCGAGATGGCGCGGCAGCAATTCCGGACCGTCGCCGACCATCTCGGGATTCCCGAGAATGAGCGCGACCGTCTGCTCTATCCCAAGCGCGCGATCGCCGTCGCGATGCCCGTCAATATGGACGACGGACGCACGCGCGTTTTTCGTGGCTACCGCGTGCAGCACCACCTCACACTCGGCCCCACCAAAGGCGGCACGCGCTTTGCGCCCAATCTCGATTTCGGCGAGGTCGGTGCGCTCGCCATCTGGATGAGCTGGAAATGCGCACTGGTCGGACTGCCCTACGGCGGCGCCAAGGGTGGCGTCGCCTGCGATCCGCGCACGCTGTCGAAGCGCGAGCTCGAGGCGGTGTCGCGCCGCTACATGCAGGAGATGATCCCCTTCGTCGGTCCCCACACCGATATCATGGCGCCCGATCTCGGCACCAATGAACAGGTCATGGCCTGGTTCATGGATACCTATTCGATGTTCCAAGGTCACGCCGTCGCGGAGATCGTCACCGGCAAGCCGGTCGCGCTGGGCGGGACGGTTGGCCGGCGCGAGGCAACAGGCCGCGGCATCGCATATCTGGTCGCGCGCGCGCTTGAGGCAATCAAGCTCAAGGCGGCGGCGGCGACCGCGATCGTGCAGGGTTTCGGCAACGTGGGTGCGGTCGCCGCAGTCACCCTGGCACGCCGCATAGGAGTCA
The DNA here is from genome assembly GCA_028871055.1 of Alphaproteobacteria bacterium. Lineage (GTDB taxonomy): Bacteria > Pseudomonadota > Alphaproteobacteria > ATCC43930 > CGMCC-115725 > REEB95. Next base: position 80,872 of record JAGWON010000014.1, read on the forward strand.
GGATCGTCGGCTTGGCCGACCACACGGCCGCCTATTACGACGCAAAAGGCCTGCCGCTCGACGCCATCGAAACGCACACGCACGCGCATGACGGTGTGCTCGCCGGCTGGTCGAAGGAGATGCTGATCGGCGGTAACGAGCTGCTCACGCAGCCATGCACGGTGCTGGTGCCGGCGGCGATCGAGCAGGTGATCACCGAAAAGAATGCCGGCCATTTGCGCTGCCGCATTCTGGCCGAGGGCGCCAACGGGCCGACCACGCCTGCCGCCGACGCCATTCTCGACCAGCGCCAGGACGAGATCTTCGTCATTCCCGACATCCTGTGCAATTCGGGTGGCGTCGTCGTCTCCTATTTCGAGTGGGTCCAGGATCTCCAGCAGCTGTTCTGGACGGAGACCGAGGTCAACCATCGTCTCGAGCAGATTCTCGAGGCGGCGTTCCAGCAGGTCGCGCGGCGCGGGCGCAACGACAGGGTCTCGAACCGCATCGCCGCGATGGCGCTCGGCGTCGAAAAAGTGCGCGCCGGCAAGCAGCTGCGCGGTCTGTTCCCATGAGTCGGCCATGACGGCGATCCTCGTCGACAGCTTCGTGATTTTCGGAGTGGTCATCGACCCGATCGGCACCGCCGTGATCTTCGCGGCGCTGACTCACGATTGGAGCCGCCAGGAGCAGCGCGACGCCGCCATACGCGGCGTTTCGGTCGCGTCGATCCTTTTCCTCGTCTTCGCGCTCGCCGGGGCGCCACTGTTGCGGGCGCTCGGCATCTCGCTCGCCGCCTTTCACATCGCCGGCGGAATCCTCTTGTTCCTGCTGGCGACCGACATGGCCTTTGCGCGCCCGTCGGGCATTCACGCGCCGACGCTGCCCGAGCGCGAGGAGGCGCGGCGGCGCGACGATGTGGCGGTCTTCCCGCTCGCCTTTCCGCTGCTTGCCGGGCCGGGCGCGCTGACCTCGACCGTTCTGCTCGTCGGCCGCGCCGGGACGCCGATCGGCGGCGCAGTCGTGATCGCCGCTCTCGCGGTTGTCCTCGTCCTTACCTTCGCGGCGTTGCTCTCGGCTGCGCGGTTGTCGCACCTGTTGGGAATCACCGGCGCCAATGTCATTAGCCGCGTCCTCGGCCTGATCCTGGCGGCGCTGGCGGCGCAGTTCGTTCTCGACGGCCTGGCGACGAGCGGGCTGCATCTCTAGCGGCGTTCGTCCTGATCGCGGAACCAGCGCGCCGGTGGCGGCGTTCTGATTTCAGATCGAGCGTGGAGCGCGTCATCATGGATGACACGTCGCACGCCGCGATGCGTCCGGCGAAAACCGCGGCGAGGACCGCACGGCGCGCGCCGATTCGGGCAATCTGGAATTGGGTCGCGCCATGGTTCACGGGCGTGCTGCTCGCGGGTGCGACTTTGCTCGGCTTCTTCACCGCCAGCGGCGCCGAGGGACCGGATACCTATGCGATCGGGCTGGTCACCGCGGGCCTCGCGCTGGTGGCACTCGGCTGGCTCGTGAAGAGCACCTTCGACGAACGGACCGGACGGTGGCCGCTCAAGATTCTGGCCGAGCGCCCAGAATCCCTAGTTCTGCTCGTTGCGCTGCTGACCGCGATCGGCATCGGCGGCCTGTTCCTGGCCGCCGACGCCCATGGCGCGGCGAAGACGGCAGGCTACGCGCTCTTCGTTGTTTGCCTGCTCGTCATCGCCGCGAACCTGAAGCACTATTACGACGAGCGCGATTCCAGGCGACCCGACGGCGGTTCCGCGCCGGACTAGATCCGTTCCGGCAAGGGCTTGCCCCGCGTCTCCGGCAGGAACAGCGTCACCACGAAGCCCAGGATGTAGATGAGGCTGATCGTTACTGCTGCGTTGCCGAAACCGCCGAAATTGGCGATCAGGGTCCCCGCGATCAGCGGCCCGATGAAGGCCACGAAGCGCGGCGTGTTGAACGCGAAGGCGACAGCCGTCGCGCGGACGCGCGTCGGAAACAGCTCCGGCAGCCAGACCGGCATCCACGAGTATTGTCCCAGGGTGAAGAAGCCGTTCACACCGGCCGCGACCAGCAGCAGGTCGAGATTGTGCGTCCACAGGAACAGCACCGGCGTCATGATCAGCGCCGCGGCGTAGAACACCAGAACCACCGGCTTGCGGCCAACCACGTCGGCGAAGAAGCCGAGGCCGATATAACCGAGGATCGCGCCGAGATTGTAGGCCATGCCGGTATAGCCAGCCCACACCGGACCGGGCAGGCCCGCCTTCGCCGCGACCGACGCGACATAGGGCGGGACGAAGCTCGAGATGCCCCACCACGCGAGCGTGGTAGTCAGCGACATCAGGAACACGATCACCAGCCGCATGCGGACTGCCGGATCGGCAAAGAGCTCGACCAGCGTGAAACGCGCCAGTGCGTGATCGTCGGCGCTGAGCTTGGCGCCGCTCTTCTTGCGCGCTGTCGCCGCCTGGCGGCGCTGATGGGTGCGTTCCCAGACCGCCGATTCCGGAATGCCGCGCCTGATCCACAGCGTGCATAGCCCCGGCAGCACGCCAAGCACGAACATGTAGCGCCAAGCATTCGGCCCGTTGGGGCTGACGAAGACCCAGACGAGCGAAGCCAGGAAGAAGCCGATGCCGAGGCCGCATTGCATCAGGCCAGCGCCGCGCCCACGCGCTTTGTCGGGCCACAGCTCGGCGGTGATCGATGCGCCGGTCGCCCATTCGGAGCCAATGGCGACGCCGACGATGAAGCGGAGCACCGCGAACGAGCCCCAGCTCCAGGCCAGCGCGCTCAACCCGGTGGTCAGCGAATAGGCGAGAATCGCCAGCATCATCGTCCGCTTGCGGCCGATGTAGTCGGCGAGGATGCCGCCGATCATGCCGCCGACGCCCCAGCCGAACAGCGTGGTGGCGATGATCGTGCCGGCATAGACCGGAATTCGCGCGTACTGGGTCGGATCGAGCAGCTGATGAAGAGCGACGCCCACCGTCAGGATCAGCGCGTAAACCTCGTAGCCGTCGAATAACCATCCGAGATTGGTCGCGAACAGCGTGTTCCACTGGCTGCGATTGAGCGAGCGATACCACGGGCTCGAAACAGCGGCATTCATGGCCATTTAATCCCCTCCCCCTTGCTGGGCGATCATGGGGCCGCGCCGCCAGGTGTGCGGCTTTTGACCTTATGGGACGCGAGCTTGACCGCCTCGATGATTTCCGGATATGCGCCGCACCGGCATAGGTTACCAGAAAGATAGTGCCTGATCTCGTCCTCGCTGGGCGCCGGATTCTCGTCCAGCAACTGGCGGGTCATCAGGATGAAGCCCGGCGTGCAGAAGCCGCACTGGAACGCGCCGCATTCGAGGAATGCCTCCTGCACCGGATCAAGGCGCTCGCCCGACGCCAGCCCTTCGATCGTCTGGATTTTGACGCCGTCCGCCGCGGCGGCGAGAAACAGGCAGCCCGAGACGGCATGGCCGTCGACCAGGACCGTGCAGCAGCCGCACAACCCCTGGCTGCAGCTTTCGCGTGCGCCGAACAGCGCGAAGCGATCGCGCAGCACTTCGACCAGGGTCTCGTGAGTGCCGATTTCGGCGGCGGCGGCTTGGCCGTTGAGGGTGAAGCGGATGCGGCGCGTCGCACTCATCGGCCAGCCTTCCGCAGTGCGCGATAGACCGCCTCCGGCGTCAGCGGCAGTTCCGTCAGCCGCACGCCGACTGCGGCGTCGATCGCGTTGGCGATCGCCGGCGAGACGCCGAAGGTCGCCGTTTCGCCGACACCCTTGGCGCCGAAAGGGCCGCCCCGCTCCACTGCGTCGACCGCTTCACTTTCGATACGCGCCGGCAGATCGCGCATGCCCGGGATCTTGTAGTCGGCGAGATTCGGATTGAGGAGCTGGCCGTCGGCGAATTCCATGCGCTCCTGCATGGTAAAACCTAGCTGCATGATGGCGCCGCCCGAGAGTTGCGTCTCGACGATCCGCGGATTGATCGGCGTGCCGAGATCGGCGACGTTGATGAGGCGCGCGACGCGTACGTGGCCGGTCTCGGTATCGACTTCGACCTCGGCACCGGTGCCACCAACCATCCAGAATGGCGTCGCGTTGGGTGTGAGCCCGGTGTCGTGATCGGGCGAGGCGTAGCTCGGCACGAAGCTGCCGACGCCGACGATGTTGCCGGCCTGCATGCCGTATTTCCGGCGGAACAACTCGGCCAGCGGCACGTTGCTGCCCGGCGGCACGCCGAGGTCGGCCTTGAGCGCGTCGATCTTGACGCGTGCATCCTCGGCCGCGCGTTTGACCGCGTGACCCATATGATAGGTCGAGCGCGAACCGAGCGTCGCCATGTCGTAGGGCGTGACGTCGGTGTCCGGATGCACCACGCGCACCGTTTCGGCGGGAATGTCGAGCACTTCGGCCGCGATCTGCGCCATCGCGGTGTCCGAGCCCTGGCCCATGTCGACAGTACTGCAATAAAGGCCGCAGCTGCCGTCGGCATAGAGATTGAGGATGGCGACCGAGGTCGTCGGCGCGATCGACGCCTTGAAGCCGACGGCGAGGCCGCGGCCGCGCTTGACGCTGCCCTGGCCGCGGTCGAACGGCCGGCTCCAGCCGAGGCGCTGGACAAGGCGGTCGAGCACTTTGTCGATCGCGGCATCCTTCATCACCGTGCCGGTGGCCTGCGGCCGGCCATCGCGCAGGATGTTGCGGCGGCGGAATTCGACCGGATCGATGCCGAGCGCGCGTGCGATCATGTCGGTGTGGCTCTCGTAGGCCCAAACCAGCTGGGGAATACCGAAACCGCGCAGCGCGCCTGCCGGCGGCCGGTTGGTATAGAGCGCGTAGGAATCGATTGCCACGTTGTCGATGTCGTAGGGACCGGCGGCGGTGAAACCAGATTTCTGCGTCACGCGCGGGCCGACATCGGCATAGGCGCCGCCGTTCCACCACACCTCGCATTCGCGCGCAGTGACGCGGCCGTCCTTGTCGACCGCGCTCTTGATGCGGAAAGTCGACGGATGTTTGGTGATGGTGAAGAACTGCTCGTCCATCGCCAGCGATATTTTCACCGGCCGTCGCGCGAGCAGTGCCAGCGCGGCCACCAGCGCCTCGAGCTTGATGTAGAGCTTGGCGCCAAAGCCGCCGCCCAGGAACGCAGTCTTGACGCGCACTCGATTCTCCGGCCAGCCCAAGAGCCGCGCGACTTCCATCCGGACGAAGGATGGACTCTGCGACGCGGTGTGGATGGTGAGCGTGCCGTCGCCTGGCTCTGCCGCCGACACCATCGGCTCGAGCGGCGTATGCATCACCGGCTGGGTGCGGAAGGTGTGCTCGAAGACGTGGGTCGCTTCGGCAAAGGCCTGTTTGACGTCGCCGCGCCGCAGGTGAAAGTCGAGCGCGACGTTGGTACCCTTGCGCCCTTCGAGATGTTTCAGGTCGGGAAAGATGCCGGCGGGCTTGAGGGCGTCGTGGACGATCACCGTTGAGGTCATCGCCTCGACCTCGTCCGTCACCGCGGGCAATTCGTCATATTCGGCAATGATGAGGCGCATCGCTTCCTCGGCGACATGCGGATCCTCGGCCAGTACCACCGCGACCGGCTCGCCTACATGACGCACCTTGTCGATCGCCAGGATCGGCTGGTCGTGAAAGGCGGGTCCGTAATAGGGATTGGAGATCACTTTGCGGATGTCGTCGCTGGTGACGACGGCAAAGACGCCCGATAGCGCTTTCGCGGCGGCGGTGTCCACGCGCCGGATGCGGCCATGCGCGACAGCGCTGCGGAAGATCTTGCCGTGCACCATGCCGGGCAGGCGCAGATTGTGGATGTATTCGGCGCGGCCGGTGACCTTGGCGCGCCCCTCGAGCCGCGGCAGCGAGCGTCCGATCTGGCCGGCTTTCGCGGTCGCGCTCATGGCGCCGCCGGGCCGGCCCCCGCCGCGCGCAGAGCGCGCGCGACGTAGACCTTTACGAGCTGCTTCTTGTAGGACACCGAGCCGCGGGCGTCGGCGACCACGTCCGCCTCCTCGGCCGCTGCTTCGCCCGCGCGTGTCAGCAGCGCGCCGTCGAGCGTGCGGCCGGCAATCAGCGCTTCCGCCGCTTTGAGCCGGGTCGGCCGCTCGGTGGCCGCGCCCAGCACGATGCGCGGCGACCGGATCGCGCCGTCGTCGTCCCATGCCACCGCGATGCCGAGCGCCGGCCAGTCGTCGGCCGAGCGCGTCGTGCATTTGGCATAGGCCGCGCGCCTGCGACCGAGCGGCGGAATCGTTGCCTCGACGATCAGTTCGTCGCCCTTGCATACGGTTTCGTAGTGTCCGGTGGCGAAGCCCTCGACCGGAACCGCGCGTTCGCCGCGCGGACCAGCCAGCACCAAGCACGCACCGAGCGCGATCAGCACTGGCGGCAGGTCGCTGTGCGGATCGGCATGCGCGAGGTGCCCGCCGAGCGTCGCGACATTGCGCACGCGCACGTTCGCGAGCGTCCGCAGGGTGTGTCCGATAACGGGAAAGTCGCGGCGCACCTCCGGCGCCCATTCGAGCGCGGCGAGCCGCACCATCGCGCCGATGCGCAGTTCGCCGTTCGGCTCGATGCGGATGCGCGCCAGCCGCTCGCCCGCTGCGCGCAGGCTGACGAGCCGCTTCGGCCGGAAGAAGCCGGACTTCATCAGCAGCATCAGCGCAGTCCCGCCAGCCAGCGGGCGCACTGCCGAATCGTCGGGTTCGAGCAGCTTCAGCGCTTCGCCGAGCGACGGCGGCTCAACGAGATCGAACGGTGTCACGACCCGATCACCAACACCGCACAAACCATCAGCCGTCGAAGAATATGCCGGCGCCAATCAGCCAGAAGTTGCGGTAATGCCACCCTGGGATCGGCAGGCGATCGAGCCGCGCGCCGGAATTGGCCATTGCGGACATGTGCGGTGACTCCTCCCCAAGAATTTATTGCGTGCGACTTCTGTGCCGGATTGCTTATAACGCTATCCGAAACCGCGCCGGATTGCCATGACGCGGATCGGGACGAGCTATGAATACCGGCACTCAGTCCAATCTCGACGTTGCGGAAGCCGGTGCCGGCCGCGCGCTCGTCTTGCTGCACTCGCTGCTGTCGGATCGCGACGCCTTCGACCGCGTGGCGCCGAAGCTCGCGCGCGAGCGCCGCGTGTTGCTGGTCGACTTGCCCGGCTTTGGCAAGTCGGTCCCTGCCGGCCCGCGCCTCGAGGATTTCGCCGACCGCATCGCCGAGAACTTCGACCGCCTGGGTCTGAAGCCGGCCCACACCGACGTGCTCGGCAACGGCTTCGGCGGTTTCGTCGCGGTGGCGCTGGCGGTGCGCCATGGGCAAAAGTTCGACAAGCTGGTGCTCGTCGACACCGGCGCGGCGATACCCGATATCGGCAAGCCCGCCTTTCACAAGATGGCCGCGCTGGTCGAGAGCGGCGGCATGGCGGCCGTGCTCGACGCCGCGCTGGCGCGCATGTTCCCGGCCGATTTCATCGCCGCGCATCCCGCGATCGCCGAGGAGCGTCGCGCCGCACTGCGCCGCACCGATCCCGGCTATTTCGCCGCCGCCTGCCGAGCGCTTGCCGCGCTCGACCTGCGCAGCGCGCTCAAGTCGATCCACAATCCGACGCTGGTCGTCGTTGGGCTCAAGGACACGGCAACGCCGCCGGCGCTGTCGCACGAGCTCGCCGCGAACATTCCCGGCGCGCAGCTCGTCGAGCTGCCGCATTGCGGGCATTCGCCGCACATCCAGGATCCCGATGGATTCCGGAACGCCGTGAAGCCGTTCCTCGGACTGAAAGGTTAGCGCGCCCCATCGAGCGCGGCCTCGGCGGCAGCGGCAATCGCCGCCGCATCGATGCCGTAGGTGCGATAGAGATCGGGTATGTCGCCCGACTGGCCGAACCGGGACACGCCGAGCGGCTTGATGCGCTGTCCACGCACCGTGCCGAGCCACGCCAGCGTCAGCGGATGCCCATCGAGCACGCTGACCAGCGCCGCATCGCGGCCCAAAGGCGCCAGCAACCGGGCAGCATGCGAATGGCGGCCGCGCGCCTGCCAGTCGGCGTAGAGCCTGTCGGGTGATGTCACGACCATGAGACCGACGCGCGGATTGCGCTCGCCGAGTCGCGCCACCGCGTCGATTGCCTCGGGCAGCACCGCGCCCATGGCGACGACCGCGAGTTCGCCGCCGGCCTGCGGCGGTTTCAGCCAATAGCCACCGGCAGCAACGGCGGCACGAAGTTCGTCGGTCAGGTTGCGCTGGGGCTGGGTAATCGCGCGGGTCGACAGGCGCAAATAGACCGAGCCGCCGTCGTCTTCTTGCATGTGGGCAAAACCCCACGCCATCGCCGCATGCAGCTCGTCGACGAAGGCGGGCTCGAAATAGGTCAGGCCCGGCTGGCCCATGCCGATGAGCGGCTCGACCACCGACTGGTGCGCACCGCCCTCGGGCGCGAGCGTGACACCGCTCGGCGTCGCCGCCAGCATGAAGCGTGCGTCCTGATAGCAGGCATAGTTGAGTGCATCGAGACCGCGCGCCACGAACGGATCGTAAAGCGTACCGACCGGCAGCAGCCGCGCGCCGAACAACACTTCCGAAAGGCCGAGCGACGCCAGTAGCAGGAACAGGTTGTTCTCGGCGATGCCGAGTTCGATATGCCGGCCGGCCGGCGTGCGCAGCCATTTCTGCACCGAGGGCAGATGCTGTTCGCGGAACACGTCGGGCCGCGCTTGGCGTGCGAACACGCCGGCGTGGTTGACCCAGCCGCCGAGATTGGTCGACACCGTCACGTCGGGCGAGCAGGTCACGACGCGGCGCACGAATTCGCTGCCGTCACGGCCAAGCTCGGTCATGATCCGGCCGAAGCCTTCCTGAGTCGACATGGTCTCGCCGAGACGCACGCCGATAGCCGGCATCGGCAGCGCGGCGGTGCGCGCGGCGGCGTCGGAATGCGCGAGTGGCACCATTGCAAGGAATGCGCGCAGCGTCTCCGCCGGAACGTCGAGACCCGCATACGGATCCCACTCGGCGCCCGCCGGAATCGCGTGCGTCGCGCGAAAGGCCTCCATCTGAGCGGGGTTCATGAGGCCGGCATGATTGTCCTTGTGGCCGGCAAGCGGCAGGTTGCGGCCCTTGACCGTATAGGCGACGAAGCAATGCGGCGTCTCGTCATTCGCTGCCGCATCGAAGGCATCGACCAGCGCGGCCATGTCGTGGCCGGCGAGATTGGTCATGAGATCGTGCAGCGCTTGGTCGTCATGCGCGGCAAGCAGCGCGGCGATCCCCGGCTCGGCGCCGAGATCGGCGGCAAGCCGCGCGCGCCATGCCGACCCGCCCTGGAACGTGAGCGCGGAATAAAGGTCGTTGGGACACTCGTCGATCCAGCGCCGCAGCGCGGCGCCGCCCGGCCGCGCGAACACCGCCCCGAGCCGCTTGCCATATTTGAGCGTCACCACCTTCCAGCCGACGGTGGCGAAGAACTGCTGAATTTTCTGGAACAGGTAATCGTTGACCACGCCATCGAGGCTCTGGCGGTTGTAGTCGATTATCCACCACAGGTTGCGCACGTCCTGCTTCCAGCCTTCGAGCAGCGCCTCGAAAACGTTCCCCTCATCGAGTTCGGCATCGCCCATCACCGCCACCATGCGGCCGGCCGGGCGATCGGCGGCGCCCAGGCGATGGAGGCGCACATAATCTTGCGTCAGCGCGGCGAATAGCGTCATGCCGACGCCGAGTCCGACCGAACCGGTCGAGAAATCGACCGGCGCCGTATCCTTGGTGCGCGACGGATAGGATTGCGCGCCGCCAAGCGCACGAAAATTCTCCAGCGCGGCGCGGCTCTGCCGCCCGAGCAGATATTGGATCGCATGCAACACCGGCGCGGCATGCGGCTTGACGGCGATGCGGTCTTCCGGCCGCAGCGCATGGAAATAGAGCGCCGTGAGCAGCGTCACCGCCGAGGCGCAGCTCGCCTGATGCCCGCCGACCTTGAGCCCGTCGTGATTGGGGCGCAGATGATTAGCGTGGTGGATCATCCAGGTGCTGAGCCACAGCGCCTTGCGCTCGAGCGCGTGCAACAGCGCGAGCCGATCGACTGCGGCGGCTTCATGCGGCGGCTTTCGTTGCGCCAAGGCCATGTTCAAGCCTTAACGCAGCGTCGACAGGAAATCATTGCGAAGATGCCAAGAATTGGCTTTTATTGGGCACTTATATTGCTAGAAGGAGGCATTATTGAGCGAGAAATTGCGCCAAGAGGCGCTCGACGCTATCGACCGCAAGATCCTCGCCCGACTGCAGGACGACGCGCGCCTGACCAATGTCGAGCTGGCCGAGGCGGTGGGCTTGAGTCCTTCGCCCTGCCTGCGGCGGGTCCGCGAGCTCGAGGA